>CAVSUQ010000007.1:0-490573 GCA_963731305.1 uncultured Gemmatimonadales bacterium | reverse complement strand
CCTCACTGCAAACGTCATGGCTGCGGCGATCGGTCACGCCATCTTTGCGCTGTCGCTGGGCGGTACCTTCATGGTGGTGTACGGATCGTATCTGCACGCCGACGAGCCACTGGCGCGTCCTGCCATCTGGACGGTGATCGGTGATACCGGCTCGTCGCTCATCGCCGGTCTCGCCGTGATTCCCGCGGTGTTCTCGTTCGGCCTGCAGCCGGCATCGGGGCCGGGACTCATCTTCGACACATTGCCACGTGTGTTCGCGGCGATGCCCGCGGGCTGGCTGTTCGGCGCACTCTTCTTCATCAGTCTGTTCGGTGCCGGATACCTGTCGGACATCGGAGCGGTGGAAGTGCTCGTCGCAGGACTCACCGACAACACGCGGCTCACGCGCACACGCTCCGTGTGGGTGATGTCGGCAGCCTGTTTCGTTCTGGCGATCCCGCCGAGCATCAACAATGCGGTGTTCGTACCATGGGATCTTACGTTCGGCTCGGGGATGCAGACCCTCGGGTCGCTGCTCGCAGTCGTCACCGTCGCATGGTGTCTCAACCGCGCGGCAGCGCTGAAGGAATTGTTCGGCGCCGGTGAGAAGCCGGTGCCGATGTGGGTGTTCAACTGGATTCGCTTCGGCATTCCGGTGATCATACTCGGCGTGGGCGTGTACTGGCTGCTCACGCAGGTGTTCGGCACCTTTGCCGGTGTTTGATCATGGCATTTGACACGCGCTGCGTGTCGCAGTTGTGTTAGTGACGAACCCTTTTCTGTAGAGATTGCTCAATGCCCATACTCGCCGATCTCGTCACCGCGCTCGACTCCGGCGCGCTCAAGATGGTGGACCTCTCGCAGCCGCTCGGCCCCGACACGCCGGTGATCGGCTTGCCGCCCATGTTCGCGCCGTCGCCCGGCGTCTCGATGGAAGTGATCTCGCACTACGATGACAAGGGGCCGGCCTGGTACTGGAACACCATCCACATGGGCGAGCACACAGGCACGCACTTCGATGCGCCCGTGCACTGGGTCACCGGCAAGGACTTTCCCGACAACCGATGCGACACGATTCAGCCGCGTCGCTTCGTGGGTCCCGCGTGCGTGATCGACGTGACCGCTGAAGTCGCGAAGGACGAAGATTTTCTGCTGATGCCGGAGCATGTCGAAGCGTGGGAGAAGAAACACGGGAAGATTCCACGTGGCGCTTGGGTTCTGCTACGCACCGGCTGGAGCACGCGTACCGATCCAACTGCGTTCCTCAATGTGAAGGAAGACGGCGCGCACAGTCCCGGCTTTCACAAGACCACCTCCGAACTGCTCGCGAAGGACCGCGACGTACTCGGCGTCGGCGTGGAGACCGTGGGCACCGACGCAGGGCAGGCCGGGAGGTTCGATCCACCGTTCCCGAATCACACCACGATGCACGGCAACGGAAAGTTCGGGCTTGCGAGTCTGTGCAATCTCGATCAGCTGCCGCCGACGGGCGCGGTGGTGATCGCGGCGCCGCTCAAGATCGTGAACGGGAGTGGGAGTCCGTTGCGCGTGCTGGCGATTGTGGAAGGGTAGAGTTTGGTCGAATCGGAGTCCGTCCCCACTCCGTCCCCACTCCGTCCCCACTCCGTCCCCACTCCGTCCCCACTCCGTCCCCACTCCGCCGGCCACGCCCCGAGCACCTGGCGCACCGCGATCAGCTGACCGACGTGGTACGCAGTGTGGTCCATCACGACCAGTATGGTGCGCAGATAGGTCTGGCCATTGCCCCGTGGAACCTTCGCGGTAAGATCGAGCGTCGGGCTAGTGGCGATCGCCTTGAGCTCCTCGCGGCCGCGCTGTACAGCGGCGATGCTTTCGTCCCATGCGGTGTCATCTGGAGGCGCAGGGTTCGACGGCCAGTAGTCATCGGGCCACTTTGGCGCCGAGTATGAAGCGTCCTGCATGAACGCGAGAAGATCCGCCTGCGCCAGTCGGATGTGCTCCAGCAATTCCCACGCTGAGTGAGGGAAGCCGGCTGGCCGGCGTCCGCGGAGTTCAGCGCTCAGACCAGCGACCGCGTCATCGAAAGTTGCATGCGCCTCGCGCCAGGCGAGTGACGAAGCGACGATCGCTTGCCAGGGTTGGGTTGTGTTGTCTTCAGTCATGCGATCTGTCCTCGGATAGCGTTACCGAATCTTTGCGGAGTCCGTCCCCGTTCCGTCCCTTGCGGTAGGCAGTCCTGCATCGACCCAGCCTGTGATCCCAGCCGACATCACCGACACGTTGCTGTAACCCATCTTCTCTGCTCGGCGAGCTGCATTCGGCGCTTTTCTGCACATGGGATTCGAGCAATAGAACACAAGTCGAGAGTGTTTGTCCGTCGGCAGATCACTGATGGAGTAGCCAATGGGATCCAGGTTCAATGCGCCAGGAACGTGCTGCTGCATCCAGCGTTGAGGAGCATTGACGTCGATTACGATGGGCGATTGCCGCCGTATCAGTTCATGCAGATCGCTGGGCGAAATGGTTTTGAGCCCCATGAGTCGTGCGAACACTGTTGTTGCTCCTCGTGGCTGATCGTGACGTATCTGCGCGGTTGCGTTGTCGCGCCGACCCGATGGATGCGCTTCAGGCGCGCGAATGTTTCGATGTACCGCTCAGGACAAAGCGTCCTACAACCAGCAACATGGAAGCCCCGAGAAGACACATTGCGATCGTGCTGGCGCTTTCGATCGGTGCGACGAGCCAGGCAATCACGTACCCGAGTCCTCCAAGCGCGAGGCTCCATCCGGTGAATCGCCGCATCGCCTGCTCGGCGACCGGATCGCAACGCATGCGTATGAGCGGCGACAGTGCCTTGGGCACGGCGTTCGCGTAGATCACGACGACGGCGCCGAGGAGAACACCGAGCAGGCGAGTTGCGAGGTTGGGGCTGATGTAATTCGGCGAGAGAAGCTTGAGCACTATCGCGATCACGATGATCGCCGCAGCGATGGTGAACCCGCGCAGAATGGCGTCGCGCGGTGCCGGCAATTGATTGGTCATGGTTTTTCCATGTTTGAGTTGGCAACTGGATTCGGACTGTTGGCCAGCTGAATGTCGAACGCCTGTGAAAATCCAAGGAGTGCTTCCTCGAGCACGGACATTCTGAGCCGATAAGTGATGGAGCGTCCGTGCTTTTCCGCCTGGATCAGATCTGCGGCCTGCAGCACCGCAAAATGAGCCGACATCGTAGGCTTGCTCACATCGAACTGCTCCGCGAGCTCGCCCGCGCTCATGGGACCCTGTTTGAGTAGCTGGAGGACCCGTCGTCTAGTCGGATCAGCCAGGGCCTTGAAGACGTTGCTCATATCGATATTTAGCTAATCATCGAAATATTAGCAAGTCGCAATTTGGCCACCGGTCGGCAAAGCCTCAGGCCGGGTGATCGAACCGAAGCTTGGACGTCAGAGCCATTCAAGATCCACCGGCAAGTCGAGATAGCGGCCGAACTTCCCGGCCGCGACCCCTACAGCGCGTCGCTCGGTCTCACTCAGCTGGATCAACGGGCGCGCCGCGACGACCACGCTCCGCGCGGTGAGCGTTCGCTTCCACCCTCCGACGATCTGTCCGTTCACGACGAGCGCATGTCCCGAAAGCGCGCTCGTCCTTGCCTTCACTCCCGAGGATTCGAGCCGCACGCCGAACGCGCTCCGGTCCTTGAGGCCGACAAAGAACTCGTCGAAGTTCGGCAGCAGGTGCACCAGCGGAGAAGACGTGCGTACGGCGCGTCCGGCAGTCGAGGACCAGTAGACGCGGTCAGCGATCGACACATGCCGCAGATGACTCGCAGCTGCCTCGACTCCTCTCTTGGCGTCGGCCTTGGTGAGTCCGGACCACCATGCGAAATCGTCGACCGTCGCGGGACCTCGCGTCGTGAAGTATCGTCGGGCGAGTTCATACAACGCGGCTTCGCGCTCCAGCGCTGCCGGCTTTGGCACACGTTCTTCAAGTAGCGCGTATGTGAACTGCTTGCCTCGCCGCGCGCCGTTGCAGATCACTCCGTCGAGCTCCGCGCGCATCACGACACACGCGAGCCGCATCGGGTTCGTCACCTGGATCTTTGCTTTCGTGAGAGCGTGGCCCAGCTCGGCGCGCGTGAGCTGCTTCCCATCCTGCAACGCCTTCGTCAACACAGTTTGGCCGCGTCGAGCAAGAGCGTCGTCGACTTCGAGCCAGCGGTACCAGTATGCATTCGCTGCATGGACGCGCGGTGCAGAGAGTGCGAGCATCCAGTGAATATCCGCCGCGGCGACGAAATGCCAGGTCGGACGCAGTATGTGAGTGCGAACGATGTGGCCGTCGTCGATCTCTCGCTCGATCTGAGCATCGGTGAGGCCGATGCTGCGCTGAGCGATTCCCCACTTGGACGCAGCGTAATCCTGTGCCTGAACGGCGCCGAGTCTCGACACGACCGCGCTTGCTGTCTGCAGCGCCGGCTTTACGAGGCCTGTGTTTATGAGGCGTTGTCTTGCGATGTCCGATGCTGGCATTCGAGCATGATAGTATGAGGCGCGGATTGATGAATCGTCGCGCGCAACTATTCAATTAGCTTGCTTGTTGCAGGCGGTGTGCTTCCACGACATGTCGATTACAACTTCGATACTTCCGTAGCAACTGGCAGTTCATTGAGCCTCACTCGCGCCTCCAGCCACGTCGGGTAATGCCTTGGCGGCAACTCAACGGCCTGCTCGCTGTGCTTCAGCAAATACGGGGTACAGGCGCCCCGAAATTGAGACGTTGGGATTGACTGAAAGAAGTGTACTGACCCTTGTTTCCATTAAACAATGCCGTTCTGATAACGAAGACGGTTCCCGAACGTATTAGGAAGCGCGCGCCACTCAAGGCGCTGCGCGATGATTTCGAGGTCCGGGTCTTCAGGCGGACTAGGCTTGATTGCTATCCAAGTATTCGGCGGCCCCGTGAGCGGACCACCCATGAAATACACGGCCAAGCGGCATCGGTCTCCGTCGAGCGCACCGTCCCGTACGCGATGGCTGAATCATGATTGTCGGGTGTCGGCCGCAGCTTGAGATAGGATATACCCTCGCAGCGTATCTCAATTGCCGATAGCTGCGTGGCCTGGCTCTGGAAATAGAGCAATGCCGATGTGTCCAGATGGCCCCGGATGGCCATCGAGCGGCGTTCATCAACGTACGTCTCTGTTGCGAGCGCCATCTCTCGAAGACAGCCGTCGTGAAATCCATCGAGCGCCGTCAGCAGGTTTTCTATGGCCTGCTTCGAGTCGAGCGGTAGCCAGCTATGAGATGCAGTCACGATGCTAAAGTTCTGGTGCAGCCATCAGTACTGGTCATGGGAGCGAGGTGTTTGTAACGCTGTTCTGATGATATTCAAGCATCAAACATCAAGGCGCAGAGATCTCGAGATCCTTACAGATCTTTCGCGCAAGATATTCCTTGATCTCGCGATGGCGCGGGACGGCAGAAACCTTGCGAGACTCGTTCTGAAAATAAACAGAATGGTTCGCACCCTCCCGAAGAAGTCGGCAACCATTTGCCTCAAGATGCCGAATGAGGTCTAGGCGCTTCATGGGAGAAGGTGGAGACTACGCTGTAAGGCGTTCGCGGATCACGTCTGCGCCCGCAAGATCCTCCTCAGACAACAGGCGATTTGCTTCCAGAACCAACTCGACAGCTTCGCGAAGGTTCATGCGAGCCTCGTCAATGGTATCGGCTTGTGTATTGGCGCCGGGTAATTCCTCAACAAAAGCGACATAGCCGCCTTCTGGCGCCTTTCGGTACACCGCGGTCAGTTCCAGCAACATTGGGCAGCCTCCTGTGATGTGCTGAAATCTACTCAAAGGAGCCCCAGGATTAGTTGACTGACAGTGGGTAGCCAGTGATACTCGGTGTCAATCTATGCCCTGGTGTCCTAAAGGGTCGAGGCGATAGACTTACGGCTGTGTCGTTTCCAACGGAGCGTTGTCCCGCACGCAAATGAGTCACGTGCACTGTTGAACTTGAGGGTCAAGCATTGAAAGCTACGTCCGGCAGCGGCTCTCCATCCACGCGGCGAGCTTGCGCACGCTGCTGATTTCGTTTGGGCTGAGCACACGCGGCGCATGCCGGTGATCGGGTGGTGTCGGCAGCTTTTCCATCTTCCCGCCCGGACGAAGGGCGAAAGATGCGCGAGTTGTATCCGTAAAGAACCGTCCCGACCACCCGCGCTGTGGGGAAAATGCCGCCACTACGGTTGAGCCGCTACTGAAACCAGAGCCAATGCGGCTGCTGACACTCGCGGTAGTTACGTAAGTAATTATCAGGTACTCGCTGTACCCGATACTACCGTCAGCTTTCACAGACTGGAACATCTCGCGGTGTGCGGCCGGATCCGCCGTCACCATTACCAGATGGCGCTCGACAATCGGCACGGAATCGCGCCCGGTAATCTCGCGCAGCGGCATACACGTCCCCACCTCTGCGGGTGGTATGGCCAGCGAGTGCATGTACGCGGGCATCTGTGCGAACATCGGCACGCTGGTCAGCGATGCTGCCGCGAGCGTAAGAATGAGCAATCGAGTACGACACGGTCCAAGCATTGTGTCTCCTTGGTTCGCAAATGTAACCGCGACTGGCACCACCTGACGCCGACCGCTGATTGCGCAACCCGAAGCCGACGGTATCTTCCCGCCCATGACCGCCGACGCGGCAGCCGCTCCTGACGTCCGGCATCCGTGGGTCTGGGCCGTGTTGTATTTCCCATACGGACTCACCTTCGGCTTTCCGGCCATCGCTCTTGGCTTCCTTGGCAGGCGCGCGGGAGTGCCGCTGTCGGCCATCGCCGGCGTGGTCGGCATGTCGTTCCTCGCTGCGGGGTGGAAGTTTCTCTGGGCTCCGTTCGGCGACTACACGCTGTCTCGCAAGCGCTGGTATGTGCTCGCTCTCGTGATGCTATCCACAGGATTGATTGCGCTCACGACTATCCCGTTCTCCGTTCACACCTTGCCGCTCGTGTCGCTGCTCGTGCTCCTTACGAGCGTCGCCGGAACGTTTCTCGCCTTCGCGACCGAGGGACTGATGGTGCACAACACTCCCGACGCGTTGCGCGGTCGAGCGGCTGGATGGTTCCAGTCGGGCAACCAGTTCGGTCAGACTGCGGGCGGCGGGCTGGGGCTCTGGCTCATGACGCACGTTCCGTCACCGTGGATGGCGGGCCTGATACTCGCCGCTATGATCTGCGCGTGCGCTGCTGTGCTGCCGCTGTTGCGTGAGCCGGAGCATCAGCTCGCAAATGCGTCGGTCACGATGCGTGCGACGGATGCGCTGCGCAACCTGAGCTTGCTGATCCGATCGCGCGCCGGTCGCATCGGGTTGTTGCTCGCTGTGCTTCCTATCGGTACCGGTGCGGCGCAGTTCCTGTTTGGCTCGCTCGGCGGGGAGTGGCACGCGCCCGCGGATACCGTTTCAGCCGTACTCGGACTGGGCGGCGGAGTGGCCATCGTCATCGGTTGCTTCGTCGGCGGACGACTGGCAGATCATGTGCACAAGCCAACGGCATACGCTCTGTCATGCGCGCTCGGACTCGCAGCCTGTGTAGTAATGGCACTCTCGCCACGCACCGCGGCTGGCTACGCGACGTCGACGCTCTTCTACACCTTCACGCTCGGGATGGTAGCTGCATCATTTACCGGTTTGGTGCTCGCGATTGTCGGAAACACTGCGGCAGCGACCAAGATCAATCTGTTCTTCGCGCTCAACACACTGTTCAGCCTCGGCATGTTGCGTGTGGATGGCTGGAGTCACGACGCGTGGGGCGCAAACGGGATGTTGTTTACCGAAGCGCTGGTGGGGGCGGGCGCGCTTATCATCTTTGTCGCGGTTGTGAGCCGAGTACGGGGAGATGCGCTGGTATTGGATCGGTTGAGTCGGGCTGGCTAATGCAATAACTAGCTACCATCGTACGGGGTGCCGCTGCAATAATGCGGTACAGCCGCCGCGGCGAACAATGGGACGTTTGTCCATAAGCGGTAGGGAGAGCGTCAGCGATCGGAGATCCTGTCGACGTGAATGAAGGTACTCCCCGCAGGATCCTTCACTGTCGAAATATTTGCGCGTCCAGCCGTCGCTCGTGCCCTTCATGTGCAGCGCCTCGTTAGCCCGCAGGCGGCACTCCGTCGTCCGGGAACGGCACGGCGGCACTGAAATTGGCGAGTTCGGCGCTGCCGAAGACGCCGACCCAGTCGCGGCCTTCGTCATCCTCGAAGCGCACCCACTCGTTCGCCCGCGCGGACACCTCGTAGTGTCGCTCGGTGAACCTCCCAGAGATGGGTGGTACACGTAGAATCTCTACCTTCATCGGAATTTGTTGCGGGATAACGCCAAAGCTCACCTGCAGGCGAGCCAATAAAATGTGGGCGCAGGGACAGTTAGCCGGCTGCCCAGAAGAGCCTGCGGAACTACTCGACCGTCAGCCCCGCGTCGCGCACGATGCCACCCATCGTGAAGGCATTCACCGGAATGTGGCGCGGGATCGTCAGAATGCGCTCGTCGTCCGACCTGACCGTGTGCTTGCCTTCGCGCACTATCCGGAAGCCCGCCTTCTCCAGCGCACGAATGACGTGGAGATGATTGACGCCGGCGATCTTTCCTACGCTAGACGGCCACCTCGATCTCGCGAACCTCGCTTCCGCCGAGCAGATCCTCCCGGGCCGCGATATAGCCTTCTTCGTCCTGGCGCAGAACAATCTTGTATCGCATACACACCTCTAGCTTGAATCTACAGCGATACTGGGTAGCTGCCGTAACGCCTGAGTTAAGCTGCGGCCGAGTTTCAACCGATGCGAGCGCAGCGAGCTTCTGCAGATCGGCCGTCAGCTTCAACGATTCGTTGGGCGGCTCTCGAAGTGCGTCCCGGGTACCGGCGCGTTGCTACGGATCGAGGCGCTCGGGCTGGGCGGCGAACCACTGCATGGCGCTGCAGCTCGCGCAGGTCATCGCATACGCGCCGGGGGCCAGCCACTCGGTATTGAGCACCGCCGCCGTGCGAGATCCGAGTGGGATTTCGCGTCCCGTGAACTGCTCACCCGTGCAGTGGGCGCAGCGGAGCGGCCGGCCACCGACCGTGTAGCGCCGCGCACCGGCGTCATCGCGTCCCTCCGCATCTCGATCTCCGCCAAACAGGCCCATCGTCTCTCCTGGTGTATGACGACGCATGTGCGCCCAGCGCATATTAGACTGCAAAGCTCTGCTTCAACAACACTGCAAGCATGCAGTATAAGATGGGTACTGAGTCCCTGAGCGCAAGACGTATCTCCTAGCGCCAGAGAGACTTACGCGATCGTGCGCGCTTCTCCGTTGCCATCTTATACCGCATTCTCCGCAGTATAAGACATGAGGGTGCGCAAACGGGGAGATGAGTCACTGCCTCAACCCTGTCCGCCCCATCCACTTCATCTCCTGTCTCCCCGGCCTGCACCAACCCTCTCGCGACAGTGCTAAATGGCTTTCCCTGCGTGAACGCCGACGCAATCGCATAAAGAGATCTTATCGAAAACGCACGCTCATTCGAGATCGCATACACCGCTTCCCACCTATCCGGACAAAACTTCGCCTTGAAACTATCCAATCCCGCGAAGTTGTAGAACCTCCGCCCGTGCGCCCTCACCCAACGAAACCCGAGTCGAACCAACACCGAATGACTCGTCATCTCTCCAGCCCTCGTCGATAACGGAGCCAGGCCGAGCGTCACGTAGTCCGCATCTTGCTCCGCCACCCAGCGCACCGCAGAATCAATCATCATCTCCGCAGTACCATTCGGCGCATTGTGTCCGCGCACGAACTGCTCTGTAAGCCACCCATTCCGCGCTGGTATCGGAGACGCGACAAGAAAACCCACCGGCGCAGCACCCCGCGTCGCGACGAACACTCGTCGATCCTTGAGCTGGCCTAATGTCTCAGGCTCCACTAGAAAATGAAGCGGCGGTAAACCGCGCGTCCCCAGCCATTCCTGAAGCAGTTTCTTCAGCTCCGGATTGTGCTCGGCTCGATCCGACGGCCAGAGCGAAACTGCAACGCCCTTGTTGCGTGCGCGATTGAGCTGCGCGCGCAGAGACGCGTGAGTCGCGATGATCGACACCCATTCGCGCGGGTCCCAGGCCGGCTGTGCGCCAAGCAGTATCGCAGTATGCGTCGTAGTATCGCGATACAGAGATTCGAGCCTCTCTTCCGCACCGAAGTAAACAACGCCGAATCCGTGCGCTCTCGAATCCCGCTCGAATTCTTCAGCGACGTCACGCAGCTCGGCATCGGCAGCGACCGGTGCGCCGCCCACCACTCGTCGCCCACCCGCACGTACGTATCCGACGACGGCTGGATGCGAAGAAGAAAACCACAGCTCGAACCCGGGATTCAATATCTGGTATGCGGTCGAGTTCCACCCGTACTCCAGCACCAACTCCCGCGCCCGATCATACTCCGCGCCGCTCTGCGCACTCGGCGTCATCACGGCGCTCATTTATCAGGATCGCGCTGTAGTTATCGCCGGCTGTGCGGCGGAAGGCCGAGCACGCGGTTCAGCCAGCGCACCAAGGGCAACATCGTCGCGAACTTCTTCGCAACAATGTCCGGCAGCTTGGGGCTCAGCAGCTCGGCTTCCGTGAGACCCTGACTCACCGTGAAGGATTTGTAGCGTAGCAAGTCGACAGCAGGATGCTCCGGATCGAATCCGACTGGCGCCCGCTTCAACACCGCCTCGTCGCTCATCGCACCGAACGCACGCCGGAACGCCGGTGCCTTGAGGATCGCCCGCAATTCTTCGTGGTTATTTGCAATCGCGAGTCGCAAAGTCTTGAGCGCTTCGCCAGGCGGCATCCAGATCCCGCCAGCAACCATGTTCTCCTTCGGCGCGATCTGAAAGTAGAATCCCGCACCGCCATGCACGGCAGCAGTACCGACCGCATGCCCCGCATCGCGATGATAGAACCACGCCGCTGCATTCGTCTTGTACGGCGACTTGTCCTTGGAGAACCGCACGTCGCGATAGATCCTGAAGATCGACTTCTTCGGATTGCCGACCATCTCCGGCGCGATCTCGCCCAGCCGCGCGTCGATCTCCTCCACCAGCACCTGCAGCGGACGCTTTACTTCAGTCTCGTATCGCGCTCGATTCGCCTCGAACCACTCACGCTTGTTGTTCCGCGCGAGCGATCTCAGAAACGTCAGCGCCGCAGGACGAAATCCGGTGAACGCTTCAGGTGTGTCGCGCGCCGCCATCGATCAGGCGGCGACGACGGGACGCACGGCCAGCCGCCGCTCATCCTCATCGCGCTGGCCCAGGAACTCGCCGACTCCGCCAAGCCACTCGATGTGATCGCACACGATCTTGAGCGACGCGAGCATCGGCACCGCGAGAAATGCACCCGCGATTCCCCAGATCTCCCACCAGAACGCGACACCGATGAATATCGCGACCGGATTGAGCGACAGTCGATGCCCCATCACCATCGGCCCAACAAGATTACCCTGGATGAGATTAACCGCGACGAAGCACCCCGGCACGAGCAGCGCATGCCCCACGTTGTCGAACACGGTGAGTGATGCCATCGTCAGTATCGCGATGATGGTGAGCGCGCCGATGTACGGTATGAACTCTAGACACGCGACGAGCGCGCCCCACAGAAATGGGTTCGGCATCTTGAGAGCATACATGATGGCGGTGAAAACCAAACCCTCCATCACGTTGAGCAGTGCCGATGTCACGAGATACTTGGAGATCGACCCCTCGATCTGCCGCGCGACTTCTACAGCCGTTCGTTGGCTCGCGGGTCGCGCAGCTACCTTAATTGTCTTCTGCAGAAACAGATCGCCAGCGGCGAGCAGGAAGAAGAGCAGCACGAGCACCTCGAGCAACGCTCCGATGATGCTCTGCGTGGTCCCGAAGAAACGCGATCCCATGCTCGGCCCCGCAACTACAACTTCCCGCGCCTTCGACGGCGTTCCGGTAACGTTCGTCACCCTGTCCACCTGCTCGGCGGTCTGCGACACCTGCTCCACGGGCTTCATGATCTTGTGAAGCTTCTGACCGACGTGGTTGAGCGTCGCAGGCGCTGACGCGAGCCAGCCCTGCGCGGGCGCGGCGAGCGAGTACACGCCGTAACCCAGGCCGCCGGCGAGCGCGAGGATGAGAACCGCCGAGCTGAGTGGAGCGGGGATTCGCAGCACGCGATGCGTCCATCGAATCGCGGGGCTCAACAGGAAGTTGAGCTCGACGGCGAAGAAGATGGGAATGAAAAACGCGCGCCCGAAGTACAGCGTGTACACCGTTGCGAGCACTGCCAGTATGGCAAGGCTCAGCGAGTGGCGTGGTACGCCGCGCTCGATCGCGCGTCCGTCACTTTCCTCGATCACGGCGCGTTACCGCGCCGACGCAACACTCTGTGTTCGCGCGGCGAGTGCGAACAGCGCCTGCTGGCTCTGGACACCCTTCAACACCTCGATCGCTTTCTGAAGTTGGTTGTCGTCGTCGAGATACTTGCGCTTGGTCGCCGAATCGCCGAACGCCATCGAAGAGATGCGCGCGCCGATCAGACGGTCGAGCTCCGTACCCGCACCCTTCGCAATCAGCGCCGAGTCCACGGGCACATCCTTGGCACGCAGCCGCGCAATGAATGTGTTGCGCATCTGCGGTGTCACTGTGAAGCCGAGCTTCACCTTGTTCTTCATCTCGCCGGCGTAGTCCTGAAGCTCCTGCGCGAAGACCTGCGACTTGGGCGCGAGCGACTGGAGAAGCTTCTGCTCCACAGTGCTCAACGTGTCCGGCTTCACGATGATGTCAGGCGTGATGCCGCCGCCACCGTAAACGATGCGGCCGGCGTCGCTCTTGTACTTGGGCCGCGCACGACGCATCGAGTCGGTCTCCATCGAGTCCGGCATCACTTCCACGAACTCTCCATCCGGCAGCAGCTTGCGCTCCTTCTGAATCGAGCGGCCGCTCGGCGTGTACCACTTCGCCGTCGTCATCTTGAGTGCGTAGCCGCCGTCGAGCTTGAAGAGGCTCTGCACGAGTCCCTTGCCGAACGACGTTGTACCCATGATGAGCGCGCGATCGTGATCCTGAAGCGCGCCTGCGACGATCTCGGACGCCGACGCCGTGTGCCCATCGACCAGCACAACCATCGGCATCTTGGGCAGCTTGGGCTGATCCGTCGCGCTGTACGCCTGAACCTCACCGGTGCGTCCGCGCACGCTCAGGATCGACTCACCCTGCGGTGAGAAAGAGATTGCTCGTCGAGATCGCCTGGTCGAGGAATCCACCAGGATTGCCGCGCTCATCGAAGACGAGCCGAGTCGCGCCCTGCTTGGTGACGGTGGCGATGGCGTCGTCGACTTCCTGCGTCGCAGTCTCGTTGAACTGCTGGAGCGGGATGTAGCCGACGTTGCCGAAGACCAGCGTGTAGGGAACGGCCGGGATGTGAACCTTGGCGCGCATGAACGTCATCGGGATCGGCTCGGTAACGCCGGCGCGCCCGAACTTCACCGTTACCTTGCTGCCAGGCTCGCCCTTGAGACGATCGGAGACCTGCGTCGTGGTCCAGCCGCGCGCGTTGGCGGTGTCGACCTGGAGAATGCGATCGCCTTCCATCACGCCGCCGGCGGAAGCGGGGGTGTGCGGGAAGACGCGCTGAACGGTAACGAAGCCGTTGGTGGGGGCGATCTCCATTCCGATGCCCCCGTACTCGCCACCAGTCTGCTGACTGAACTGATCGAACTCCTTCGCCGTGAACAGCACGGAATAGGGATCGTTGAGCTCCTTGACGAGACCGCGTTGCGGCCTTCTCGTAGAGGGCGTTGGCGCCGACGCTGTCGACGTAGCGGGACGCAGTGATCCGCAGCACTTCGTCGAGCAGCTGAGCGCTGGCGACGTTTTCATGCTGTTGATAGACAAAGGCTCCAACGATGAGCGGGAGCGCGACCGCCGCCAAGGCGGCTAGATGTAGGACGCGAGGTTTACGCATATAGGTTCTAAAACTACGGGGCTATAGTGTTCCGTGTTGCGAGCACGTAATCAACGTGCCAGTCCTTGTCGAGCTGATGGAACGACGCGTCTCTCAGAAGTCCGGCGGCGATCAGCATCTCATGGGCGGGTTGAAGAACCCTTTGAAGATGAGAAGGATACCGCTGTGTCAGAGGCAATTGCGAAGCCAGCCGCTCGAGCGAGATGCGCCACGTGACCATGTCCTGCGCCCGCGCCGTGGCCAGGAGCCGATAGAGGCGCCGAGCGACCGGGTTGGAGAGGCTGCCATAGTGCTGGAGCGATAGTGAGATGGTGTTTCCTGCCGCGATGTTGGCGCGGAGGTGTGGCGATACGACCACCCTCGCATCACCTGGCTCCGACACCGAGATGGCAGAGAAAAGCGCGAGCTGATCGCGATCGGTAAGCCTTCTCCGCTCGATGGTCACCGAGCTCAGGAGGGTAAATGTCCCTTCGAACGGCTGTTCGGAAGATATCTCGTAGGCGCCACTCGACTCGAGCCGAGTCCGCTCCAGGCGGTTGAGCGCGGATCGGAGCTGCTCGTAGGTCCGGCCGTCGACCTTGCGGCCTATCGAGCGGAGGAAGGAGTGAAGGGTGAAGCGGACGACTCCGTCAGCGGGACTTCCGGCCTCGCCGAACCGGTGAAGGATTTCTACGTAGACGTCCTGATCGAACGTGCCAGGAAGTCGGTCGCCTGGAGCGGGAAGAACACGCCAGCGACCGCCGCGGCCGGGGAGGTAAGTTATGGCCCCCTCGTCGGCGGAGTCGCTGAGCCGGAAGAGGGGAAGTGCTTCGAGCGATCGGTCGAGAGTGACGGTTCGGGTCGACGGCCGGCGGCCGGGCACTGCTAGATGCATACCTATAGAATAGGCGATACCGTCACGCCTGGTAGGGAAGGGACAGGATTTATCGACCCGAGCGGAACCGTAGGGGCCGGATCATCCGGCCCGACTTAACGTGCGAGTGGAACAAGAAGTGAATAGGAATCAAGACGCCTGCCACGTCTCTGAACCGCCGGAGGATCGACCAGCTAGATGCCACGCTACAGACCGCGAGACGAATCGCTGATGGAGTTGCTGCGATACTCGGGCGAGATCGCAGCCATTGTGGTCGTGCTGGCGATGGTGCTGGTGGGCGTCCTCACCGTGACCCACGGGACGCCGGTGCGCAGCGTGATTTCGCCCGGTCTGAATGACCGGCCTCCATCGGCCGGCGACTCGCTCTTCGCGGAATCGATGGAGCTGTACACCGGCACGCACTTCTCGCACGGCAACATCGTGACGCTCTGCCTGAACGGTGACGGAACCTATCCTCAGCTGTGGCAGGATATCGACTCGGCGAAGCAGACGATAACCGTGCAGATGTACTACTCCGAGCCCGGCAAGGTGATGGACGAGATGCGCGATCATCTCGCCGGCCGCGCTCGTGCAGGCGTGCGCGTGCTCGTATTGCTCGACGCATTCGGATCCGGTCCGCTGCTCAAGACGAATTTCGTAAGTGTGCTGCGCGCTGCGGGTGCCCGTGTCGCGTGGCTTAGACCGATAAGATGGTACACGCTCAATCGCGCCGCGACGCGCTCACACGTGCGCGTGGTGGTGGTCGACGGCCACATCGGTTACACCGGCGGATTTGGTCTCGCAGATTACTGGCAGGGCGACGGTCACCACGCCAACCAGTGGCGCGAATCCAATGTGCGCTTCGAGGGGCCAGCGGTTGCGGGGCTGCAGGCCGCATTTGCAGCGGGCTGGGCCGAAGCGACGGGAGTGCTGCTCACCGGCGACACTTTCTTCCCGCGCCGGATCTTCGAGCCTGTCGGTGACAAGGTCGCCGGATTGATGCACACAGTGCCGAACGTCGGGAGCACACAGGCAGAGCGATTTCTCGCACTCTCGATTGCCGGCGCTGCCAGGACGCTCTACATCACCAACTCGTACTTCGTACCCGACGAAGAGTTTCGCAAGATGCTGATCCAGGCGGTGAAGCGCGGCGTGGACGTCCGTGTAATAACGGCCGGTCATCGCAGCGACGTGAAGACCACACTCTTCGCGGGCCGCGCATACTACGATCAGCTTCTGCGCGGTGGAGTGCGGATCTTCGAGTACCAGCCGACGATGATTCACTCCAAGACGATCGTCGCTGACGGCATCTGGGCGTCGGTAGGCTCGATGAACTTCGACAACAGGTCGATGGCGTTCAACGACGAGGCTAACATCGACGTGATCGACCGGAAGTTCGGCGCCACCATGGATTCGGTGTTCTTCGACGACCTCAAGTACTCGAGGGAGATCAAATTGCAGGCGTGGGACAGGCGCTCTGATTACGAGCGGGTGCTCGAGTGGGGGGCGGAGAAGTTGTGGCGCGTTCTGTAGAACCGGTTGTGGATCCGCTCTCGGACTTCCATCCGATCGTTCGCGAGTGGTTCGTCGAGACTCTGGGTGCGCCATCGCCGCCCCAGGTGCAGGGGTGGCCGGTGATCGCAAGTGGCGGCCACGCGCTCATTCTGGCGCCAACTGGTACCGGAAAGACTCTCGCCGCGTTTCTGTGGGAGCTCAACGCGCTCATCGTAGACGGACTTGAATGCGCCGCTCGCCAACGGCGTACACCTGCTGTACATCTCACCGCTCAAGGCGCTCAACAACGACATCCAGCGCAACCTCGAGCGTCCGCTGGCCGAGCTGCGCAGGAGATTCGAGCAGGCCGGTCTGTCGTTCCCCGAGATTCGCGTCGCGGTGCGCACCGGCGACACGCCGGCGAGCCAGCGCCAGCGGATGATCCGCAAAGTCGCCACACATTCTCATAACGACGCCGGAATCGCTCAACATCATGCTCACGTCGCTGCGCGGGCGCGGCATGTTCGCATCGACGCGCACGGTGATCGTGGACGAGATCCATGCAGTTGCGGGCACCAAGCGCGGCGCGCATCTCGCCGCAACGCTCGAGCGCCTCGTCGAGCTCACCGGAAGCGCCGAGGGTCCGCAGCGGATCGGCCTCTCGGCGACGCAGCGCCCGCTCGACGAGATCGCGCGCTTTCTGGGCGGCAGCGATCGCAAGGTAACGGTCGTCGACTGCGGACTCGCGAAGGAGCTCCAGCTATCTGTGCGCTCTCCGGTGCCGGATCTCGCGAAGGTCGACGGAAGCGTCTGGCCGTCGGTCGCGCAGCTGGTGCTCGACGAAACCCGCAAGGCGCGCACGACACTCGTCTTCGTCAACAACCGCGCGCAGGCCGAGCGAATCGCAGCTCGGGTCAACACACTTGCGGAAGAGGAGATCGCGCAACCGTACCACGGCTCCATCGCGCGCGAGCGCAGGCTCGCGCTGGAGCATCGGCTGAAGGCCGGTGAGCTGCGCGCGCTGATTACCACAAGCTCGCTAGAGCTCGGAATCGACATCGGCACCGTCGATCTGGTCATCCAGCTTCAATCGCCCAAACGCGTATCGGCCGCGCTTCAGCGCGTCGGTCGCGCGGGCCACGCGCTCGGCGTTCCAAGCCGCGGCGTGTTCGTGCCGACGTTTCGCGACGATGCGATGGAGACGGCTGCGATAATCGCCGCGATGCGTGCGGGCGAGGTAGAGCCGACCGAGGTGGTCCAGAACGCGCTTGACGTTCTGGCGCAGGTGATCGTGGCCGCTGTTTCGGTGGATGATTGGGACGCCGACGACCTCTACGCGCTGATTCGTCGCTCGTATCCGTACCACGCGCTCCCGCGTGGGCCCTACGACGAAGTGGTGGCGATGCTCTCGGGCAAGTATCCGTCGGAGGTAGCGGCGGAACTCGAGGCGCGTATCTCGTTCGACCGCGCCACCAACAAGCTCACAGGCTCGCGCGCGAGCAGAATGACGGCGGTGATCTCCGGCGGCACCATTCCCGACCGCGGTCTCTACACCGTGAATCTCGCGGACCGCACTCGGCTCGGCGAGCTGGACGAGGAGTTCGTGCACGAGTCACGCGTCGGCGATGTGTTTCAGCTGGGATCCACAACGTGGCGCATCGCCGAGATCGGGCATGATCGCGTCGTGGTGTCGCCAGCGCCGGGCGCGCCAGCGCGAATGCCGTTCTGGCACGGAGAATATTCAGCGCGCTCGGTCGCACTCAGCGCGCGAGTGGGCGAGCTGCGCCGCGAGCTCGTTTCGGGCGTTACCGACGCTGAGCTGCGCGCCCGCTACGAATGCGACGAGGCGACGATCACCACTCTGCGCCGCTACGTCGACATGCAGCGGCTGGCTACCAGCACCGTTCCCGACGATCGCAACATAGTCGTCGAGCACTTTCGCGACGAGACTGGCTCCGTGCGCGTCGTGATCCACGCGACCTTCGGCGGCCGCGTCAACGCACCATGGGCGATGGCGCTCGCCCACCGCGCCCGCGAATCGCTCGGCGTCGACGTTCAGGTTCAGACGACCGACGATGGCATCATGCTGCGCATGCCCGACCTGGGTTCGCTGCCGCCGGTACATGCGCTGATGGGAATGAGCGCCGCGGAGGCGGAGCAGCTCGTGATGGAGGAAGTGGGAGCGTCGTCGCTCTTCGGTGCGCGGTTCCGCATGAACGCCGGCCGCGCGCTGTTGCTGCCGCGCGGAATGCCGAACAAGCGCATGCCGCTCTGGCTGCAGCGGCTCAAGGCGCTGGACCTTCTGCAGACTGTGCGCGAGTTTCCGAGCTTCCCGATACTCGTCGAGACGTACCGCGAAGTGCTGCAGGACGCATTCGACGTCGAGTCGCTCAAGGATGTCCTGCGCGCGATCGAGGACAAGCGCATTGCGATCCACTTCGTGCAGACCGATGTGCCGTCTCCGTTCGCGGCGAGCCTGCAGTTCGGCTTCGTGATGGACTGGCTGTACGGCGACGACACGCCGCGCGCCGAGCAGCGCGCAGCGCTGCTGTCGCTCGATCGCGCGCATGCTCGACGAAGTGATGGGCAACGTCGAGCACGACGACGAGACATTGAAAGCGCTCTGGGAGATAGTCGAGCGCCGCAAAGTCGATACTCGAGGCCAGCACCGATCCTGCACGCGCGAGCGATTACGGACCGGGCGAGGGTGGTCGTCGCGGACTTCTCGCGAAATACGTGGCGCTTGCCGGACCGGTAACAGCCGACGAGATCCACGAGCGCTACGGCTGGTCCATGCGCTGGATCGAATCGATTCTGGACGAATGGCGCAAGCGCGGTCGGGTGGTGGTCGGACGTTTCAGACCCGAAGTGAGCGGCACGGAATATCTGTCTCGCCGCACGGCCGAAATCGCAAGGCGACGCGCGCTCGCGGCATTGCGCAAGCAGATCGAAGCTGTCGAGATCCCATCGTTCGCAGCGTTCCTCGTGCGTTGGCAACACGCCGATCCGCGCGATCAGCTCGACGGCGCCGGTGGAACCGCGACCGTGCTGCGGCAGTTGTACGGATTCGCCGCGGCCTGTATCTGGCTGGGAGCGCGATTATCTCAAGTCGCGCATTCGGGACTACGATGTCGCTTTCCTCTCCGAGTTGATGGCGTCGGTGAGCCGGTCTGGATCGGCGAGACGAACGGCGACGATGCTGCGTCGAGCGTTGCACTGTCGCGGCTGCGATTCATCGAGCGCGGCACCGGCGCAGTGTGGCTCGCACCTGTGGATGATGAGCTCGCCGATCGGATGAGCGCCGAACGCACGACCTGGTCTACGACTATATAGCGACGCGAAGGCGCGTCGTTCATCACCGATCTGCAGATCGGCATCTCGCTCACCTCCATCTCGTTGCGCGAAGCGCTGCACGAGCTGGTCGCGCTCGGCGTCGTCACCAATGACACCGCCGAGGCACTGCGCCAGATCGCGCGCTGGAAGCCGATGCTGCCGGCGCCGCATACGATCCGGAGCGATGGCTGCCGACGGCATTCGTGGCCGGCGAGCGTCGTCGCAGCGGCGCGTCCGAATCTTCGTCGGCTTCCCAAATGGCATCGGCCCGACAAGCCGCGCCGTAGCGGTGCCACGCTGGCTGGTCCGGCCGATGGTCGCTTGTGCGCAAAGCCCGGCGTGATGGGACGCGCGATCGATGCCGAGGATCAGGCGGCCGCGATCGCACGCAGCGTGGCTCGAGCGATACGGAGTCGTGTCGCGCGACTGGTGGCGGCGCGAGCGTCCGCCAATTTCCTGGCGTCACGATCTACGACGAGCTCAAGCGCCTCGAGTTTCGCGGCGAGGTGCGGCGCGGATACTTCGTGCGCGGGCTGGCAGGTGCGCAGTTCGCGCTGCCGGATGCAGTCGAGCGCCTGCGCGAGATTGCGGGCAGCGGATGCGATCGGACGCTCCGTTCTCCGTTATCGCGACGAGCGATCCCGCGAATCCATACACGCTGCAGCTCGAGGGAATCGACCGCGATCCCTTGTCGCGTCCGCGCGGCGCCGGGGCGTTGCTGGTGCTGCGCGGTGGCCGCGTCGCGCTCGCCGTGGAAGGCCGCGGCAAGCGAATCGTTACCGCCGAATGGCTGTCACCTGCAGGATGCGATCGAAGCGCGCCGCGTGCTCGCGGAACACGTGCGCGGAGAGCGCGGCGCGCGCTACCTGCTGTAAGGTATGTTGGTGATCGCGTCGGCCTTCTCACCTGGCTGCGGCATGAACCGAGCGTACAGCATTTCGAGCCGTCCACGTCACGGCCATCTGCGCCACCATTCGTCCGTAGATCGCGCCGACCACGTTGCCGGTTCCGTTATATCCGCCGATCGCCCACACGTCGCGCCGCACTTCTTCCATCACCGGCAGGATGCCGTTGCGAATACGCCAACGACGCGCGCCCAGCGGTGTGATCGGCTGTGTCGACGCCGACTGTTGCGCGCAGTACTCTGCTCCATGCATGATCTGGACTCCTTCAGAGGGCGTTATCGCGTGGTCCACTCTTCGTCCCTGAATTGTCCCGACAGCCGCCGATCACCACTCGCTGGTCCGGCAGCTGCTGCCAGTAGTCGTATCCGTAGCGACTGTACACCGGTCGCGGAATACTCACTTCGGGAGCCGGCGCAGTCGAAAGCATCTGTAGACGTGCCGTCCGAACCCGCCCGGCCAGCTCCGGCAGAAGATGCTCGAGACCGCCATCCACCGCAACGATGATGTGCCTGCAGTCGCACGCATCCGCTGTCGGTGCGCACCTCTCCGTATGCCATGGATCGCGCGCGAGATGCTCGATCAGCGACGCACCGAGCTCCATCGCGCGCATCGCAAGCTGACGGCAACGCGCGAGCGGATTGAAGCTTCCGTCGTGTGGAAAGAACAGACCGGTGCCGCCATCACCCTCGTATCGCTCGACAGCAAACCCATCCGCGCGCATCGCAGCGAATTGAGCTCGCAGTCCTCGCTCTTCCATTTCCGAGGCTGCGAGGCGCACCGATCCGTCGCGACGGACGAGCGTTCGGCACTTCGGCCTGGATTCGATCCATCTCGGCGAGCGTGATCTCGTAAATTCGTCGCGCGCGCTCGCGTCCCAGCGCTGCGACCGCTTCGTGGTAGAATGCCGACGTGCCAGCGAGCAGAAATCCGCCGTTGCGTCCCGCGGCGCCGCCGGCCACGATGCCCGCGTCGAGCCCAACTACGCGCTGGCCGAGCTTCAGCAGCTCATTAATGCAGGACAGCCCCGAACCGCCGAGCCCGACGACGCATACGTCGGCTGTCAGCTGCTCTGCCAGCGGGGGAAACGAAGTCGCGGCGACGTTCTCCGCCCAGGCGGGCTCGTTGGTGCCGGTTGGCTTGTCCAATCTGCGGGGCGAGTCGCGGATCAGGCCAGATTCCTGACCTGACGCATGTTGCTCCACACCACTTGCGCGATTCCTACCAGGGCCAGGATCGCCCCGTAGATGGTCCAGTGGTAATCGCCGACCATGAATCCCTGGCGAAATGCGAGGTTGAGCCCCTGCAACATCCAGATTCCACCCATTGCAATCATCGCCAGCCCGATCAGGCTGCTCACGATTCTCATGACACCGTTGAACGTGCTATACATGCGTGCCTCCGTTCGGACCAATACTGCAGCGTCACGCGCGCAAGTGGAAGAGCGATGGGGTGGGACCGGGCCGCGACCGGTTTTCGCTGCTATCTTGGCGCATGCCCCGCGCAGCCCACACCGCTCCGCATCCGTCTCCGACTCCGCCCAGGATCGCGCCCGGCTGGGTGCTCAGCGCATCACTGCTGGGCATTTCGTTCGCTGGACCGCTGACGCGGCTCTCATCGCGGATCCGCTCGCGATCGCGATTGGACGCATCGCGTTCTCGCTCGTTGTGATCGGCGCACTGCTGGCGGTCACGGGCGAATGGCGCCAGTTCGCGAAGCTCGAGCGCTTCGAGTGGTTCCTTGCCGTCGGCGCAGGCGCGGTGCTGGCACTCCATTTCTGGTCGTGGAATGCGTCGCTGCATCTCACGACGATTGCTGCATCGACCACGCTCGTCACGAGTCTTCAGCCTGGCTTTGTCGCAATCCTGTCGATCTTCATTGCACACGAAGCGCCGAGCCGGCGGCAGATCGTCGGGCTCACCATCGCAACGCTCGGCGCCATCTCGATAACGATCCCGGATTTCATGAATGGAGCCGCGACCGTAGCCACACCTAATCCGCTGCTCGGCAACGCGCTTTCCATCGGCGCTGCGCTGGCCGCTGCGCTGTACATGGTCGTCGGTCGCAGGCTGCGCTCGCGACTGGGCGCGTGGTCATATGTGGCGCTGGTGTACAGCGCTGCGCTCGTCACGTTGCTTTGCATCGCCGGCGTCTCGGGAATACACGTCGCGCCTCAACCGCCGCGCGACCTCATGATCTTCGTCGCGCTCGCGCTCGGTCCAATGTTGCTCGGCCACACAGGGATGAACTGGGCGCTCGAGCATCTGCCTGCATACATCGTGAACCTCACGATGCTCGGCGAGCCCGTCGGTGCAACGATACTCGGCGCAGTGCTGCCTGGGATCCGCGAGATCCCGAGATGGACGACGTTGTTGGGCGGCGCGATAATCCTTGTCGGTTTTGTAATCACGGTGTGGAACCGCAATTCGGAACAGGAGCCACTAGTGGAGGCGGCGTAGAGGTGTCGAGTGCTGTCTCTTTCCACGCGAGAGTCGTCATCCTCGCGTAAGCGGGGATCCACGGACCGTCGATATACTTGCACCGTCACGTTGCAGGAGGATTGTGGGTGGCGTATCGTAGGGCGCGGATTTATCCGCGCCGCCCAACCCAAATGCACATCGACGATCATTGGAAACGCCGATACCTTCGGATGCGATCCTTGAGGAACGCCGATAACGTTGGACACGATCCTTGGGAACGCCGGCCACGTTGGACACTGCCCTTGGAACTCGGGCGTTGAACATCGTCGTCGGCCCCGCCGATAACGTCGAACCGTCGGACGCCGTTCACCTATCTATAGGAAACGCCGGTACATGCGCCCTGCGTGGGGCGGGGATTTATCCCCGCCGCCAATGCCAAATATGCGATGAGGGTCATTGGTAATACCGGGTTCATCGTTCCCTGCACATCATACCGTGCATATCGTTCCGTGCACATCGTTGCCCGTTTCCCAACCCGTTTCCAAGGACCCTCGGTCGCCCATTTGAGATAGCGGCGCGGATAAATCCGCGCCCCACGCAGGGCGCCACCCAACGGTGTTTCCTGTCAATCGATGATGGGCGTGGTTGGTTTGGTCGGCGTCCACGGCGTTTCCAATGATCGTCGATCATGCGGTTTGGGATCGGCGGCGCGGATAAATCCGCGCCCTACGATTTGCCAGCCGCCGGCATACCCCCACCGTCACGGTGTTGAATGCATAACGGTCCGTGGATCCCGCTTACGCGGGGATGACAACTCTCAACGCGCGTGACGACCACCATTGTGCATGCTGATTCGCCTACCCGATCTATCTCCCTGCGTTTCTCCCGATCGCCGCGCGCACCGCCTCTCGCATTGCCATTACTGTATCGTCGTCCGCCACGCTGGAATCTTCGCGCACGTTCAGCTCGATTCCCTCTGCAACTTCGACGCGTCGCCATGACACGGGCTCGTCGGCTCGCATCGCGACCTGATCTGCGCGAACGACAAGTGCCGGCTCGAGCGATCCGGCGACGCGCTTTTCGAGAACATCGCCGGCCAGTGTGCGCACTTCCTTCTTGATCGCGTCCAGCGACTGGCCTTCGCGCTGGCGGATCTTGACCGTGAGCAGCTGCAGCAGGTGTCGGTAATGGTAAGTCGCGGCTGTGCCCGTCCCGTCGGGCCGGTCCATCAATCCCGCGGAGACGTAGAAGCGAACCGACCGCGCCGACGGCGCGGCGCGCGCTGATGCGTTGGTTGGGCGGATGCCCGCTGAGTCTACGAGGCTGGCCGCGTGAGCGGCAAGACCTCTGGCGTTCCAGGGGGCGTGTCGTGCGTGGGCGCGGAGGAGAGCAACCGGCGATTCAGCCATGTGGATAGGATAACGTTAAAATCGTCCGGACGCTCGTCCTGCGGCAGATCGCCGGCCGGCGACAGGATGTGTACATCGAAGTCCGGTTTGAGATTTCTGAACCCGCGGATCTCCTCGACAGGCGCGATCTGGGCCTCTTCGCCCCAAAATAACAGCGCTGGTTGATGCAGGCGCCGAAGCGCGCGCCGAACGTCGATGTTGAGGTGACCGGCGATGAATGCCGCCGGCGCATGCCGAGCTCCGCGCTGGTGCGAAACGTCGTAGCTCGCGTCCACCAGCTCGTCGGTGACGAGCGTATTGTCGGCGTAGACCTCTTCGAGGAAGTGACGCAGACTCCGGCGCGAGACCAGCGTGTTGAACGCGGCCGTGCCGAACACTGGTGAATCGATGGCGAGCCGCCCCGCATCCCCGCCGACTCCGGCCACGTCGTTGAGACGCGTGAGACCCGTGGGCTGGATCAGGACCAGCGCAGGAAAGCGGTGAGGGTCGCGGGCTCCAAGAATGATTGCGTAGGCCGCGCTCAGGGAGTTGGCCACGAGGATGCACGGCCCACCGATGACCTGTGCAACGAAGTCCGAGATGAGCGAGATGTACGTCCGCGACGTGTAGCGGATCGCGGGCCGGTCGGAGCGGCCGAAGCCCAGGAGGTCGATGGTGTAGACCGTGTGGTCTCGCGCGAGATAGTCCACATTATGGCGCCACTCGTACGACCACGCCGCGGCATTGATGCCGTGGATCAGGAGGAGCGGCGGTCCCTCGCCGCGCTTGGTGAAGGAGATCCGTCGGCCCCGCCAGCTCCAGCCACCTTCCTCGCCGCCGATGAAATTCGGAATCCGGTCCACTCCGCGGCGGGCGTAGACGTTGTAGGCCGCGGCGGCGCCCAGGAGCGCGCCGCCGGAAACGATGAGCTTGCGCCAGAAACCAGAAGCGTCGCCGTCGTCGGGGATATCATCGCGGATGTCACCGCGGACGTCTCCCCGATCGGGTCTGCCGGGTTCAAATCGATGTCGAGCCATTTACGGTGCGGGTCGGCGGTTGGTGTCTCTTGATAATTGGGCACATACCGGGCCGCACGAGGATGCCGAACGATACGAAGAAGGCCCCCGGAGGGGCCTTCCTGTCGCGCGTGATATCATATTTGTGATCGGTTCACCATGCTCTCAACGTCGAGCGCGGCCGGCCTTGTGGCTGGACTTGCCACTTGAGCTCTTCCTGGACGTACGCGAAGAGCTCGACTTCTTCGCCGCAGAGCCGGCCTTACGGGCCGCTTGCTTCGGAGCCGACTTCTTCGCCGTCCTGCTGCCGGTCGCCTTGTGCGCGCCGGTTGCCTTCTTGGCAGCGGATTTCTTGGCCGTCGTCTTGTGGCCGGTCGACTTGGACGCCGTCTTCGAGTGTGACTTGGCGGCTGACTTGGCGGCTGGCTTGGTGGCCTTCTTCGCGGCGGATTTGGCTGCTGGCTTCGCAGCTTTCGGTGCCGGTTTGGAGGCCGCCTTTGCCGAAGATTTGGACGGTGGCTTCGCCGGCGATTTTTCGGCGGATTTGGCTGCTGGCTTCGCCGACCCTGATGAGGACGATCCCGAAGACTTGGAAGTCGACTTGCGACCGCCAGTCTGTGCTCCTGCGCCTTTGGTCGCGCGTGGCTCGACCGGCACAGCGATTATCACTTCGTCTATCTCGAGATCATCGACATCATCATCGAGAACGTCGACGTCATCCTCATCCTCGTCGTCGAGGTCGTCCGCTATCGGTTCATCCTTGGCAGGAGTGTTACCCGATGAATCGAAGTTCTCGAAGATCGAGCTGCCGCGAGAAGAAGTGTTTTTCTTGCCTGATCCTTTCGGACGTCCGCGGCGACCTGGCGCGCGCACGAGCGGGCCAGTTTCATCGTCCTCGAGGTCTTCGATGCCCATGTTCTGGGCAGCGCTCGTCGGGAAGAGATCCGGCTCCTCGTCTTCGGTTGCGGTAGCGTCGCCCTCGACAGCGTCCTCGTCATCTTCGTCGACATCTTCGGCGCTGTCCCAGAGCTGATCGCTGTTATCGCTGTTTATGCTCCAGCCGCCCTCTTCATCGTCGTCTTCGTCGTAACGCGAGCGGCGACTCCGACTGCCGCTACCGTATCCACCGAGGTCATCGTCATCGTCGTCCGCGAAACGGAACGTCTCTGGCACCTCGTCTCTGCTGGGCATTGCCCTCTCCTTTCTGGGGATTTCAGACTTGTCTATCGCGCGTTGCACGTCGCGTGCCCTTCATCAGCGCGATTTCAGCGCCTTTATCAGGAACAGTTTCTGGTCGCAACTACCGTGCGTGCCGGTTGCGTTGCCGCGATCAATCTGTGACGAACTCGACTTGCACGTCGCGCGTGATGATACCCGCTTTCACGCCGCGGTCAAGGAGCAGTTTAACAGCTTCGCGACCGCGCGGTCCGTAATCCAGCGTCCAGTCATTCACGTACATGCCGACGAACTCGTCCGCCTTCGCGCGCTCCAGCCCGCGCGCATAGGTCATGGAGTGGTCCAGCGCCGCTTTCCGGTTGTCCAGCCCGTAGGCGATACTCGCCTTCAGATGTCGTGAGATCTTACCAATGAGATCGGCGCCAAGATCCTTGCGCACGATGTTTCCGCCGAGCGGAAGCGGGAGGCCGGTTTCCTGAAACCACCATTCGCCCATATCGGCGACGAGAAACAGTCCGTCGTCCGCATAGGTGAGCTGTCCTTCGTGGATCAGGAGCCCGGCATCCACATCGCCTGACTTGACACGGTCCTCGATCTGGTCGAAGTGTGTGGGAACGGGGATGAAATCGGGCTGGTAGAGTCTGAGAGCGAGGTAGGCAGAGGTGAGCGGGCCGGGAATGGCGATGCGCTTACCGACGGTATCCTCGCGCGACATCGGAGCGGTAGCGACGAGCTTGGGCCCATAGCGGTCGCCCATGGACGCGCCGTGCGAGAGCAGGGCGTAGTCGTCCGACAGGTAGGCGTAGGCGTGAATCGAAACCGCAGTAACTTCGAGCTCTGCGCGCCGAGCCCGTTGGTTGAGCGACTCGATGTCCTGCAGCTCGTGCACGTAGTTGATGCCTTGCGTGTCGATCTTGCCCGAGGCGAGCGCGTAGAACATGAACGCATCGTCCGAATCGGGGGAGTGCGCGAGATGAATGGTCGTCATTTAGATGCCGGCACTGATGTCCGCCGCGTGACGCTTGTATTCCGGAAGGTTCTTTGCAAGCTCGCGAGTCTTCACGCTCTCGAATTTCGCCTTGTAGGTGTTGAGTGCCGCCGTGTTCCCGGAAAGCTTCGCCGCCTGCGCCGCGAGCAGCAGTCCCAGCAGGTGATCCGGATGCTCCTGCAGGATCGTATCTGCTTCGGCCTTGGCGACCTGCAGTGCGCCGGCAACCTCGCCGATGCGCCCGACATCGAAGCGCTGATCGGCGTCGAGCGGGTGACCCTGCTCCTGCGCGACCATCTGATATGCCTGAACCGCCATCGGAGCAAAGAACGCCACCGAATCCGCCTTCCCCTGGTCATTTAGTCGCATAATGCGATCAAATAGCCGATTGGCGATCTCCGTCGGCGACAGGTTCGAGATGTCCGGAGCGCGCGCTCCTGCGGCCGCGCCGCCGGCGAAAGGTGCAGCCGCCGAGGCGTCGGGCGACCCCGATGCGGCGCCTGCATCCGCGCCAGCGGCTACATCGACGGTCGGGTTGGGCAGCGCGTTCATCGGCGCGTCCACCGCCGAACCCCGGTATGCATTGAATCCTCTGCTCGCGAGCATAGCGAAGAGGGCAAGAAAGGCGATTCCGGCGACGGCCCACGGCAGCGTGTTGGCCATTGTCGCGCTGCTGGTCGCCGTCTTGGAGGCGGCTGGACCTGCTGGAGTGCCGCAATGATGGCAGAACTTGGAGCCGGCGGTGAGCGGCTGTCCGCAGCCCGCGCACGGCGCGCTGTTGAGCGGAGCACCGCATTCGGTGCAGAAGCGGCCCGTGCCGACGGCGGAACAGCGTGGGCAGACGGACTGGTTTGGTTGTGGCTGATCTGATGACATTGTGCGGGTAAATCTAGACGCGGGCGCGGCCCATATGTGATGCGTGAAGTGCCGCAAGCGCAATCATTTACTTGCGGCTGGCGGCGCAGGCGCGGGTCCCCACGCCGCGAAAATCGCGTAGCCCATTCGCGCCATCGTAATCTGAGGCTCGCTGTCGAGCACCCAGCGCTGATCCTTGTTGTCCTTCGTCAGAACGCAGGCGATAACGCGATGCCTCAGGTAGAACAGCGAGCACTCCGTGCGTATCGCGTCGTCGGCCCCGGTCTTGTGGGCGGCACGAACGCCATCGAGATACCGCTGGAGCAGCGTCTGATCTTCATTGTGCTCGAGGATGTAGAGCATCGCCGAGTCAGCCTGCGGATTCACGGCCTTGCCCTCCGCGAGCAACTCGAAAAGGTGCGCCATCTCGTTTGGAGTCGTGACACCAAGTCCGTACTTGACCGAGCTGTCCATGGCGACGCTCGTGTTACGCTTGAATACTTCCGCATGAACCTTGGTGTGGTGCAGGCCAAGCGATTCCATCTTGTCCCACATGAGCCGGATGGCGACGTGACTGAGGATGAGGTTCGTCGCCGTGTTGTCGCTGAGCGTGATCATCAGCCACGCTGCATCGTGAATGGAGAGCGTGGTCCCGTTGTGGAGGAATTGCACGATGCCCGAGCCCGGGACCTGATCGATCCTGAGAACGGTTACGGGATCGTCGAGCGAGATGTTGCCCTTCGCAACCTGATCGTAGAGCGTGACGAGGATGCCGACCTTGATGAGCGATGCGGTGGGGAACGTCTCATCGCCGCGCCGCGATATGTGATCGCCATTGTCCAGGTCGAGCACGCTGTAGCCCACGGTGCCGTGATGCGCATCTGCAAGTGAATCGAGCACGTGGTGGAGTGCGGCGGTGTCCGCATGCGCGCCCGGTGCGTGTTCACCCTGCGCCCGTGCTGCTACCGGTGACGCGACAACCCCGGCTGCGATGAACGCCGCAACATTGGCAATTACCGAAGTGATGCGCATGACGACCTTGTGATCGGGGAGCGATTGCTGTGAGCGATATAAATGTCGCGCACGAATCGCCACGCCGCCACGCGCACCGTGGGCCACGCAGGTACGTGATGCTGCTTTACTTCTTGGTCTTCTTGTAGGTGCCCATGAGCTGCGTTTCCGCGAGAATGTGGCCTTTCATCGCGCTCAGGAGGTCGGGCTTGGTAGGCTTGGACACATCGAGAGTGGTATCGAGAGCGTGGAGCTTGAAGAAATAGCGATGCGTGCCGATCGGCGGGCACGGGCCGCCGAACTCCGCCTTCTTCCAATCGTTGAGACCTTCCTTGCTTCCGGCCGGCATCGCGCCCTTGCCGGCGCCTTCGGCGAGGCTGGTGATGTTCGGCGGAATGTTGTAGGCGACCCAGTGGACGTAGGTCATCTTGGGAGCAGCAGGATCGGGCGCATCGGGGTCATCGACGATGATGGCGAAACTCTTCGTATTAGCCGGCGCGCCGGACCACGTGAGTGGCGGAGATGTGTCCTCGCCTTCGCACGTGTACTTGGTGGGTATGCTTCCGCCTTCTGTGAATGCGGACGATGAAAGCTTGAACGACATCGAATTACTCCCTGATGGCTGTTGTGCTGTCGCCGGTGCTGGGGTAGTGCCGGCCGAGCTGACCGCGATGGCGCTCGAAGCGGTGCCGCCCCTGGGCGTCGCTCCGCGCGAGCATGCGGCGAGTGAGAGGGCGAGGATGCTGAGTCTTGCCGCCGACGTGGTCATTGCTGGTCTCGCTGCGTGGAGTGTGCCAACACGGTAAAGTCACCGGATCTGTGGTCGAAACTAAGGGGGCAAGCTCCTCTCGACCTGGACTCGTATGCGCACCTTGGTTTCATCGTTGGGCACGCTGGTGATCGTTGCATCGATCTCCGCCACATCCTCGCTCTCGGCCCAGCGGAACGTTCGCCGGTCGGCTCCTCCTGCGGCCACATCGGACGAGGCTGGTCCGGTTGCTCCGACCGCCTTCCACTGCAAGTCCGACTGTGGGGCCTATTCGCTGGCAGTAGTGTCGGCGCTGCTTCCAGCGGAGACCGAAGGCGTCTCATCCAGCGTGGTGACGCTCGTGGTCGAGAACCGAGGCGGTCTTTCAGCGCCAACCGCGACAATCTCCGTCGCGCCGCGGAATCATCTTGCCCTGGCTCACCTCACGACCATCCCCGCGCTGGGACCGGGCGAGCGCACCACAGTCGAGCTCCCCGTTTCGATGGCACCAGACGGAACGCAGTGCATCTCGATAACGATCACACCGTCGCCGGCCCGGCTCCCTGCAGCTTCGCAGTTCCTGGCCTCCGCGATCCCCGATCCAAAGCTACAAACATCTGACTATGGAGATTGGGACGGCTTCGACAATACGCAGCCCTTCGCGGGCTTCGCCGATTTCGTACAACTCGCGGGATTCGGACAGGGCGGCTGGTAGCTCACGCGCGGAATAAGTTCTCGAGCGATCCAGAAGGGCGGCCGCCTCGGTCGCCCTTTTCATTTTATGCGATCCGACTTGCACCCGAGCATGACGTATGCACACAATTAGTCGATAGACCTATCGTCCTGAGGAGGAATGTGTGGAATACGTAAGCTCGAATACGCCTAGGCGTCACGTCCATCACTTGATGACCCGGGAAGTTGCCGGGACTGTGTTTGCTGTGACGCTCGCGTTCATGTTGCTCTTTCCGTTCGTGAGACTGTACCTCGATGGCTCGAGTGAGCCGGAGACGGTTCTGTTTCTCGCGAAGACTGATTTCGGGCTCAACATTTTCGCGCTGGTGTTGCTGCTGGTGCCGGTCGTGGGTGTGGCGGCGTCTCTGTTTCTGCGCGACGGCCTGGCACTCATCACCGATTCGGTGCTTGCGATCATTGGCATCATCATGATACCGCTCGCGATTCTGACGCTTGGCCACGAAGCTGGTGGAAACGCCCAGCTTGCATCGCACGTGTCGGTGGGAGTCGGAGTAATACCGGTGTCGATAATGTTGATCGTTATTGCGGTGACGTCGGGGATCGCAGCGTTCCAGCTGCGGAGGTAGCAGCGTCGGAATGCACGTGTAGGTAGGGCGGTATTGAGCGGTGTCGCGCTCACTACTTCGCGCTTTCCTTTCCCGATATCCGGCGCGTTACATGCCCGCTGTCATCGAGAAATTCGATGCTTGCTGCTCCAGCCGAGTCGACGATCAGGCGCAGGCGCGGAATGCTGTGCGCATCGGATAGTTGTACGATCGCCGACTTGTCCCGTGCGCGCCCGAGAAAGACGCGATTCGCCGCGCCCTTTGCCAGATCGCGCATTGCCGAATCGCGTGCCGGGCCAGCCGGCATTTTCATGATTTCCTGTTGCCTGGGCATCATTACGGCAAGCGGCATCTCGGACTGATCGTTGATCGCGAGTCCCTGCTTGCGCATCCCGTTCTCCTCTGAGTACTCGAGGTTGATGATCTGATCCTGGTTGTACTGATCAAAAGAGAAGTGCCCATATGCTGAAGGCTTTCCGTTCTTACCGGCGCTGCCACCGAAGATGAGCCCGCCGTCTTCCATTCCTTCATCATTGTAGAAGATCATGCCTGCGGATTTCGGGCGGCCGGGAATCAGCTTGCCACCGATGACCCAGCCCGGTGAGCGTGCGGCGTCGGACAGCGTCATGCGAAGGAGTCCATTCGGCTCGACGATGTTGATGCGTTCGACATCGATCTCCTGAAAGTGCGGCTTCTGATTCGCCTTTCTGAATGCAGCGATCGACAGCGCGCCGAAAACGCACATTCCAGCTAGCATGCAGCTTCTGAAACCGGGTATGAAAGCGTCGTTGTGCGCGCATGTCATCTGGCATTGGAGATCTCAGTGGTGTCGGTGATGTGCTGCAAAGAGGCGCAACTCGAATCGATGGTGCGCACCCGCATAGTGCTGTGCCACTGCGCGCTACCTGGTCAGAATCCCAGGTAGCGCGCGAACCTCGAGTGGTTGTGTGCTCTTTGCGTGACCGTATGTAACCGTCACGATATAGGATCCTGGATGGACAAAAATCGCGCCCTCGCCGCCGTCGTAGGAGGCGAGCACACTGGTGGTGGGCTTGAGATTCCAATCGACGCGATTCAGGCCTGCTACAGCGGCGCCGGTCAGATGCGCGACTGGTGTGCCCGTGTTGGTCGTGATGTCGATACTCGCGCTTTCGCCCGTTGCATGGCGCACGTAGTAAGTGAGCAGCGCCGCAACGGGCGGATTCTTGCCGCGAAACTGCGCGCTTCCCGTCCACTCGTCGTAGCTCGGCAACGGATCGTACTCGAGCGCGGAGTCGGGCGCAAAGAGGTGAACCGTGTCGCTCAACACTGCCGGTGTGAGCTGCGCGAGCGCGCGCGCCTCGTCGATGATCCAGATGCTGCGTCCCTGCGTTGCGACAACGATCGAATGCGTCCTTGGCTCGATCAGGATGTCAGCGACCGGTGTCGGTCGGAAGATCGCCGAGTGGCTGACCAGGATTCGCCGGCGATCGAGCGAGAGCCAAAGGCCGTGCTCGGTGCCCGCGTACAGCACGTTGGCGTTGTCCGGATCCTCGCGCACGACCCGCATCGGCTCGCTCGCGGGAAGATTGCCAGCTAATGCTCTTCCATGTGGCGCCGCCATCCGTCGTGCGATACGCGAGCGGTGCGTAGATGCCATCACGATGCGCATTCACGACTACGTACGCCACATTCGACGCTCGTGTGACCCGCTTCGATGCGGTTGATCCAGTGTCCGCGCGCCGCTGCCGGAACGATTCGCGCTGAGATCGCTCCAGTGCGCGCCATCATCCAGTGTGCGCCACACCTTGCCGTCGTCGGTTCCTGCCCACAGCACTCCGCCCTTCACAGGCGACTCGGCGATCGTGAACACCGTGCCGTACGTTTCAGCGCCGCTGCCAGTCGCGCTGCATCTTCGCCAGATCCTTCGTCGTCAGATCCGGGGAGATGACCTTCCAGTCGCTTGCCGTGGTCGGTGAGCTTGAAGATGACGTTGGCGCCGAGGTACAGAGTTCCGGTCTCGTGCTGGCTCATGATCATTGGAGCGAGCCAGTTGAAGCGAAACGCCGGCTCGCCCTCGTTGGGCAATGGGCGCAGACATCGTGATCTGGCCAGTCTTCAGATCGACGCGTCGAACCGACGCCTGCTGTGATTCGGCGTAGACGACAGTCGAATCCACCGGATCGAATGCGCAGTACGAGCCATCGCCACCCTGCAGGGTCTGCCAGTCGCCGTTGCGTATCCCTTCACCGCTGCGCGTGTCGCTGGGGCCAACCCAGTTGGTGTTGTCCTGCAATCCGCCGCAAACGCGAAAGGGCGTCGACCGATCGACGTTGATGCGGTATAACTCGCCGCCTGCGAATCGGTCGAGGTGCTCCCACGTCGCGCCTTCACTGAACGACTGGAAAAGTCCGCCGTCGGTGCCGATCAGAACGTGCTCCGGGTTTGTCGGATCGACGACGAGTGCGTGCGTAGTCCGGATGTACGTTGTTGAAGAGATCCTCGCGCCACGTGTGGCCGCCGTCGTCCGACACCAGCAGCACGTACGCGAGAAGATAGACGTGCTGTGGGTTTGGTGGGGTCCACGCGGATCTGGCTGAAGTAGAAGGGACGCGGATCCAGTTTCGATACGCGGGTCCAGTGTTCGCCGCCATCGTCGGTGCGAAATACTCCACCTTCCTTGCTGTACACGCGAGTTGAGATCCACCTGTGCCGCCGGAATCGCTCTGCACGACGGCGTAGACGATCTTCGGATCCTTCGCGTAGATCGACAGGCCGATGCGTCCCGTCTGCGACGGCAAACCGTTGGTGAGCTTGTGCCACGTCGCACCGCCATCTTCGCTCTTGAAGATCCCGCCGAGATCTTTTCCATCGGTTGCCTGCGGGCCGTAGGTGAATCGACCAGGGACGACGCTGACGAGCGTACAATGCCGCATATACGACGTTCGAATTAGTGGGATCGATCGCAACTTCGCCCGCACCAACGCGGTCGTCGTATGGCGCAGGTGCGGAGAGCACCTTCTTCCAGGAAGCACCGGCGTCGGTGGTCTTGTAGAGACCGCGCTCAGCGTTCGGCATCCAGAGGTCGCCAACCACCGCGGCATAAACTGTATTCGGATCGGTTGGATGCACGGCGATGCGCGCGATCGACTTGCTGTCCTTCAGTCCGACGTTCGTCCATGTCGCACCAGCATCGGTGGAGCGATACACGCCGTCGCCCCACGACACCGAGTTGCGATCGTTCGCCTCACCACTGCCCACCCACAGTACTCCGAGAATCGGATGGTGCAACTTCGACGTCACCGATCGAACCAATCTTCTCATGATCAAAGACAGCGGCGAAGGTTGTCCCATTGTCCGTCGTCTTCATGAGATTGCCCATACCAAGCCCGGCATAGAACGTCGTCGGAGTCTTCGTGTCCAGCGCGATCGTCGACACGCGACCACCCATTACTGCGGGACCGATGCTCCGCGCTGCAATGGTGTGCAACGCAACTGACGGCGTGCTGTCCCCGATGGCGCTCTCGCGCGTTACGGGGCGCGATTGCTTCTTATGTGTGCTCCCCTGAGCGTGCAGAGTACCAGCGCAAAGCGCTGATGTCGCGAGCGCTGCCGCGACTCTGACCACCGGGCCGCGCAAGGAAACTCGATCTGACATCAATAGGTCCATCCACTGAAATTTTCACCGCGCGGCGCTTCGGCCTTGATCGCCGCGGCCATCTTCTGAACCATCTCCGCCCACGTGTAGGAGTGTGAGCCGTGTCCGCGCTCCGGACGCCCGTACGTGAAGTCTGCGTTCGAGTGCGGGTTGGTGGTGGCCTTAAGGAAATTCTCCCAGTCGTATACAGCGAGATTCAGGTAGAAATTGTCCATGTCGCCGGCGAAGAAGTGGAGCTTGCCCTGAAGCTTGGGGCCGAGCGTGGTCCAGTTCTTTTCGGCGTATGCGTGAAGATCGAAGCCGTGATCGCGCATGTAGTTCACGACGTTGTGATCGATCTTGCCGGTGAGCTTGTCCCATAGGGGAGCGGGATATCCCTCTGCGTCCGTGGGTCCGAACACCGCTTCCCACGCCTCGAGCTGATAGCCCGAGCGCCCGTGGCTGCCGAGCACCGCCTCGAAGCGGCTCAGCTCGCGGATGGTTCCCGTAACCTGACCCGTGACCGTGCGCCGGAACGGACGCTCCTCGGAGGTGAACTGACCGGTCACGACCGAGAATGCGTTGTCATCCTTGTAGAGATCCGTCTGCTGATAGTGACGGAAGTCGATAGGATCTGGTTGCAGCACCCACGCGCCGCCAAAGAAATCGGGATGCTGAAGCTGCATCGCGAGCGTCTGCCATCCACTGGTAGATGCCCCCTCGAGCTGGCGCGCGTAAGGCTTGCCGATGATGCGGAAGTGCTTCTCGAGATACGGTACGACTTCCTGCACGATCGCGTCGCCGTACGGTCCGTTGTTGGCTGAATTGACGGAATACGAATCCGGAAAGTACGGCGTAGCCTGCGCGAGAGTTATCGCAATCACGCGCGGGAAGTGATCCGACGTCCACGACTTGTAGAAGTCGTAGCCGCTCTCGAGTCCCGAGTTCTTGTCCACTCGCTGGCCTCTACGCAGCTCGATCGGATTGATCTCGCCGCCTTCTGTCTGTCTCTCCGGACGCGTCGTGAATCCAAAGGGATTGTCACCGTGTCCCAGCGGATACACGCTCGGGTAATAGCTGTTCGGGTGCTCGGCGTAACCCTTCGGCAGCAGAACGGTCGCGTGAATGAAGACGGGCCGTCCCCAGAATTTCGTGAGTATCTGACTCTGGATCGTCACGTGCTTCATCCACTCGGTGTCCTCTTGTCCCTTCTGCTTTGGGATCACGTGATTGACGACGAGCTTGAACGTTCCGTCCTTGCCGATGTGCACATGCTGCACGTCGCTGTAAAGATTGCCAGCAGCGTAGAAGAAGAACTCGATACTGCCGTCGTTCATATGGGCCCAGATCGTGTGACCATCGGAGCGATGCAGCTGCTCGTAAACGTTCACAACAGCCTGGATCGAGTAATCACCTTCCGGTAGCTCGGGTAGCTGCATCGGAAATCCGACCGCCGTGTCAGTGACGGTCACCGTCTGACCGGCGGGCAGTTGATTCAGATCGAAGCCGAGAACTTCCGGACCCGTTGGTGAGATCGACATGCGCGGCTCCGGCTTGTCCGTCTTGGAGATCACCAGAACGAGCCGTCCCGTGAGTGGGCCGGCGTGCACATCCGGCGAGACGCTGACGTCGAAGCGACGCCCCTGCGCTGCGGCGCTGGTCGTGATGCCGAGCGTCGCCAGGAACGCGAGTGCGGCGAGACGACGCAGTGTGTTGATCTTCATCACCTGGAGTCTCCTGCATTCTGTGCGGCAATGGTCCGCGTGACATGACCGGCGGTGTCCAGAAATTGAATGCTCGCCGCACCAGTTGAATCGACCACCATTCGCAGGCGCGGCCTGCCCTGTGGATCGGCCAGATTGACGACTGCGCTGCGGCTCCGGTCGCGCCCCGCAAATACTCGCTGAGCCCAGAGCGGGTTGCCGTTGTTCTCGGCGAACGCCCTCATTGCAGAATCGCGAGCGGGTCCGGCCGGGATCTTGAGCAGCGCGTCACGCCGCTCGAGCATCTCGGAGATGGGAACGTTGGCGTGATCGTTGACCGCGAGCCCCGACATCCGCTTCCCGTTGTTCTCGGAGTACTTGATACTCACCGATTCGTCCTGATTGTACTGGTCGAATGCGCATTCCTCCATCCGCCTCGACCTTTCCGTTGACCGAGTGGCCGCCGTAGCCGATCCCGCCGTCCTCCTCGCCTTCGTCATTGAAAAAGATCATCCCAGCGCTCTTGGGCCTGCCGGGATACGTCTTGCCGTGAAACACCCAGCCGGGAGACCGAGCCGCGTCCGAAATGGTGAGACGAAGTTTGCCGTCAGGCTCGACCACGTTTATTCGTTCGACGTCAATCTCCTGAAAGTGCGGCTTCTGGCTCGCCTTGGTGAACGCCGCGAGCGCCAGTGCGCCTATGATGGTCGTGGACGCGACCATGTACGTCCTGAAGCCAAGCCAGCGGCGGAGCGAGAGAAACGGAATTGATTGTCATTGAGCGATCGGGGTCAGGATAAGAGGAGAGAAGCTCGACAGGGCTCGAATCGACGGCCACTAGCGACGCTCGGCCAGCTTCGGGAAGCGTTCGAGCGGCGAGCCGGTCCATTACGTAAGACACTCCAGCCGATGAATGGCCCTTACGCCCTTGCCTACCACGGTATTGTTCAGGAACACATTTCGCGCGAGAAATGATTGACCTGCATGTATAGGATGGAACGGTCCTCGTGAGTGGCGGCGCACAGATCGCTGCGTGCGTCGACGATCAGCTACCTCCTTCGGAACCCGACCATGGAGCTGGCCGCGTTGCCGCCGGCGCAACAATCAGCATTCTTTCGGCGATCGCGTTCTGTCATCTGTTGAATGACATGATGCAGTCGCTGCTCCCAGCGATCTACCCGATGCTCAAGACGAGCTTCAGGTTGAACTTCGGGCAGATCGGACTCATCACACTCGCCTATCAGCTTACGGCGTCGATGTTACAGCCGCTGGTCGGTATGTACACGGACCGGCGACCGCAACCGTATTCGTTAGTCGTGGGAATGGGCTTCACTCTGGTGGGCCTCGTTCTCCTATCCATGGCCGGGAGCTTTACCGGATTACTCGTCGCCGCAGCTATGGTCGGTGTCGGGTCGTCGGTGTTTCATCCCGAATCGTCGCGCGTCGCGCGCATGGCCTCCGGCGGGCGCCATGGCTTCGCACAATCCTTCTTCCAGCTCGGCGGTAATTTCGGCTCCGCGATCGGACCATTGCTCGCAGCATTCATCGTGCTTCCGTTCGGCCAACATAGCATCGCATGGTTCTCGGTGGCTGCCCTTGCAGCAATGCTCGTGCTCTGGAAGGTGGGCACCTGGTACAACAGAAACCGCGTGCGGTCGTCCTCGGCGCGGAACAAGGCTGAAGCCGGTCATCCGACCCTGTCGCCGGCGAAGGTGCGGATGTCGCTCGCGATCCTCATGGCGCTCATCTTTTCCAAGTACTTCTACCTGGCGAGCCTCACAAGCTACTACGCGTTCTACCTCATCAACAAGTTTCACGTTTCGGTACAAAGCTCGCAGATCCACCTCTTCGTCTTCCTGGGCGCTGTCGCCGCCGGTACGATAATCGGTGGACCCGTAGGCGACCGGTTCGGCAGAAAACTAGTGATCTGGTGGTCGATACTCGGCGTGCTACCGTTCACGCTCATATTGCCGTACGCAAATCTGTTGTGGACGGAAATCCTGAGCGTGATAATCGGTGTCGTCATCGCTTCCGCGTTCGCCGCGATTCTTGTCTTCGCGCAGGAACTCGTGCCCGGAAAGATCGGGATGATCTCCGGCATGTTCTTTGGTCTCGCGTTCGGCGTGGGTGGAATTGGCGCAGCAGCGCTGGGCCAGCTCGCCGATCACACCAGCATCAACTTCGTGTACCACGTGTGCTCATTCCTGCCGGCGGTCGGACTGCTCACCGGATTTCTGCCGAACATGAAAACGGCCGCGTAGGGGCGACGCATGCGTCGCCCCTACGCGGCGCCCCTGCATTGATCAATACTTCCATGAAGTAACATCCGCCGACTTAGGTGCGGACTCCGTGATGCGCTTGGCCATCATCCGGATCATCTGGGCGTCGCTCATCGGCTGCCAGCCGTGTCCCTTCATCGGGCGACCGTACTCGAACACCGCATCGGATTTGGGCGACGTCGTCGACGACAGGAAGTCGTTCAGGCGATAGACGGCGAGATTCAGGTAGTAGTTGTCCATGTCGCCGACGTAGACGTGAAGCTTGCCCTGCAGCTTGGGCCCTTCGGTCGCCCAGTTCTTTTGCAGGATGTAGCGCAGGTCGAAGTGGTCGCGCCAGTAAGTCGCGACGGACTTGTCGATCGTTCCGGTAGTCTTGTTCCAGAGCGGACGCGGATAACCGTCACTGCCGACCGGGCCCCACGCTGCGTCCCACGCATTGAACTGTTGCCCGGAGCGCTCGTGACTTCCCAGCACAGATTCGATCTTGCTGAGATCTCGCTGCGTCGTTTCGGGCTGACCTTCCGACGAGCGGCTCATGTAGCGCGGCGTTACCACGATCGGGTTGCCATTCGCGACGAATGCGCTGGTGTCCGCATATGCGTCAACCATCTGCAGCCTGTTGAAGTCGACCGGATCCGGATACAGCGTCCACGTTCCGTTGAAGAAATCCGGATGCAGAACCTGCAGCGCGATCGATTCCCACCCGCCCGTTGAGCCTCCCGTGAGCACTCGCGCATACGGCTGCGGAATCGCACGGTAGTGGGCTTCGATGTACGGAACCAGCTCGGTGAGCAGAGCGTCCGCGTAAGGTCCGTTGTTCTCGGAATTTACCGCGTACGAATCGTCGTAATAGATCGTAGGATGCTGGAACTTGACGCCGATCATGCGCGGGAAGTTGTCGGAGTTCCAGGACTTGTAGAAGTCATAGCCTGGCTCGCGACCGTCGGTGCGCGCCTTGAGCATGGTGCGCTGCGCAACGTAATTCGGCTCGCTGTCGGTGGTAAATCCAAATGCGGGTGCGAGCGAGAAATGATCCTGCTGATAAACCGTTGGATAGTGCGCGCTGGGATGCGTATCGTAGTCCTTTGGCAGAAGGATCGTCGCGCCGATGTAGATCGGCTGCCCCCAGAAAGTGCTGAGCAGCTTGCTCTGGATCTTCACATGCTTGACCCATTTCGTATCTACGGGCAGCTTGACCGGCGGAAGCACGCGCGTGAGCGACAGCTTGAGATTGATCGGACTGCCAGCGCCGATGTGCACGTGACGCACATCGCTCACCAGGTTGCCTGGCGACGAGTTCCAGCGTTGCCCCTCCCACTGATCCATGTGTCCCCAGATCGTGTGGCCGTCGGCGCGATGAAACTCGGTGTACACGTTCATCACCGCCTGCACGTAGTAGTCGCCCGCTGGGAGCTGCGCGAGCGTGTACGGGTACGACGCCGTCGACGCGTCGATGACAGCCTCTGCACCGGGCGCGAGTTGCGACACGTCGAGACCGAAAAACGGCTGTGTTCCACCGTAGCCGCCGGCGCGAAGCCGCGGCTCTGGCGCCGAGTCCTGTGCGACGACGAGAATCAGACGTCCGGTGATCGGTGTCGCGTGCACGCTCGAAGGGAATGATACTTCAACGCGCTGCGCTCTCACGGAAGCGGCGGGAATCGCAAGGCACGCCGCCAGAGCGAGCGCGCCGAACTTAGTTGTCGGGCGAGATGATGCAACCTTGTACATGAGTGTCACGATGCAGAATGTGGATGCGACGACAGTGAATGCGACGACACCGGTGCGTGTGCGTCGGACGCGCAGCACGTGGCTGCGCGCACAGCCAGTCGTCTGTCGCTGATTCAGGGCTCTCTTGCATTAAGAATACGGCGGCGACGTCGCGCCTGCTGCGCGACGGGAAGGTGCTAAGCTTTGTGAGCCGGCGGTTTCCGCAGTGAGAACACCGTCGCGGCGCCCACGATGAGCACACCACCAAGGATCGCCACCGGGCCCAGCGAGTCACCGAGCAGCGTGACACCGAGTATGGATCCCACGACTGGCTCGAAGCTGACGAAGATTCCGGCGCGGGCCGCTGGAACCCTGCGCAGGCCCCAGTTCCACAGCAGCGTCGCGGCAGTCGTTGCCAGAAGTCCCTGCGCTGCGAGCGCGAGCCACACGTGCGTGGACAGGTGGATCGGTGGAGGGCCGTCGCTGAAGAGAACCCACGCGACCAGCATGATCGAACCCAGGAACACCACGTACACAGTCATCACCACTGACGAATAGCCATGTCCCCTGTGCATTACGCGTTGCGTGACGAGCACCCAGGCAACACCCGCGAACAGCGAGACGAGCACGAGCAGGTCTCCGACCAGTGTTGCGCCACCCGTAGCACTGCTGCCACTGCGTGCCTGGAGCACGATGAGAATCGCGCCGACGGTTGATATGACGATCATCGACCAGCCAATCCTGTCGAGCCGCTCGTGCGTGAAGATGACGGCCGCGATGGCGAGCGTGAGTGGCAGCGTGCCGACCATCAACGAGGCGTGTGAGACAGTCGTGCGCGCCAGTCCCTCGAACTGTACGAGAAACTGGATCGGTATGTAGAGCGCCGCTGCGGCAAGGAAGAGCGGAACATCGGACAACCGCGGTACCGAGCGAACGCGAAACGCGACTGGAAGCAGGCCGAGGCAGCCAAAGGCGAAGCGGTAGAGCAGCATGTGTCCGACGCCCATCTCGGTGAGCGCAATCTTGGCGAAGTAGAATCCCGTTCCCCAGGTGCAACCAGCCGCGGCGAGCGCCAGATATGCCATGCCGCCCGCGCCGCTCTTCGCGCGCTGCGCCTCCGGCTCCTCCACGAGAGCGACACCAACCGATTCTGGTACCCGAGCGACAGCGGCCATGCGAGCGCGTTCCCTGGTGATGATGTTTGTTACCCCTTTAGCAGTCTTGACTGGTTGTATGTTATCTCCCGGCCGTCATACCTGTCAAGCCGGTTATACCGGTTATATATTTCGTCCATGGTCAGCAGTCCAGCCTTTCTGAAAGGTGAGCAACCCCGATTCAGGCTGATAGGGGGAGAGCCGAGCCTCGACTTCGCGAACACCGCGGAGTGGAATGGGGACGAGTTGCTGATCGAGTTGCTCCCGGATTACGAGTCGCTAGTCCGGTGGGCCGAACTTGCGGGGGTGATCGACGCTCACACCGCGCGAAAGTTGCGCAGTCGGTCGCGCCGCAACAGAGAGGAGGCGGATCGCGCACTGCTGCGGGCGCGCGAGCTGCGCAGAGCTCTTCATGCTGCTTTCAGCGCCAGTGCTAGCGCCCATGGGGGCTCGTCAGCCGGACGTGGGCTCCCCAACTCTATCGCTGCACTGGACGTGCTGCTCCACGAGGCGCTGAAGCACCTGCGTGTCGCCGGCGAGGGTGGCCGCGTGCGGTTTGATTGGGACGGGATGGGCGGTCAGCTGGATTGCATCGAGTGGCCTGTCATATGGAACGCTGCACAATTTCTCGCGTCTGAGGCCGCCGGCTCGGTGCACGTCTGCGCTGGCAGGAATTGCGGCTGGGTTTACGTGGACCGGAGCCGCAACGGGCTCCGCCGATGGTGCAGCATGGAGACCTGCGGCTCGCGCGAGAAGGCGCACCGCCATTACGCGCGGGTGAAGAATAGAAAGCAGGCAGTGAGCGGAGGCAATATATTCGCCTTGCCGGAGCGGGTCGGTTCGCCCGCTGACCGAAGGGAATCATCTGCATTTCACAGTTCCAATAATCGGACTACGAGCAGTGACTGACAGGGTTGAGGCGCCGGCGCCGCGCAAGCCGCTCGACGAAGAGATCGACGTCTGGGGACTCACGCACAAGGGCAACGTCCGGAAGTCGAACGAGGATCATTTCCTCCTGGGCTCCCTGAGGAAGCACCTCGATATCAAGGCGACATCGGTTCCGGATGCAGAGCGTCTGCTCTCCGGCAACGATCGCGTCGGATTCATCGCGATGGTCGCTGACGGTGTGGGCGGACAGGTAGCTGGCGAGGAGGCGAGCCGCCTCGTGCTGGAAGAGGTGACGCAATACGTCGCTCAGAGCGCGGTGTGCTACTACGAGTCGGACGCGGAGGCCGCTGAATTCATCGATGTGCTGCAGGAAGCCGCGATGCGAAGCCATGCGCGAGTACTCGAGCGCGCAACAGCGGATAAGGAGCTGCGTGGCATGGCCACGACGCTGACGCTCTACATCGGCGTATGGCCGTGGGTATACCTGCTGCAGGTCGGAGATTCGCGCTATTACCTGTACCGGAACGGCGCGTTGACACAGATCACGCGTGACCAGACGATGGCGCAGGAGTTCATCGATCAGGGAGTGATGACGCGTTCCGTTGCGCTGGCTTCTCCGTGGGCGAATGTCCTGTCGAGCTCACTTGGCGGCGGACAGACCGCGCCAGTTGTAACAAGACTCGCTGCGAGTTGGGACAACACCCATCTCATCTGCAGCGATGGGCTCACGAAGCACGTGTCGGATGCCCGCATCGCGGAGCGATTGGCGAACATGACGTCGGCGCGCGACGCGTGCGAAGGGCTGCTGCAGGACGCGCTCGATGGTGGCGGCACCGACAACATAACGATCATAGTCGGACGCGCGGTTCCCCGGGACGCGAGCTGAGCGGTACGATCTACTAGCGTGACTTGAGTCCGCGGTCCTCCAGCATCGGCTCGATGCTGGGTGCGCGGCCACGGAAGTCACGATACATCCTGGCGAGATCCTCCGTGTTGCCGCGAGAAAGTACCATCGAGCGGAACCTGTCGCCATTCGCGCGTGTGAGTCCGCCGTTTTCCTTGAACCACTCGAACGCGTCGTCGTCCAGCATCTCGGTCCACAGATACGCGTAGTATCCGGACGCGTAGCCGCTTGCCCAGATGTGGCTGAAGTAGCTCGAACGATAGCGCGGCGGTACGGTGCGCAGATCGACATGGTTCGTTCTGAGCGACTGTGCTTCGAGGCTGTCGACGTTCTGCAGCGGTGCATCGGCCGGCAGCGTGTGCCAGGACATGTCCAGGAGCGCTGCCGCGAGAAGCTCCGTGAGATCGTAGCCCTGGTTGAAAGTCGACGCCTTTCTCATTTTATCAACGAGCGCCTGCGGCATCGGCGCTCCGGTCTTGTAGTTCTTCGCGTAGTGCGCGAAGATCTTCGGATCGCTCGCCCAGTGCTGGTTGAACTGCGAAGGAAATTCGACGAAGTCGCGCGCAACGCTCGTTCCGGAAAGACTCGGGTATTGCTGGCTCGCGAACATTCCGTGCAGCGCATGGCCGAATTCGTGGAACATCGTTGTGACATCGTCGAATGTCAGGAGCGCGGGCTGGCCCGGCGCCGGTTTGGTGAAATTCGCGACGTTGTAAACTACGGGCTTGGTGCCGAGCAGCTTCGACTGGGTGACGAAACTGCTCATCCATGCGCCGCCGGCCTTGTTGTCGCGCTTGAAGTAATCGCAGTAGAAGAGCGCGAGCGGTGAGCCATCCGCGTCGAACACTTCGAAGACGCGGACGTCAGGCTGATACACTGGAATGTCCTTGCGCTCCTTGAAGGTGAGCCCGTACAGCTGATTAGCCGCGTAGAACACGCCGTTCTGCAGAACATCGTCGAGCTCGAAGTATTGCTTGATCTGGTTCTCATCGAGATCGTACTGCGCCTTGCGCACCTGCTCGGCGTAGTGATTCCAGTCCCACGGCTCGAGCTGAAAGCTCTGGCCATCCTTGTTTATCATCGCCTGGATCGCGTCGCCTTCAGCGCGCGCCTTTGCTGTTGCGGGCGGGACGAGGTCTCGAACGAACTTGAGAACCGTTGCCGGCGTCTTGGCCATGTTCTCCTCGAGCACCCAGGCCGCGTAGTTGGGATAGCCGAGCAGCTTTGCCTTCTCCGCGCGCAGCTGCGCGAGCCGCGAGATCGTTTCGCGCGTATCGTTAGCGTCGTTCTTCTCGGCGCGGGTCCATGAGGCGTCGAACAGCTGCCGGCGCACCGCGCGATTGTCGAGCGGTGTCAGATCCGGCTGCTGAGTCGTGTTCTGAAGCGGAATCAGCCACTTGCCGGTGAGTCCGCGACCGCTCGCGTCTTGCGCGGCCGCATCGATCTCCGCGTCGCTGAGGCCTGTGAGCTGGTTTCGATCGTCGACTACGAGCCCACCTGCCTTGGTCGCTGCAAGTAGCTTGCGCGCGAAGGTCGCGCTGAGCGTGGAGGATTCCTTGTTGATCTCCTGCAGCCTGCCGCGATCCGCAGCGGAGAGCTTTGCGCCTGCGTGTACGAAGCGCCGGTAATACCACTCGGCGAGTCGCTTCGATTCCGCGTCGAGGTTCATCCTGTCACGTGCATTGTAGATCGTCTCGACGCGTTTGAAGAGGACCGGATTCAGATAGATCGCGTCCTGGTGAGCAGCGAGTTTAGGCGCCTCGACTCTCTGAGTCTGCTGCAACGTGTCGTTGGTGTTCGCCTGAGTCACGGCGCCAAACGCATGCTGCACGCGGCCGAGCAGTGCACCAGATCGCTCGAGGGCGACGAGAGTGTTATCAAAGGTTGGGGCGGCAGGATTGTTGGCAATCCTGGTGACTTCCGAATCCTGCTCTGCTATTCCAGCGTCGATCGCCGGCTGGTAGTCGCTCGACCGGATCTCGTTGAAAGGCGGGGCCTGGAACGGGAGCGTGCTCGGCGTGAAAAACGGGTTGGTACTGGCCTGCGCAGCCAGCTGCGATGGGAGCCAGGTCGCGACTAGGATGAGGACGCTGGCGAGGGCGAGGCAACGGCGCTGTAACATCGGCAGGCTCGTGCTGGAGGAATCTGAAAGTATGAAGCTTTCCCGCGCCGAGTGCAAGCGAGCAACGAGGAGCATGGTCTTTCGGCCGACCGCTGTGAGGGCTATCGTTTGTGCCAGCGGAGACGATCCGGAATTGATCGCGCGCCGCTGGCAGAACTTTCACGCAAGAGCTCAGCGATGTACGAACGTTGGTTGCATGAAGGCGAAATATGAGTGCCGCCAGCGATTCTCTAGCTGCCGCGCTCGCTGATCGATACCGCATCGAGCGCGAGCTCGGTGCGGGCGGGATGGCGACGGTGTATCTCGCCGAAGACATCAAGCATCACCGCAAGGTTGCGATCAAGGTTCTTCATGCTGAGCTGTCTGCTGTCCTCGGCACCGGAACGTTTTCTGAAAGAGATCGAGCTCACCGCCAATCTGCAACATCCGCACATCCTTCCGCTGTTCGATAGCGGCTCGGCCGATGGATTGTTGTACTACGTGATGCCGTACGTCGAGGGCGACACGCTGCGCGATCGCCTGAATCGCGACAAGCAGCTCTCGATCGCTGACGCAGTTCGAATAGCGAGCGAGGCTGCCGATGCACTCGCCTATGCACATGGACGTGGCATAGTGCATCGTGACATCAAGCCCGAGAATATTCTGCTGCAGAATGGACATGCTCTCGTCGCCGACTTCGGCATCGCGTTAGCGGTGCAACAAGCCGGCGGTCAGCGCATGACGCAGACCGGGATATCGCTCGGCACGCCGCAGTACATGTCGCCCGAGCAGGCGATGGGCGAGCGCAACATCGGTCCGTGTTCGGACATCTACGCACTTGGTGCGATCACGTACGAGATGCTTGCGGGAGAGCCGCCATTTACCGCGCCGAGCGCGCAGGCGATTGTTGCAAAGGTGATGACGGAAGCGCCGAAACCGCTCACGGATCAACGGAAGAGCGTTCCGGCGCACGTGGATGACGCCGTGCTTACAGCGCTCGAGAAGCTTCCGGCGGATCGTTTCGCGAGTGCGGCCGAGTTCGCGACGGCGCTCGCGGGTGGCGGGAAAAAGGTCGGTCGCACCGCGCATGCTGGTGCGCGCCGCAGTGGCCCGCGCGCAGGATGGTGGCGCAACATCGCTATTGGTACGAGTGCTGTGGCGCTCGCGGCGATCGCGAGTGCTGCATGGGGATGGCTGCGTCCGGCGGCCAACGGCGCCGGGCGTCCGCTGTCGCTTTCCGTATCGTTGCCTGTCGACGTGAGCCTGACACCATTCGGGCTAGCGCTCTCTCCTGACGGGGCCCGCCTTGCGTTCATCGGGACACGGTCGGCTGGCGGCCGCAGTCTATACGTACGCGAACTGGCTGACGAGACTGTGCGCGCAGTTCCGCATACGGATGGAGCCGACACCCCGTTCTTCTCGCCTGATGGTCAAACCGTTGCGTACGCCGCGGGCGGCGCACTCTGGAAGGTGTCGCTGACTGGAGGTGATCCGGAGCAGATTCCAGGGACGAACGACGGATCGGTGGATCCGGGCGCAGGCATCAGTGGCGGCGATTGGGGCGTTGACGGTGTGATACGCTACGCGCCGCGCTTTCGTTTTGGTCTTGGACTCCTCGCGGTCGCCGCGACAGGCGGCAAGCCGCGCGTGATCGCGTTGCCGGATTCGACTGCTGGCGAGATGGCACTTCTGGAGCCGCAGCTGCTGCCCGATGGTCGTACGCTGCTCTGTACCGTAGCAATGTCAGGGGCCACGTCGCCGCGACTTGCCATCGTCTCGCTCGATAGCAGACGCGTGCGTCTGCTCGATGTCCAGGCCCAGGCAGGGCGATTTGCGTCGGGACGACTGGTGTATGCTACTTCAGACGGCGCGATGTTCGTGGCACCGTTCGATCCAGCGCATGGAGTGCTCGCGGCCTCTGCCATTCGCATTCCAGGGATCGATCGAGATCTCAACGCCGAGAGCTTCGCTCTATCTCGCGAAGGCACGCTGGCGTATGCAGGCGGCAATTCCAACAGCGCACGTATCGTTGCCGTTGACCGTAGCGGTACCGCGCGGGTGCTCGACCACGAACTCCACGGGTATCAGGTCACAAGCCTCTCTCCAGACGGCAAGGTCGTAGCGGTCGACATCGGTGGAAACGCCACGCGGGATATCTGGCTGTTCGATTTAGCGCGAGGCAACATGACCCGTTTTACCGCCGGCTTCGACAACATCTATCCAGTGTGGAGCACCGACGGCCGGCGAATCGCCTACTCCACTAATGTCGCAGGGACCTACAACATCCTCGCACGCGCAGCCGACGGATCGGGGCCCGTGGACACCTTGGTGACCGGAACACGGTACAAGTTCCCGGGCTCGTTCACGCCTGACGGGCGCTGGCTCGTCTATCGACAGAACAACGCAAGGAGCAATGAAGATCTCTACGCAATATCGCTGGATGGACGTCACACGATTCGAACGCTCGATGCATCTGCGTTCATGGAGATCGAGCCGGAGCTCTCTCCGGATGGACGATGGCTCGCCTTCGTGTCAGACGAATCCGGTCAGCACGAGGTCTACGTGCAACCGTTCGACGCTGATGCGAACGTCGGGCCGAAGACACAGGTGTCGTTCGGTGGCGGCGACGAGCCGCGCTGGGCACCGAGCGGCAACGAGTTGTATTATCGCACCGCCGATAGCCTGCTCGCGGTGCCGATTACTGACGGCCACGCGGGAAAGCCGGTCGCGCTCTTCGCCGACCGGTATCTCCGCGGACTTCGGTTTCCGGGATACGACGTGCTACATGGCGGCGCAGGCTTTGTAATGTTGCAACGCCCATCCGATGAGCGCACTGAACTGCGCGTTGTTGTGGATTGGCCTGGGCTGTTGTCACACTAGTACGGGGAAGAGACTAAACGTATGAGCACTCCGGCCGCGGCGGCAGGGAATTCATTGAAAAGGGTCTATCGCTCATTGCGAGTCACCACTATCCTTGGCGCCAACCAGGCAACCCAAAGGAGAAACACGTGCGCGGTCTCGTTGCGGTAGTTCCGTTGATCGTCGGTCTTTCAGCCGCCAGTGCGTTCGGGCATCCGCCGGCAGGTGCAACTTCACATTCGGCCGTGAGAGTCACGCCACCAGCGAGTCGCACAATTGTCATCACTGCGCACGACTTCGCGTACACCGGGCTCCCCGTGCGTCCTCCCGCGGGATGGCTGACGGTGAAAATGGTGAACGCTGGTCACGAGCTGCACATGCTTGCGATGGTCGACGTTCCGAAGGGATATACCGCATCCACTTTGATCGATGCCCTGTTACACGGAAAAGTGCCGGCCGATCTCCGCGAATGGGGAGGGCCAAATGCCGTTGCACCGGGAGATACCACCACGACGTCACTCTTTCTGCCAGCGGGCAACTACGTGGTTGGCTGCTTCGTCGTGAGTCCCGACGGGAAAACCCACCTCATGAAAGGGATGGCGGGATCATTCGAGGTCGTCGCATCGCCAGATGCCGGCTCACCGCCGCCAAACGACCGGCGCATCCTGCTCTCGACTTACAAGATTGCGATGCTGGGTGGGGCGATTGATACAGGATCTCACACATTCCTCGTACGGAATACGGCGAAGGAGCGCCATGATTTCGTCATTCTCAGGGTGCTACCCGGCCACACGGTGGATCAGGCGCTCGCGTGGTTCGAAAATCCGCCTGTCGGCCGTCCTGCGGGCGAACCGATCGCTGGTACTACGGTGCTGCACACCAACGAGGAAGCCTACGTGCAGGCGCATTTCATTCCCGGCACGTATGTGCTCGTCTGCTGGCTCGCTACCAACAAGAAGTATCACTACCACCTGGGCATGGAAAACGTATTTACGGTGCCGGCGGCCTGATTTCCGCCCGGCAGCGATGCAGTCTTTGAAGTATGCTTTGACGTGATGGAACAGGGATACTCGCGCGATCCACTCCTCGGCCGGCTCGAGGCCGCTCTTGGACGTGCCTACCGAATCGAGCGCGAGCTTGGTGCGGGCGGCATGGCGACGGTATATCTCGCGGAAGATCTCAAGCATCACCGCAAAGTCGCAATCAAGGTTCTGCACACGGATCTGTCCGCGACGCTCGGTGCGGAGCGCTTCCTCAGGGAAATAGAGCTGACGGCGAGTCTGCAGCATCCCGTGATCCTGCCACTGTTCGATTCGGGCGATGCAGATGGGCTGCTGTATTACGTGATGCCGTACGTCGAAGGCGAATCGCTTGCGCGCACGATTGGATCGCGAACGCCAGCTTCCGGTCGACGACGCGATACGCATCGCATCCGACATTGCCGATGCGCTCGAGTACGCGCACAAGCGCGGTGTGATCCATCGCGACATCAAGCCCGAAAATATATTGCTCCAGGATGGTCGTCCGGCGCCATACCGTTCCCGTGGCCGTCGACGCTGCTGTGCTTCGCGCCCTCGAAAAACTTCCCGCTGATCGGTTTGCGAGCGCACATGCCTTCAGTCATGCTCTCTCTGCCACGGCCGATCACTTATCGAGTCTCGATTGGTACGCAACGACGTTCAGCGGATGCGTCGAAGAATCCGCGCGCGGAATTATTGCAATCGCGCCGTCGCTTTGAAGGATCGCCCACTCGATCTGATCGACGCCAGTGAAGCCGGCCTTCTGAATCGCGTCGTATACCTCATCCGTCGAGATGCGCTCCTCGTGCAGTGCGTTGATAGCAAAGCGTCCATTGGCCACGAGCACAGTCGCTCTCGACAGCATCACCTTCGCGACCCGCTGGCTGCGATAAGTGATTGCCGAAGAGAGAAACACCAGCGAAAGAAGTGTCGCAGCTCCGACAATCGCATTGGTGAGGGAATAGTCCTGCCGCGTGAGTGCGCGCGAGAACAGCTGCGGTATCAGTAATATCAGGACAAGCTCCAGTGGCGACATGCGTGTGAGCTCGCGCTTGCCCAGCACTCGGAAAGCGGCCCACAAAACCACATACGCGATGACTACGCGAATCACTGTTGCCATATATCAGCTCCTCCGTCAGCTGGCCTGCGATGTCGTCACGGGTACACGAAGGCGGATAGCGGAATCTGCAACTCGCCATCGGGGCCGGTGATGCGAACCCAAGTGTTGTTGCGCCAGTACTTGTCGCCTGAGACCGTACCTGTGACAATCTGGCTTTCTCCAGCTCGGACATTCCTGAGACTGACGCTGTACGGCCCCTGAAACGGCGGCGCCATCTGCGCCGCGGTAAATGCACGCATGAACTCCGGACCGAACGTGACGATGATCGAGTCCGCAGCCGTAGCTCCCGTGTTCTGGACAGAGAGACGAAAGGCGAGCGGCTGGCGATAGTGGAGTAAACTCGGATAGTGAACGTCGGCAGACAAATTGTGGCCAGCTGCGCGAGCGTCGGCGTACCTCTCCCCGAACAGGCCGAAGAGTGCAAGCAGCGGAATTGCGAACAGAATGGGCAATCCGAAGCGCTGCACTGTCGTCAGCCGAAGAGCGCGCGGCAGCTGTGGGGGCTGCGGCGGCTGCGCGGGTCGAGGCGCCTGCGAAGTCTGCTCCATCGGCGGCTTCATGGACTTTTCCATGTGCGAGTTCGATGCCACGCATGCCTGGCAAAGGGCGTCCAGTATCCGCCGGTTTCGTGTCAACCACTAGCGAAACGGCAGGCCGCTTAATTTTCTCGGATGGCCTTGCAAACCAATCCCTCCCAGGAAACATTCGACCCGAGCACGCCGGAAGAGTGGGAAGCCTTCCGCACGCTCGCACACCGGATGGTGGACGATATGCTCACGTATCTCACCACCCTCCGCGACCGGCCAGCCTGGCGCGAGATGCCGGCTGCTGTGCGCAGCGCGCTCGCCGAGCCGATTCCGCGTGCTGGGATCGGTGCCGAAGCGGCGTATCTCGATTTCGTCGAGAACGTACTTCCGTACCCGGACGGCAACCTCCACCCGCGCTTCTTCGGTTGGGTGAAAGGGAACGGAACTCCACTCGGCATGATGGCCGACATGCTTGCCGCAGGTCTCAATCCGCACATGGCGGGCTTCAACCAGGCGCCGGCGCTGGTTGAGCAGCAACTCATCGACTGGCTCGCGGCGCTCCTCGGAATGCCAGGAGGCAGCGGAGTGCTCGTCACCGGCGGTACAATGGCGAGCACGCTCGCGATCGGTGTCGCCCGCTTCGCAAAGGCTCGCGAGATGGGAATCGATGTTCGCGAAGACGGTGTGCAACAATGGTCGGATCGCGCGCCGCGCGATCCGTTCGTATTCTACGGCTCGGAGGAGACGCACGGATGGGCGCGTAAGGCGGCGGAATTTCTGGGACTCGGCAATCGCGCGTTTCGCAGAGTGCCTGTGGATGCGGATTACAGAATCGATTTACTCGCGCTGGCAGAAATGGTCACCGATGATCGCGCCGCTGGAATGATGCCGTTCTGCGTCGTCGGTACTGCGGGCACGGTAAATACCGGTGCGACCGATGACCTCGTCGCTCTCGCCGATTTCTGTGAGCGCGAGCATCTCTGGTTTCACGTCGACGGTGCGTTTGGTGCCCTCGCGTATCTGTCGGAGTCGCTGCGTCCGCAGGTTGCGGGTCTCGAGCGTGCAGACTCGCTCGGCTTCGATCTTCACAAATGGGGATGTCTCCCGTTCGAGTGCGCTTGTGTTCTGGTGCGCGACCCGGAAGTGCACAAGGCGACATATGCAGCGCCCGCGAGCTATCTCGCGGCGGCAACGCGCGGCGTAATTGCGGGAGGTCTTCCATTCGCAGATCGCGGCATCGACCTCACTCGTGGCTTCAAGGCGTTGAAGGCGTGGCTCTCGCTGAAGGCGGACGGAGTCGACAAGCTCGTGCGCATCATCGAGCAGAACGTAGCGCAGACGAAGTACCTCGCCGCGCGCGTCGCAGCGGATCCAGATCTCGAGCTGCTGGCGCCAGCGCCGCTCAACATAGCGTGCATCCGATATGCGCCGCCGAATGTTGGCGATGAACAACTCGACATGATGAACACGGAGATCCTGCTGCGGCTGCAGGAGTCGGGAATCGCGGTTCCGTCGAGTACCGTCGTCGATGGCAAGTTCGCGATCCGTTTCGCGAATGTGAATCATCGAGCGCGAATCGAGGATATCGACATGACGCTCGACGGAATCCTGCGGATTGGACGCGATCTGCAGGCGGAGCTCGAGCTGGACGGGATGCCGTCCAGCTCGAGGGAAAACTCTTGCTGATCAGACCGGGAAGAGCATCTCGCGGTACTTCGGTAGCGGCCAATCACTGTCGCTCACCATCAGCTCGAGCTCGTCACACTTCTCGCGGACGTTGGCCATGGTGTCGGCGCCTTTCCCCGTGAGCAGCTTTGCCTGCGCACCAGGATCGTCGTGCATCGACTCCGCTTTCGCAATCACCTCGGCAAGCGTGTCGCGATGCTCGAGCAGATCCTCGATCATCGCGCCGACCTTGTTGGCAATGCCGATCTGCGGAATCATTGCTGATCCCCGCACTCTTCGCCTGTGCGGCGGAAGTCGCGAGCGAGCCCGGCGTAGCCAAGCGCGGCCGGCACGACGTAGGTATCCACCATCTCGCGAAGCATGTGGAGCTCGATCAGCATGTCCTTCGTGTACCGCTCGAGACGCACATGGTAGCGCGAGTCGAGCTCTTCGTTCGTGAAAATGCCGAGCGAGGTAAGCAGTTTCCGCGACTGCTTCGTCGCCAGCTGCTGCAGTGCCTCCGGAGTGCGGCGCAGGTTCAGCAATCCGCGTTTTTCCGCTTCCTTCACCCACTCGTCCGAGTAGTTGTTACCTTCGAAGCGAACAGCGGTGCTCGCCTTGAACGACTTGCGCACCACCTTGAGCGCCGCGTCGTCGATCGATTTCGCGTCATGCTTGCCGTCCTTTAGCTCCGCGCGCAGCTCGTCGGTGATCTCCGATATCGCCTCGGCGACAGCTGCGTTGAGCAGCACGATCGGAAAAGCGATGCTCTGGCTCGAACCCACCGCACGGAACTCGAACTTCTGGCCCGTGAAAGCGAATGGCGACGTGCGGTTGCGGTCGGTGTTGTCCTTCTCGATCTCCGGCAGCTTCGCGACCCCGAGTCCGATCATCTGCTGATCTGCGCTCGCCGTACTCGTGCCTTCGATGATCTCCTCGATCACGCGCGTGAGCATCGTACCCATGAATACCGATATGATCGCCGGCGGAGCTTCGTTCGCGCCCAGGCGATGCTCGTTTCCTGAAGTCGCGATCGCGGCACGCAGCAAGCCGGCATGCTTGTTGACTCCCTGGAGCACAGCAGCGAGGAAGAGCAGGAAGCGGATGTTCTGATGCGGAGTCTTGCCCGGCTTGAGAAGATTCATCCCGTCCGACGCAGGGTCATCCGAGCGAACGGCCATCGCCCAGTTGCAGTGCTTGCCGCTTCCATTCACACCGGCGAACGGCTTCTCCGCGAGAATCGCCTGCAGGCCATGTCTCAGTGCCACACGACGCAGTGTCGCCATCACAATCTGGTTGTGATCGACGGCGATGTCGCTCTCCTCGAACATCGGCGCCATCTCGAACTGACACGGCGCAACTTCGTTGTGCCGCGTTACTATGGGAACGCTGAGCTTGTAGAGCTCATGCTCGACCTCGGCGATGCACGCCTGCACGCGCTCGGGGATCCCGCCAAAGTAGTGGTCTTCGAGCTGCTGGCCGCGCGACGGCGGTGCGCCGATGAGCGTGCGTCCCGCCATCACCAGATCCGGTCGCATCGCGAACAACGTGCGGTCGATGAGGAAATACTCCTGCTCGGCGCCTAGCGTGGTGTAGACTCTGCGCACGTTCTTGTCGCCCATCAGCTCGAGCAGATCCGTCGCCTTCTGCGAGAGCACATCCGAGCTTCTGAGCAGCGGAGTCATCTCATCGAGCGCCTCGCCATTGTAGCCGATGAACACCGATGGAACGCACAGTGTCCGCGCCCCTGCGCTCTCTACGATGAATACAGGGCTCGCCGGATTCCACGCCGTGTAGCCGCGCGCTTCCCAAGTGGCGCGAAGGCCGCCGGATGGAAAGCTCGAGGCGTCGGGCTCGCTCTGGATCAGCTGCGCGGCCGAGAACGACTCCATCGGCTCCATGTCTTCGTCGAAGGTGAGGAAGGCATCGTGCTTTTCCGCAGTGAGTCCGGTCTGAGGCTGGAACCAGTGCGTGAAGTGGGTCACGCCTCGCGAGACCGCCCAATCCTTGATGACCTGCGCGACTGTGGGCGCGATGTCGCGATCCAGCTTCTTCCCCTGACGGACGGCCGATAGGAGCTTCACGTAGACCTCCTTCGGAAGCTTCTCGCGCATCTGACGCGCGCCAAAAGTATTGACGCCAAAGTACTCCGACGTGCGGAGTGGGACCGGCGCGGCCGACTCGTCGGTCACACGGGCTGAGATGTCCTGGAGGGCTAGCTGGCGGGCAGTGGGCATTGATTTAGGCGGGCGGGCGCCGAGTGATAGTGAAAAGTTGCAATACTTGCACAATTGAAGTGTCAATATGCATATTTCAACCGTCTATCGCAAGCAAAATGAGATCAAAATTGCAAAAATCGGATATTCTGAACATCACAAAGAAGCAATCGGTGAGGTTCCTCAGGCTCCAATTCACCGATATCCTGGGTATCAACAAGAACGTGGAGATCCCGTCCTCGCAGATTGAGAAGGCTCTGGATGGCGACGTCATGTTCGACGGCTCTTCTATAGAAGGGTTCGTCCGTGTCGAGGAGTCGGACATGCTGCTGGTCCCTGATCTCTCTACGTTCCAGGTCTACCCTTGGGGGGATCCGGACGCCCGAGTTGCAAGGCTCATCTGCGATGTCCACACTCCCGACGGCGACCACTTCGAGGGCGATCCGCGCTGGGTTCTGAAGCGCGCCCTCGCGCGCGCAGATTCCATGGGCTTCCGCATGAACGCCGGGATGGAAGCCGAGTTCTTTATGTTCAGGCCGGGCGTCGAGGGGGATGCGTCGACCGCGACGCACGACGTCGGCAGCTACTTCGATCTTGCCCCTTCGGACCTTGGCGAGGAGGCCAGGCGCGCGATCGTGATTGCGCTCGAAAAGATGGGCTTCGAGGTGGAAGCCGCGCATCATGAAGTAGCGCACGGGCAGCACGAGATCGACTTTCGCTACGCGGACGCGCTGCACACCGCCGACAACATCACGACGTTCAGATTCGTGGTCAAGTACGTCGCGCAGCAATTCGGATTGGTTGCGTCGTTCATGCCCAAACCGATTTTTGGGCAGAGTGGCAGCGGCATGCACACGCATCAGTCGCTATTTCGGGGGAGCGATAACGCATTCTACGATGCTGACGGGCAGTACGAGCTGAGCGAAACCGCTCTCTACTACATCGGTGGACTGTTGAAGCACGCGCGCGGCTACACAGCCATCACCAACCCGCTCGTCAATTCGTACAAGCGCCTCTTAACCGGCTACGAAGCGCCTGCCAACGTCGCATGGTCGATGCGCAATCGCTCGCCGATGCTGCGTATTCCTGCGCGTCGCCAGGTCGGCACTCGCGTCGAGCACCGTGCGCCGGATCCGTCCGCCAATCCGTATCTCGCACTCGCGGTCATGCTTGCCGCCGGCCTCGATGGCATTGAGACCCGCGCCGACTATCGCGAGCCCGTCAATGAAAACATCCGGGAGATGTCACATCGTGAGCGCAGACGGTTGCGCATAGATGACCTGCCGCACGATCTCAACGAAGCGTGCGACGAGCTCGAGAAGGACGACGTCGTGCGCGATGCGCTGGGCCCGCACGTCGCTCGTCACTTCCTCGCCGCCAAGCGTGAGGAGTGGAGCGAGTACATGACCCAGGTGAGCAAGTGGGAGCTGGACAATTATCTGGCTAAGTACTGATGTAGCGCAGCGACGGTCACAACGCGGTTTCTCGCGCCGCGCTGGCCGCCTGTAGTCCTGTCCGGCTGTTCGAGCGCGCCCAGGCCTGTGAACATCCGTACTCGAGACACCTTCCCCGGCGTTCACGATTTGTACTGGATGGCCCGCGCCCGTGGCTTTGTTGATGCACGAGAAGTGCGTCGCGAACTGCGTTCGCGACGCAGCAGTTCAGCACTTCCATATGTCTACTCTCATGTTTCCCTCCTCAGGAGGTGAGATATGCCGTGTCTGCACGCCGCAATCCGCGCGTCGGCCCATCTCACCAACTGGCGAAGCGTGACGTGCGGCGTAGCTTCCTCCTTCCTCCTTGCAACGAGCTCCTGGTCCAAGGCGGCGAATCACCTTAAATCCTGACGTCAACTCCTTGCGCCCTAACAGTTTCCATCTGTTTACGCTAGGCAGGCTCGCTCTGGTGCGCGGTGCCGGCGACGAGGAAGTGCCGGGTTCCCAACGGCGCAAATTGGTGCTGCTCGCATACCTGGCTCTTGCGCAGCCGCCGACCCCTCGCGCCACCATCGTCGAGATGTTCTGGGGCGATGAGGACGTAGATCGCGCTCGACATTCCCTGAGCAACGCGTTGTGGTTCCTGCGTCACGTGCTTGGCGCAGACTCCGTAACGTCGCATCGCGCTGAGATTTCACTCGCGCACGATGTCGCGCTGGAAGTGGACGCAGTGCAGCTGCAGGCTGCTGCGGCGAGAGGAGATCGTGAGCGCATTATCGAGCTCTACAAGGGCCCGTTTCTCGACGGAATCCATATCCCCGAATCCGTTTCGTTCGAGCAGTGGCTTTCCGGACAGCGCTCCCGCCTCGAGCTTGCGTTCACCAGGGCCTGTGCAGCCGAGTGCATGACGGTGGCGGCGGGTCGCAACTGGGACAGGTGCGCCACCGTCGCGCGCCGCTGGCTGGAGTTGGTTCCTACATCCGCTGAAGCCGCACTGCATCTTCTCAACGCTCTACGCGCCTCCCGAACCCACGACGGTCGATGCGCGGCCCTCGCCGCATATCAATTGCTCGCGACCAGACTCGAGCACGAGCACGGCACGAGCCCGGCGCCGGCCGTCGTCGCGCTCGCAGCGAGGATCAAGGAGCACCTCGACGCCGGCTACGATGCGGCCGCTGCCATCGAGCCGCAGACAATATCGGTGGTACGATTGGCGCCGCTTCCGGGTGTGGCCGACGAGCGTCTCGATGCGGAACCAATCGTTGCGTCGACGCAAACCGCGACACCCGTTGCATTGTCGTCCAGCACTCAAGGCCCGTTTCGCCACGCAAGCGCACGTTTCACGAGTCACTGGATTGCGTCCGCCATCGCGACACTCGCGATCATCGGAATGACGGGGTTCGGATTCGTGCACCTCCGAACCCGTGCGGGCGGCGCCGAATCTTCCGCGGCCGCGATCGCTATTACCGATATCGACAATCTCAATCGAGATACTTCGTCGGCGTGGCTGGAAGACGGGTTCGCACAGATGCTCGCGTCCGACATAGCCCGCGAGGCCAACGCCGAGGTGATAGCTCCCACTCGCGTGCGCGATACGCGGGCCCGCGCGGAGCTTCCAATCACCGGCGCGCTCGCTCCGGACGTCGCTTTGGACATCGCCCATAGAGTCGGTGCCACGCTCGCCGTCCGAGGTGGCTTCACCCATGGCGCCGGAACGTTCGTGCTCGATATCGCCGTTCGCAACGTCGGCACGGGTCGCACCGTTCGTTCGTTCACGGTGACAGGCTCCGATCCAATCACGCTTGCTGCGCAGGCAGCCGCTCGAATTGTCGAAGGAAGTGGCGAAGACGCCGCAGGCGCGCGCTTTTCAGGGGTCGAGACGTCGAGCGTTCTCGCCTATCAGCACTTCGTGCGCGCCCTCCAGGCAGAAGACGCCGGACGATTCAGCGACGAGCAGAGGGAGCTCGATGCTACAATCGCGCTCGATTCCGAATTCGCCGATGCAATCGTCAAACGACGCGATATAGCTACGGCAGATGATGATAGCGCCGTTGCCGCGCGACTCGGCGAGGCGCTGCTTCACGTCCGTCTCACGCCGTGGGACGCGCAGACGCAGGCAATCGACTCCGCACTGCACAATGCAGAGATGGCACGTAGTGAACGCCTCGCGCGGGCGCTGGTAAGCCGCTATCCCCACGACCCCCGCTCTTACGACATGCTCGGCGCAGTGCTGTACAACGAGGGCGATTGGGCCGGCATGCAGGCCACCTACGAGCAACAGCTGGCGCTCGACTCGCTGGCGATCAGCGCCGGTAGTGGCCCGTGCGTTCCGTGCCGCGCTATTGATGCGCTCGTCACGGTGCACACGTTCCGCGGCGACGAGGCCGGCGGTGAACGCGTTGCGCAGCGCGGGGTGCACCTTCAACCTGATCTGCCGCATGCCTGGGCAGTTCTCAGCACGGCGTTGGATTTCGCTGGTCGTCACGCCGCCGCCATCGATGCGCAACGCCGTGCGCTCATGCTGAGCGGCAATGAGCGATACTACGAGATACGCCTCGCCCGCACGCTCATCAGTGGGCGAAGACTCGATGACGCCGAGTCGCTCGTACAGCGACGGAACGCCACGCCATCACATGGTACATTACACAATTCGCCCGAAGCGCATGGAAGGGACGCCGACGCATTTGACATTCACACGCTCGTTCAGCGGGAGCGGGGCCAGATGCGCGCGTCCATTCGCAGCATTGATGATTATCTCTCGCACCGACCTGCGGACTACGTCCTTCGTCTCGAACAGATCGATGCACTCGGCAGACTCGGCGATTTTGCCGGCGTTTCACGCGCCTTCAACAAGTATTTCAGCAGTATTCCGAGCCCAAGCCCGGACGCTTCTGACGCTGTCCTTGCCGGCGATCGCGCAAGATATTTTTGCTGGACACGTGCCATCGAGGCAAATGCTCTCGCCGGAAGCGGCGACACTCTTCGCCTCAAGGCGCTCGCCGATTCCATTCGCATAACGAGCGCACTCAGTTACTACGGACGCGATCGACGGCTGCATCACCACTTGCTCGGTCTGGTAGCCTTCATCGGCAAACGCTATCCGGAGGCGGAACGAGAGTTCGCGGCAGCACGCTGGGGCGTGGCCGGCTGGACGGAGACCGTCGCATGGCAAGCACGCGCCGAGCTCGCCGAAAATCAGCCTGTCCGAGCGATCGCGACGCTCCGTGAAGCTTATGAGGGTCCGCTCGATGCGATGGGTCGCTATCAGCCGCGTAGCGAGCTGGACTATTTGCTCAGCGCAGCGTTCGCTCAGACCGCTCAGACCGACAGTGCCAAGGTCTACGCACGCTATGCACACGATGCACTCAAATCCGCGGACCCCGAAGTCCAAAAGCAGATCCAGGCTCTTCTTCCGAGCGTCGATCTGGCATCAGCCGTCGTAAATCCGTAGCATCGGCACACCCTTCTCGCCATCGACACACGTCAACGTCACTGCGTCGCCCGCGCAACAAACGCGAACGTGCCCACCACCCGACCGGTGTCGACGTGCGTTATCTCCACCACTCCACGCCTTCCCTCGAGATAACCAAGCCGCGTTTTGGTGCGTGATCGGGCACTTCTCCGCTGCACCCCGAACACCGCAACTCCTGCCAGATGATCGGCGTTCTCCGTCGTGGCAGCTCCGGTTCCTACCTCGTAGCTGCGAGCTTGCACCAGCTTGCCGCTCGGTGCGTAGAGCAACACCATTAAGCGGCGCGCACTGAGGTCGAGCGGTGCCATCAGTTGCTCGGGCCCGCGAAGACCACACCAGATCTCATGTGCGTCGAACACAGACGGCAAGGCACTGAGAATGCCATCATGTATGTACAACGTCCGGGCGCTGTCAGCAGGATTGAACATCGCCCTTCCATCAGCGAACACCTGACAGGAGCCGTCTTCGCGAAACTCGCCCCTTATACTGACCGGCATCTTGCTGGACGCGACGCTCTGCGCCGTCAGCGTGTGACTACCCGAGCATGCCGCGATTGCACAACCGCACAGTGCGGCGAACCATGAGCGCGTGAACATGGTCAAAGCTCGCATGACCATGTGTAGTTGGCTCAAGCCCGTTCGTGCAGGCTTGACCGGATCAACCCACGTATTCGGCGGCGATCCAGCGGCCAACGAATAATCCGACCCCGCTCCCGACTATCGAAAGCATGAAGGCCGTCATCGTTCCCATGAATGCTCCAAGCCACCATCCGATTGAGCCACCGACAAACGATCCGGTCAGACCGAGGATCTTCGCCATACCATGTTCTCCACTTTGATCGGCTCGTATCGACATATGGCCGCTATCGACGCAGCCAGATTCGAGAGGAACGCTACCCATTGTAGAGACGCTAGCCGCGTCCCCTGCGTAACTCGTTCGATTCAGCCACCTCCCTCCCGCGGAGCGCGAAACATTGTGATCAAGGCGGTGCATAACCGCATGGCCCGCCCCGGTGCCACGTCGTAGATTCTCTGGCAATGAATCCGTCGCGCCAGGACCAGGCGTACTCCATTCGACCGGCTGCCACGACATCGAGCGACGATGCGTCGCTCATGAGGCGGATCGCCGATGGCGATGAGTCTGCTCTGGCTGCGCTCTATGATCGGTGGTCGCAACCTGTCTATTCCCTCGTAGCTCACCTCCTTAGAGACGCGGATGGCGCGGAGGACGTCGTGGAGGAAACCTTCTGGCAGGTGTGGCAGCGCGCATCCTCATACGACGCGTCACGGGGCACAGTCAGAACCTGGGTTCTCACGATCGGTCGGAGCCGCGCGCTCGATCGGCTCCGAAGCCGTAAACGAAATCGCGAAGATATCTCGACCGATCTTTCCCTCATTCGCGATCCTCACTCCGATCCATCCCAGCAACTTGAAGGCGCCGAGCGCAGCCATCTGGTCTTCGAAGCCCTGGCCAGCATTCCGGACGATCAGCGCAACGCTCTCGAGCTTGCCTACTTTCGCGGGCTCACCCAGTCGGAGATCGCTGATCTCCTCGGCGAGCCGCTCGGCACGATCAAGACGAGAATGCGGCTCGGCATGCAGAAGCTGCGAGACATGCTGATCAATTTGCGTGAGGGCCGCGCATGAGCCAGGACGACGAAATGCCCCGCGGACCCGCTCAGGGTGATGAGCCAGAGACTGACGGCCAACCACAGCCGGACTCAGGCGTGCCAACAGGAGAGCTGGATCAGACTTACGACGTCGCCGGTGCTGCACTGGGTGCGCTCGCGCCCGGCGAAGAAGCCGATCTCTACGTCGCCGCAGCGGTCGATCCCGAAGTCTCCGCTCGACTCGCCGCAATGGAAGCTGTGGCAGCCGAGCTTGCGCGGCTCACACCATTGCTCCCTATGAACCGGGGTCGCTCGGCCGGAATCCGTTCGCGGCTCGTGGCGCGCGCTGCTGCCACCCACGCCGGTCGCCCTGCGTCCAGACCGGCTTCGGCGGACCCTGATCAGACCGTGTCCAGGCCGAAGCAGGCGCCGCCTCCTGTTCGTCGGCCAGCAGCGCCAGCATCGTCAGGCGCGGGTCGCTCGCGTCCAACCCCTGTACACGTCATTCCGTTCGAGCCGCGAGCACGTCTTCCCATCGGTCGAATCGCTGGAACCGTCGCGCTCGCGGCCGCTGTTGTGATTGCTGCATTCGGGATCTACAGCTGGCGGAGCAGGGCGCCATCCACTGTTGAGACCGCGTCTGTATCGCACGATTCCATGCTCGAGGCGAAGGTGGCTCAGCTCAGCGCCTCGGTTGCGCAGAAGGACAGTCTCATCGCCGCGCTTACCGGAATGCAGACCAGGGTCATCGATCTGGTCAGCAATCCGTCGGCACAACCGATGGGACGAATGTTCTGGGATCAGAAGAAGCAGATGTTTATCATGTATGCGTCAAACCTCAAGCGTCCGCCAAATGGGATGACCTACCAGGTCTGGCTGATACCGCGTGGCGCCCCGCCTGTCTCCGCCGGTACGTTCATGCCCGACTCGACCGGCTCGGCGATAATGGCCACGAAGCACCCGATGGAACCTGGGACCTTGCGACGGGTCGCGGTGACCGAGGAGCCGGATGGGGGCGTTCCGGCGCCCACCGGCGCGATTGTTTTCTCGGGCGTCGGACGGTAGCTTCGAACGCTCGTTTGACTGCAACAAATATGTGACTTCCGGGGTATCGATAGTCTGACTTAAGACATTGATATCAAAGAGGTTAGCATGCTAGAGAATGACTTCGCCCAGCGTACTCCAATGATCGATTTTGAGGCTGCTGGAGGCGTTGACGTAGCTCGCCTGGAGCGCTCCCTGGGACTCCGCGCAGAGCACGTGGGAGAGGGGCGTTATCGGATCGTTGGGGGCGACCACGAGCACTGGGTCGATCTGTATTCCTCATCGCACCCGCGCTGTGATTGCGGCGACTACCTGTGGCGGGATAGAGTGTGCAAACACATCCTTGCGGCTCTGATGCGTGAAGGGAATGAGCGGGTCATCCAGGCAGTGGGCAATCTGTTCGCCGCGCTCAAAACCGCGGCGTAGGCTTGATCTCCGGCGCTGACCCAATCGGTTGGCGAGCCGATAATTAAGATTGCCCCGGTACATCCCGGAGCTACGACCGAGTTGTACTGGTTGTCCAAAAAAACTGGAACCGTATCCTTCTCACGCCATGATTGACGTCTTCGTAGCGCGCCAACCGATCTTCGATCGCCACGACACCCTCGCGGGCTACGAGTTGCTCTATCGCAACACCGCGCTCTCGACGATCGCCGACGGCGCGGCGGCCGATGCGATGTGCACGGATACGGTCATCCACTCCTTTCTGGACATTGGGCTCGACGACCTCACGGACGGCTACCGTGCATTCGTCAATTGCACGCGCGAGTTTCTGCTGGACGGACAGGTCGAGCTTCTTCCACCCCAGAAAGTGGTGATCGAAGTGCTGGAAACCGTCGGCAACGATGCGGCGGTAGTCGCAGCCTGCCGCCGGCTCACACAGAACGGATATCAGCTCGCGCTGGATGATTACGTCGACGACCCGTCGTTCGATGCACTGCTCCACACGGTTGGAATCGTCAAGCTCGACGTGCTTCACAGGAAGCCCGGCGAGCTTGCTGCATTGATACGCCGCTTACGTCAGTTCAAGCTGCAGATTCTCGCCGAGCGCGTAGAGACGATGGACATGCACCAGGAGTGCATGAAGCTTGGCTTCGATCTTTTTCAGGGCTACTTCTATCGCCGTCCCGAGCTGGTCACGCGCAAGGAGATCGAAGTAGGCCAGGCGGCCATGCTCCGCCTGCTCAACATGCTGCGGGATCACGAAACGCCGGACGCTGCGATCGAGAGCGGTTTCCGTTCCGATCCAACACTTACCTACAAGCTGCTTCGTATTGTGAACTCGGCCTCGGTCGGTGGCCGCGGGATCGATTCGATCGGGTACGCCATCCGCATGGTGGGGCGTCAGATGCTGTATCGCTGGCTCGCGTTGCTCATGGTTTCATCCATGGTCACGGGCAACGACGTGAGCGATCAGCTCGTGTACGCGGCGCTCCTGCGTGCACGGCTGTGCGAGCTCATCGCCGAATCGAGTCCGCAGGTGCGTCATCCGCAGGCGCTCTTCATGACGGGCCTGTTCTCGATGCTCGACGTTCTTCTCCGGATGCCGATGCGCGACGTACTCGCGCGGGTCAGCGTTTCGGACGAGATTCGACAGGCGGTCATGGAAGGTACGGGCCCTTACGCCGAGCCGTTGCTGCTGGCGGACGCCTATCAACGTGGCGAGTGGGATCATGTCGACGTCCTCGCGTCATCGCTCGGCGTGCTACCCATGCAAATGGCGTGGCTCTACACCAAGTCACTTACCTGGGTAAACGAGCAATTGACTGGCGTGCGCGACGCAGCAGCGGCGTAGCTTCGCGTTTCAGTATCCCGCATCATCCTCATCGCGCCGATCCGCATGACGCCGGTCGCGGCGCCTGCGATCATGCCTTTTTCCACCCGCGCGCTCTCTGAACCACTTCCACGTAAGCAACAGCGCGATCGCAGCGATGATGAAGTACACGGGCCGGAATAGATCGGACAGTGCAGGCTGAATGTCATCGATCTTGTAAAGGCCCGCCGCGAGCGCGAGCGCGACTGCCCATATGATGACAAGAGGCGCGGCGTGCCGGCCGTGCCAGATTCTCAAAGTCGCTCCGGGGGACTAGTCATTGGCTTCCTGGCTGTTGCCGGATGCCTCAAGTCGCTCCAGCATTCCCTCGATGCGCTCGAGCCGCGTGATGAGATCCGAGAGATGCTTGTCGTGCTCCGTCGGGCTCTCCAGCTCGAACGTCAATGCGCCTTCTGTCTCGAGTCGTGCGACGCGCACGTCCGCCATGCGTCCGATTCCCTGCTTGCGCGCAGCACTCTCGAGCTCCGCTCTCGTGATCAGATTGCGCTTCATGTTGCCGTCTATGAACTTGCCATGATGCATGAGTATTGACGTGCTTCCTTCAATGGCGCGCTCCGCCTTTCTATGATTGTAGAGCAGTCGGACAACAACATAATTCGCCGCGATAAGCACGACCGCACCCAGCAATCCACCAACCAGCGAGTTGTCGTTGCCGATAATTGCATTCTGTACCGTGTTGGATAGCAGTAGCAGCACGACGAGGTCGAACGACGTGAGCTGTCCCAGCGTTCGTTTGCCGGCGACTCTCAGCAATACTATGAGAAACCCGTAGACGAGCACCGATCGCACAACCTTCTCGGCGATCGATACTCCTGGCACAAGCAGATCGGTTGCAAGCTGGTTCATTACCATGCTGGAATTTACCATCCTCAGGTTACGCATGGCGCCGCGTATGGCACGAGCCGAGCACCCACTCGGACCGGTCAAGTGAGGCGGGGTGAGCTGCGTGACCTCGCGACCTATCTCCGCTGGTGTAGTTCAAGGCGAGGAATAGGTCTTGCAATGTCGGTGAAGCGAAAATGCGTCGTTCGCGTAAGCGGCGCATGTTTGCGACGTTTCATCGACGCCGCAACCACCTTGGGAGTTAGAGGGGTGTCGTGCGTATTTCCCTGGCCATGCTCGCGTTTGGCCTCTGCTTGTCGGCAGTCACACATAAAGCTTCAGCGCAGCAACGGGACACCAGCCGCGCAGACACCACACATCGCTCCGAGCCAGCTCGACTGGTTCCTGTCGTCATCAGAAACAGTCGTGTGATAGGCGTAGATAAACGGACGCCGTCCCAGGTAGACGACATCAAGATCGACGCTGCACCGGCTGGCCCCGCCGCGTCGTATGAGATGCTTCAACGCTTACCCGGTGTCACGCTCTTCGATGATCAAGGCTCGCGGCTGCAGCCCGAGCTCGATCTGCGTGGTTTCATCGTGTCCCCAGTTGTCGGCCAGCCGCAGAGCGTAAGTGTCTTTCTCGATGGAGTGCGCATCAACGAGCCCGATGCCCAGGAAGTCAATTTCGATCTCATTCCAATGGACGCCGTCAGTCACGCGGAGCTGGTACGCGGTCCGAGTGCAATCTTCGGAAAGAACAGCCTGGCCGGCTCGCTGCTGTTGTTCACCGATCGCGGCGACAGCAGTGCCCGAACGTCAGCGGATCTCGACACCGGGCCCTATGGCTACCGCAGCGCACATGTGAAAGCCAGTGGCATGACAGACGGTATCGATGGCCTGTTGACCGCACGACTTTCCGATGAACAGGGCTGGCGACAGGCGACCAGCGCGCACACCAGCATGCTGTTCGGCAATATCGGACGCAAGCGCGACTCGAGCGACGTGGTACTGAGCGTGACATACGCCAAGGACAGGTTGTTCGAGGCAGGCTCGCTCCCGGAGAGCTACCTGGCTCGGGACCCGCGAATCAACTATACACCTGGCGATTTCTTTCAACCCGAAGCGTTGGATCTTGCACTGCGCGGGCAGCGATACGTTGGCGGTGGTCAGCTCAGTGGCAACGTGTTCTGGCGCCGTAACGATTACGCGCAGTACAACGGAAATATCATACCGCCGAACTCCGACGGATTCGTGCGCAATCTTTCTGCCGGCGGCCTTGCTGAGTGGACGCGTCTCACGCAGGTCTACGGACTCGCTACGACACTGACCGTCGGGGCAGAGTACAGCCACGCGAACGTCGGATACCACTTCCTCGCCGTGGACCGACCAGGCGTTCCCGCCGACAGCGCGGATCTCGCCGATCTTGGATGTGTCATCCCGACCGGTCTCTGCACTGACGTCAGAACGCATGAGGACAATGCGGCGTTTTACGCCCAGACGGCGATTGCCTTCACATCATCCCTGTCGATGACAGCGGCGATACGTGGCGATTACGTGCGGCTTCCGATCACCGACCTTCTGGATCCCGGCAACGGCGGCGTCAGTAGCTACCGGCGCCCGTCCCCAAGAATTGGCCTGAACTATCGCCCGAGCGACGCCGTTCGTGCATATGCGGCGTTCAATACCGGTTTCCGTGCGCCTGCGGCGTTGGAGCTTTCATGTGCAGACGCGACCGCACCGTGCTCGCTTCCATTCGCGTTGGGCGCGGATCCCCCCCTCAAGCCCGTGACTGTCCTGGACTATGAAGCGGGTTTCGAGCTTGACCCGACGGTGCAGACAAATTTCAGCCTTTCGACGTTTCTTTCCGACGTTCGCAACGACATTCTCTTCGTGCAGCCGACGGCTACGACGGGGTTTTTTCAGAATGTCGCGCGCACACGACGCGCGGGAGTGGATCTGTCGGGGTCACTCGGATTATCTGGCGGACTGCGTGCTTACGGCTCGTACTCCTACGTCGCAGCAACGTATCGCACAACGGTACAGCTTGCTTCGGCGCTCGACAACGAGCCGCCGGTCGAGCCGGGCGATCGACTGCCCAATTCGCCGGCGCAGAGAGCGAGCGCCGGCCTCGGTTTCACGCGCGCCATCTCCAGAAACGTCGTGGAAGCCGCCGTCGAGCTGCATGGTGTGTCCGGGCAGTACATGCGTGGTGACGAGGCAAACGTTCATCAGCAGCTGCCTGGTTATAGTGTCACCGACCTGCGGTTCATCGCACGTCTTCCGCACATGACGCTGCGAGCGTACGTAACCAATCTCTTCGATCGACAGTATGCCAGCTTCGGCGTATACGCACAGAACGCAAAGGGGCCGCCTGGCGGTCCGCCGCCGGACAACCCTGACGATGCCCCGGTCGAGCGCTTTCTCACGCCGGGTCAACCACGTCTATTCGTATTGTCCGTGGGTGTCGATCGGTAAGCGCAGTCGTTCCCACGCCGTACCGCGGCCTGTCGAAGCCGTCCGTCGTGGGCGGCCCGTCATGTGCAGTTCGATCGGCGATGGCCAAGCTTCCATTCGACATTTCCACCGTACTTCGCCGCATCCGCAAGGAAGTTGCACAGTATGCGGACGCGGCCATGTTCGAGTTGCGTGACCGAAAGTTCGACTCTCTTTTTCAACAGCTCGTAGCGTGCGTCATTTCAATTCGCACGCGTGACGAGGTGAGCCTGCCGGCAGCGATTCGGCTGTTCGAAGTCGCGCCCGGTCCGGAGGAAATCTCGCGCCTCGATGTATCCGAGATCGACGCCTTCATCACGCCGGCGACGTTTCACCACGGAAAGGCAAAGCAGATCCATGACATCGCGGTGCGCACTCTCGAGGAGTTTGGCGGCGCGCTTCCAGCAGATGCAGACGTTCTGATGTCGTTCCACGGCGTCGGTCCCAAGTGCGCGAATCTGGCGCTCGGCGTCGCAGAAGGCCAGAGTCGGATCAGTGTCGACGTGCACGTCCAGCGAGTGAGCAATCGCTGGGGCTACGTCAGGACGAGGACCGCCGAACAGACTCGAACTGCGCTCGAAGACGAGTTGCCGAAGAGATACTGGATCGAGATCAACCGGTTGCTGGTTCCGTTTGGCAAGCACGTGTGTACTGGAGCCCTGCCAAGATGCTCCACATGTCCGGTGCTGGAGTACTGCCGGCAGGTCGGCGTCACCAGACACCGTTGACGCGGAGCGGACCGTAAGGCTCCCGGAGAACGGCGTCCGTAACTCAACCGCCCGAGGATCGGCAGCGTCGACGCGCCAACAGGCAGAGTGGCCCGGATGCGTGCGGCACCGCCAGCGAGGCCGCCACAAAGAATCGGTCAAGTCCAGTGGCTAAGTGCCGAAACCTCTACGGGAAGTCCTGATTGGCGACAGCCTCCGTATACGGTATATGGGTGCGCCAAGTCCTTTCGTCCAGGGCGGGCGCATGCCCAATGAACAGCTGCAAGTAGTGGAATCACTGCGTAGAAGGCCACTGCGGACCGCGGTACTTGTCGGCGTCATTGCTCTGTGCTTTGCATCGGGAGCCGCCCTTCGCCGGCGTGCTCTACGTCAGGAATCGTTAGATGCGTGGTCCGCGCGATCGTCGGTCGCGGCCCAGCTTACCGCCACCGGCGCGAACGCGTGGATCAGAGCGCGCGAAGGCGATGCAAGGCTGCTCGCCGCCTCAGGCAGCCACAAACCTCAGCTGTTCGGCGTCCTCTCCCCGCACGAATCGCCTTATCCCGCGGCGGAGTTGTCCGCCTCGCTCTTGCAGAGCCTCACGGCGCTCGATCAAGTGCACCCTTATAGCTCGATCTGGCTCTTTGACAGATCCGGCAAGCTCATAGGTACCTCGCCTGGAACGGCAACGCCGCCCGAAGTGCGCAGCGCGGCGATTGCGTCACTGGCGCTTGATTCGGGAAAGACAATCGGTCCCTTTGCCGGCCTGGGCAGAAACCTTTCTGTCGCATTCGCGCAGCGCGTCGTTGCCGCACCTCCCAGCGGCGGACCACCTGCCTCGACCACTGGCCAGGTCATTGGTGCAGTAGTACTGACCAGCGACGCGAGGCCCCTCTTCGCCGAGCTCGCCACCTGGACGGAGCGATCCAGAAGTGCATCGACATCGCTCCTCGTTCCGTCGGGAGATTCGATCTTCGAATACGCAATCACTCCCGATCGCACCAGGGCGACTCTGCTCGGCGCCTGGTCGCAGTCGACCGCACCGCGGTCGACTGCAGCGGTATTTGCGACGAAGTCGGATTCATCGGTGACGATCGCTGGGCAACGTGCGGAGTTCACCGCTCGACTCGATCGCTTGCCGTGGGCACTGACCCAGCGCGACTCGGTCCGTTCCGTCTTCGCGTCCGTCGACGGACGACTGGGTACGGAGATGTCTACCGGAGCGGCGATCATTTTCATGGTTGCAATCATCGTGATCGCGCGACAACAGACCTCGCGCGAGCGTAAGCTCATAGAGGTTGCCGAATCGGAAATGCGATATCGGCTCCTCGCGGACAACGCGACGGATGTCATCGTGCGTCATGCACCGGATGGACGAATAGTGTACGTATCACCCGCGATTTACGCCACGCTCGGATACCGTCCGCGACAGCTCGAAGGGCGCCATCTGTCAGAGCTGAGCGACCCGGACGATCCGACGACAATGGATCACGTGCTGGATCAGCTTCGCGCGGCGAATGGCGCGTCGCGCGCGGAGCATCGGCTGCGCCATGCCGACGGTCGATACGTGTGGTTCGAAACCACCGGTCGCGCAGTGCGCGATCACGTCTGGGGCAACATGACGGAGATCGTCACTGTCAGCCGCGACATCGAAGCTCGCAAACAAGCCGAAGAGGCCTTGCGTGCCTCTGAGGAGGAATATCGCCTGCTATTTGACGCGAATCCGCTGCCAATGTGGGCGTTCGACGCGAATACCAGCAGGTTCATCGCGGTGAACGACGCTGGCGTGAAGCACTACGGATACTCGCGCGAAGAGTTTCTCCGGATGACCATCTTCGACATTCGCCCGCCTGAGGACGCTCTTTCTGTGCACGAGCATATGGCGCGGGTTGTAGCCGGCGCGACGGATATTCACGGCTCGAGACATCGCAAGAAGGATGGGACCCTCATGCACGTCGACCTCACCGTCCATGCGGTGAAGCTCAGCGGTCGCATGACATGGCTCGTGCTCGTGAAAGACATAACGCAAGCTATGCGCACCGCTGTGGCGCTTCGTGAATCGAACGAATTTGTCAGCACTCTCTTCGACAGCTCACCCGTCGCCATTCTTGCGACGGATCTTGATTTTCGCATTGTAAAGTGGAACGGCGCAGCCGAGCGGTTGTTCGGGTGGACTGCGGAGGAGGTGATCGGCAAGCCGTATCCACTCGCGTCCGACGCGATGCAGTCAGAAGTGAAGCGCAATCGTGAACTGGCGATTCGCGAAGGTCGATTCACAGAGATGCACGCGCACCGTTGCCGCAAGGACGGGACGACGGTCGAAGTGAGTATGTCCGTTGGCACGATTCACAACTCTGACCGGCAGCCAAACGGTTTCGTTATGATTGCGGCCGATTTGTCGGAGCGATCCAGGCTCGAGTTGCAGCTACGTCACTCGCAGAAGATGGACGCAGTCGGCCAGCTGGCCGGTGGCGTCGCGCACGATTTCAACAACCTGTTGACAGTAGTGACCGGTTACGCAGGAATTCTCTTGTCGGAGCTTCCGAAGGACGAGCCGATCCGCGCGGACATCCAGGAGATAATGGGCGCTGCGAATCGCGCAGCGGTGCTTACGCGCCAATTGCTTGCGTTCAGTCGCCAACAGGTGTTGGAGCCGCGCGTACTGGACCTCAACGAAGTTGTGGAAGGAATGGAGCAGATGCTTCGGCGCGTTCTCCCAGCCGACATCAAGGTCCACACCTCGCTCGATCCGGCTCTGGGCGCCGTCAATGCGGACCCGGGCCAGCTCGAACAGGTACTGATGAACCTCATCGTCAACGCACGCGACGCGATGCCCATGGGCGGCACGCTGACGATAGAAACCATGAACTTCAAGCTGGACGCCGCCGATCGCAACGGCCGCGCCGACGAGGTTCCCGGCGAGTACGCCATGCTGGCCGTGAGTGACACCGGCAGCGGCATGACCAAGGCCGTTCAGGCGCGTATCTTCGAACCGTTCTTCACCACCAAGGAACGTGGCAAGGGAACGGGGCTCGGTCTCTCGACTGCGCACGGGATAGTCACCCAGTCAGGCGGCTACCTGTCGGTGTACAGCGAGCCGGGCGTGGGAACGACGTTCAAGATGTGTCTGCCAAAGGTTCCGGAGGAGGCTGCCACGATCGATCTCCAGAATCCCGATGCCGCGATAACGACCGGCGCGGAAGTGATTCTGCTCGTCGAGGACGACGCACCGGTAAGAATTACTGCTGCACGAATTCTCGAGCGTGCGGGCTACACCGTCCTCGCGGCGTCCAATGGAAATGAAGCACTGGAAATATTCGAGAACCAGTCGGCGCGAATCGATCTGCTCCTGACAGACATGATCATGCCCGAGATGAGCGGACGTGAACTTGTCGCGCGGATTCGCGCGCGTGAGCCCGAAGTCGCCGCGCTCGTAATGTCGGGCTATACCGAGCAGTCCTCACGCAACCGGGACTTTCTCGACGACGGCAGCGCATTCATCCAGAAGCCGTTCACGCCCGAAGGACTTGCGGCGAAAGTCCGCAGTGCGATCAACGCTTCGGTATTGAACATGGTTTAATGAACGGCGGGTAAAGCGGGACGCAGCCGGGTTCATGCGGTTGGCAGATCAAATCCGATCTCGGTGCCGTTGCCCATCTCGCTCGCGGCGTAGATCGTGCCGTCGTGTGCTTCCACTATCCCCTTGGCGATTGCGAGCCCGAGCCCGGCGCCCGTGCGGGCCAGGTCGCGAGCCTGCCAGAATCGGTCGAAGATGTGCGGCAGATGCTCATCGCTTATTCCCGGTCCGCTGTCGCGAACCGCGAATCTCACGCTGAACGGGCCACTCGCCGCGACGGTCACTTCGATGAAGCCACCGGCTGGTGTGAACTTGATGGCGTTGCCGATGAGATTGCTGAAAACCTGCTGCAATCGCTCACGATCGGCCATGACATCTGGCAGATCTGAGTCTGTGCGGAAGGTGAGAGTCACCTGTGCGGCAGCAGCCGTCGGTGACATTGCTTCAGACGCGTCGTTCAACAACGTTTCTGGTGAAACGGGCTCCGCCTCGATAGCGAAGCCGCCGGCCTCTATGCTCGATACGTCCAGCAGATCGCGAATGAGGCTGTTGGCTCGGTCAACCGCTCGCGTGATGATCTGAGTCTGCTGCAGCGCCGCCTCGGGCAGGTCGGTGAGAAAGACTTCCGCGAGATACGACGCGCTGAGTACGATCGTATGAAGCGGGTTGCGCAGGTCGTGCGAGACGATTGCGAGCACATCGTCGCGCGCCTGCGCGGCTCGTTGCGCTGCGCGGTACAGCCGGACATTCTCGATCGCTCCTCCAACGAGTCGTGCGAGCTGCTCGAGCACGACACCGTCCCCGCCGCGGTGCGGCCACACGTCGAGAATCATTTCGCCGATAGGCTCTCCGTTGCGACCAGGAACTGCAATCGATACCGGCGATGACATCGCATGCTGTTCTTCATTCTCGACGGAGTGCCAGCCGCCGCGATTGTCCGGGAGCAGCTCGCCCGCAACGGCGTCGCTGAGAAGTACCTGCGCTACGGGAGCGCCAGTGATGAGGCATGCGTGCTTTGCGGCTGCCGTCAGCAGATCACTCACATTTCCGGCGCTGTTTACCGCCACCGCTGCTTCGGCCAGTCCGCGCAACTGATTCGCGTAGCGCTCCTGCGCAGCCTGCGATGCGGCGGCGCGCCGCTCCGCCTCGCCAAGACGCACCGCCGCACGCACCGCCTGCCCGATGCGCTCGGGCGACACCGCCGATTTGCCGACGTAATCCGTCGCGCCGGCCTTCATCGCGTCGAGTACCGTTTGCTCGTCCCCGAAACCGGTAAGAACAATCACGGGGGTGCGAACGCCAGCCGCGCGCACATCACGCAGAAGCGCAACGCCATCGCGATCCGGCAAGCGGAAATCGAAGAAAGCGCAATCGAACGCTGTGTGCGTTATCTGCTCGAACGCATCGGTCGCGCTCTCGGCTTCCACCACGACCAGATCGCCCAGTGCCGCCTTGTCGAGAGCGCGACGCACGGCGAGCCGATCGACGAGATCGTCATCGACCAGCAGAAGCTGTAGCGGCTTCACCGTCAACGCCGCGCCGGCTGAAGTGTCATCGCTATCGCACCAATGCGTTTATGGTAGCTCGACCAACGCCCAGTACTTGTTGAGCGCCGCCATCACGTCGACAAAATTGACGAATGTCACGGGTTTCAAAAGATATCCGGCCACGTTGAGGTCGTATGCCTGTACCTTGTCGCGATCATCATCCGACGTGGTAAGCACCACCACCGGCGTCGCTCGCAACGATGGATCCTTGCGTAGCTCGCGGAGAAACTCGATGCCGTTCATCTTCGGCATGTTGAGATCCAGCAACACGAGTCGACGGTCACCGGGCACCTTGTCGCTTCGTAGAAGCTCCAAGCCCTCCAGACCGTTGTGCGCAACAAAGAGGGGATTGGTTACGTGGGCGCGCTCGAGAGCGCGGCGCACGTTCATTACATCGATGTCGTCGTCCTCGATCAGGACGAGGTTCAAAGCTCTATCTGGACTCATGCAGCAGCGTTCTCCTCGGCAACCTTTGGCCATTCGAATGTGAAAGTAGCGCCCTCGCCGAGTGCTGAATCTACTGTGATAGATCCGCCATGCAGCTCGACGGTTTTCTTTACGACCGAGAGGCCGATACCCGTTCCCTCTACCTTGTCACGCGACTCCAGCGTCTGGAATATCCCGAATATCCGCTCGTGGTACTGCGGCTCGATCCCGGGTCCGTTGTCGGCGACGCTGAAGGCGTAATAGCCTCCCGCGTCACGCACGCTGATGTTGACAGTAGCGCCGGGACGCTTGTTGTACTTGATGGCGTTGTTTATGAGATTCATGAAAACCTGCTGTAGCGGCGTGCGCTCGGTGGATATCACTGGCATGTTCGGTCCGATCGTTACCGAGACCTCCGGCGGCGGCGCGAGCAACTCTACTATTTCATGGAGCAGCGCGTCCACGTCCACCTCCTCGACCGCCGTCCGAACGCGTCCGGCGCGCGAGTACTGCAGAATACCATCGATGAGTGCCTCGAGCCTCTGTACTCGGCCGCGTACAAGAGTCATCTTCTCCGCAACATCAGGCGGCACGCCCTCGCCCAGATCCTCCTCGATCCACTGCGACAGGTTGGCGATTCCTCGCAGCGGGGCCTTGAGGTCGTGCGACGCGACGTACGCGAACTGATCCAGTTCCCGGTTGCTGCGTGCGAGGGCCGCTATGAGGCGCTCCCGTTCCCGCTCGGCGCGCCTGCGGGTAGTGATGTCGCTGAATGCGATTACCGCTCCGACTGTGCGGCCATTGTTTACGATCGGCGATGATGTGTATTCCACCGGTATCCGATGCTGCGTGCGCGACCAGAATACCTCGTCCGAAATTCTGGCTGTCGAGTTGTTACGTAACGAAACGTAGATCGGACATTCCTCCACAGGATATTCCGAGCCATTAGCGCGATGATGATGAAGGACGTCGTGTGCATTCCTGCCAAGCAGATCCTTCCTCTCATAGCCGAGCATGCGTGCGCCGGCGGAGTTGATGAAAGTGCAGGCACCGTTCGCGTCAATCCCGTATACCCCTTCGTCGGTGGACTCGAGCAACTGCTCGAACCGGGTGCGCGTATCTTCCAGTTGCTTCACTCCAGTGCGCAGCCACAGCATCGTGATGATCGAGAGCGTTGCGCCGAGCAGACTGCCGATCACGGTCACGAGGATCACGGCGAGCTTGCGATTGTTGTAAGCGTCTGTCCGCGCCTGGAGAAGTGTCGCTTCCGTCGCCTCCATGGCCTGGATCAGCTTCCGCGCGCGATTTGTCAGGTCGGCACCCAGGCCGGTCTGAACAAGCTTGAGCGCCGAATCGCGCCGTCCGGACTGCGTGAGCACCACGCTCTCGTTCATCGTCACGAGCTTCGCGTCGGCAACGAGTGCAAGCGAGTCGACGCGGCTCTGTTGCAGCGGTTCGTCCGCCGTGAGCTCGCGGATCGTCGCGATCTCGTGGTCCATGTCCGTGCGCGCCGTTTGGTACGGAAGGAGGTAGGTGGAGTCCTGCGTTAGGAGGTATCCACGCTGGCCTGTTTCGGCGTTGACGATCGTCGTGAGCGCGCGTTCCAGCTGCACCCGCACCAGCTCGGAATGTTGCACGGCGGCGGCAGCGGCGGCGGACTGGCGCAGAGCGTAGAGCGAAGCCACCCCAACCAGAAGAATTACGAGTGCAACCCCGACGGCGGCGGAAAGCTTGATACGAAGAGACACTTCGATTGGGTAGGATTGTTCGGGACCACACACGCTATAATTGGGCCTAACCAAAAACGCGTTTATGTCAGAGCTAACCCCCATCCACATCACGGTCGCGCGGACAGCGCGCTATTACCAGATCGGCGCCCCCAACCCCCTCGTGCGTGATCTCTGGATCGCATGCCACGGGTTCAGCCAGCTGGCCGCCGACTTCGCGGTTCCCTTTCAGCCGCTGGAGGACGACTCGAGGTTGATCCTGGTGCCGGAGGGTCTATCCCGGTTCTATCTGGATACGCGACCCGGTCACTCCGCAGCGAGCAAGGTGGGCGCGCTCTGGCTGACGCGCGAGGACCGGGAGGCTGAGATCACCGATATAGTGGGCTACCTGGATACACTCTATGAGCGGGCCCTCGAGGAGCTCGCGAGCCACGGAGTGGACCGGGATACGATCCGGGTTCACGCACTCGGCTTCAGCCAGGGCGGGCCAGCTGTCTCCAGGTGGGCCGCCAGGGGGTCCGCCGTTGTCGATCAGCTGGTTCCATGGGCCCATGCCATCCCGCAGGACGTCAATCTGCGCGCGCTTGGCGAACGGCGGCCGAATCTCAGAATCGACATCGTGTACGGAACCCGCGACCGCTTCATTGGTGAGGACGCGATCGAGGAGCAGCGCGCCGTCCTGGAAAGCAGCGGAGTGCCGTACGCGATGCACTCGTTCAATGGCGGCCATTCGCTGAACCTCATAACGATGCGGCGCCTCATGGGCGAGCAAGACAAGCCTGTGGCTCGCGAATAGCGGCAGGCCGGTTACTGTTGTGCGCCAGTGGATTGCTGGGCGGTCTCGCCGAGCATCTGCACACGAATCGGCGGGATGCCGACGATCTCGTATGTACCCGATGCGATTCCGATGTGCGCTGCCTCGAATTTTGCGAGGATGTCGCGGCTCATCGCGTCCTTGAGCGGACGTGTCGCCCGCACGGGCGAGATGAATCTGAGGCTGAGCTCGACCCAGTTGTCGGTAATCCGATAATAGACGTGCGGCTCGACATCGATACCTGCGTGGATGGAGTATGTGTGGCGTAGCTTCTCGAGCGCTGGACGCGCGTCGTTCATGGCGGTGACCGTGTGCGCTCGCGCAACTTCCAGAAGAATCTGCTCCGCCCTGGCCCGATCGTCCTTGAAGCTGATCGGGAGATGCATCTCCTCCCACAGGAACTGGAATTCACGCGTGTAATTGTACACGGGCGTGTCGAAGATCTTGTCGTTCGTGATACGCACGATTCTTCCGGTGTACTGTCGCGACCGAACCCACGTCGCCGGCGGGTCGTCCTTTTCGCCTGGTGGCTCGCCCATTTCGAGCACTGTAGTCTGCATGAATCCAAGCGCCACGACGTCGCCGCGCACGCCCCCCATCGTTATCCGGTCTCCAACAGTGAACGACTTACCGCGGAGGATGATCAGGTACCCTGCGAAAGAGGTAATCACGCGTTGAAGAGCGACCGCTACGCCCGCGGTGAGCAGCCCCGCCATGGTCGTCATGTTTCCCGCGTCGCCGGCCCAGATCCAGAACAGTCCGGCTACCAGGACCACGACGCCGATGAGCCTGAGGCATTGCTGGGTCCAGAACGCGGCCCTCTCGGATCGGTGCATGGCCAGCTTGAGCAGGGCGCTCAGCAGGGAGACGACCACAACGAGCGCAACGACCAGAAGGATGGTGGCTGGCAGCCTGTGGTTCGTCACTGGCGGCAGGCTAATCACGGTCGCACCTCTCTTGGGAGAACAGCGTCGAGCCCGCGAAGCTCCGCGGCGGTGGATGGCCTGTCATACGCAATTATTACGCTCTGGCTGAGCAGTGCGGCCCGGTGCGGCCCGGTGCGGGTCGGGGTGGGCTTGGGCGACGGAGGCGGTTAGCTTTCCAGACTGTCTGTCAAACGGCACCGTGGCCAAGTGGTAAGGCGGGAGACTGCAAATCTCCTATTCGTCAGTTCGATTCTGACCGGTGCCTCTCGATAAACGGTGGCTCATTCAACGGCAACGAAGAAGCGCGGCCCCGCGTGGGTTTTCTCGAGCAGCGGATCCGTTCATCGGTGCCTTCTTAAGCCACCGTCCGATGAAAAGGCTCGCTGACGGCGGAAATATTTCGACCACGGAGCCCTCTCAGCTAGTACCTTCCGATAGTTGCTTACACCGAGCAATCAGAAAGACCGGAGTCCTCCGTCCCCCCCGCCGTCGATTCGATCATGCCTCTGCCACTGGATCCCGCTTACCCCGCCGACGACTCTGTCGTTGATGAATTCAACCGACATGAGGAAAAGCGTGATTACTGGTACGGTCGAGCGCGGACCATCGATTCCCAGGGCGGCGGCACCGACGCGGATGTATCTCGCACCACGGCGCGCGATTATCGCAACCGACTCGATCGTGACGACCGCCGCCTGAGTGACGGATACCGCAAGGCGCATTCACGCGATATATGCCGGGCGCTGGCTGGGTAGCGGTGCCGAGGCGCGTTGGCAGATGTGCTGCGAGCGCGACACTTACAATCGTTTCTCGCTGATTTACGGCCGTTTAACGCCGTGCTTCGTGCGTTCGCCGGCTCGTCGCCCGCGCGCCTGTTGACAGCGTTCCGGATATTGGTTACGATCCATCTACAACTGATTTCGTGGTGATTTGCCGCCAATTGCCGCCACGTAAAAAAATGAGCTAAAACGCGAGATAGCCCGGGCGACAACATGTAGCCCGGGCTTTGTCGTCTCCAGCGGTGAGCGCTCAAACGCTCCCCCTGCAGTGCAACGGATCGTGTTGGCGGCCCAACCGAAACAAGAACCACCGGCCATGTCGACTATCGATTCCTTTGCACCGAAGCCAATCGCGATCTACCACGAGCATCCGGACTGGTTCCGGCCTTTATTCGCCGAGCTCGATCGTCGCGAGATTCCGTACGTCAGACTCGACGCTGCTGCGCACACGTTCGATCCCTCGGAGCAGAGCTCACCCTACTCGCTCATCGTAAATCGCGCGAGTCCGTCGGCATACCTCCGCGGCCACGCACAATCCACGTTCTATACGCTTCACTGGCTTCGCCACAGCGAGAGGCTCGGCGTTCCGGTGGTAAATGGCAGTGAATGCTACGGTTACGAACTCTCCAAGGCGACGCAGCTGGATCTCCTCGATTCGCTCGGACTCCCGTATCCGCGCGCTCGGGTGATCAACGATCCCGCGCAAGCGGTTCGCGCGGCGGAGGGGCTGCGCTATCCTGTGCTCGTCAAGGCCAACATCGGTGGAAGCGGCGCGGGCATCGTGAAGTACGACACGTGCGACGCGCTCGCTCGCGAAGTCGCCGGCGGCAACGTCTTCCTTGGCGTCGATAGCACCGCGCTCGTGCAGGAAGCCGCACCACTCCGCGATGGCCACATCACGCGCGTCGAGACACTCGGCGGCAAGTACCTCTACGGCATCAACGTGTATCCGGCAACTGGATCGTTCGACCTCTGCCCGGCCGACGCATGCCAGACGACCAATGGGGTCGAGCTGGTGCGCGGCGCATGCGCAGTCGACGCACCGAAAACCGGTCTCCGCGTCGAGGCCGCGACGCCGAGCGCCGAGATCATAGCTCAGGTGGAGGAAATTGCGCGCGCGACAAAGCTGGATGTCGGCGGCATCGAATACCTCGTGGACGATCGCGACGGGAAACACTACTTCTATGACGTCAACGCACTGTCCAACTTCGTTGCCGACGCCGAGAACGTCATAGGCTTCGATCCATTCGTCAGGCTCGTCGATTATCTGGCCGAGCGCGCTGGCTTCGTGACAGAGCAGGTGGCATGATGCGCTACGGTTACTGGATGCCCGTATTTGGCGGATGGCTGCGCAACGTCGATGACGAGAACATGCAGGCGTCGTGGGACTACGTCTCGCGACTTGCTCGGCGCAGCGAGCAGCTGGGCTACGATATGACACTTGTCGCGGAGCTTCTGCTCAATGATATCAAGGGAATCGCGGCGCCCTCGCTCGATGCATGGAGCACCGCCGCCGCTCTTGCCGCAGTAACCGAAACGCTCGAGGTGATGGTCGCGGTCAGGCCTTCATTCCATCCGCCGGCGCTCCTCGCCAAACAGGCAGCGACGATCGACCGCATCTCCGGCGGCCGCTTAGCACTGAACGTGGTTTCTGCATGGTGGAAGGACGAAGCGCGCCGCTACGGTGTGGCGTTCGACGAACACGATGATCGCTACGCTCGTACATCGGAGTGGCTGGATGTCGTGACAGCAGCATGGCACACGCCATCGGTGAGCTATACGGGGAGATACTACAACGTTGACGAGCTTGTGCTGGAGCCCAAGCCAGTCGCGCGACGCGCCCGCCCGCACCCGACCATATACGCCGGTGGGGAGTCCGACGCCGCGAAGCGCATGATTACGCGTCAGTGCGACGCATACGTCATGCACGGCGATCCGCCGGAACGAATCGCACCAAAGATCGCGGAGATGAAACGGCTACGTGACCGCGCAAGCGAGGAGCTCGGTATCGAGCTGGCGCCGCTGCAGTTCGGCGTCGCAGGCTACTCGATAGTGCGAGACAGTGAATGGGAGGCCCGCGAAGAGATCGCGCGGATAACCAACGTCACACCCGGTACGCCCGGATACGGCAACTACGCGGAGTGGATCGCGAACACGAAGCTGGAGCAGCAGGTGAGTGTTGAAGACTACTCCGTATCCAACCGCGGACTTCGCGCAGGGTTGATCGGTACACCTGAGCAGGTCGCAGCACGCGTCCAGGAGTTCGCGGATGCGGGCGTCGACCTTCTCCTGCTGCAATCCAGCCCCCAGCTGGAGGAGATGGAGCGCTTCTCCGCGCAGGTGATCGATCACGGAAATGCCTGCGCGGCTGCAGGTTAGTCGCGCTTTTCGCGTTGGTGCGACGTGCGTGCATTCGCCGTCGCACCAGCATCCGGGAGTAGCCCTACCGCCGTCTCCATCGCCTGCGTGATCTGCTTCTCTGGCACCCGCATGGCGCGAAGATGCCACCTGACGAGAAAATCTGCCATCGGATGCAGCTCGATGTCTATGTCACCCATGACGAAACTTTCGACCAACATTCGGTTGGCACCCAGAACCGCACCAGCCATCAGCTGCAGCTCGAGATCTGATCTGTCCTGCAGATTCTCCTTGAGCAGCTCGCGCATTCGCAGTGCATGGATTTCCACGATGTAGTGAACGACTTTGGGGACTCCTGCGACGGCAATTTTCGCCAGGTCTCGGGTGGGCCCGGTGAAGCTCCAAAGATTCGTGTAAAGAACCGCCGCGATCCGCGTGTAGCCTGGACCAATTCGTGTGATCACGCTATCTGCGCGCGCCCAGTTGTCGCGCGCGGCCGACTCGAGCAACGCCCTGAGGAGATCCTCCTTGTTGGCGAAGTAAAAGTACACGTTGCCGATCGACGTCTTCGCCTCTCGAACGATGTCCTGCATGGTTGTCGCGTCGTATCCTCGTTTAGCGAACAGCTTCCGCGCAGCACTCAGTATCCGATGTTCGGACTCGGCCCGGATCTTTTCGCTGCGGGCAGTTCTTCTGTACACCATATGTTTGTTTCTCCATACTTGACTTCTGTAAGCATAGAACGATATTCTATGATACTAGAATGAAATTCTATACTTCAATTATCAGCCAATGACCGGCGCGGGGCAAGGGTCGGGTTGGCGTCAAGCATACTGGGGAGAGGGAAGTGTCCGAGGAGGAAACAGGGTCGGCTGCCGACCGTGATGGGATGTCGTGGCTCGAATTATGGCGCTCAATGGCGGAGGCGGTCCCGGATACGTTGCTGCTGGTCGACCGCGCCGGAAAGATCCTCTGCGTCAATCGCGTTCCCGCGGGTGCGCGAGCCGATGACATTCTGGAATCCAGTGTCGTTGATCTTGCAGTGCCGGGTGAATGTGGTGAGCGCCTCGAATCCATTGCGCGCGTCTTTGAGGGTGCGTCTCCACGCAGTCTCGAGTCGCGCGTTGTGCTCCCGGAAGTCGGAGAGCGCTGGTTCGAAACGTGTACGGCGCCGCTCGTTGTCGACAATGCCATCGTCGCAGCGGTCATAGTCGCGCGCGACATCACGGAAGCCAGGAGCCACGAGGCGCGCGTGGCGGAGAGTGAGGCGAAATATCGAACGTTGATGGAATCCGCACCCGAAGCAATGGTCGTGCTGGATGTCGATCTGGGCAGGATTGTCGAAGTCAACCGGAACGCGTGTACCCTGTTCGGGTTGAGCGCCGATCAGCTCTGTGAGACGGACCTGCTCACATTGAGTACATCGCACCAGGCTGACGGTCGTTCGTCCGATGAGGCGATGCGGAGCTACCTCGACAGCACGATCGCCGGTGCCGCGCCGACTTTCGAGTGGCTGCATTCCACCGCTGCTGGTAGGACGGTGCCATGCAGAGTGCGGCTCGTTGGACTGCCGTCGGCGGAGCGCCGTCTCGTGCACGGCAGTATCACCGACATGACACTACAGCGCCGATTTGAGCATCAGCTGTTGCAGTGGCAGCGGATGGACGCCATCGGGCAGCTTGCTTGCGGGATCGCGCACGATTTCATGAATATCCTGACCGTAATACTGGCTTCCGCGCAAGTCATAACCCGCGTCGTGAACGACAGCGAGCTTCGGGCTGACGCCCTGGCGATCGAAGCAGCAGCGCAGCGTGGTGCGGCACTCGCGTCGCGACTGTTGACTTTCGCGCGGCGTCAGCCGTTGCAGACAGATGGTGTCGTGGACATGAATCAGGTTGTCCGGGATGTCACGATTATGATGAGCAGAGTCATCAGTCGGGACATCACACTGGTCCACGCACTCGACGGCGTCCCGGTAACCGCACGAATCGGCCGTGGTCAGCTCGAGCAGGTTCTGATGAACCTCCTGATCAACGCACGGGATTCCATCGTCGGATCTGGAACGATCACAATCCACACCAGCCGCGGGCACGACAGAGGCAGATGCTCACTGCTCAGGGTAGCCGATACTGGCAGCGGCATCGATACAAGTGTGCAGCATCGAATCTTCGATCCGTTCTTCACAACCAAGCAGCATGAGCATTCAACGGGTCTCGGGCTGTCCACAGCTCGGGGGATCGTGAACGACGCTGGCGGTCGCATCGACGTTACCAGTACTGTCGGGCACGGCAGCGTATTCGAGCTATTTATTCCCGCCTGACGCCGTCGTCGCGGAAACGCCTGACGGGCTGATGACTATATTGTCACGCCATGGCAACGGTTACCCCACTCCGTACACTCGCGGCGCGACGGTATGTGCAGCCGCTTCGAGAGGGCGGCTCGCTGCCGGCCGTCGTCGACACGGAAGACGGTCTCTACGTCGTCAAGTTTCGCGGCGCGGGGCAGGGCGCGAAGGCGCTCGTAGCCGAGCTCATCGCTGGAATGCTCGCGAAAGTGCTCGATCTTCCCATTCCGGAGCTCGCGCTTGTACACGTCTCGGACACGTTTGGACGCAGCGAGCCGGATCCTGAAATCGGAGAGGTCCTCCGCAAGAGTCATGGCATCAACGTCGGACTGCGGTACCTTGACGGCGCATTCAACTTCGACGCGACCGCTGCTGGAAATCTGATATCCATTGCGCAGGCGACGCGCATCGTCTGGTTCGATGCGCTGCTGACCAATCCAGACCGTACTGCCCGTAATACGAATCTCATGATCTGGGAGCGCAGCCCGTGGCTCATCGACCACGGCGCGTCGCTCTACGCGCATCACGATTGGAAGTCGGTAGATGAGGCACGCATGCGATCACCGTTCCCGTTGATTCGCGACCATGTGCTTCTTACTCTCGCGGAAGAAGCAGACACCGTGGATCAGGAGATGGCAGCAGTGCTCACGAAGGACGTGATCGCGGATGTGCTCGACAACGTGCCCGATGAGCTGCTATCAGATCAGGCTTACCAGGCCGACGGAGACACACCATCCGCTGCGCGCGCGCGATACGCGACGTATCTCGATACGCGTCTCGCCGTCCCGCGGACTTTCGCGGTAACTGCAACTTCGGCGCGCGCCGAGCGGATTGCGCATGTCCCGACGCAGCGAACGGCTCGGAGGTGAGACCATGACAGCGCCAGCCCAGCGCGTGGTGCCGTACAATTTCGCCGTGCTGCGCGTGGTTCCCCACGTTCACATCGGTTCGGCGGTGCCCGTTGGAGTCATACTGCACGCGCCCACAGCGCAATTCGTCGGGCTGCGTGTCCTGACCGAGCGCGCAGCGCTTGCGGCGCGCGCCCCACAGGTCGACGTCGAACTCCTTGTGCGCTATCTCAACACGTATCGCGCCGTGTGCAGCGCCGACGAGTCCGGCGGCTCGTTATCGTTCGGATCGCCGTCTGAAAGATTCCACTGGCTCACCGCTCCGCGCTCGGATGTGATTCAGAGCGGCCCCATACACGAAGGAGTCTGTTCTGACCTGAACGCGGAGCTCGACGCGCTCTTTCTCGAGCTCGTGGTGTAGCTATCTCGCTTACTCGTGGTGCCGGTACGACGCGATCGTAACCGCGATCGCGGAGCAGATGATCCAGAGCGGCATGGCGATCAGCCAAGTGCTTCACGCTGAACCGTTCGACCAATTCGTGGCCGCCGTTCGCGAACGCGCCTGACGCACCTTTCACCGTGCCAAATAGCGCGCCCTGCAACCCATAAGCCCCATCAACGAGCGTGTCGATCATGCGCGCTACATCGCCCATGCCGAACGAGCTTAGGACCGCCAGTAGAACGCCATAGCCAATGATACTCCACCAATCCATCGCCACGGATGATCGCTGCCGATGACGACGATAGACGTCAGAAGGTAGCCAAGAGTGCTCGCCGTGAATGCGGCAACCCATTGCCAGGCAGGAGTCGTCGCGTGCCAGGCTGGTTCCCCTGTAACCATCGGGACCGTGATTGCCATCGCTACGATGAACAGCAGATACAATGCTGTAGCGATCATCAGCCATCCCCATCCTGAGAACAGCTTCACGACCGTGTGTGGGCCGCGCGCGACGGGCATCGACCAGAAATACGCCCGACGCGATGGATCCTCGCTTCTCCAGACGCCGAACGGAATCAGCAGTCCGACCAGAAACATGGGGATGGCGCCCGACGCATCGTAGCTGAATCCCATGTGCGCGCTTGGCGGCCTGATGAGTTTGGCAAATTCACGGCGCTGAGATTATGAGCACGCGAAGAGCAGCAACGCGCCGACGAAGAAGAATGCTTCGGTTCGTATCGCCAATCCGACAGCGCGGAACTCTTCCCTGGCAACCGTCTGCGACGGCGGCGTCGGATGCAATGATATCGATGTCATTGTTTGTCAGTCGTTGGGTTTAGAAGTGCGAGCGTTGCATCGAGCAGCGAGAGGCGCGCGACTTCGCGCACGGTCCCGCCCGACGCCGATAGCTTCTGAACCACATCGGCTTCGGGTCCCCACACTGTCCACTGAACTTCGCGCGGCGCCGTGACACGACGCAGCACGCTGCTATTGAGCGATGCGACGCCAGTCCATTTCTCCGGCACCTCGACGCGATAACGCCGTAGCCCCGCATCGAGATCCTCACGCGACATCTGTGCACGCAGCTGCCCGCTTCTCAGTACTCCGATGTGATCTGCGAGCCGCTCCACTTCCTCCACATGGTGGGTCGAGAGAACGACGGTGGTCTCGCTTTCCGCCAGGTGGTCGGCGAGAACGCCGAGCGTCTCGTCGCGCATGAACGGGTCGAGACCGTCGGTCGGCTCGTCCAACAGCAGCAACGGCGGCCGGTGCGCCAAGGCCATCGTCAGATGCACTCGCCGCGCCTGGCCCTTGGAGAGCACGCCCATCTTTCTATCCAGGCGAAGCTCGAACTTCTCTATCAGTCTATTGGCGTACGCTACGTCCCAGGTTGGGTAGTACAGCGCGTGATGCTCGAGCAAGCGTCCCACACGCATCCAGCCGTAGCCCCAGTCCGGGCGCTCAGGTACATAGCCAACATTCGCGCGAACCTCAGGCGCCTGTGCGCGGCTATCCAGACCGAAGACAGTTGCCGTACCCTGGTCGGCGCGCATCAGATCGAGCAGCACCTTGAGCGTCGTGCTCTTTCCGGCGCCGTTCGGACCCACAAGCAGATAAACAGCGCCGACCGGAACCTGGAGCGACACGTCGCTCAACGCGACCTGGCTGTCGAACCTCTTGCTGATTCCGCGCGTGTCGACGGCGAGATCGCCGTCTCGAAGCTTCGTCGGTAGAGGGCCGGTCATTGCGATTCCTCGTTCTGGCGTTGATTGTCGTAGATGCGGATCGCGTCGATAAGATCGGCGGTACTGAGTCCATTGCGCGTCGCGTCGTGGAGCGCACGGTGCGCTACGGCGGCCGCCAGAGCTGCGCGCTCCCCGCCGTCCGGTTGACCGGGCGACACATAGGTGCCCTGGCCGCGGCGGACGTAGACCATCCCCTGCCGTTCGAGCTCGCGGTACGCCTGGCTCACGGTGTTGGGGTTCACACGTAGCTTGACGGCCAGGTCGCGAACCGATGGCAGTGAATCGTCGGGCGCGAGAGTGCCAAGCACCAGAGCACGCCGGACCTCGTCCACTATCTGGACGTAGATGGGCCTGGTGTCCTGAGGATCCAGCGAGATTAGCATAACATTGGTGTCATGGTGTACCAGTTACCTAGTACACTATATCTCACTCAATGTCCTGTCAAGCTCGTTTTTCGTGAAGTCGCTTGATGAGCCCCGGGACGAAGGAGAGCAGGATAAGAAGCGCGCCGGCCACCGAGGCATGAAAGAGAGCCCTTCGCCTGGCGCCGGCCACTCCGGACAGGAGCGCGTCGGCAAAAAAGGTGTACGCCGCGGTGACGGGCAGGTCGCCGATCATTGTGCCGGCCACGTAGGACGCGAAGTCAAGGCCGACAAGCCCGCAAGCGAAATTGAGCGCGTTGAAGGGCAGCACCGGGATGAGCCTCAGCCGCAGAACGGTGGTGAAGGCGTGCGCATCGGCCAGTCTCTCCAGCGCGTAGATCTTTCTGCCACCGATCCTCTCCACGGCGTCGCGTCCGAGGAGACGAGCCAGCCAGTACCCCCCGATCGCGCTTATCGACGCGCCGACCCAGTTCAACAGGGTGCCCAGCTCGAAGCCGAATACGGCGCCGCCCGTCAGGGTAAGGATGGAGCCTGGCACGCCCAGCGTTCCGGCTACGGCATACGCGCCGAGGAACAAGGGGATGGCATATGGTGCATCGCGCAACGCCCTTGCGCGACGGGCGAACGCGGCGAGTCCGCCATGCGACAGTCCAAGATGACGCGCAATTACGAAAGTCGCGGCAAGAATGGCGATCAGCAGACCGAGCTTGGCGCTCGCTTTTAAGGTGGCACGTTGCATTGAGAAACAATATGCACGACAGGCCTACCCCATTTACACCCGCTCACACCGGGGCTTTCACATACGATGGAGTCCAGGCGTGACGGCGAGCGGCCAGCTCTACCGTCGCTTGTATCTCTTTCGCGCCTTCTCAAAGCACTTCATGGCTCGCTTGGGTCCATGCAACCCCTTGAGCTTGAATTCCTTACCATGCTCGGCGTTGTAAGTGACGAAGAAGTGTTCGACCTGATCCAGTACCTCCTTGGGAAGATCGGAAAGGTGCGTTATGGTCTCGAAAAGCGACGAAGCGGGCGCAACACCGATGATACGGTCGTTCTCGACTGAGGTACCATCCTTCTCGGTCTGCACTGCCTCGATCACTCCAACCAGGCGAGACAATACTACGGTGCCCGGCGGTACAGGCGACTCCATGAGTAGCAGAACGTCGAGAGGATCCCCGTCCTGCGCGAGCGTGCCGGGCACGAAGCCGAAGTCGAATGGAAACGCCATTCCCTGCGGCATGATTGAGCTGAGTTTGAATGCCATGAGCTTGGGATCATAGTCGAGCTTGTTGGAGCTTCCCTTGGGCGTCTCCACGACCACGCGAAACAGCTTCCTGTCGGCGGTATCGCGTGGGTCCATGTCGCTCAGAGAAGTCGGTCTGCGCAAAGCCGCCTTCTTCCGGTGGCTCGATTTTCTTGCTGTCGACGGACTGGTTACCGTTCGAGCCGCTGGTTTTGTCGTTGCCCGACGCTTGTGCGGGGTCGCCATCGTTCGGTGGGTGTGGGTACACCCCGTGGAATGCGACCTTTGTGCCAGCGCGCTGCCCCGGAGAACGCTGCGAGACTTTGTAGTTGTTCGCTATGGGCGCCTGTATCGATAAAGATTGTCGATTCGGATCGCCCGGTACGCGGAGAGGTTCGCGACGCCCGGCGTGTTGTTGATCTGCATGCGGTTCACCAGAGTGCCCGTTGGGCTGACTTCGTCGATAAGGCCGAAATTAGTCCATGCGATCACGGTGTTGCCATTCGCAAGGCGCTGGACTGAGCCGGTGAACTCGTTGAACAGGGCAGGGCTGGGCGCGTATTGCCATACCATCGTCGCCGTCCTGGCTGACTCGTCCACTGCGTACTCGACTGCGCGCGACGTCTGCGGCGAATGCGTGACTCCGTTATCGAACACGATGAAGTGGCCATTGGGAAGAATACGCACTGAGTGCTGGCCGCCGAATCCGTTCAATGGATCGCCGACGAATGTAAACTGATTTCGTGCGCCGCCCATCTGCCACAGTACCTGCTTGCTGTTGGGGTCGATCTTGACGATCGCACCGAGGTTCCGGAAAGACGCAATGATGCCACCGTCCAGATCGAAGTCGATCGAATTTGGATGATCGATACTCTGATCCGCTGTTGGAGGATCGATCTTGTCGTCGTGCGTCCAATAGCTCCAGCCCTGCATCAGTGTATCGACGACTCCGTTCGCGCTGATCTTGAGCAGTTGGTGTCCAGCGAGTTGATCTGCGGAACCTCCGCCATACGCTGTCTGGTCCACGGTGCGGATGTCATAGCCGAATAAATAGTCGGCAACTCGATTACCCTTGTCATCGCTCACCACCTGCAGTTCATGGCCGTCGGTGTAGGGACTTCCCAGTGCACTGACGCTCCGGACCGAATCCCCGTCCGGCTTGATCTCGATGAATGCGCCCGGCGCCGCGTTGCTTCCAAAGGAGTTACCAGCGAATACGGTGAAGTCCCCGTTGGTCTGTTGTTTGGCCTCCTGCACGTAGACCTTGCCGCAGTCGTGGTACCATCGCACGATGCCAGCGGCATCAAAGATCACCAGATACCCGTGTCCATCCGGTGCGGAGAACGCGGTGAGGGTGTATCCCGAACTAGGCGGCGTTCCAGAGACCAGGGAAAGGCTGGCCCCAGCGAGTGCTGACGGCAGCGCAGGGGTCGTATATGAGCTGGGCGTTCCCATGACCGCGCTTCCGGTCCCACGCGCCTCGAGAGTGATGTTGTATGTAGTAGCGGCCCGAAGTCCGAGCACGGTGAGCGCACCGGCGCTGGCGGCAAACCAAGGTGTCACGCCGCTGTCCGGGCTGGCTGTCGAGGCGTAGTGCGCTCGCACGGAATCCGCGGTCGCGGACGCGAAACTGATCTCCGCTGCGTCGACAAGGTTAGGGTCGGCGTTGAGCGTGGCGACGGAGGGGGCCGAGATGGGCTCTGTCAGCATCGGGTGGGCAAGCTTGTCGGTGCAGGCGAGCGCTGCCAGAATCGTTGCTACGCTGGCAAGGGTCAGCAGGGCTTTCGATTGTCTTTCCATTGGTGCCTTTCTGATGGTGCCTTTCTGAAATACGCTGGTCACATGTTCGACGCCCGTCCCCCCAGAGCGTTACTACTCTTTATGAATCGTTAGCGGTAAGCGCCCCTGAGCCGCCTCGCGCGCTAAACATGTAGCACCGAAGCGCGTACTATTCGTAGTGTGTCGTTTCTCAGCGCACAACTTCGCCGCCGGCGACTTCCCATGTTCTGTGATCACTCGCTAGATGCCGAACCGCTCGTCGTATTCCGGAACGTACACGGTTCTCGGAGTAGCTCTCATCCTCGCGCTTGTCGCTTCGGCGGCCATCGGTGCGTTCTCGTTTACGCCTGCGGAGATGGGGCGACATGTTGCAGATGCCCTTGGGTGGGTCAACGAGCCCTCATCGGAGACGCTGAGCCGCAACGTCTTTCTCCAACTGAGAATCCCGCGAGTGCTGCTGGCGGCCCTCACTGGCGCGGTACTTGGCGTCTCGGGAACGCTCATGCAGGGAATATTCAGGAATCCGATCGTGGAGCCCGGTCTGGCGGGAACTTCGGCGGGCGCCGCGCTCGGCGCCTCTTTGATATTCGTCTTCGGAAATGGCAGCGCCTTCACGCGACCCCTGGGCTCGCTGGCGGTGCCGGTGATGGCATTCATCGGAGCGTTTGCGGCAACGATGCTCGTGTACAGGGTGTCGACCTCGTTCGGAAAGGTCAACGTGTTCACGCTGCTGCTCGCGGGAATTGCAGTGAATGCGGTTTGCGGGGCGGGAACGGGATTTCTCTCGTACATCGCTCGTGATCCGCAAGCTCGCAACATAACGTTCTGGAACCTGGGCACGTTCACGACTGCTGACTGGCGCGGCGTGATCATGGTTGCGGTGGTGTTCGCCGCCTGCTTCGTGTATTGCCTCCGTTACGGCAAGTCGCTCAACGCACTGATGCTCGGCGAGGACGAGGCCGCATTCCTTGGAGCGGAGCCTGAGAAGCTCATTCTACGACTCATAATCGTGAACACGGCGATGGTGGCAGTGGCTACGGCGATGGTCGGCGTGATAGCGTTCGTCGGTCTCGTCATACCGCACGTCCTTCGCATGGTCAAGTCGTCCGATTACACATTTCTCATTCCTGCGTCTGCGCTGCTCGGCGCCGTCATGATGTCGGTCATCGACATCATCGCCAGAATTCTGATTCCGCCCGCGGAGCTGCCTGTCGGAATCATTACCGCCGTGATTGGAGCGCCTGTCTTTCTCTGGATTCTGTTGCGACAGCAACGCCTCGGAGCCGCGAGCTTCTATGGTTGAAGTGCTCGGCGTCAGCTATACGGCTGGCGATACTCAGATCCTCAAGGACGTCACGGCACGGTTTCGTCGCGGCCGTTTCAATGTGATTCTGGGGCCCAACGGCGCGGGCAAGTCGTCCCTTCTCAAGATTGCTACGGGCCTCTTGCAGCCGACGCTCGGTCACGTGCACTACGAAGGCAGATCGGTCAGGGATTTCGCGCCAAGTCAGCTGGCGCGCCGCCGTGCCGTTCTCTCACAGCACGTGGAGCTGGCATTTCCCCTCCCGGTGCGCGATGTGGTGTTGATGGGAAGGTATCCGCATTACGGTCGCTCGCCGGCTGTGCGAGATCTGGACATCGTGGACAGAGCACTCTCGATGGTCGGGATGCTCGAGCGTCGCGAGCAACATTATCCAACACTGTCGGGCGGTGAGCAGCAGAAGGTACAGTTGGCGAGAGTGCTGGCTCAGATATGGAGCTACGACGGTTCGGCCGAGCACAACTATCTCTTTCTTGACGAGCCAACCGCGAGTCTGGACGTTCATTATCAGATACATCTGCTCGACGTGGCCCGCGAGCTGCTTGCCCACGAATGCACCATCGTGGCAATCCTGCATGACCTGAACGTCGCGTTTCATTATGGCGATTCGTTCTTCGTGATGGAAGGTGGTCGTCTCGCGAAGGAGACGGACGACGCACGCGAGATATCTACGGAGCTCATCGAGCGTGTATTTCGCGTGAGCGCGCGCCGGATCTCGGATCCGGCCAGCGATGAGGAATTCTGGAGATTCAGCATCTAGGCTGATATGCAGCGACGCTCCACATACAAAAATGGGCTCTGCATTTGCAGAGCCCATTTCGTTTCTTCGATGTCGCCGATTTACTCGTAACGCAGAGCGTCAATCGGATTGAGTGCAGCCGCACGCCGTGCCGGCCACACACCAAACAGAACGCCGACGATTCCGGAGAACGCGAATGCGACGATGACTGCGCTGATGGAAATGGAAGCATTCCAGTTGGCGACCTTTGTCATGAGCAGCGCGCCGCCACCGCCGATCAGGATGCCGCCGATTCCCCCCAGCATGCAGAGCACAACGGCCTCAATGAGGAATTGCAGCAGAATGTTGAGTCGCGTTGCTCCGAGTGCCTTGCGAACACCGATTTCACGGGTTCGCTCCGTCACTGATACGAGCATGATATTCATGATGCCGATACCACCGACGATCAGACTGACCGCTGCTATTCCGGCAAGAAGGTACGTGAATGTTGCTGTGGTCTCGCCGAGCGTGTTGAGGAAGTCGGCCTGACTGCGGATCTGCACGTCGCTCTCGGCACCTGGACGTAGCCGGTGAGCGCGTGCAAGAATGGATTGAGCTTCAGCCATCGTAGCCGTTACGAGCGAATCGTTCGGAGCGAGTACGTTGATCGTCCGCAGCTGGTCTCTCCCGTAAATGCGATAGCGCATCGTCGTCAGAGGAATGAGAACCTCGTCGTCCGGATTACCGAAGCCGGTGCCCTGGCCCTTCGGCGCGAGCGTTCCAATGACCTTGAACTGAATTCCCTGAATTCGCACCGTCTGTCCAACGACAGACGCACCGTTGGTAATGCCAAGGTCCTCGAGAACTGCGTCGCCGAGGACAGCCACCAACTGGCTGCCCTTGTCTTCCGCATTTGTGAACATCCGGCCCGACGCCAGCGTGTAAAGTCGGACCTGAAGATAGTTCGGCGTCGTTCCGTAGATGCTGGTGCTCGTGTTCTTGCTCAGATACTGTACCTGAGCTGTCTTCTGCATCTCGGGCTCAACCTGGGTGATGAGCTTCGCGTTCTGCTCGAGCGCTGTCGCATCCTCCATCGTCAGCTTGGCGCGATCGACACTCGATGCAATTCCACCCGTGAAAATCTGGCCCGGAGAAATTGATATGAGTGTCGTTCCGAGCGCGGAGATTCTCGCCTTCACGGCCTCCTGCGCGCCATTTCCAATTGCGACCATCGCGATGACTGCTCCGACGCCGATAACCACGCCCAGCATTGTGAGTATCGAGCGCATCTTGTTCGCCCGCAGAGCGGTCATTGCGATCGATAGGGTTTCCCCAACGGGCATCATCTTCCGCCACCTCCGCCGCCGGCTGGCCGGGCTGGTGTAGTGCTTCCGCCGGGCAATGCGCCGCCAACCATGGATCTCGCCCGAGCACTGGACTTGTCACGCGAAGCCTGCAGAGCGATCGTCGCGAGCAGGCCAACCTGGTCTCCCTCTTTCAAGCCACTGATAACTTCCGTGTAATCGAAATCGCTCACGCCAAGCCTTACGAGTCGTGGCGACCAACCTGTCGGGGTCTTCACGAACGCGACGACTGGCCCACCGATCGCTACGCCCGCTCCACTGGAGCCAGCACGAGCAGCTCGCATACAGGCACGAGCCGTGTCGGCCGCTACGCCCGCTTGCTTGAAGATCGCCTGTGTCTTCGTGCGCATAGCAGCTGTATCGATCGTGCCAGACCGCATCTGTGCGCGCATGGAGTCGAGAAGTGCAGGCGCCTTGGCAGTGTTGAGCTTCGCCATAACGACGCGACACTTTGCCGTGTCGACCGTCAGCGAAGGCCCGCCAAATCCGCCCGGGCCGCCAGCCGCAGCGCCGCCAGTCGTGCTGACACCAGTCGTAGCGCCGGCTGCGCCCGCTCCAGCTCCACCTGACGCTCCACCCGCACCTGGTGCTCCAGCTCCCGGGCCGCCACGGCCGCCGCCTGGGCCACCTCTGCCGCCGCGCCTGCCGCCACCAGGACCGCTCCGCCGGTTGGCGAGCGCGTTCATCGTGTCGGCACTTACTCCGAGCTCGGCGCCGATATCCATCGCATCCTTGATGCTTCGCACCGCATCGTTCGGTACCGCCAGTACGTTGGTGCGGTTCTCCGTGATGATAGAGACTTCACCATTCATTCCCGGCAGTAGCGCCAGGTCAGTGTTCGGCAGCGACACCAACACAGGGAACATCGTAACACTGTTCTGAATCACCGCCTGCGGCTGGACCTGCTTGACTGTGCCGGCGAACTGGCGCCCTGGGAATGCGTCGATCGTAACACTGACCGGCATTCCTTCATGGACGTTGCCGACGTCGGTCTCGTTGACGAGTGCCTGCATGAGTACGTGGTGAAGATCCGCGATCGTCAGAATCGTACTACCACCGCCAACGTTGGACGTAGCTGACGAAACAACGGTACCAACAGCTGCCGTCTTGCTGATGACGGTACCAGACACCTGCGATCGCAGCGTCGCGTAATCGAGATTTTGCGACGCTGTGCTGAATGCTGCCTGCGCCGAGACAAGCTGTGACTGAGCGTTGGCCGCATTTACAATCGCGGTTTCATGCTCGTCCGCTGTGATCACCTTTTGCGCATAGAGCGAATTGGCACGCTCGAGCGCCGCTTTCGTCACGGTCACGTTCGCTTCAGCAGCAGCCTCTGCAGACTTCGTGCTCTCGTACTGGTTGTTCAAAGTTCGCGTATCGATCTGAACCAGAAGATCGCCCGGTTTCACCAACTGCCCGATCTGGACGGGCATTTTCATGACGAGACCCGACGCCTGGGACTTCACGGGAACCGTGTCTTCCGGCTCGACCGTTCCAGTAGCTTGCGCCGTTACGATAATGTCGCGGCGGCCAACCGTGTCCGTCGGCACCGCTGTTTGGTCGCTCTGTTTCTTGCTGCATGCCGCAATTGACGCTAGCGCCAGGACCGCGAGCAGTTTGGTACGTCCGTTCATCGTGTGACTCCGTTCGATCCCGTGGTGACTGTAACGAGTGGCTGCCCTATGAGTGCTTCCATTTGCGCCGTGGTCAATCTGACAGAGTTGCGCGCGGCGATGAGTTGTGCTTGTGCCTGATTCAATGTCGTCTGAGCTGTGAGCAAGTCTACGATCGTTGATAGTCCGAGATTGTACCGCTGCTGCACCACGCGAAGGTTCTCAGTCGCCGCGGCTATCGACGCCGTCTGCACGAGAATCTGTTCCTGTCCGAGGTGAAGCGCGTCGATGTACTGCACCGCCAGTTGCCGTGCCTGGAGCTTGGTGTCTCGGAGCGTTGCAGCGGCGTTGGCCTGATTGACTGTGGCAGTCACGACCTGCTGCTGCGTGGCGAACTGGTTGAAGATTGGAATACTCAAGCCTACGCTGAGTTGTCCGCTGTACGGAAAGGGATTGCTCCCCAAGCCGTAGAGTCCCGTGCCATTGCCGCCCTGTGAATAGCTGGCGTTCACCGTCGGCAGGTATCCAGCCCGAGCAGCGCTCACCCGCGCCTGGGCGGCTGCCAGCGACGCTGTAGCCTGTGCTACGGTCGGCGAGATCACCGCTCTCGCCACGAGAGCAGTGCTATCCACCTTCACCGTGTCGCGGGCGGTCACATCCGGATCGTCCAAGGCCGCCGAAAGGGGGGCGGTCGACCCGGTCAGGCGTGTGAGTGCTGCGTTGGCATCGCGCTGCTGGTTCTCGGCAGTCCTGAGCGCCAGCACAGCGTTCGCAATCTGAACGACCGCGGTCAGCGAGTCGGACGCGGTGGCCGCACCCGCAACTACCTGGCGTCGGGCTGCTACCAGTTGTTCCTGTGCCTCCTCCAGTTGCGTCCTCGCCGCATCCTCACTCTCTCGCGCCGATAGAGCAGCGTAGAACTCCTGCTCGACGCTGAGAGCAACGTTGAACTGTTGCGCCAGCACGTTCTGGCTCGCCGCGGCTACGTCAGCTTTCGCCGCACGTACGTCCGGGATGTGAGCTGCGCTGAACAATATCGCGCTGAAACCGAGCGAGTTGCTGTAGTTCCATTGGTTTCCGGCGAGAGTCACCACCTCTCCAGCGGAGTTCACACGTGTCTGTGAGCCTCCGTATGTGAACTGGCGGCTCGCGCCGAAGCTCGCGTTGATGCTCGGAAGAAAGGCTCCGTATGCGCTGCGCACTTCTGCCTTGCCTGACTGTACGCTGCCACGTGCCGCGATGGTCGTTGGAGAATTCTGCTGAGCGAGTTGGATGGCGGTTGCCAGCGTCACGGGCTGGGTGCCGATGGCGACGGAATCTGGCAGGCTTGCCGCAACAGTCAGCGAGTCGCGCGTCTTCCTGCCTGCCTTCGCAGAATCAGGTATCTGCGCCTGCGCGGCTATGGGCAGAATCGCCAGCCCCGCAGCCATCAGAAAGCGGCCCCCCATCCGTCTCGCGGCTCTGACGTACCAGTGGCCGGAAACCATACTTGGCTGCAATTGAATTGTCATGAAAGTTGTGTGTACCGGTCGCGGCGAGCACTAACGTGCCGTCGCCGCTAGCGTAGCAGCGCCCCGCGACCTCCGCGTTTCCGGCATTCCGCCGGAGGGATCGAAAAATATTCGGTCCCATCATACCATCATTACAGGTTGCTAGGCCAAAACGTTTGGAATTGCTCGTAGCCCGGGGTATGGGAACGCCGACCCTGAGGGTGGTCGCTGCGCGATTTATGCAAGATGGGTTGCAGAACCAAACCTGCGCCCACGGGCGCTCACGGAGTAAACGGCCAGATGGGTATAGGAATAGACAGGAAAACCACGCGATCGCGCCGTCCCCAATCGGACGAATCACGGTCCCCGGTCGAGGCACCTGAAGACGCTGGCGTGCCGACCAACCTCCCTCCAGGGATCTACCCGAAATCAAACCGGGAGTTCGAAGCCGCCCGAACGGCTCTCGAGCTGCTTTTCGGGCCTCCCACGCAGCGATCGTTTGCGGTCCAGTTCTGGGACGGCACCCAGGAGGGACCTAATGACCCCACTCCGGGCTTCACGCTCGTGCTCAACCACCCGGGCACTCTCCGAAGGATGATCCACCCACCATTCGAGCTCTCGATATGCGAGGCTTTCATTGCGGGTGATTTCGATATCCTTGGCGACGTCGAACAGGCCGCTGCGCTCGGAGGCGAAATCCGCGGCGGTCTGGCAAATCCTTTCCGCCTCGCTCGGCTCACCCGAGCGCTCCGAGCGCTTCCTACGGATGATGCCCCGCCGCCACACCCGGTCGTCCGAGCCCCGGATTCCGGCGAGGTTGGATCCACCCGCCACACTCCCGAACGCGACGCGGCCGCCGTCCGCTCTCACTATGACGTCGGCAACGATTTCTACAAGCTGTGGCTTGATAAACGGATGGTTTATTCCTGCGCCTACTTCACCAATCCGGGCAATTCGCTCGATGAAGCCCAGGAAGCCAAGCTGGAGCACATCTGTCGTAAGCTTCGCCTGAGCCCTGGCGAAAGGATGCTGGACGTTGGCTGCGGATGGGGTGGTCTCATTATCCACGCCGCGGAGCACTTCGGCGTCAATGCGGTCGGCATCACGCTGAGCTACGAGCAAGCCGCGCTCGCCCGCGAGCGAATCCTGGAAAGAGGCCTTGCAGATCGATGCACGGTCGAAGTTCGCGACTACAGGCATCTCACCGCCGACGAGGATTTCGACAAGATCGCAAGCGTCGGAATGGTCGAGCACGTCGGCCGGGCCAAACTTCCTGTCTACTTCGACCGGCTTTACACGTATCTGAAACCGGGCGGACTGCTCCTCAACCACGGGATTGTGCACGCAGGAACTCCTGACAAACAGAAGCTTCGCGACAAGGTTTTTGAGAAGCTCTGGGGAGACAATGCCTTCATCAACAAGTATGTGTTTCCGGATGGCGAGCTGCCTGTGCTCGCCGAAGTCATCTCATGCGCCGAGGAGGCTGGCTTCGAGACGCGGGACGTGGAATCACTGCGAGAGCATTACGCCATCACTCTGCGTCATTGGGTTCAGAACCTGGAGCGACAGCGTGAAGCGGCCGTAGCATCCGCTGGCGACGAGATCTACCGCACCTGGCGCCTCTACATGGCGGCTTCCGCGTACGGATTTGCCTCGGCGCGGCTCGCGATCGATCAGGTGCTGCTGGCCAAGCCCAGACAAGGTGGCAAGGTTGGAATCCCTCTGACCCGCGCGGACATCTACGTTTGACGAAACGGCCGTTACACCTGGTCGCATGCTGCTGCTTCGTCGCCACGCTGACACCTTTTCCAGCCGCGATGCCATCATCGCGGCTGCTTTCGTCACCGGCACGGCGACCATAATGCCGCTCGACCGCCGCATCGCGGAAGAGTCGCATTCACATTGTATTGGCCCACGCGAACGTCAGCTCATCCGCTATCTCGGCTATGAGTTTTGTCGTCGGGCGGTACCCGTGGCTGCTCTGCGTCTCGACCCGGATGAGAACCGGCTTCGCGCAATCCTGCGCCTTCTGCAAGGTCGCGATGTACTTGTACGTATGACTCGGGACAACACGATCGTCATGATCCGCCGTGCTTGCCAGGGTGGCAGGATAACAGGTACCCGCGCGAATGTTCTGAAGGGGCGAATACCTGAGCAGCACCGGGAACATGGTGGAGTCGGACGACGATCCGTACTCCGTTGCCCACGCGGCGCCTCCTGTAAACCTGTCATAACGAAGCATGTCCATCACTCCGACTGCCGGCAGCGCTACGGCGAAAAGATCGGGCCGTTGCGTCGTTACAGCACCCACCAGCAGGCCGCCGTTCGATGCGCCCTGTGCAACGAGCTTCGTGGGTGACGTGTACCGCTCGCTGATGAGGTATTCCGCGGCGGCGATGTAATCGTCGAACACATTCTGCTTTCTTCCGAGCATGCCTGCTTCGTGCCAAGCCTCGCCGTACTCGCCACCGCCGCGCAGATTCGCGGTGACGTAGATCCCGCCGCGCTCCAACCACGCAGGAATCGCAGGGTTGAATGCCGGTAGCACGCTGACATCGAAGCCGCCGTACGCGTAGAGAATCGTCGGATGCGAGCCATCGAGCATCGTCCCTTTCTTCATCGTGATGAATAGCGGAATTCTGGTTCCGTCCTTCGATGTCGCGAACACTTCGCGAGTGTCGTACTGGCTCGCGTCGAAGGTAAGCTTTGTCGGGTCGAATGGCTGCGTCGCCCGCGACTCCACGTTGTATTCGTAAACGGCCGCCGGAACTAGCGGCGACGTGAACGAATAGAACATCTCAGCGGTATCTGCTCGCGCACTCATTCCACTCACCGTTCCAACTCCAGGAAGCGGAATTGCGCCGAGCGGCTCGCCGCTCGCGTCGAACACGCGCACGATGCTCTTGACATCCTCGAGATATTGCACGACGATTCTCCCCCCAGCGATCGTCGCCGACTCGATCGTGAAGTTGGATTCCGGTACCACGCTACGCATGTGCGCACGGTCCGGCGTCGAGAGATCCAGCGCCACTACTCGACGGTGCGGCGACCCATCATCGGTGAGTATGTACGCTGTCGATCCGCTCTCGCCGATCACCTGAAATTGGGCACGATCCTCCGCTACGATCGGAGCGAGCGGAGAGGCGACGTTCGGGTGCGTCGGGTCCCCAAGATCGGCGAAGTAAAGTCGGTTCCGATTGTCCGCGCCGGCGCTTGCAGTGCAGAAGAGATATTTGCCTGCTTCGCCAACCGAGCAGCCGACGAAGTAGTGCGCGAGCTCGCCGCCGCCAAATATGGGTGTGTCCTGAGCCTGCGGCGTTCCGACCACGTGATAGTACACAGCGTGTCCGGACAGCGCGGCCGAGAGTGCCTTGCCCACCGGCGGGACGGGGTAGCGTGAGTAGAAGAATCCGCGCCCGTCGCGGGTCCATGAGATTCCCGAGAAGCGAACCCACTGCACTGTGTCGGGCGTATCCTGCATCGATGTGAGATCGCGAACGTGGATCGTGCGCCAGTCCGCGCCGCCCTGCGCAAGAGCGTACGCGAGGTAGCGGCCGTCCGGCGAGGGCTCCCACTCCTGCAGCGCGATCGAGCCGTCGGTGGAGAGAGAATTCGGATCGAGTATCATGGCCGGCGCACCATCCGCGCCATCGCGCATGTACAGCACTGCCTGATTCTGCAGCCCAGTGTTCCGACGATAGAAAATTCGCTTCCCCGGAATCATCTGCGGCAGCGTGACACGTGAGTAGTTGAAGAGCTCGGTTAGGCGACTCTGAAGCGTGTCGCGCAGCGGGAATTGCGCGAGGTACGAGCTAGTGAACTGATTCTGAGTGCTGATCCACGCTACAGTCTGCGGGCTGTCCAGGTCTTCCAGCCAACGGTATGGATCGGCGACGCGCGTACCGAAATGAACGTCTGCGGTGGATCCCGTTCGGGACGTCGGATATTTCACTTTTTGTGCAATGATTGCCGGCGTCATCAAAGCCGAAGCCAGGAGCAACGACGCGACTCGAAGATGTGGTGAATGAAGCATACGCTGACGAAGCATATGCTACAGTCACGTGAGAGTGAAGCCGCGACAGGCGCGTCTAGGCGGTCTTCTTCGAGCGTGCAGTGGTCTTCTTGCGTCCCCTCGTAGCGCTGGCTTTCCTCGGCTTCCCCTCTGCAAGGCTCTGCTTCAGTCGCGCCATCAGGTCCACGACCTTGTCGTCAGGCTCGACGCGCGACGTTTGGCGCGGCCCCTTCAACTTCTTGCCGCCCATCTTCGCGCGAATCAGCTTCATGAGATTGGCACGGTATTCGTCCGTGTACTTCTCCGGATCAAAATCCGCTGCAAGGTTGTGAACCAGTTGCTCCGCCATCTGGAGCTCCTGCGGCCGCACCTCCGTTGCTTTGGGGAAGTGAAGCTCGTTGGTATCGACCAGCTCATTCGCGAAGCGCATGATCTCCAGCATCAGCGCCTCACCGCTCGCCTTGATCCCTACAAGATGTTGAGTGTTGCGCATCACGATCTTGCCAATTCCCACGACTTTGGTGTTCGTTATCGCGGCGCGCAGCAGGGCGTAGGGCTTCTCGCCGCCCTTGGTGGGCGTCAGATAGTACGGGCTCTCGAAGTACCGTGGATCGATTGCATCCTGCTCCACGAAGTCGAGGATCTCTATCGATGACGACTTGCCGAGTGCCGCGTCGCGGAAGTCAGCATCCGAGAGGACTACGTACTTCCCCTTCTCATATTCGAATCCCTTGACGATGTCGCTCCACGCGAGCGGACCGTCGCCTTTTGAGGAGAAGCGCTCGTACTTTACCGGCGTAAGGTCCTTCTTGTAGAGTAGGCGGAAGCTTACGTGGTCCTGGCGGACCGCCGACCGAAGCTCCACCGGAATACTGACAAGACCGAAGCTCAATGAACCTTTCCAGACGCTTGCCATCTTGCCACTCCTTACGTTGAAGTCCGCTCCTTGCATCGAGAAAGGAAGCAAGACCGATGCCGGATGTAGATTGACATATTTGTGATATCATCATATGACCGAACGATCGTCCGATACAACTGACTTACGCACCACGGCACTCCGCAGCTCGATGACGGGCGTAGTCGCAGTCATCCTGGCAGTCACAATCTCTGGCTGCTCGGCGTCGCCGACTGTGGCGGTTTCCCCGCGTGTCGCACCGGCGGCGGTCGCCACCGCGGGCAAGCCAAACGACGTAAAGTGGGCGCGGACGTCGGCGGAGCACGACGCGATTTACATCGAGACGTATCGTGCTGCCGCCGATCGGCTCGCATCACTGGCGGCGCAGCACAACGATGGCACCTGGGGCGTAATCCTCGACGCTGACGAAACTGTGCTCGATAACTCCGAGTACGAGGCCAGCCGCATTCCGTTTGGCGGCTCGTATGATCCCAACACCTGGACGGCGTGGGTCGCCGAGGGGCGGGCTCCGGCGCTTCCTGGATCCGTGGCATTTACAGCGCGCGTCCATGAGCTCGGTGGAAAGGTCGTGATCGTTACCAACCGTAACGAATCCGAGTGTCCGATCACTCGCGCCAACCTCCAGCGTGCGTCGATTGCAGCCGATTTGGTGCTCTGCAAGACGACCACCGATGACAAGAATCCAAGATTCGAAGCGGTGCAGAATGGCTCTGCCGCGCCAAGCACGCCAGCAATCACCGTGCTGGAATGGATCGGTGACAACATTCAGGATTTTCCCCATCTCTCGCAGCAAATCAGGAACGAGCCAGAGACTGCCTTCGCGAAGTTCGGCGAATCCTATTTCGCGCTTCCCAACGCGATGTACGGATCATGGCAGGCGAATCCGTTCAACTAGGTACGACGCCAATGTCTCCTTTTGAGCCTTACCGATGAGCCCTGCCAAGCGCAATCCGGCTGGCGGTATCGAGCCGATGTACGCAAGTGTAGGGCGTGAAATCCCGTCGGGCCGTAACTGGACTTTCGAGCCCAAGTACGACGGCGTCCGTGTGCTCGCCTATGTCACATCATCGGGCGTCCGCCTCATTACGCGGAACGGGAACGACAAGGCCCGTCAGTTTCCCGAGATCGTAACGGCGCTTGCCGAGCTGGGTGTACGGCGCGGCGAGCCGTTCACGCTCGATGGTGAGATCGTCGGGCTGGTCGACGGTGACGTCGCCCGATTCCAGGCGCTTCAAAGTCGAATGCATCTCAAAGGCAGCGGCGATATAGCGAACGCTGCTGCCAAGACTCCGGCTGTGCTCGTTGCGTTCGACGTGCTCGCTGTAAATCGCACTAATCTCATTCGCGCACCGTGGACCGAGAGACGCGCACGTCTGGAATCGCTGCTGGACGGTCTCGCAACCACCAAGCGCGGACGATCCAGCGACGGCGTCTCACAACACATCCGGCTCGCACCGACCAGACGCGATGGCAGGGCGATGTTGGAGCGTGCAAGAAGCAGTGGCTGGGAGGGCGTCATAGCCAAGCGCACCGATGCGCTCTACACGCCAGGAGATCGGTCCGAAGCATGGCTCAAGCTCAAACTCGATTTCGAGCAGGAGTTCGTCGTGGGCGGGTTCACCGCACCGCGCAAGACCCGGCAGGACATCGGCGCCCTGCTTCTCGGCTACTTCAACTCTCGTGGAAAGCTTGTCTATGTCGGTCACACCGGCGGTGGCTTTACGCGTGCCGACCTCAAGGAGATGCACGAGCGGCTCGACAAGCTCGTCCGCAAGACGTCTCCATTCGAGACCGAGCCTCGTACCAACGAGGCGGCGACCTGGGTGACGCCGGCCGTGGTAGTTCAGGTGAAGTTCAGTGAATGGACCGCAGACGGGCGGTTGCGGCAGCCCATTTTTCTCGGCGTCCGGGATGACAAGAACGCTCGTGACGTAACCTTCGAAGGAGAGAGCCTGCAGAGTCGCGTCGAGGTATAACGGAATTCGGTTCGTTTTGGCGCGATGAATGCGCTAACGGCGCATAACTATCGTGAACAGGAGAGACACATGCGGTCGAAAACAGTTGCACTCGCTCTCGCGCTGAGTTGCCTTGGAGGCGCCGCTGCGTGCACACATACATCCACGGCTGGCGCCGGTGGCGCTGCGGCCCCCGAGGCCGCTACCACGCTCAAAGTGGAAAACCAGGGCTCCATCGATATGGACGTTTACGTTCTACGCGCCCCGGTGGGCCAACGAATCCGGCTCGGTACCGCCACAGGCAATTCGACTACCAGAATGCGAATTCCATCCGACGTGCTCATGGGCGTCAATACGTCGTTGCGCTTCGTAGCTGATCCGATTGGCGGCACTCGCCCGTCGGTCAGCAGCTCGATCATGGTGAATCCGGGCGACGAGGTGACGTTGCAGATCCCGCCATACCAGTGATCGCGCCGCCCGGCGACCACGCCGGAGCACGGACTATATTCAGCGACGGAATCCGAGAGGTTTCCGTCGCTGTTTTTGTCACTGTGCCACGCCAACGCAGATCGGTATGAGCAATCCCTCCATTCCCACTCGCGAGTCGGCACTCGCGCTGATGTATGAATACACACCGTCCGAATCGCTTCGCAAGCACATGCTCGGCGTCGAGGCCGCGATGCGGGCCTACGCAATCAATTACGGCGAGGATGCGGAGCGCTGGAGTCTTGCAGGTCTGATGCATGACTTTGATTACGAGCGCTTCCCGAACGCGTCGCGGTCTGCCACTGAAGAGCATCCCAGCGAAGGCGTGCGCATTCTGCGCAGTCTTGGCTATCCCGAAGACGTTCTCGAAGCGATAATGGGCCACGCGGCATATACTGGCACTCCACGCGTCAGCCTGATGTCTCGCGCGTTGTTCGCTGTCGACGAGCTTACCGGACTCATTACGGCGACCGCACTCGTGAAGCCATCCAGATCCGTGCACGACGTCGAAGCCCGATCAGTGCGCAAGAAGATGAAGGACAAGGCCTTCGCGCGCGGCGTAAGTCGCGACGACGTCGTTCAGGGCGCACAGGAGCTGGGTGTCGACCTCGACGAGCACATAGCCTTCGTCGTCAGTGCGCTTCAGAAATCTGCCGAATCCATCGGTCTGCAAGGAAATCCATCAGCACCGTTGTAGGGCGCGGATTTATCCGCGCCTTGGTCGGGTGGTATCGAACCCGGCTACTGGGGATTCGTAGCCCACACGGTCATCTCCGTCACGAAGCCACGGTCATCCTGCGCCAGCATGCTCAATATGGCGCTCGCTATATCGGAACCGCGCAGCTTGGTTGGATTGTCCACTCGCTCCGCTCCACGCGCCCGGTGCGCAAAATCCGTGAGTACTTCGCTGGGATTGATCTGCATTACCCGAATGTTGTGTTTTCTCAATTCGGCGCGCCAGCACTCCGTCAGCGAAGTGAGCGCGAATTTCGATGACGAATACGCCGAGCCGTTCGCGGATCCCTTCGATCCGGATGTCGACGCAACATTCACTATGTTGCCATACGACTCCGAAACGAAGTGCTTCGCCGATTCGCGTGCAACGAGAGTCGCTCCGAGTACGTTTGTCTCCCACACCGCCCGCATATCGTCCGCTGTGATCTCGACGAGCGGCGCGAATCGGCCGAACCCCGCATTGTTGATCAACACGTCGTAGCCGCCCAGCGACTCGATTACTCGTGGGATGAGCGCAACAACGTCTGCTTCCTTGCTGACGTCCGCGACGAACGGAGTCGCGCCGATCTCCGCCGCCGCCTGCTCGATCGTTGCTCGGTGGCGGCCGCAGATCGCGACCCGCGCGCCCAGCTCGGCCAGAGCCAGCGCTGTAGCCTTGCCGATTCCACTCGATCCACCTGTAACGAGTACCCGCGCCTTCGAAACGTTCATGTCCGTCCCCGTGTATCAGCGTTTATTCTGTTAACACCAGGTATGATAGCGACGTCACTGCTTGGTCGCTGCTTCTACCGCCAACAATACCAGAGCCATGAGTCAATCCAGCCGGCTTGCAACCATCATTGCGCTTGCACTCGCGTGCGGGCCCGCCATGCTGATCGCCCAGCAACCCGCCCGCCGCACGGTCCAAGTCCCGGATTCGGCGAGCGCTGGTATTGCCGCACCGCTGCCGCAGCAGCAGACGCTGAGATGAGCGAGATGGGGAACAATGGATATGCGCGCTGATCCGCACATGTTCATGACCGGATCGCGCCCGACGAACCCTGCAGATTCCGTACGCGCGGCAAGACTGGTTGTCGAACTGCGTGTGCTCTGGCCAGGTACAAGGACGTGAACGTTGCTCGCGCGGCGGGCTTCAAGGAATTCCTCCCGAACATTCCCCAGCCGATCTACCACTTCACGAACCGTGACTGGGCAATCGCTGAGGCCTTCCGTTTCGATCCCGCCAGGCCTTCATCATTACTCTATCGTCGCAATGCTGACGGCTCCTTCACTCTTGTCGGTGCGATGTACACTGCGCCGAGAGGGTTCTCGGAAGCTGAGCTCGATAAGCGCGTTCCTCTGAGTGTCGCTCACTGGCATCAGCACGTGAACTGGTGCATTCCCAAAGCGGGCGGCCTGGCGGCGTGGCGCGATTCAACCGACGGTAAGCCAGTCTTCGGCCCGCGCAGCCCGATCGCGACCGCTGCCGCGTGCGACGCGGTTGGAGGACGGTTCATTCCGCACATTTTCGGGTGGATGGTCCACGCGAACGTCTTCGTGTCTGACGATCCCGCCGTGATCTGGGGTCACACCATGTAGTTCGACCGTGGCACTTGCCGGCGTGCCTATGTTTAAAATACGGAGAATGACGCGTACTCACGTCGACATTCAGCGTGCGTACAGAAATCGTCTACTTGACTCACATGCACAAGAATCAAATTGAAGACACGGTGATCGTTGGCGGCGGTCCGATCGGGCTTGCCTGCGCGATCTCCGCAAAGCGGTGCGGCATCGATCCGCTCGTCGTCGAGGCGGGCGCCATCGCCGACTCCATAGTGCGATATCCAATCGGTATGGGATTCTTCACCACGCCCGAGCTCCTGGAGATTGGCGGTCATCCTTTTGTCTGCACAGGGCAGAAGCCGACGCGCGAAGATGCTCTCAAGTATTACCGGGGCGTCGTGCGCGCTGATAACATCCGTGTCCGAACCTACACCCGTCTTCTCAACGCGCAGCGCAACGGCGACTTGATCACCTGTACGCTCGGCACCGCGAGCGGCGAAACGCAAATCGATTGCAGGCGGCTGGTGCTCGCAACTGGATACTTCGGCGAGCCGAATCTCATGAACGTTCCCGGTGAGTCACTTCCGTTCGTCGCACACTACTTCGACGAGCCACATCTCAGCGTTGGACTCGACGTCGTCGTGATTGGCGGGCGTAACTCGGCGGTCGAGGCAGCACTCGAGCTTTTCCGTGCAGGCGCGCAAGTCACACTCGTGTATCGTGGCACTTCGTTTCCGCCGAGCGTGAAGTACTGGGTCAAACCGGATATCGAGAATCGCATTGCCGCGGGCGAGATAGCCTCGCGATTGGGCGCGAGCGTGCTTCGAATCGAGCCGGGTGCCGTCGTCATTCGCGACGCCGCGGGCGTCGAGGAATCGCTACACGCCGACCGTGTCTATGCGCTCACCGGATTTCGCGCCGACTTCGCGCTGTTCAGGCGCCTGGGAATTGAGCTCGAGCCGGACACCGAGCGCGCGTCCGTGGATCCCGACACGCTGGAGACCAATGTGCCAGGAATCTACATGGCAGGCAGCATCGTCGCTGGGCGTTTCACGTCGGGGATATTCATCGAGAACGGCCGCTTCGATGGCGACAAAATCTTCCGCTGCTGACGACGAGCGCGCGCTCCGCGTCAACGACAGGCTCGCCATACCGCGTGCCGAGCTCGATGTACGCGCGAGTCGTGCGTCTGGCGCAGGCGGCCAGCATGTCAACAAGACGTCCACCCGCGTCGAGATCACCTGGAACGTCACGATGTCGCCGTCGCTTTCAGATTCCGATCGCGCTCGTCTTACCGCGCGTCTTGCATCGCGCCTCAGCGCGGACGGCGATCTGCGCATCGTTGCGAGCGACACACGAAGTCAGTTGCAGAATCGGGAGCTCGCCGAGAGTCGTCTCGCGGAGATTGTACGGCGCGCGCTGGTAATTCCAAAATCAAGAAAGAAGACTCGGCCGAGCAGGGCGGCCAGGGAAGCGCGCCTCACTGAGAAGAGACGACTGTCCGAGAAGAAACAGGTGCGCCGCGTGAACACGGACGACTGACATCGCGCGATGACGGAGAAGCATTTCGACGGGAATTACTTCGACAAGTGGTACCGGCACCCGAAATATCGAGTCGGCACAGCGGGCGATCTGACGCGCATGGTGCGTTTCGCCGTGACCGCGGCCGAGTACGTGCTGGCTCGACCGGTGCGGTCGGTGCTGGACGTCGGCGCAGGGGAGGGGCGGTGGCAGCCGGTCCTCCGGAAGCTGCGGCCGCGCGCCACGTATCAAGGCGTCGATCCTAGCGAATACGCCGTGCGCCGCTTCGGTAGGCGACGCAACATCGTGCGCGGCACGCTCGATGATCTCGCCAATTTGTTTCCCGACCGTCGCTTCGATCTCGTCGTGTCCTGCAGCGTTTTCAATTATCTGGATCGCGAAACCATGGCGCGCGGACTTCGCAGCGTTGCGGCACGTGCCGACGGCCTCGCCTATCTCGAGATATTCACGTCGGAAGACGACGTTGAAGGCGATACCACCGGATGGCATTCAGAATCACGCGGCATTTATCTGCGAGCCCTTCGCGGCGCGGGTCTCGTTCCCTGCGGTATGCACTGCTACGTTCCAGCCGATCGCGCATCCAGCCTGGTTGGGCTCGAGCGGGCCTGATGGATGCCGTTGGTCAGTAACGCGTATCGTCACCGATCGAGTACTTCGCGCGCAGTATGGCGAAGTGCTCCCTGAGCCCCTCGCGATACTTGTCGGCGACGTTGCGTCCACGCGAGTAGCTCGCATGATACCGCGCAGCGAGCTCCGGAAACTCCTGCTCGATGAAGGGCAGGTAGCGAAGCCGCGCACTGCGATCGAGCCTAAGAGCGCACGCGCCGATCTCCGTAGCCCCAGCCTCAGCCACGCGTCGTACCAGCTCGTCCAGCGCAGCAGGGTCATCGGTGATCCCGGGAAGTACGGGCATGCAATTCACTCCGACCTCGACCCCTGCATCGTGCAGCCTCGCTATCGCGCGCAGGCGTGAGTCCGGAGTAGGGGAGCGCGGCTCCAGCCGCCGCGCGAGCTCCCGATCCACCGTGATGAGCGAAACATGAACGCGGAGATGCGAGTTGCGCGCAATCCGTCTGAGCAGGTCGACATCGCGGGTTATCAGGGGGCTCTTCGTGATGATCACGACACGAAGGCCCGGATGATCGGCCAGAACCTCCAGAATTCGTCGCGTCACTCGAAACCGACGCTCCGCCGGCTGGTAAGGGTCGGTCGCCGATCCGATCAGTATCGTTTCTCCGTTGATAAGCCCGAGATAACGGTCGCCACCGGTGCGAAGCGCGCGTGCAAGAATGTCCGGCGCGTCGCGTTTGACGAAGATCCTGCGCTCGAATGCGAGCCACGGAGGCATGCTCTCGAAGTCGGCGGCCAGTGCGTTCTCGAGCCGGTCATGCTCAGCCGCTCGTTGCATTACGTAGCGGTGCGCGTAGCGGGCGTAGCAGTACGTACAGCCGAACGCACATCCGATGTATGGATTCACCGACCAGAAATTCATGCCGGTCGCTTCAGGGGCGTTGAGGACGGACTTCGCTCTGGTAGCGAAGTAGCGTATGTCGCCCTGCTCACCCAGCGCCGGAAGCAGCTCGAACGATCGTTCGACTTCCGCCGGAAATAACGGCAGCTGGCGATGGGCGGGCTCTAGTCTCTGCATCCTTATATAAGTATACCGAACAGAGTCCGAAGTCGATACGGCACGGACGCCGGTCGCGGAGTCGTACATTATGCGCATGAATTTCCAAATTCCCCCCAACGTTCGCGTCCTGCTCCGGGGCGCGCTGCCATCGCTTGCACTCGTGCTGGCACCATCCGCTCAGGCTCAGTGGAAGCCCCAGAACTCCGGCACCGACGCATCCTTCCGCGGCATGAGCGTCGTCAGCTCCGACGTAGTGTGGATCAGCGGCACCAGGGGCACTTTCGCCTGGACGACTGACGCCGGAGCCCACTGGCACGCTGGCAGGGTGCCCGGCGCCACGTCGCGCGATTTTCGGGCAGTACATGCGATTTCTCTGGACACCGCTTTGCTCATGGTTTCGGGGAAAGACACCGCGCTGATCTACCGCACAACCGACCGCGGCACGAGTTGGAGCGTCGTTTATCATGACGCGAGCAAGGGGGCGTTTCTCGATGCGATGACTTTCTTCGATTCGCGACGCGGTCTGGCTGTCGGTGATCCTGTGGATGGCCGATTCGTAATTCTCTCGACTTCTGATGGCGGCCAGCATTGGGCGCGAATCGCCGCAGCCGGAATTCCCGCGTCGATACCCGGTGAGGGGGCGTTCGCTGCGAGCGGTACGTCGCTCATCACATGCGGACGTGACGACGCGTGGCTTGGATCGGGCGGTGCCGCGGCATCACGTGTCTTCCATTCCATAGATGGCGGTCGCACCTGGTCAGTCGCAAACGTACCGATTGACGCGGGCGTCGCTTCGGCGGGAATATTTTCGCTGGCGTGTCGTGACACCAGGCACATTGTCGCGGTTGGTGGTAACTACGCGAAGCCCGATGCCGCGGCGACGACCGTAGCCAGCAGCGATGACGGTGGTGCGACATGGATTGCATCTGCTCCGGCCGCGGCCACCGCATTTCTTTCAGGTGTCGCCTTTCTCGATCGTAGCGACGGCAAGCGGTTGATCGCGGTAGGAACGGAAGGCTCGGCCTTCTCACTCGACGGAGGCAGGACTTGGTCGCGTCTCGATTCGCTGTCGTTCAACGTTGTCATCGCGGTCGGCAGCAACGACGCGGCGTGGGCTGCGGGTGCACTCGGAAAGGTCGCTACGCTTGGCGGACTTCCGTCTGAGAAACATTAGAGTTCGCAGTCTTCGATCGAACTCGCATTGGCGCACCCGCGGCGCGTCTCTTGCTTTAATTTCGTGAAACGGGGCCGGTAGCTGTGCTAGGCGTGTGCGGACCCTGCCATGCGTATGAACGGAGACATGTAAAATGACGTGGATCTGGTGGATCATTGTGGGGCTCATTGCCGGCTGGGCAACCGGGCGAATAATGAAGGGCTCGGGCTACGGCCCGATCATGGACATTGTCCTTGGTATCATCGGTGGCGTCATCGGTGGCTGGATCATGACAGCGCTCGGCATTGGTGCGGGCGGCGGTATCATCTGGTCGATAATCGTAGCGATTATCGGAGCCGTCATTCTCGTCTGGATTGTGCGGCTCATCACAGGAAATCGGACAGCCGTCTGACGCTTGCTCCGAGATACTGGGAAAGAAATCCGGCGCTCGACTGAGCGCCGGATTTCTTGTTTGTATGCGCGTTGATTTTACATGAAGAACGAGGCGATCATCGCGATGGCCGCTGCTCCCATCAAAGCTGCTGCGGCCCACCCGAGTAAGTTGAGCCATCTGCCGTTCCTGTGATCTCCCATGATCTTTTCGTTGTTGCATACGAACAGGATGATCACGATCAGCGGCGGAGCGAGCACACCATTCAGAACCGCGGACCAAAGCAACATCTTCATCGCGTTGAGCTTTGTCAGCGCGAGAATGGTCCCCACCACCATCGCGACTCCCATCACTCCGTAAAAGACTCGCGCGCCATCGGGCTTCTCGTCCATTCCGCCCTTGAACGCACCGGCTTCCGCGACTGCGTATGCCGCCGAACCGGCAAGGACGGGGACGCCGAGCATGCCCGTACCCACTATTCCTAATGTGAACAGCCAGTACGCCAGAGGGCCGGCAAGCGGCTTCAATGCGAGTGCTGCCTGGTCGGCCGTCTGTACGTCGGTGATCCCCGCCTTGTGAAGTGTCGCACCGGCCGTGAGCACGATAAAGAACATGATCACCTGCGATACAAGCATCCCGGACTCGGTGTCGACAGCAGCGTCGCGCAGCTCACGTCCCGTGCGGCGCATCTCGCCGCGCCGTCTCCGCATCGGGAAGCGAGCGCGTATGTGCTCTTCCTGTTCCGCAACCTGCGAGGCCTGCCAGAAGAAAAGGTATGGTGAGATCGTTGTACCGAGAATCGCGACGAACGTCAGCAGGTAATCCTTGTCCCAACGCAAATCCGGGAGAAACGTACCCTTGAGAATCCCGACCAGATTGGGATGGGCGAGGAATGCGGCAATGATATATGCGAAGAGTGCCAGCGCGAACCACTTCAGTACGCGAGCCATGGATTCGTACGACGCGAATATCAGCAGGCCCAGAATGAGTGCCGCGAACATCGGAACCAGAATTACGCGTGGCACTCCGGTGAGCAATTGCGCTGATGCCGCCATGCCGCCGAGATCGGCTGCGATGTTGAGTGTGTTGGCGACGAGTAGAAGCGCGCACGCAAACCAGAGCAGACCTCGCGAATAGTGCTCGCGCAACGCCGTCGCAAGTCCAGATTTCGCTACGACTCCCACGCGCGCGCACATGAGCTGCACCGCGATCATCAGGGGAAGACTTACGAGCGCTGTCCAGAGCAGCCCGTAACCGAAGGCGGCTCCGGCCTGGGAATAAGTCGCGATTCCGGATGGATCGTCGTCCGCCGCACCGGTAATGAGCCCCGGTCCTAGCTTCCGGAAAAATGCCGCTGGCCCGGTATTCCGAACCTCGATGTCCGGGAGCGTCGTTGCGTGAGGTTCACTTTGCGATTCCCTACGCCGTAGTTCCTGTTTTACCATTTTACCGGGCTGAGGGCCGCTGTCGCGGCGTTGTCGTTTAATTGTGACTGTTACTTTGCGAACCTTCCCGTCATGACCGCGCCCACGTACGATTAGGTAAATGACTTCAAACAGTGTCAGCGTCCAAGCACCGCCCGATACCCTGGAGTTGATCTCCGCGGCAAGCGTGGGATCGGAGCCCGATCTTCGCCTGCGAAAATATGCCGCGATGCGATTGACTCCGTTCTCCTTCATGCGCGGAACGTGCCAGCTCTTCTATGCCTCTCTGCCGCATGTAGTCACCCTGTCCGGCGCACCTCCGGCATGGTTGTGCGGCGATCTACACGTAGAAAACTTCGGTACCTACAAGGGCGACAACCGCCTCACCTACTTCGATGTCAACGATTTTGACGAGAGCGCGCTCGGCCCGGTGACTCTCGACCTCGTCCGCTTCCTGGCCAGTATTCGAATTGGCGCTGCGGAATGGGGGGTTTCAGCCGAAGATGTCGATTCGCTGGTCCAGCGCTCGCTTGTCGCCTACTCAACAGAACTTTCCCTCGGCAAGCCGTCCTGGATCGAGCGGGAAAGCGCGCGTGGAACGGTCAAGCGCCTTTTTGCGCAGGTCGCTGGCCGCTCTCGCAGCGAGCTGCTTGGTCGCTACACAGCGCGGAAGGGAAAGCGCCGCCGCCTGGTGCTCGACGGCAAACACCTCCTGCCCATCGCTCCCGAAGAGCGCGCAGGTGTGGAGCAGATGATCGGCGATATCGCTGAGATCGCACACGACATTGAATATTTCCGGGTGATGGATGTGGCTCGCCGGATCGCCGGAATAGGCAGTATAGGGTACCCGCGCTATATGGTGCTGGTCGAAGGACGTGGTTCACCCGACCGAAACGTTCTCATCGACATCAAGATGGCGCACCCATCGGCAATCGCTACGTTGCGCGCACATGGTCAGCCGGTCTGGCAGGACCAAGGGCACCGCGTGGTCGCTGTACAGCGGCACTCAACCGTGGTCGCGCCGGCGTTCCTCTTCGCCACAGTATGGAATAACATCGGCTATTGCAGTCGCGAGATGCAGCCGCAAGAAGACCGTGTAAGACTGCACGATTGGGAAAAGCAGCCGAAGAAGATCGGTGAGGCGATTGTTCTCATGGCATCGGTAGCGGCGTGGCTGCATCTTCGCGGTGCCGGCTGGCTTGGCTCCGCTCCTATCGAGCAGCTCACAGCCTTCGGGCGCGAGACTTCCTGGCGTGAAGCGGTGATGGAGCTTGCCCGGGATGCGACCGTGCGTACGCAGCAACAGTATCGGGACTTCTCCAGGGCCTATGACGACGGCTACTTCAGTCCGACAGCAACGTCGTGACTGGAGTGGTCACGACTGCATGTCGGGGATTACGCCGCCAGCTCGCGCTCTGTATAGGCTGAAATAAGCTCTTCGACGCGGGCCGGATCACCGGAAATCGCGCCGTCGCTCCACCAGGCAGCAACATCGCGCGGAATGACACCCGACAACGCGTGATCGGTGCGCTCTGCGATGAACAACACTTCGCTCATGCGGTTCTCTTCCGCCGGAACAGGGTTTCGGTGATGCCCGGAAATGGCCTTCGCGACCGAATCACCAAGTCCCCAGCTGAGCACCGCTATTCCGCCGAGAGGTTCGTGAAGCTCCCTTAGAAGGCGTGACACCACCGACTTCGGGACGTTCAGGTCGCGTCGCGTTTCATGACGGAGCGCCCCCATGACGTCAAAGATGATCAGCTTGCCGGCATCGTGCAGCAGCGCTAATGAGAAGCATTCGTCAGGAACGAGGCCGAAGCCTCGCCCGAGCGCGCGTGCGATCGGCGCGGTGCGCACGAGATGGTCGCGGACCTGGATCACCATCTTCTGATACTCACCGCCGGGGCGGCAGAGCATTCCCTCAAGCATCACGCCGAGCACGACGTTGTGAACTCCCGATGCTCCGACGCGCTGAGCGGCGTGTCTCAGCGATACCACCGCGCTTCCAGTCGAGTAATAGGCGGAGTTGGCGTAGCGCAGGAGCGCCTGTCCCAGCGTGGGATCTTCTTCCACTACGCGAACGAGCTCGCCCAGTCCGATGTCGGGGTTGCGCGTCTTGGCCAGCGCACGTTGCGCCGCTTGCGGTGCTTGTTTGATACTGTTGGCGGGCGACGCCATTACCTCACGAAGAAACCGGACAGTGTCGTCCGTCCGTTCCTGCTGGGTGAGCGACGCGTCGATTGCGTTGATGCGCGATGAGACTTGCTCAGTGAGCTGGTCAATCATGAGATCTTGGCTGCAAGGCCGAAGCTAAGGTACACATGGTTTAATATCGGGGCCTTGGGCCGCGAACTTCAGTGGCCCGGGCGCCGGGCCCACCAAGGGCCCCTGAGCTCGCTCGCTCCGCCCGGAGGGGATCCGGGAGCGCGCGGCGTCAAGTTTCCCCCCGCGGAGCCGACCATTGATAGATGGAGTGCGCCGTATTTGCGGCTCTCTTGCCATTCCTGTCTCGGAGACGCTGGTTTGGACGACCTTCTCAAAGATTTTCTCGCCGAAAGCGCGGAAAACCTCGCTCAGCTCGATCAGGACGTGGTCGAGCTCGAGCGCGATCCGTCCAACGCATCCCTCCTCAACTCCATATTCCGGGCGATCCACACCATCAAAGGGACATGTGGGTTTCTGGGCCTTCCGCGCCTGGAGAACGTGTCACACACTGCCGAGTCGGTGTTGGAGCGTCTTCGCGCCGGCGCTCTCAAGGCCGATCCGGCGGTGGTCTCCGACATCCTCCGCGCAGTCGACGTGATCAAGCTCGTTCTCACCGGTCTTGAAGTGAGCGGTGTAGAGCCGGCTGGTGACGATTCGCTCCTCATCGCTCTCCTAGAGCAATGGCTCACTCCGCAGGGGCAGCCCGCGGTCAAAGCGGCCGTGCAGAGCGTGACCCAGAGCAACGCGCAGGCACGAGCAACAGAGCTTGTAGAAGGTGCGCGAAAGTCGGCAGCCAGAACGACGCCGTCGGGCCACTCAGCAGATCAGGCTCTTCCTGCGAATCAGTCGCTGCGCGTGAACATCACGCTGCTCGACGCGCTCATGAACCTGGCGGGTGAGCTGGTGCTCAGCCGCAATCAGCTTCTGGAGATGTCTTCACGTGATGAAGATTCCCCATTTGCTGCGCCGGTACAGCAGTTGAGCCGTGTCACCGCCGAGCTGCAGAGCGCGATAATGAAAACGCGCATGCAGCCGGTTGGCTCAGTATGGGGCAAGCTTCCTCGAATCGTGCGCGACATCGCGCGCGAAACCGGCAAGAGGATAGAGCTCGACATGAAAGGCGCGAACACCGAGCTGGATCGCCAGCTGGTTCAGGCGCTGCAGGATCCACTGACGCACATGGTTCGAAACTCCGCAGACCACGGGATCGAATCTCCAGAGACTCGTTGTGCGCAGGGAAAGCCTGCCGCGGGTCGGATCGTCCTGAATGCTTACCACGAAGCGGGACATGTGATCGTTGAGATCATCGACGATGGCAAGGGTCTCGACGTCGCTGGAGTGCGATCCGCCGCTATCGAGCGCGGACTCGTGCGCAAGGAGATCGCGGAAGCAATGAGCGATTGCGAGATCCTCGATTTCATTTTCGAACCTGGTTTCTCGACTGCGGCGTCCGTCACGCACATAAGCGGACGCGGTGTCGGAATGGACGTGGTGCGCAGCAACATCGAGCGGGTCGGCGGCGCGGTCGAGCTTCACTCGGTGGGCGGTCAGGGCTGCACGGTGAGAATTCGTCTGCCGCTTACGCTTGCCATCGTGTCATCGCTGATCGTGAGTGCGCGTGGCGAATTGTTCGCCTTCCCCCAGGCGAGCGTGCTGGAGCTGATCCGCCTCTCCGACGAGCAGCTGGCGCGCATCGACACCCTCCACAATACGCGACTTTATCGTCTCCGCGAAGATCTGGTTCCGGTCGTGGATCTGGGCGAGGTGCTGAAGCTGGCCGGCGGTGACGCGGAGACCGTCTCCACACTCGTGATCTGCCAGGCTGGCTCAGCGCGGTTCGGAATCGTCGTCGATGACGTCGAGGACACACAGGAGATCGTCGTGAAACCGGTGGGACGACTGATCCGCTCCGTAGGCTGCTATGCGGGCTGCACTATCCTTGGCGACGGACGCGTGGTCATGATAATCGATCCAGCCGCTCTCGCTGCGCGTTCAGGAACGCAGATGGCACCCGTCGCAGAGGCCGCGGACGTTGCGGTAGTCCCGACCGAAGGCGCACGAGATAGCCTGCTTCTCTTTGGCGTCGGCGCTGACTCGGTTCAGGCGGTACAGCTGTCCCATGTGGCGCGGCTCGAGGAGATCGCGTCGGACCGGATCGAGTACGCTGGGGGAACTGCAGTCATACAGTATCGCGGTATTCTGCTTCCGGTGGTGCCGGCGAATTCCTCGGTGACGTTCACATCGGGACAGAGTAATTCTGTCATAGTGTTCAATGAGGGCAGCGCCTCGTTCGGAATCGCGGTGAGCGAGATCCGCGACATAGTGGACGAGACAGTGAACCTGGAGCTCGTTTCGACGCGACCCGGCATACTTGGAACCGCAGTGATCGCCGGTGCCGCGACCGAAGTACTGGACGTGTCCTACTACATGGCGCGCGCTCGCGGCGGACGGGTGTCGTGATGCTTGCAACAGCGGGCAATGACGTCGTCACGTTCCGCGTCGGTGACCAGTGGTTTGGTGTCGACGTGCTCGACGTCCAGGAAGTGATTGGCCATCAGCGTATTGCGACTGTTCCGCTTGCTGCACCGGGAATAGCCGGCTTCCTCAATCTGCGCGGCCAGATCGTCACGGCGATCGACCTGCACCGCCGGCTGGAGATTTCGCGGACCACATCCGAACCTTTGATGAATGTCGTAGTCCGCGATGGCGACGAGCTGTTCGCGCTGATCGTGGACGAAGTTGGCGACGTTTCCGCCGTTTCACCTGACGCTCTGGAGCCATCGCCCGCAAATCTGGCGGGAGTGTGGAGCAGGGTGTGTACTGGCGTTGTAAGAATGGACCACGGATTACTCGCGATTGTCGACGTGACCCGACTGCTGGACGAACCGACCACCCGACCATAAACCGAGAAAGGCTGTATGACGACCCGAATCAACATCGATGACCTTGCGGATGCAGCTCCAACGCCTGTGAAGAACGGCAACGGCGCTGCCGGCGCCGATCCCGTCAAATCCGAGCGTCGCAAGACGGACCGCCGTACGGGCGCATTGCGGGAGCGACAGGTTGTCGACGAGCTCGAGACGCGGGTTTTCGAGGCGCAAACTCATGCCCGAGTCATCATGCACGTGGCTGGCGCAACGGCGCGGGCCGGTAGTGCTGGCGAGGCGGCGCGCGGCGCACTCGAGGCGGTTCGCGCAGGGTTCGGATGGCCGTACGGCTCCTACTGGACGGTCGACAATCAGAGTGAAAATCTCCGCTTTGCGCTCGAATCCGGTGCGGTGAACAACGAGTTCCACCGAATCACGGTCAGCGCTTCGTACGCTGAAGCGGAAGGCCTCGTCGGGAAGGCGTGGCGCTACCGCGATGTGTTCATTGTCGACGATCTGCAGTATCTGCAGGATCGCCGCGGTGAGGTCGCACAGACGGCAGGCTGCACGGCGGCCATTGCTCTTCCTCTCACGGTAAGTGGCGAGGTGGTCGGCGCGTTGGACTTCTTCGTGATGGAGCCGCTCGCGCTCTCGGATGAGCGGATCGATGTTCTTCGTCGGGTCGCGGAGCTCGTTTCATCTGCACTCGAGCGGATGCGCGAGCGCGCGACGCGCCTCGAAGCCGAAGAGGACATGGAAGTCCTCGTAACGGTCCTCCGCGCAAACGCCGGACGCAAGTCGGTCGACGACATCGCGAAGGTGGCGCTCGAGCTCGTACGCAGCTCCTTCAGATGGTCTTACGGTGTCTACTGGGTGCTCGACAGCAAGGCCAATACACTTCGCTTCTCGGTTGAGTCAGGCTCTGTCGACGAAGACTTCCGCCGCGCGACGCGTGATTGCACCTTCGAACAGGGCGAGGGGTTGGCTGGCCGCGCATGGGCGAGCCACGATCTGGCATTCATTGGTGACATGGCGGAGCACGGAGACCAGATCCGCGCGCCAATGGCTCGCCGAGCGAACGTGCGCAGCGGGATCGCATTCCCCGTGATCGTGAAAGGCCGCGTGATCGGCGTCATGGAGTTCGCGTCTTCCGAAGAGCTGCGTCCGTCCGAACGCCGCCTCACCATGTTGCGTGACGTTGCGCGCATGCTCAGCGGCGCGGCTGAACAGGTCGCGCTCGCCAATGAATTCGAGCGCGACGTCAAGGGCGTAGTCGAGATGGTCACGGTTTCCGCAGCGGAAGTCGAGCGAAGCGCCCAGGGAATGGCAGCTTCGGCCGAAGAAACCGCCTGCCAGGCTCAGGCTGTTGCCGCCTCCTCCGAACAGGCCACTCGCAACGTTCAGACGGTCGCGAGCTCGGCTGAGGAGCTGTCCGCCAGCGTGCGCGAGATTGCGGGGCTGGTGCAGGAAGCTTCAACCGTGGCGCAGCACGCTGTGCGCCAGGCGTCGAGCGCGAGCAGCACCATGGTGCAGCTGGGTCAGAGCAGCAAGGAGATCGGTCAGGTCATCAAGGTCATAACTTCGATCGCGCAGCAGACGAACCTCCTTGCGCTCAACGCGACCATCGAAGCGGCGCGGGCGGGCGAGGCGGGCAAGGGCTTCGCCGTCGTCGCGAACGAGGTCAAGGAGCTCGCTCGCCAGACAGCTCGCGCAACAGAGGAAATCGAGCGCAAGATCGCGAGCGTGCAGGACGACGCGACGCGTGCGGTGCACGACATCGGCGAGATCTCGAGCGTGATTGGCACGATCAATCAGATTTCGGGAACGATCGCCGCCGCGGTCGAAGAACAGAATGCCGCGACGGGTGAGATCTCGCGCAACGTGACCGAGGCCGCACGCGGCACTGCAGATGTGACCCTCAACATCGCCGGTGTCACAGTCGCAGCCGGGGAATCTGGCCACACGGCAGAAGACCTCAACGGATCCGCGGCCGCTCTCAATGCAGAAGCCGTTCGACTCGGCGGTGCGGTGGACAGCTTCCTCGGCAAACTGCGCGCGGGCATCTAGGCCACGTCTACCTCAATCGCGCAGTCGGTAGGGCAGGTGACCAGGACCGACGCCAAGCCGATCCGCGTGTTGATCGTGGATGACTCCGCGGTGGCACGCGGGGTGCTCGGGCGCATGGTGGACGCACAGGAAGACATGCGCGTGGCGACCACTGCGACCAACGGAAGCGACGCGCTCGACGCGCTGCGGCTGCAGGAGATCGACGTCGTTCTGCTGGACATCGAAATGCCGGTGATGGACGGTCTAACCGCTCTGCCGCTCATCGTGCAGCGCCACCCTCGCGTACGAGTTCTAGTGACGAGCGTACTCACGCGGCAGAGTGCTTCCACTACCATGCGTGCCATGGCGCTTGGCGCCACAGACTACGTATACAAGCCTGCCGCGCGTGAAGGCGGAGTCTTTGGGGTGGAAGCGGCTGCGGTCGAAATCGTCGGGAAAATTCGGGCGGCCGCCCAGCAATCGGTGAAGGACCTGTCGTCTGCGGGCCCACGGTCCGGGGCAGGAGAGAGTGTGCCGAGCACGCCGTCGAGAACGCTGCGCGCCGCGCACACGTTTGCCGATTTTGAGCCACAGCTGCTGGCGCTCGCGGCAAGCACCGGCGGTCCCAATGCGCTCGCGACAGTTGTGGCTGGCCTGCCGCGTGACTTCCCGTTGCCGGTGCTCGTCACGCAACACATGCCGCCGATCTTCACCACGATGTTCGCCCAGCGACTTGCACGCGAGAGCAGCCTTCCTTGTGACGAGGCGCACGATGGTGAGAGTCTGCTGCCAGGTCGCATATATGTTGCGCCTGGCGATAGGCACCTGACAGTGGTGGGCGCAGGGTTAGTTCGTACTCCTACGCTTCATGTCTCCAGCGACCCGCCGGAGCACCACTGCCGACCGGCGGCGGATCCGATGTTCAGAACCGCTGCTCAGGCGTTTCCAAATGGAGTTCTGGCTGTAGTATTGACTGGTATGGGCGAGGATGGCCGCGATGGCTGCGCCGCGGTGGCGGCTTCGGGAGGCCGCGTCATCGTCCAGGACGAGAGCAGCAGCGTCGTCTGGGGGATGCCGGGCAGCGTGGTTGGCTCAGGGACCCCGTGCTCGATTCTGCCGCTGCACTCGATCGCGGCACACGTCGCTTCGCTCTGCTCCGTACGGCTGTGATCACTCCGGAAGACTACGCGTACCTCAGCACCTTGCTGAGGACCAAGAGCGGATTGGCGCTTGGACCGGGCAAGGAATATCTGCTAGAGAGCAGGCTGCCACCGGTTGCAAGGGTGTACGGCTTTGCGTCGGTCAACGAGCTTGTCACAACATTGCGCGCGGGACCGCATCAGGAGCTGATCAAGGCGGTGTGCGACGCGATGGCAACAGGCGAGACGTTCTTCTTTCGCGACACTGTCCCATTCGACTTGATACGTACGGCGATTCTCCCGGAGCTCGCCGATCGGTGTCGCCACGGAGGGCGCTCACTCCGCATCTGGAGCTCCGCGGCGTCGACCGGCCAGGAGGCCTACTCCATCGCGATGCTGCTCGCCGACATGGGTGTTCAGCTGAGTGGTGTTCCGGTGGAGATCATCGCGACGGACTTTTCGTCGCATGCGCTGAATCGCGCACGCCGCGCTGTCTTCACGCAGATCGAAGTGCAGCGCGGGCTTCCCGAGCGATATCTCCGGCAGTTCTTCATCAACAGCCCTGAGGGCTATCGCCTTGCCGATGACATTCGCAGGCGTGTTGCGTTCAGGGAACTGAACCTGCTCGAGTCGTTCAGATCGCTGGGGCAGTTCGACATCGTGCTGTGCCGCAACGTACTGATCTACTTCGACACGATGACGAAGAAGGACGTGCTGGATCGTCTCGCGTCCGCGCTCGCGCCAGGTGGCTATTTGTTCCTTGGCGCGACCGAGACGGCGTTCGGCCTGACGGAGCGGCTTCTCCGCGTGCCCGATATTCCGACTTCTCTCCATGTGCGTCGCGAGGACGCGGAAGTGGCCGACAAGCGACTCAGGGGTTTGCAGGCCGTTTCAGTGGCCTGAGGGCCGTTTACAGCGGCACACCCCGTGCGTTGCTCGCATGGGTGAGTCATGACGAGCCCGGATCTTCTGCCTTGAGCGAGCACTGAGAGTAACGGACCTTGTCCGAAGCTATGGCGACGTCGCGGTCGCTGGCTTCATTACTCTCGAAGGAATGGGGCTTCCACTCCCTGGCGAGGTGGTATTGCTCACGGCCGGCGCCCTCGCCGCGCAGAACGACTTCAGTATATACGGCGTCGCTGTCGCTGCGTGGATCGGGACCATGATCGGCGGATCCAGCGGCTACTGGATCGGGCGTACGGGCGGAATGGCGTTCGTCAGACACTATGGGCGCTGGCTCGGCATAAATGAACGGCGCGAGAAGAAGGTACATGCTTACTTCGACAAGCATGGTGCGTGGACGATCATCATCGCGCGCTTCGTAGCCATACTTCGAATGCTCGCCGGGATCGTCGCCGGATCGGTAGACATGTCGTTTGGTCTGTTCTCGCTGTGCAACGCGATCGGCGGCCTCATGTGGTCCGTCGCATTCGCGGCGCTCGGCTACTTCTTCGGCGAGAACATGCATCTGCTCGAGCACTATCTGCGTCGCGGAACCGGTGTTGTCGTGTTGGGCGCGGTCGTCGCCGCACTCGCCTTCTGGTTCTACCGAAAGCGGCGCAAGTCCAGGAAATCGGCAGCGAAGCGCTGAGCCGATCCGTCCGGGCGATCGATCATACAAGGCGCTCCAGGGCGCCGAGTCGCTGACCGATCAGTGGATCGGATCTGCCAAGTAGTGCGGCTCTCGCGAGCAACTGGGGATCTGGATCACCGATGAGCTCGCGCACTTGATCTGCGACATCGGCGCGGTGGACGATGTCGTAGATGAAGCGCAACGTGTCCCCGACGCGGTCGAGCTCCATGGCGTCCATCGAGCGGATCTCGAAGTAGCCGCGCGGGCGTACCTCCGGGAACAGAGTCGTCAGATGCGCGGCGTCCTCGCGCAGAATGCGCCCTGCGTTGGTCGCGAACGACGCGTACGCAGCGACCGGATCACGCGCGTCGAACGGGATTCCGGTGCGTGAATTATCGAGCGTCTGCCACAGGCGTGCGCGATAGCTGGCGTAGCCCGTTGTCTCGCCCGCATAGATCGGCGAATTGGCGGACCGGGCCAGAAGATAGGGCGCAAGCGCGTTGAGTAGTGACCAACGTTCGATCGGATGCGCACCGAGCTCTACGCTCACCTGGAGCGAGGCGGTCTGACGCATCATGCGCACACCGGACGGGCCGATCGAATCGAAGTAGCGGGTCATCGATTCATAGCGTGGTGCGTGCAACTCGAGCGCCACGTCCTCGACTCTGTTATATGGATCGACGCCTGCGGTGAGAAGCGTGACTCCCACCGCTCCGGCGGCCTCGCGCAACGCGGCGACGGTTCTTGCGAGCGAGCGTTGAAGATCGGTTGGCGATAGAAACACAGGCGAGCTCAGCTCGATCTGCCCACCGGGTTCGTACGACACGCGGCTCCCGTCGCTGGCTGACCAGCTGGGTGCGCCGTATGCATCGGTCATCTCGCCCCAGTCGTTGGTCGTGGTCAATGAGCGAATGATTTCCGCGGTACCGCTGCCGTCCCTGCCAGAGGCGATCGGTACGCGTCGCCCAGTGACGTCGCGAACCGGAATGAGCTCCAGCTCGGCACCGATGGATCCATCGGTCAGCGCTGTGGCTGGCGAGCGGAAGAGCTCGGCCACCATGCGCTGCATCGACTGCGGCTCGCCGGTCAACTTATTTCAGCGCGCTGCAAGCGCCAGAGCGAACGTGCTCGCGTCGTCCGTGAACCAGTCGTGCAGCGTAAGTCCACCTTTCTCGAGCATACGAGTGATCTGCTCGCGATCGTACTTGTAGCTCAGCTCTGTCAGAATAGCGTCGCCCGCAGCGAAGTCGATGACGCCTATGTCGGGGACGCGTACCGACTGGTCCACCGTTGATACGAGTCGCATCTCGATGCGATGCTCGGTGGGGTTGTACACAGCATTGTGCTCGAACATCGAAGCGTCGAAGTCGGCGCCAAGCGTGTCGTTGACCACATTCAGGATGTTCCGGTTGAACGCCGCCGTGACGCCAATACTGTCGTTGTAGGCTCGCCAGATCACCGCCGGGTCTTTGCGAAGATCGACGCCGAGAAGGAAGAAGTCGGCCAGGGCCATGCGCTCGCACACGCCGGCCATCAGCTCGACCGCAGCATCCGGTGTGAAATTCCCGATCGTACTTCCGAGGAATGCATGAAGCGCCGGTGCGGGATGGGGAGGCAGAGCGAAGTTGGCCGAGAAGTCGGCGACCAGGGGATTGGTGCGTAGAGATGGGTAATCCATGCGCAACTGCTGGACGGAGCTTTCCAGGAACGCGGCACTGACGTCCACAGGAATGTACGTGACGTCACGAGCGTCGTACCGGAGCATCTCGTCGAGCAGGAGGCGCGTCTTATCCGAGTTTCCAGCACCGAGTTCGACGAGCGCCGCTGGGTGCGTGACGCCGATGATTGCGGCCGCGGACGTCGCGAGCAGTGTACGCTCCGAGCGTGTCGGATAGTACTCCGGAAGCCGCGTAATTTCGTCGAACAGGCGCGAGCCGCGCTCGTCGTAGAAGTACTTGGAAGGAATCTGTCGCGGACGCTCCGACAGACCCTTGCGCACGTCGGCCAGCATTTGGGCGCGATCAAACGTCACGTGCGCAGCGAAATCCGCTGAAGATCTGGCGTCGAATCGGATAGTCCCAATTTCTGAAGGTGTTGCGCACGGCGCCGGGCCGCGTCGCCCATGATCCACCGCGCAACACCTTGTATTCCGTTCCAAAGAATGCTTCTGAATATTCGGGATACGGGTAGGCAACGAATCCCGGGTAAGCTGTAAAGTCGGACGATGTCCATTCCCATACGTCGCCAATCATGCCGTAGCATCCGAGTGGCGAGACGTTGCGCTCGAACGAGCCGACGGGCGCGGTCCCGAATTCGAGCTGATCCACATTTGCCAGCAGCGCATTCGGCTCGGAGTCGCCCCACGGATTCTTCAGCGAAGAATCGGCCGAGGGATTCCACGATGCTGCAATCTCCCACTCCTGCTCCGTGGGCAGCCGCTTGCCGGCCCAGCGTGCGTACGCTTCGGCTTCGTAATAGCAAACGTGGCAGACAGGGTGATTGGCGATCAGCGGCGTGACGACGTCCATGGTGCGCGTTGTCCAGCCATCTGCGGAAGCGGTCCAGTATTTAGGAGCCATTGCGCCAGAATCCGCGAGCCATGCTCTCCCGCTCTCGCTCCAGTGCTCTGGTCGCGCATAGCCGCCTTCACCCATGAATTGAGCGTACGAGGCGTTGGTTACGGGTGCTGCATCGACTTCAAACGCGCTTACGGTAACGATGTGCCTCGGACGCTCGTTGTCATACGCAGCGGTACGATCGTCGGTGCCCACGGGATATTCGCCAGCGGCAACTCGCACCATATGATCGAAGGCCGCGCCGGTGCTGCGCCGAGCCGAGCTGACACGCGGCGCACGGTAAGGCGCACCGGTCTTGAGCTGCAACGTCTGAAGAATCGTCTCATTGTGCTGGTATTCGTGCTGCAGAACCATGTTGTACACAAAGCCGCCAGTGAGAAGCGGCTGCGTCGAAGACAGGTCCGCGTCCCGAAGTATCGCGAGTGTCTCGCCACGGATCTCGGCTGCGGTCTGGACGAGTGCATGGAGGGACGGAAGAGGCAGCTCGGCGCGGCTGGCGCGGGGGTGTTCGAAAGGATTGTACATTCCCGGCATCTCGGAGAATTCTATGGGGCCCGAAATGTTGCGGGTGAGCCACAGCTCTTCAAAGTGCGCGATATGGCCCAGGTCCCAGAGAATCGGGCTCATCAGTAAGTCATGCTGAGTGCGGAGGTCTTCGTCGGACAGGGGGCTGACGAGAAGAAGCGTCCGCGCGCGCGCCTCGGTGAGCCGCGAGCAGATCGCGTCGCGCAGGGCGGCATCTGAGTCTGGAAGCATCAGGGGCAGGATTGCAGGCCGGAACGCCGATCTGGAGGAGGACCGCGCGACGGATCTCCGCTGTCGGCCATCCAGGTATGATAACTCTGGCTAGAAGGGCAGTTGCAGACCGAGGCGACAAAGCACAGCTTTCCCCCTCCAGTGTATTTGCACCCCGAATGAGTCAGTCGAGCGGCCAGGTCCGCGTAATTCGGTTCTTCGAGCAAGTTCCACTCGTGGCCGCCGTTCTCGTCCTAATCATCGCGATAGGGACGTTATTCGAGTGGTACAACGGAATGAATCCCGCCACCGGCTTCTATCCTGGCGGGATTGAGATGGGACCACTGGCGTGCGTTGCGTTCGCGATGAACGCGCTGGCGCTGGCGTTTTCGTCGAAGCGTGGACGACCATTCGCGTTGAGGGTGGCGTCGATCGTCCTGGCGTGCATCGTCGTTCTCATAACGGTCATCGAGTTTGCCTCGTGGTTCGCCGGGCGCGACCTGGGGCTCGACCTGCTTCTCCTTCGGAACCAGCTGCTTCACGGGCCGTGGAACCCACCGGGCAGAATGGCGCTCAACACGACGCTCGGAGTCTGTCTCGGCTCGCTCAGTATCATCGCGCTTCAGGCGGATGATCGCACGGGGCGCGGTATGTCCCACTGGATCGCGCTGGCTGGTGGGTCGGTCGGATTCCTCGGATTGGTTGGATATGCGTTCGGAGTAAGTCGTCTGTACGCGATGAGCCAATACTCGGGAATGGCGATTACGACCGCCGGATGCATGTTCATCCTCGGGATTGGCGTCATCTTCGCGCGACGCACGTCCGGCATGCCCAAGCTGCTGGTGGATCCCGGTGCAGCCGGCACCGTCGCGCGGCGCCTCGTTCCCGCGGCCGTCGCTGTGCCATTTCTCCTGGGATGGCTGCGGCTGGTCGGCGAGAGGTACGGCTGGTACGACACTTCTTTCGGTGTTTCGCTCTACGTCGTGGCCACCGTCGCAATTTTTCTCTGGCTGGTGAACTGGTCAGCACACATGGCGTATGAGAGTGACCGTGTGCGCGAAGAGTTACTGGCTGGGGAGCAGAAAGCTCGCGAGGCAGCGGAGGGCGCCAACACCGCGAAGAGCAACTTTCTGGCAGTGATGTCGCACGAATTGCGTACCCCGCTGTCCGCGATCATCGGTTACGAGGAGCTGCTGGCCGATGGGATCACCGGACCGGTGAACGAGGCTCAGAAACATCAGCTTGGACGCGTGAAGGCGAGCGCACAGCATCTGTTGCACCTCATTGACCAGATTCTTTCATATTCGCGCGTCGACGCTGGGCGAGAAGTCGTTCAGCCAGAAGACGTGGACGCGAATGAGATAGCCCACGACGCCGCCACGCTGGTCGAGCCGCTGGCGCGCGAGAAAGGGCTTCCGCTCGAAGTGATCCCGACGGGTTACGCGCTGCCGATGTCCACCGATAGCGGCAAGGTAAGGCAGATCCTCGTCAACCTGCTGTCGAACGCAGTCAAGTTCACGCCAGCTGGCCGCGTCACGCTGATTGTTCAACATGATGGAGGGATCGTCAGTTACGTAGTCCGCGATACAGGAATCGGTATCGCCGACGAACACCGCGATCAGATATTTGACGCCTTCTGGCAGGTCGAGCAGCCCAGCACGCGGCGTGTGGGAGGCACCGGACTCGGGCTCAGTGTCACGCGTCGGCTTGCGCAACTGCTCGGTGGCGATGTCGTAGTCGCGAGCCGTGTCGGAGAGGGAAGCGCATTTACGGTAACGTTGCCGCTCGAGGCGCCAATGGGGCACCGCAGCGACGTTCCGGCAGTGGCCGTTTGAGCTCATGAGTGAATGGGGCAGCTTTCCGGACACCTTGCTTCACTTCCGCACAGCGCCGCCTCTCGTAGTGGATCTTCGCAAGCCGGTGTCGCAGGAGACAATTTCGCGATTCCGCAGCTTGAATTTCGAACGCGCGTTCGGAGTTGTTACAGCCGAGAATCCGATGGGCGTCCCGTCGCCGGTGAAAGCCAATTTGGAGCGCGCCGCCGAGCTGCGAACGGAGGTCGCGAAATTGCAGGTGCCGCAGGCAAGCCTCGATGCGTGCAGTCCTGACGGATCACATTGCGAGGAAAGCGTAGCAGTCGCCATGGGCCTCGGATCACTGATTGCCATCGCGGATCGTTACGATCAGCTTGCGGTATTCTGGTTCGACGGCGATGCGTTCTGGATAGAGCCAGCCCGTTCGCGCAACGCGAGATTGCGGCTTCCGGTACACACCTGAGCGAACATTTGAGCGTCGTCTCACCGCGCGCACCACTCAACGGCCACTCGTTTCGCGTCGTATTCTTCCAATGACCGCACCCACGTTAACGCCGCGCGCTCCAGTGGTTGCTCACGAGCGTGCCGAACTGTTGGAAGTTGCCGCGCGTCTGCGAGCTGAAGTAGCGGGGCGCATCGTCGGGCAGGAGCGTGTGCTTGACGAGATTCTGATGGCGCTTCTCGCCGGCGGTCATGCGCTGCTCGTCGGAGTGCCCGGGCTCGCGAAGACACTGATGATCAGGTCCGTCGCGGAAGCGATGCGGCTCGGATTCCGCCGGATCCAGTTCACGCCGGACCTCGTTCCGTCCGACATCACCGGCACGGAGGTGATGGAAGAAGATGCTGCGTCGCATTCGCGTCTGTTCCGTTTTGTTCAGGGGCCGATCTTCGCTAACATCGTGCTCGCCGACGAGATCAATCGCGCCCCGCCGCGCACGCAGGCCGCGTTGCTCGAGGCGATGCAGGAGCACAGTGTAACAGTTGCAGGAGAAACGATGGCGTTACCTGCGCCGTTCTTCGTGCTCGCGACGCAGAACCCGATCGAGCAGGAGGGAACGTATCCGCTGCCCGAGGCCCAGCTCGACCGTTTCCTGTTCGACATCCGCGTTTCGTATCCGGACGAGGACGCCGAGATCGCGATTCTCCGCAACACGACCGGTCGCGAGTACGCGCCACTCGAGCCAGTTATAGACGCCACGCAGACGATGGCGCTGCAGCGCATGGTGCGTGACGTCCCGGTCGCCGATGTGGTTCTGCAGTACGTCGCTCGTATCGTTCGCGCAACGCGGCCCGATGAGAAGGACGCGACAGCGATGGTCAGGCAATTTGTTCGCTGGGGAGCCGGGCCACGCGCGGGTCAGGCGCTCGTGCTTGGCGCAAAGGCGCACGCTTTACTCGCCGGCCGCAACGCCGTAACTCCGGCCGACATTCAGCGCGTTGCGCATCCAGTGCTTCGGCATCGCGTTCTCCTGAACTTCGCGGCGGAAGCGGAAGCGCTGTCTGCCGAGCGCATGGTGGACGACCTGCTCAAGCAGGTGCCGGCGCCCAAGAGCGACATCAGAGTCTGATGATGCGGCGATCGCCGCGTGACAAGAGTCAGGAAGGGGCGGCATTCAGCGCGCTTCTCGATGCGGTCCGCGGGTTGAGATGGCCCGCTCGTCGCACGTCGCGTATAGCGGTGCCAGGCATCCACCCCTCGCGGGTGCGCGGGTCGTCGGCCGAGTTCACAGAGTACCGCCCATACCGACAGGGCGACGACCTTCGACGCATCGACTGGAAGCTTTTTGCGCGAAGCGATCGCGCACACGTTCGCATTTCCGAAGAGCGCGCCGTTACGCCGACGTATCTCGTGCTCGATGCGAGCGCTTCGATGGCCTTTCCTGAGGGTGCCGGCTCCAAGTGGCTGATTGCTGAGCAGCTGGCGGTCGCGTTGGTGTCCGTTGCGCACTCGGGCGGTGATCCGGCTGGCCTCATGGTGACAGGCAATCCCCGCGCTACGATTCCACCGCGCACGCGTCGGGGAATCGTGGCTGAGGCGATCCAGACACTTGAGCGGCTGAGTCCCGGCGGGTCGGCTGCGCTTGCACCATCCGTCGTTGCAGCAGCGCGGGCTTCGACACGCATAGCGATCATCAGCGATTTCCTTGGAGATCTCGACGAAACGCTGAGGATTACCCGTGAGCTCATCGCGGCCGGCCGGGACGTGCACGCGCTGCACGTAATCGCAAGCGAGGAAGTCGATCCGCCGACGAGCGTATCGGTCGTCATCGACCCGGAGGTCGAAGACGTGCGACGCTCGCTTGGCAGCGAAACGCGTGCGACGTACGTACGAGCATTTTCGGAGTGGAGAGGTTCGGTCGCGTCCCGCTGGCTCTCGAGCGGCGCAGCGTATCGCGCGATCATAGTTGGACGCGAGCCACTCAGTCACACGGTGCGACGGATCGTGCGCGACGAGCCAGTCGTGTCGCGTTCGGCATGATGACGTGCGCTGCTGCAGAGTGACGTGTTGAGCCGCGGGCCGAGTGTGTCGCGATGAGTTTCCTTGCCCCGTGGTATCTCATCGCCGCCGGGATCGCGGCAGCCGGCGCGCTCCTGTTGCACTTCATCGTGACAAGGCGACCGCGATCGATGGCGTTTCCAACGGCACGGTTCGTTCCGGATGTACCCGTTGCAGCAAGAGCGCGCTCGATTCAGCTTTCGGACTTGCTTCTGCTGGCGGTTCGCGTGCTCACGATTCTTGCAGCGGGCGCTGCGCTTGCGAGGCCAATATTCCCGCCGCATCGCGAGCACGTCGTCCGTGTCATAGCCGCGGATGTATCCGGCTCGGTCGCCAACGTTGCGGAAACGCGTGACAGCGTACGTGCATGGTATCGGCCCGGCGACGCACTTGTTTCGTTCGATACGGCTGCTCGCATCATAACGTCGCCGGATTCGGTCGGCGACGCTCCGCGTACCAATGCCGCAGGCTTACTTTCTCCAGCGCTTGTAGTGGCATTGCGTGCGGGTTCGCTCGTACGGGACGGTGCAGACTCCGTCGAGCTCGTGTTCGTGTCGCCGATAACAGCTGCAGAGGGAGATCGCGCAACCGGATTGATTCGTGCGCAGTGGCGCGGGCGGGCGCGAGTGGTCCGGGTAGCGGCCAAGCCGACTCAGGGCGAATCGCCGGCGTACACCCCCCGTTTTCTGGGACGCGCGCGCCCCGTGTACGCGATAGCGCGGAACCGCATCGACACCGTGGGCGCGGTGATCGCCGGCGGAAACGTCCTCGTTGCAACGTTCGAGCGGCGTTGGAGGTTCATTGGCGACTCGCTTGCCGGCGCCCGTGTCATCGCGCGGTGGGCTGACGGCGAGCCTGCCGCGGTCGAGCGCGACAGCGCGCAGACGTGCACCAGATCCATAGCGATACCGATCGATACGTCCGGAGACATGTTGCTGCGCCCGAGCTTTGCTCGATTCCGCGGAGCTCTGTCGACGCCGTGCGGTACGCTCGGCAGGCTCGGCTCGTCGCCGGACATGGCAACAACAAGGATGCTCACGGGCAGTGGAAGTCTCGCCAGCGTCGCGCGATTCGCAGCGCCCATGGACATCGACTCGCCCCTTGCACGCTGGCTCGCTGTGGCAGCTCTGTTGCTGGCGATCGTCGAGATGGTGATGCGGCGCGCGCGCGACGCGGGGGCGGAACAATGACCGCGGCCCAGCGCGTGGCGCGTGCGCAGGCTCAGCTACGTATCGCGGTTATCGTGATCGCGCTGTTGTGGGCTGCTGCGGCCCTCTGCGGTGTGCTTGAGCTGGAAATGCTCGCCGATCAGCTCCGGCACGGAGCTGTCTCCCATGGCTGGGACCGGGCAGTTGCGATGATGTTCGCGCTGCTCGCCGCGTGCACTGTGTTGTGGCGCGGACGGTTTGTACAGTCGAGACGCCGCGTAGCTGTATGGATGGAGGAGAGGGTGCCCTCGCTCCAGTACGCGCTCATCACCGCGAGCGATCCACTCGTGCATGGCGACCTCGACTTACTCGAGACCGTAGTCGAGCGTTCGAACCTCAACGCACGCATAAGGCCAGCTGTCTACACACCGGTGATCCATGCTGCGGTCGCGCTCGCGCTCGTGGCGGGCATCTACGCCGCCGCGACTGCGATGGGGTCCGCACGCGCCGGCGTGACGCTGCATGATGTCCTCGCGGATGCAGGTGTGAATACGCCCATGCCGAATCGGCTTCTGGGCCTGTCGGTGAGAGTGGCACCACCGGAGTACGCCCGAGCCCAGGCGCGAACGCTGTCAGATCCTTCCGGTGTGTCAGCGCTAGTGGGGAGCAGCATCACGGTCCGCGGATCCGGCAAGCCTGACGGTATCGGCGCGAAGTTGGCTGGTCATGATGTACGCGTGTCGGGACAGCATGATTGGCACGCCGACTTCACGATGCCTGCAGTTGCGACGACGATCACTCTGACCGATCGCGGCTACGACCGCGTGATCGCGATCATCCCAGTAACGGATCAGCCGCCGGCGGTGGTAATGACGCAGCCAACCCGTGACACCGTATGGCGTCATGCGCCGTCCGGTGCGATTTCGTTCACTGCTCACGCGACCGACGACATCGGACTGAGGGATGCTCATCTCGAGTACACCGTAACTACAGGTTCAGGCGAGATCTTCAAGTCGCGCACGAGCTCGTTTGGCGAGTCGCGATTCGATGGATCCAGAGCGGCCGACTTGCACGCTACGCTCGCACTGGCGCCGCTTGGTTTGATGGAAGGCGCGATTCTGTCGGTCCGAGCCGTAGCTTCCGACAACAATACTCTGACCGGACCGGGCACTTCGACGTCCGATACTCGAACCTTTCGTGTCGCGCGAGCCGATGAGTACGACTCACTCGCGGTCGATGCCGCGCCGCCTCCTCCCCTGGACCGCTCGCTCCTCACGGAGCGCATGCTGATCAACTCCGCGGATTCGCTGTGGGGTAAACACAACTCGCTTGCCGCGAAGGAGTTCGTGACATCGTCGGGACGGATTGGGCTCGATCAGGCAGACCTGCGCAAGAAGGTATACAACACTCTCTACGAGCAGGACGAAGCCGGTGGCGCGAAGGGTGTGGAAGGAGACGACGAGGAGCTCGATCCACAGCTGGTGCTCAACCGCGACCTGAAGGACGCTTACGACGCGATGTGGGACGCCGAGCGCGCACTGAACGTCGGCGAGATCAACACTGCGCTACCGTTCATGACTCGTGCGCTCCACGCACTCGATCGGGCTCGACTGGCGAACAGACTCTACGTGCACGGCCGGTCTCCGCGCGTCATCGTGAACGTCGAGAAGGTACGTCTCACCGCAAAGGAGAAGGGCGTCAGCAACGCCGTTATCGAGCCGCGCAGCCGCGCCGACACCGCAATCGGAAGGCTCGCTCGATCTCTGGATTCCGCGCTCACGATCGCGCAATCCAGTCCAGATCACTTCGCCGACGCGCTGACGCGGCTTCGCGCACAGGCGGTATCGGTCGATACGGCATTCGCAACGGCGCTGGGGGATGCGGTAGACGCGCTCCGCTCCGGCAAGGACATGACGCCGGCACTCGTGCGCGCACGACGCTCGTTGCTCGGCGCCCCGCGCGCAGGAAATGCGCGAGTTCCATGGTCCGGAACCTGGAGCGGCGCACGATGACCCGTTTCGTCTTCTGCACGGGGCAGTACGACTCCGGCGATTGGGATTCGGCACCGCTCGTTCCGGCAAATCTCATCGATTCCGTAGCGCAGTACACCAGTATCTCGGTCGCGCCGAGTGGCGTGAACGTGCCGCTCGCGTCGGACGCGGTGCTGGACTATCCGCTGGTCTACATCACCGGGCACCTGCCGGTGCGTTTCTCCGCGGCCGAGCGCCGCAACATCCAGAAGCTCACGGCGCGCGGAGGAATGATCTTCGTGGATGATCACAACCACGACATCGACGGCGTGTTTCACAAGACGGCAATGGAGGAGATTACCATCGCGCTCGGAAAGCCCGTGGACATTCCGAACGACAACGAGCTTTACAGTGCGTTCTTCAAGTTCGACGATGGCCCTCCCACGACCAGTCAGGAGCTGAATGGCTGGGGGGACAATCTCGTGCACAAGAACCTTCAGGGCGTCATGCGTGACAATCACATCGCGCTGCTGTACAGCAGCAAGGACTACAGCTCCGAATGGAACTACCATCCCGAGAGCAAGCGGTTCAATGCGGTCGACAACACGCGCTTCGGCGTGAATATCATAGTGTATGCCCTCACCCGTTAGCGCGCGCCGCGTGGGCGAGTGGGGGTTGCGAGTCGTGAGTCTCGGGCTTCTGGTGGTAATCCTGCTGCGTGCGTGGGCGCCCGCGCGAGGTATTGGCCGAGCGGCGAGCGTTCCCCAGGGTAGCATTACGCGTGCACTGCCCGCCTGGAGTATGAGTGCTCCAGCACGCATTCATCTCACGCTGGATTCGGTTCTCTCGCCTGCCGACCGCGACTGGATAGCAGCAATCGAGCGCGCCGGAACCAGCGTCAGCTGGAGCTCGCCGCACATCTCATCGATAGCCGCGACGCTGGACCAGGTGCCCGATCCCGTTCGTGCGTTCGACCTCGCCGTCGCGGGCGCCGGAAAAGACGTTATTTACGTGCGAGCCCCAGCAATTGGCGTCATTGATACTGCTGCCGCTGGTACAGGCGCATTGAGAGTCGAGATTCCAGGCGCAGTCGACCGAATTGGCGCATCAGCCGTAGGCACCACAGCGTGGACCGCGCCGTCCGACTCGGTCGTCCTCAAGCGCCTGCTCGTGGAGGGTGCAGCGAGTTGGGAAACAAAATTCACCATCGCTTCACTCGCAGAGCGCGGATGGAAGGTCGACGCGCTCACGCACGTCGCGCCCGGTGTGGACGTTCGCGAGGGGAGCCCGACGGCTCCAGACACTTCACGTTACGCGGCCGCCATTGCGGTTGACAGTACGGCGACGCTCGTCGCTCGCCGCGCGGCAGCGTTCGTACGAAGCGGCGGTGGCCTCGTGACGTTGCGCGATGCTGCATCGATCGGTCCGGCCGCAAGAGAATCGATCGTTCTCGAGCGCCGCGCGGACGGCGACGTGCGCGCATCGGTAATTGGAGCGGGACGCCTTATACGTGTTGGTTACAAGGACATCTGGCGGGAGCGGATGAGCGACGACGATTCGATATCCGATCCAGTCGCGGCACACCGTGCGTGGCTCGCGCGTGTTGTCGCATCTGTCGCATACGCTCCGCGCGTCGCAGTGGCCGTTGACTCTGGTGCGGATCCGGCGCCGCTGGCAGACATGGTCGACCGGATCGGCGCACCGACACGATTGCTGGAACCCGTATCGCCATTACGAAGTGAAGCGCCATCAAGCATATTATTCGGGATCCTGCTGCTGTCGCTGCTGCTGGAGCTTGCGTCTCGAAGATTGCGTGGCGCACGCTAGCGCCGGCGACGCTCGCGCATGCTCAGCTGTATGCGAATCTCAGGTACTTCCTTCCACAAACCATTGTTTCGCCATGACCGCAACGGCTAACACGATCGTGATCACACCAGAGCAATTGCTGGAGGACTGGCAGGGGCACCGCAGGCTCACGCGTCGCGTGATCGATGCATTTCCCGAGGACGCTCTCTACAATTTCTCCGTGGGTGGAATGCGTCCGTTCTCCACGCTCGCAATGGAGATGATCAACATGGCGGGACCGATTCTGCGTGGAGAGATCACCGGCAAATGGGTTGCGTCGGAACTGGTGTTGCCGACGGCGAAGGCTGATCTCTTGAAGCTCTGGGACGATACCACGGCCGAGATCGATAAATCGTGGCCGGATATTCCACCGCATCGTTTTCAGGAAGTGGACACAGCGTTCGGACAGTGGAAGATGCCGGGCTATGCGATGTTCCTCTATGCGATAGACAACGAGATCCATCATCGCGGCCAGGGCTACGTTTATCTCCGCTCGCTCGGGATCGAGCCGCCGCCGTTCTACGAGCGCTGATCGAGTACCTAGTAGAACCTGCCGATGGGGGTTGGACCGGGCAGCGAATCGACGCCCGGGCCGGTCTGCCCAAAGCTCACGCGCCACTGTGGGTCGATCGCCGGTATCACGGTCTGAAATTTTCCGGTACCGATTGAGGCAAGCTTGATCGTCACGAGTTGTCTCGCAGCGTCGAAGCTGCCGTAGGGAGTGCGCATCACTGGCGACCCCTCTGTAGGCAGACCCCAATAGAGGACAAGCCTGCCGCCAAGGAAAGCCAGCGGCGTCTGCGTGCTGCCCATCGACACCATGTGAAGCTGAGTGTCCCCTGGCCATGTAGTGGGCCTCACCGAGCGGCTCGCCAGATCTATGAGAAGAAAGCCGCCGCACTGTACGAGCACCGATTGGCCGTCTGACGATACGACTGGGTTGGTGCCAGCATGCAACGGGCGTATCTCTCCCGATTGTACATTCAGCGTGTAGGCAATCGGTATGAATTCCAATCCGTTGATGCTTTCACGACACGTCTGGTCGTCGCCGGTCAGCTCGGTCAGCCTTTCCTGCGACAGCGTGTCTCTGCGAGCCGACGCGACGTACACCAGCTCGTTTCCATTCGGGAACCAGGATACTCCGATATCTTCGGCATCGACCGCGACGCGCGATTTTTTCTTGGTGTCCGCGTTCCAGATTACCAGCCGCTCGACCGTAGTGGAGGGATTGTCGATCTTCATATCGCGCTCCATGACGGCGATGTTGCCACCGCGTGGAGCAAGCGCCGGATAGACGCCGAATACATCGTAGCTCGCCCCTGTAGACGCAACAATCACCTGGTCGTCGGTGCCGTCAAGACGAATCGTCTTCAATCTCGCAATGCCGCCGTCTGCGTTTTCCTGTACGTACGCAATGCGACCGTTTTCATCCGGCCCACTTACCTGGGAAACCAAGACGTACTCGCCGCTGACCGGCGGTTGGATCACCGTCTCCTGGAGGCCCGGCAGCGCGACGACGGCTATCTCCGCGGTGCTGCCATCGCCGGCGCGGCGATGCCGCGTGACGATATAGCCGTGAGTTTGCGAGAGCAGATCAGTCGCTTCCGGGCCTCTGAGCGTCGGCAGCGGTGGCACCTCGTTCCAGCACGCCAACAACGACAGACATGCGATGAACAGCAGGCATTGTCGACCCATTTGCGCGACCGCGAGCGCCACCGTTCACTCCATGTGTATAGCTGAGCATGATCAGGTTGCGCCGCTCCGCGATCAGAAATGCTCGAGCCAATTTGATATCGTTGCGGGAACTGCATGGAAATTGGCGCGGAATGCCTGCGTACGCAAATCCCGTTGATCGGACGCAAACAAGAAGGGCGCATCTTTCGATGCGCCCTTCTTGCTACCTACTGCGTTCGGTACTGCGTGCGGCTATCAGGACTTGCTTTCCAGTCCTTTCACCACACCGGCAAGCAACCGCACGCGCGTTGCATCAGTCGCGTTGGCTGCGTCATGATCGAGCGATGTAGCCAGCGACCTGAGGGCGCTCGTGCGCGCGGCGCCGCTCATGTGCTCGGCGTTTCTGAGCGCGCCGGCGATCGCGGTCGTACGCGATTCCGGAAGCCCGTTATCGCGCACCAGCTGATCGAGGTAAGCGCGCGCTACCACGAATGCGGCCGGCCAGCACGAGCTTTGGCTGCATCTGCGGGTTGAGCTGCCGGAACTGTACGAGCTTGGCGGCGTCGATCTCGTTCTGAGTCAGATCCGCGGTCGGCGTCAGCTTGAATACGTCGAGGCCGCGAGCGATCTCCGAACCGTAGATGTATCCATTGTAGTAATAGCCGGCCCAGTAGCCGCCGATGACCAGCTTGGATGCGTCGATCGGTCCGCGGTCGAAGTACGCGATCTCCTTCGGGTGCTCCGGGTTAGTGAAGTCGAATACTGACAGCCCACCCTGATACCAGCCCTGGACCATTATGTCGCGGCCCGGAACAGGAACCAGATTTCCGTTGTGCGCTACGCAGTTCTCTTCCGGAGTCTGTGCGGCGGGCATCTTGAAGTATCCGACGTGCGTGAGTTTGTCGTTCCGAAGGCGGAAGATCGCATCGGCACCCCAATCGATGGGATCGGTTGCACGGCACTTGGGCTGCGTACCACCGCCCCACTCGTCGGTGTAGATCAGCTTGGATGCGTCGTTGCTGAAGGTCGCCGAGTGCCAGAAGGAGAAGTTGGAATCGGAAACAGCGTCCACGCGTACCGGATGCGCTGGATCCTTGATGTTGAGCAGGAGGCCGTAGCCGGAGCACGCGCCGGCAGCGAGTCCGACATCTGGATACGTCGTGATGTCATGGCACTGGTTCGGACCGCCGCGAGGCGCGCCGGCCCCTGGAAAGCGAACTGTGGCACCCATCGCCTTGAGCGAATCTCCGTAGGCCTGCGCCTTTGCCGGGTCATCGCGATTCTCCTGCATGGCTGCGACATATCGAGCCGCACGATCTGAATCTGCGGAAGTCGTGCTCGCCGGAAGACCCATGCGCCCGATGAAGCGGCGAGCAGCCTGTACGGCTGCGCCGTTCGCGGTGTCTGCGTATGCAAGGCCGTGTACCGGCGGTGCAGTAAGATCGTTGAACACGCGTGCGGTGCTGACGATCTTTGCCTGCTCCGGATGCGCGAGCGGGACTTTGATCACCTCGATGCGGAACTGCGCGCTGTTGGGATCGTCCACTCCACCGTTCTGGCAGCTGGCCATCTCACTGCTCGAGCGTACCCGGGCGAGACCCGAGACGTACACGTACACCACGCTCTTGTCAGCAGGGTCGGTGACGAGCGTGTGCGTGTGCGAGCCGCGGCACGTCTGGACATCGGCGACCTGTTTGGGGTGCAGCGGATCGCTGATATCGAAGATGCGAACGCCGAGCATGCGCTCCTTGCTCACGCTGTCCTGGATACCCTGATTCCCGCAGTCGATTCGGTTGCCGGTGTTCTCAGCCGAAACGAAAAGAAGGCGGCCATAGATGGAGACGTCGCCCTGTTCTGTGAAGCACGGGTATGCCTCCGTCAGCTTGGGATTGAGCGGGTCGGCGATGTTCCAGATTTCAAAGCCGCTGAAGTTGCCCTGATACAGATACTTCCCGCCGAACGCCATGTCGGAGTTGGCGTAGGTAAGTCCACCGGGCGCATTGGGTTTGAAAACGTCCGCCTTGTTTCGGTGGGCAATCAGGTCGAGGCCCTTCGACGCTGTGCCGGCATCGTACAAGCCTGGTTTCAGGCCGACACGGGGATCATGGGTGTCTGATTGTGCGCGAGCTGCTGTCGGAGCGACGAGCGATGCACCGGCGAGGACCGCGGCGCAAAGCAGGGCATACGGGCGAAACAGGGCGTGGCGAGATCTCATTGGGTTGGGCTCGGGTTATTTGAACGTTTGCAACATGGCCTGCATACGCGCTATCTCGGCGCGCTGGCCTGCATCCACATCGGTGGCGAATCCGAAGAGATCCGCCTGTTGCCCGGCGCCGGGCGTGGCGAAGAGCGTGGCGACCATGCCGAGGGCGCCTTCGTGGTGGGCGATCATGTCCTTAAGGTACAGAGTGTCGAATGTTGTGCCGCGAGCGGCATCGAGCTGGCGCATCTGCTCCGGGGTGAGCATCCCCGGCATGAGAGCCTGATGCGGACCCATGGCCATCCCAGGCATGTTCATTCCGCCCATATCCTGCGTCGGCGGGCTGCCTTTAAGCATGTGGAGAGGGTCGGGAACGGCCAGATGTCGATCCTGCAGCCAGCTCTGCATCATCGTGATCTCATCGTGCTGCGAGAGGGCGATGCGCTTGCAGAGGACCTGCAGATCCGGACGCGCGCCATGGCTGGGTGCCCAATCGGACATCACCACCGCCTGGGCATGATGGCCGATCATGCCCTGTACGAAATCGACGTCTGCCTGTACGTAGTCGTGTGGCGCGGTGGGCCCGGTCTTCTGAGCCGGCAGCTGGGCGGATGCCCCGGCAATCGCCGTCAACAGAACGGCGAACAATGAGACGGCATTACGCCGACGTGACGGTATGTACATCGCGGAACCTGGGAAATATACCTGCCAACAAACTCGACTTCCCTCGTGGGGGGAGCCGATCCAATAATCTGTACGAATCAGACGCCGGAGGCGTTGCATGGACCGTTGACCCCAGGAGACGGTGATATCGCGCCGGTCGAGCGTACGCTATGGTGCGGAGAGCGACTGGTCAGCATCGTAGCGCGATATTGCTTGTGTCCAATGTGGCCGCTCGGACAGAAGGTGATGGTGGAGCGATAAGAATTGGGCAGAGACCGACACGACCGGTTTCACCGCTCGACATGAAGATGATAAGCGGCGATCGCATTATCCCGTAGCACCATCCGCGCGAGCACTTCAGCGCGCGTGCGATCGATTTCGCCATCGCGCATCATTCCCGTCAGCGCAATTCCCAGTGCGCGGCGCGCGGACGTGGTACCGAGCCAGGCCGCCTCCGCCCATCCCTGTTCCGGCCCCCCGTCGAACGCGTCCGTTCCGAACATGACTTTCTCCGGCCATTCACCAAGCCATTGTCTAAGCACGTGCGCGACTTCTGTTGGCGCGACGAACAACGAGATTGCAGAGATGTCGGTGTAGACGTTTGGCTTGGATAGCAGTGATTGCGTTTCACCAACGAGCGGCCAGCCTCCGTGCACGATGACGAAATTCGTGCCGCGAAGCGTCGAGTCGTTGAACGCGGACTCGAGCAGATGCGGCGCACTTCCATGAGTCACGTAGTACCCACCAAACCCTCGGTAGCGTGGATCTGTACCGCCATGCCGAGCCTGCCCGCTTCGCGCGTGATTGCGCGGAACAGGTAGTCTTCGAGATTCTTGTACTCGGCGTGCGTCGGTGTTCCGCCGGTCGCATAATGCGCGTACACTCGACGTGCGAGCGCAGTGTCGGGATCGTCGAAATCGAGCGATCGCAAATACGCAGCTTCGAATTTTACCGAGACCGCACCGGCCTGCCGCTGGCGGTGGAGCGTCGGAACAACGACCGTTGCAACGTATGCGTCGAGCGTGCCGGGGAGTGCCGCGATGTGCAGGTCGTGCATGTAGCGACGAAGGAGCGCCGACTCCTTGGGATACAGTGACTCCGTGTCCGGTGTGCGCCTCGCCTCGGCGTGTGTGTCGAGCGGAAGCATCAATGCATCCACGAAGGTCACCCAGCGGAAGCGCGGCGGCTCGAGCCCGGGTCCGAGCGCGATGCGATTTGCCAGCATTACGTCGGTACCGATCTGGTCGAGTACCCAGTCGGGGAAGTGTTCGCCCTCGCGTTGCATCGTTCGTTCGGTTGCCGCGTGCAGCGCGCTCCGATATGCAACACCGGTATCGAGCCAGGCTCACGCCGTAAAGAGCATGCTGCGCGGCGCGCCACTCCGGATTGTCGATGCGCAATCGCAACGGAAGAGGGAAGGGAGGGATCCCGTCCAGCGGCAGCGCATCGTACTCGGTGTCTGGCGGCGCACCCTTCGGAATCGGCCGCATCGGATGTGCGTGACTATCTATTGCCTTGATGCCTGCGATGTAGCTTGCAAGCGCCGAATCCACAGGCGCCTGAGCGTGGGCGACTGGAGCAAGCAGGGACGACAATGTCAGACATGTGACCAGGGCGACACGCGTCATTCGGAACTCTCGATGGCTCTAGGTGCGATCGGCGAGCATTCGACCATGTGTCCCGATTCTACCGCTCGACATCAGGCACCGTAAGAGGCCCAGTTATCTGCACGGCGGGTCGGCCGCGGTCAAAGCTGCCGCTCACTTGGCCGCGCTATGCCACAGGAGGAGCTGGCTTGTTCCTACGTCGGAGCGTGACGACCGCGACGCAAAAGTCGAGTACAGCGACGGCGAAGAACGACGTCTGGCGGCCTTTCATCAGGATTCCAGCGACGACGAATGCAATGCCAGCAAGGAACCACAACCATGCTGCGAGCCTTGTGCTTTTCATATTTGTCTCCTGGGACATATCAACAGCGCTGCCTTCCCGAGACTGTTCGCGGTGTACAAGTCGAGCAGCGTGCAGATTCATGCGGGTTTGCTCATCAATATTCCTGCTCAGGCCGACCGAACGCGACGTACGCGTCTCTATCTTCTACGCGCGTCGACACTTACAGCCGCCTGCGCTGTCCGAAGCCTCACCTGAAACATTACCGGCCACAATTTCCCCGTGAGCAGCAACTGCTTGCCATCCGGCGCCACCGCGATGCCGTTCATCACCTCCGCGGTCGGCGGACGGTCCGGATACAGATCGGCAAAGTCGATCGTTTGACGCACGAGCCCTGTAGCCGGATCGATTCGCAGCACCCAGTTGGACTCGTAGACGTTGGCGAGCACCTCGCCGTTGAAATACTCGAGCTCGTTCAGCTGATACAGCGGAGCGTCGTTGTACCGAACGTGAACGACGCGCTGTACTTGAAAGGTCGAAGGAGAAAGAAACCGAAGTGAATCAGAACCATCGCTCATGATAAGCGAAGTCCCGTCCGTCGTGAGACCCCATCCTTCTCCGGCATAGTGCAATGAATCACCCGGAGCGAGCGTTGCTGGGTCGTAAGTGTATGCAACGCCCGCCTTCCATGTCAGCTGATAAAGCCGGCCATTCAACAACGCGAGACCTTCGCCGAACCGGTCGGCCGGAAGCGGTCTCGATGCGAGCACTCTGCCGGAGTGAAGGTCGACACGCCGCAATTCGGAATGTCCATAAAGGCCCGTGCTCTCGAACAGAACACCGTTGGCCCACAACAACCCCTGCGTATAGGCCGTTGAATCGTGAGGATATTGCGCCGTCACATCATAAAAAGGAGCCGGATGATGTTCAGCGCTCCCACACGCCGCAGGAACGAGGAGCAGCAGCGTTGCGATGGACAGGCGGATACTCACCCGAGATGGCTTCACGTCCGGCGTCGCTCCTTCGCCGCACGGGAAATTACTCGCGCCGGATCCCTCGTCATCGATTTGATATACTCAGCGCGTCGAAATCTCAGTGCCGACCAGTCTTCGTCTATTGCAACCATCCTTACCGGCTCGAAGTCGGCCGCACCGAGAACGGTCCAGCCGCTATCCCGATTGAATTCACAGCTGTAACGCTTCGATGTCTTTTTCGGATACGCGATCCACAGAACCGCGTCGCCTTGCGCTTTCGATGTCAGCGCCCTGGAAGCCTCATCCAGTTCGTTCTGGGTCGTGGCAAACGCGAGCGCAAAGTCGATTGCTTTCACTCTGGCAGGGTCGCGCACCACTCGGACCGAATCGAGTGTTGCCAGCTCCGCCTCGAACGACTTTGGCGCGTTCACAACGACGATCTCGGTCTCGTCCTTCAGATTCAGCTTCTTGAAGATCGCTGACAGTGCAGGCATGCCTCAAACCTCGGGTAAAGGAAGGCCCGGCAACCCTACATTCGTGCTTCGTAAGCTGCCGAATCTGTCGCGCAGCTCTCCGATCGGCAAGTTAGAGTGGTTCGGTCGTTCGGAGCTAACAAAAAGAGAGCCCACGGACGAACCGTGGGCTCTCTTCTCGGAGATACCTGCACACGCCGGATTACACGACCGGCTTGTATCTGTACGCCGCCACGTTCGCCGCTTGCACCGTCGCCTTGAACGGCGCAGATGCCTTGGGCGCGACCGGGCCGACCGTCACCGACTGCGCTCCCACGACCGCTCCCGTCTTATCGAGGAACTCTACATCGATCGTGTACGACTTCGCAGCAGTTCCGCGATTCTCGACGGTGCCCCCGAGACTCGCGGACTTGTCGTTCGGATTGACCGAGAACTCACGCACCTCGACATCCGGTGTGAGCTTCTCGGACTTGGTGTTGTACTTCACCAGCGAATCCGTGTAAGCCTTGGTCAGCTTGGGGTCCTTCGTGTCCTTGAGCAACCCCGAGTAGCCGTACGCGTAGAGCAGCCAGTCGGACGGGTTGTTTGGATCGATCGCCACAAGCTTGTCTACCACTGGCGCCACCTTCTCGGGCTGCTTGTTGCCAATGTAGCTCGCCGCGAGGTTCTTGAGCGCGTCGCGCTGATATGGATTGCGCTCCACTACCGCCGAGAACAGCTTGATCGCGTCTGGAACCTGGTTCGCCTGCGTCGCGAGCACACCGGCATTGAGCAGCGCCTGGTCGCCGTACTTCGCGGGGTTCGCCGCCACAGGGGCGTAGATCTTGGCGATTTCCGAGGAGTCCCTGAGGGCGAGCGCGATCTGCGAGGCTGTGGATTGCGCGTGTGCTACGCGCACGTCCTGCGTGCCGACGGGAATGTACGCTTCCCACGCATCGAGCGCCTGCCTGCCGAGCGTTGCCTTGTCAGCGCCAGAAGCGCCGTCGTACTCGGTGGAGATCGTGTTCGCGAGGTCGTACATCGCATTCTGCTTCGCATCGTTGTAGATCGTGTCCGCGCTTGCGGCCTCGATCGCCTTGCGCATCATCGCCGTTGCTGTCGCGTAATCCTTCTTGTTGGTGGCGACAGATGCCAGAACGGTATACGCGTAAGGTGCGCGACGATCAATGCTAAGAGCGCGCTTGGCGTAGACCTCCGCCGAATCGTAGTGGTCGGCGTTTGCGGCCGCGATCGCGGCATTGACCGACTCCAGCCACGGCTTCTGCTCGCGCCACTGCGCGATCTCAGTCCGGCATCCCGGCTGAGCCTTCTCGACCAGCGTGAACGCCGTGTCTGCCGCGGCGAGCAGATCGATGTTGGCCGTCGGCTGCGTAGCGATTCCGTAGGTGGCGCGTGGTCCCGAGACCGGGACACCCGGCTGCTGCAGCATGAGGATGTAAGCCTGGCCGAGGTAATAGGCGCGACCTACCGAATCGGCCGCCTCCTTGGCGTCCTTGGTCGGCGCGGTAAGCTCGCCGATCGCCGCCTTCAGCGGCTTGGATGCGTCCTGCTTCGCATTAACGCTCGAAGCTGCCTGCTGGAGATACAGCGTTGCCTTGGCGACCGCCTGGCTCGCGCCAGGATCGCACGCCGGCGCTGCCGGTGCCGTTCCCTGGGCGCCCGCGACTCCGGCAGCGCACAGAAGCGCCGGAATGGCGCTGCGTAACGAGATCGTCATCTAACTACTACTCCTGGTTTCGGATGGATCTGGAAAGTTAGTGAGCGGGCACCGCGAAAGTCACCCGCAGGAGCCCGGGGATATCACTTTTATGATTGACGGGAGCTCACGCCGTACGCGACGCCATGCCGGCAGAGCACCGTCACGCTCGTATACGCGCACGGCCTCCCGCGCGTCGCGTCGCAATCGAATATTTTCGTCCGATGTCCCACCGATCCGCAATCACACACCTCCGGAAGGCCGACCCTCGGCTCGCTGCGGTCATGGACGCCGTAGGCCCGTGCACCTTCGAGCCCGCTGAGCACCTCGCTCACTTCACGGCGATAACGCGCTCGATCGTGTTTCAGCAGCTCTCGGGAAAGGCCGCCTCGACCATCTATGGAAGATTCGCCGCCCTGTTCGAGGCCGACACTCCGGTGGCACACAAGCTTCTCGAGCTCCCCGATGAACAACTGCGCGGTGTCGGGCTGTCGCGTCAGAAAATTGGATACCTGCGCGATCTTTCAGCACGCGTTCAGAACGGCGAGGTACCGATCGATAGCCTGCATGAGCTATCAGACGATGAGATAATCGCGGCGCTCACATCCGTAAAGGGCATCGGCCGCTGGACCGCGCAGATGTTCCTGATGTTCCGGCTCGGAAGGCCCGACGTGCTCCCGGACCTTGATCTGGGAATCCAGAAGGGCATTCAGCGCGCCTACCGCATGCGCAAACTTCCAACACCAAAGCGAGTAGTCGAAGTCGGCGCGAAGTGGGCGCCCTATCGCACTATTGCGTCGTGGTACCTGTGGCGCAGTCTCGACGCGAGCGCGGAGAATCGCCAGGGGAAGTGAAGTCGAAGCGCGTCATCCTGCGGTATACGGGAGTTCCGGAGTGGCGACCTCCAGAACGAAGCTGCCCTAGCTCGACTGCTTCACAATCGCAGCGTCGCCCGACACGGCGTCCGACGGGTCACCATCTCCTGGCAGCACGGTGAACGGTAGCAGTATGGATATGCGTCTGTTCGCCGGGTCCATCGGATTGCTCGGCACCCTGAGATCACGATCTGCCATTCCGCGCACTTCGACAATTCGTGACGGGTCGACACCCGACGCCTCGATGAGACGTCGAGCTGCGTTGGCTCGGTCAGAGGACAGCTCCCAATTGGTATACGACGCACTGCTGTCGAACTGCTGCGAATCTGTGTGTCCTTCGATCACGAGTGGCGTACGAAGCTGGCTCAGCTCCGCACCGATCAAGCGTAACGCCGCGACGGTGATCGGCAGGGGCAGCGCGGAGCCATTGCGAAAGAAGGTCTGGCCGCTGCCACTCTCGATCAACTCGATGCGAAGGCCGCTCTTGGTCTGCACCGCTTCGATGTGTGCGCCGAGGGCGCGCAGATCGGGCGAGCTGTTGAGACGATTGCGAAGATCCTTCGCCAGATCACCGAACTTTTTTTCCTCCGCGCTTCGGATGATGATGCGAAGCGGCGGCTTCATTTCGCCAGCGGGCGAGTTTCCGCTGGAGATGATGTTCGTTCCAGCTGAGAAGCCCTTCTTGAAACCGACCGGGTTGGAGAAGTAGCCCTCGATCGCATCCTTCATCTTCTGGTCCATGCTCAACAGCCACATGACCATGAAGAATGCCATCATTGCAGTGACGAAATCGGCGTACGCGACCTTCCAGCTTCCGCCGTGATGGGCCGCGTGCGCCTTCTTCCGTTTCTTGATGATGATGATCGGTCGGTCTTTCCCCGTCGCCACGATACGTACCTAGGCGGCGCGTCGGCGCGTCAGATTCTCCAGCTCGGAGAAGCTCGGTCGGTCGTTCGGCTCGATGTTGCGACGGGCGAACTCCACGGCCGTCATGGGCGAGTCACCGCGTGCAAACGCGAGGAGTGCAGTGCGAATCGACATCATGTAGGCTTCCTCCGCCTTGATGCGCGTCTCGACTGCCGAAGCAATTGGACCGATCACACCGTATGACAGAAGAATTCCGAGAAACGTTCCGACCAGCGCGGCAGCGACTTTCTCACCGATCTCCGATGCTGCACCGCCGATCGAGCCCATCGTGATCACGACGCCGAGCACGGCGGCGACGATCCCGAATCCAGGCATCGCGTCACCGACCCTGCTGAGCGCTCCAGGAACCAGCATCGCTTCCTCATGCTGGCGCTCGAGATCGAGGTCCAGGATCTCCGCGAGATGATGGTCCTCCACCGCGCCGGTAAGAAGAACCTTAAGCGTGTCCGTCAGAAAGGCGACAGCGTGATGGTTCTTCGCGACCGATGGATATTTATTGAAGATGTCGGACTTCTCGGGATCCTCGATGTGCGCTTCGAGTCCGATCAGTCCTTCCTTGCGTGCCTTCTGGAACACATCGTACAACAGCTGCAGCAGCTCACCGTACGCCTTCTCCGTGTACGGATTCGGCTTGAGCAGCCCGAATACCGATCCGAATACGCGCTTGATGAGCGCCGGCGGGTTGCCGACGATCATGGAGCCGAAAGCGGCACCCCCGATGACCACGAATTCAGATATCTGGATCAGGGCAGCAACCTTGCCATGCTCCATGATGAATCCGCCCAGGATGCTGCCGAAAACGACTACCAGACCAATGATTACAAACACTGGTATCTTTCCTGACTTCCGTCAGCCAGTACGTGACTGGCCCATGTTCTTCGCATAGGTGTCAGTATCGGCGAACAGATGGCAAAACTGGACATGGAAAGCCCCGTGATACGACCAGACGGCTGGGCGTCGGTGCTCGATCAGCTGCTGCTGGGCGTCAGCCACAACATCAGCAATCGGGTAGCTACGCTAGCCGGGATATCGGACATTCTGTCGGATGATCCGACCATCCCGCCGATCCTACGGGCTTTGGCGGACGAGGTGCCGCGGCTGGAGGATGGAATTCGCCTCCTTCGGTTGCTCGCCGCTCCGGAGGACGAGCAGGAGGAAGCGCTCGAAGCGACTCGGCTCGCGGACGACGCAATACTGCTGGCGCATCTTCATCCTGATTGCCGAGGGGTGTTTTTCGAAATCGTCGGGCGCCGCGAGGCTCCCCCGGTTCTTGCGCGACCGACGGCACTGACTCATGAGATTGCAGTTGTTCTCATATCCGCGGCGTCGGAAGTCCGTCACGTGGAGAGCGCGCCCGGAACGATCGCTCGACCGGTGCGCATACCTATCTCATTCAGCAGTGACGAGCGCGAGCTGACGATTTGCGCGGGTTCAGCGTCGGTGCGTGCGCGGCTGTTGATCGCTGGCGAGCGCTGAAGGTATCACGACTTCTTGAGCGGGATTGTCGTCGCCCATTCCTTTGCTTCGGAAGCGACGTTGGCGCGCTTGTTCTCGTCGGCGATCTGATTGACGATCTCGCCACGCAGGATGGTGACATCGCTCGGCGCTTCGATGCCAAGCCGCACACCGCTGCGGTCGCACTGAAGGACGACGATTTTTATCCCACCGTCGATGATTAGCGTGTCACCGGGCCGCCGCCCCAGAATCAGCATGCGATGAGCGGAAGATAACCCGGTTGAGCGACCGCCGCCGGCCCTATGGCTGCGGAGCCTACTGGATCATGTCGAGAAGTGTCTGCGACATTTCGGATGCCGTGGTGATGATCTTGGCCGCTGCGGCGTACGCCTGCTGAGTCTTCGTGAGCGAGACCAGCTCCTCGTCGGTCGAAACCCCGCTGACGCTCTGGCGCTGGGTGTCGGCCTGCTGCGCAAGCGTCGTGTACACGGTTGCAGATGCGGTCGCGTTGCTCGTGGAGACGCCGACGCGCGTCACGAGGTCGTTGTAGAACGCGTTGATCGACGTGGTCTGCGTGGTCGATCCGAACTTCGTCATCGTTGTGGGGTCGTCGCCGAGAGCGGCGATCTTATTCGCGATATCGTTGTTGCCCGTCGCGTTCTGGACGTCGCCAGCTGCGATGAAGGACGCGTTCGAAGCGACCTGTGCAGAGAGGCTTATCGTTCCAGCGGTGAGCTTGGTGGGGTCGAAGAAGTCGACGTTCGATCCGGTGGGTGGCGCCGAGGCGTTCCAGTTGGAGCCACCTGCTGCGTCGCCCGCCGCCGTCCAACCCGTTTCGTGAATCGAATTCACACTCTTGACGATTCCCGCTGCGAGCGTATCGAGCTGGCTCTTCGCTGCCGGAATCTCGGTGTTTACGGCATCCAGGTTTGCGCCCAGCGCCCCGCCTGGCGATTGAGTTCCGAAGCTGTGGCCGTCGATCTGAAGCGCGAGCGTGCCGCCGCTGGCCCCCTGCAGGCCGAAAGTCGCTGAGGAAGATCCGTCCACGACCGTGGCGCCGCCCACGTAGACATTTTCGGAGCCATTCGGCTGGTCGATTACGCGAATTGGAACGATCTGGCTCAGCGAGTCGAGCGCGTTGTCACGGGCGTCGCGGAGGTCGTTCGCCGTCGTTGTTCCATCGGACTCGACGGCGACGATTTGCTTGTTGAGAATCGCGATCTGTGACGTGTACTTGTTGATATCGCTGACCTGCTGATTCGCCGTGGCGAGCGTGTTCGCCGAGAGCTGATCCAGATTGGTCGAGAACTGATTCAACTGCGTTGCCACCGCTGCCCCGCGCTCCTGAACCACGCTCTGTGCTGCGGAGCTCGTAGGGCTATTCGCGAGGTCGCCCCACGACGAATAGAACTGATCGAGAGTGTTGGCGAGACCCGTATCGGATGGCTCGCCAAAGACGCTGCTTATCGACGTCAGCACGTCGCCTTGCGTAGTGTAGCCTGCAGCCTGCGACGATTGCGCCCAATAGTTGGTATCGAGCATCGTGTTGCGGACGCGCGAGATGTCCTGGACGAGCACGCCTGTGCCAATGGCGCCCGATGGTGTGTAAAGCGGAGTGTTGGGTGTGAGATTCACGACCTGCCGACTGTAGCCGGCAGTTCCCGCGTTCGCAATGTTATTCGACGCGGTCTGCATCGCTGTTTGCTGCGCTTGCAGTGCAAGCGTCGCGGTACCAAGGATGGAATTGAGCGACATTGGCGGCCCTTATGCGGTGCGCGAGAAGGCTATGGCGTCACTACGCGTGTAGGCCGAAGGCGTCGCGGATCCGTATCCCTGTGGATCCTTTGGTGCGCCGACAACCGCTCTGACGAATGCATCGCTGTTGGCAATCGCTTCACGCAGTATACGACGATTGATCCCTATCTCGCGTGACAGCCGCGCCGCCGATATCTGCAATTCCTCACGTGTATCGCGCAGCTTCTGGGTCATCCAGGGTCCGAGCGCGTCCTCGAGGTGCTTCACGCCGGTCTCTTCCTTGCAGCCAACCATCGCGTTGATCGAGCGTCGCCCCTTGCGAGCCTCCCCAAGGGTGAGAAGCAGCCGGTGGGTAGCGAACACTGAATCATCCACCGCCTGCAGGTCGTCCGTCGCCACCGCGGCACGCTGGCGCAGGACGATCTCGGTGAGCTCGTCGATGAGCTTGCGCTCCGCTACAAGGGCTTCGGAAAGTGCATCCAGCGCGGCTGGCGAAACTGGCGCCGTGCCAGTGCGGAAGCTGCCCGTTGGTACCAACTGCTCGCGATACGTCTGCATCATGGTGATGGTCTCTTGATCGCCTGCGTGATCAACTGGGGTACTTTAATCGTCCACGCCGGTTGGCATCATGGGGCTGCTCGCAGGTGGAAGCTGCGTTTCTTGCGCGCTCACTTTAGCCTTGAGCTGCCGGTAAATCGACTCGCTGAGGCCGTGCTTCCATTGCTGGGGAGTATCGGCAGCAATGTGTTCGTCCATCATTCCGGTAAACATCTCTTCACCCGCGCCACCGTCGACGATGCCGCCCGTCGGTACGGTGTCACGCATTGATTTGTACATCTGCTGTACGAAGAGTCCCTCGAGCTGCTTGGACACTTTATGTAGCCGAGCGTCGTTTGCCGCTGCCGTGGGATCGGCTGGCGCATTGCCCTGTTGGGGCTTTGGTCCGCCAATCGCGATCATCTGACCGTGACCTCGGCCGAGAGCGCACCGACCTCGCGGAGCGACTCGAAGACTGCAGCGATCTCTGACGGCGATGTCTGGATCGCTTGCAACGCCGAGGCAACGGCTTGCACGGAAGCGCCCGTCGCCACTCTCACAGCTTGAGTCGCGCCAGGGCCAGCCAGGGCCGTTCGCCGCGGCACCGGCCGCGGCCGGAGGCGCAGCTGGTCCGCCGATAGTGAGAGTCACCCCGCCATGACTGACGACCGCTTCGCCAACTGTAATGTCGCCGCCCGCTACGACGGTCCCATCTCGGCCGTCGATCACAAGCCGGCTTGCACGATCTGGCGTGACCTTGAGATCCTGAATTTTCACGATGGTTGCAGCGCGATCGCCCGTTGCGGGAATCGTGAGTGCAACCGAGCCTGGATCTTCGACCTTCGCCGTATTTGCGCCGATTGCCTGATTGATTGCGGCGACGATCTTGGTTGCGGTGCCGATGTCCGGATCCTTCAACAGGAGGCGCGACGAATTCGCAAAGCTCGCAGTGGTGACGGAGCCTTCGAGCAGGCCACCACCGGGAATGCGTCCGGACGTTTCGACTGTGTTGAAGTCACGCGAGTTGATGTTGCCGTCACTCATCACGATCGAACCCTGCGCGGTCGCGACCGCCTGCGCTCCTGCATCCGTTACGAGCGGAGTCATCCAGAGGGTTCCGCCACGCAGCGAGCGTGCATCGGCGAGGGAGGAGATCGTAATGTCGAACTTTCCGCCCGGTCTGAGATACGGCGATACTTCTGCGGTCACGAGCACTGCTGCCACGTTACGCGTTCGCAGCACCTGTGCGGGAATCTCGATGTCAAATCGGCGAAGAAGGTTGGCTACTGACTGAACTGTCTGTCCACCTTGCTGGCCGCCGAGGCCGCGATCTCCCGAGCCGTCGAGACCAACGACTATTCCATAGCCGAGTAGCCGGACCGGCGTCGATCCATCCGCGATCGTGATGTCACGAATGCGAGCCGATTGCGCGCCCGCCTGGAATCCGACGAGCAGGAATCCGGCAAGCGCCGCGGTGAGGGTTTCAAGGATGCGTTTCATGGCCAGAACGCTCCGAGCAATCTGCCGATGATTCCGCTCTTCGGCTTACCCAGCGGACCGTCCGCTGCGTAATCGAGATCAGCGTCGACCATCCGGAATGACTGCACGCTGTTGTCTGGCGCCACGTCCTGGACGCGTACCCAGCCCGACAGAGTGAGATCGACCTTGCTGTCCTCGACCTTGATCATCTTGGTCCCCTTGAGTTGCATCACGCCGTTCGGAGCGATCGCAACGACCCGTGCGCTCATCTCGGTAGTGAGGGTGTTCGTTCTCGCATCGAGACCGCTGTTCTGAGACTGGGTCCCGTTGTTCGAGTTTATGCCGTAGTTGTTGTTGCTCGACGGCGTATTTATTCCAAGACCGAGAGTGCGCTGTCTGTTGTCCGTCGCGTTCACTTGCTTGTCGAGCGACGTGAGCGTGTACTCATCCACGAGCACGGTGACGATGTCGCCTAGATGATAGTCTCTTCGATCCGACAGCCACGACTGTCTGCCGGGCACGGCGGTCGATGTCAGCCTTGGTGTGGTATCAACCGGTGCTACGGTTGTCTGCGCCCCTTTCTGCACTGGAGCCCTGGCAGCCTGCGCGCCGAGTGCCGGGGCAAGGATAGTCGCAGCGGCAGCGGTGGTCATTATCGTGCGGATGATTCTGTTCTTCATTGCGTCACCGTGACGGTGTTCGATGCTGTGATGACTCCGTGTAAGCGACGTCGATTGTCGAGCCGCACGAAGACTTCGTCGCCTTTCCTGCCGTGTCCTGCAGCCGTACCATGGGTCTTGATCGAGACTCCAGGACCGTTGTAGACGACGTCGACGACGTCACCGGCGTTCACAAGGTCGGGTTGTGCAACGCCGGGCTCCTGCAGAATTTCGCCAGCGCGAATGACGCGGCGTGCAACCCAGCCCGGCGCAACTGTCGTAGCCGCGTCGGGAATGCTGCCGTCGCTGAGGGTCGTGTCCGCCCATTTGATGTCGCTCGACGAGAGCACTGCTCCGCGCATGAGATCGCGCGCGGCGATGGGTATTTTGACCGTGCCGCGGTTCGTCGCCTGCGCGCGCGCAGTGTGCACACAGCACATGAGCGCGGCCAGAAATGCGGCATTGTGTTTCTTCATCGTTATCGCATCAGCGAGTTAGCGGTCGTCGCCATGTCTTCGCTGTTCTTGATGGCTTTGGAGTTGATCTCGTAGGCGCGCTGTGCCGTGATCATGTTCACCATCTCGGTCACGATCTCGACGTTGCTCGATTCGAGGTATCCCTGTGCGATGCTTCCATTTCCGTTCAGCGTCGGCTGCCCCTTGATCGCCTCGCCCGACGATGACGTCGCGCCAAAGAGATTCTGGCCCAGCGATTCCAGTCCAGCCGAATTGGGAAAGCGAGACAGCTCGATCTGACCTATTTCCTGATCGGTGCTGGTGGTGCCTGCTGCGGTGCCGTTCGCCGTTACCACGCCGGTACTCGACACTGTGACGCTCGTCGCGTCGGCCGGCACCTTGATCGTTGGCTGAATTGCGTAGCCCTGGCTGGTAACGAGGACTCCCTGGTCAGAAACCTGGAAGCTTCCGTCGCGCGTGTAGGCGGTGTTTCCGTTCGGCAGCTGGACCTCGAAGTAGCCTTCGCCCTGCACGGCGAGATCCCACGGCCGCGACGTCTGCTCCAGGGATCCCTGGGAGTCGATTCGATCGACCGACGTCAGGCGCGTTCCAAGTCCGATCTGAATCGCCGGAAGCTGCTCCGTGTCGCGCGAGCCGAGCGTCGCGGGTCCCTGTATCGTTTGATAGAGGAGATCCTCGAAGTGTGCGCGGCTGCTCTTGAAGCCGGTGGTGTTGACGTTGGCGAGGTTGTTGGCGATGACGTCGGAGAGCGTCTGCTGCGCCTGCATACCGGTTGCCGCTGTACGAAGTGCTGGATCCATTGTTCAGTCTCTCCTTAGTTTGCTGGACGGGCCAGCTCGGTCGTCGCGATCTGCCGCGCCGCGTCGAGGCTTGTGACCGCCTGCTGCACTGCGGTGTAGGAACGTTGAATTGAGATCATGTCCACCATTTCACTGATGGGCGTGACGTTGCTCTGTTCTAGAGCGCCCTGGCGTACGATGCGGGCGTCAGGGTCGAGGCGCTGGCGCTGGGCAGGCGGGATGAACATCCCGCTCCCTTCGGCAGCAAGCGTAGTCTTGTCGGGAATCGTTTCGATGCGGAGATGTCCCACTTCCGCGTTATTCACCGTGACGGTGCCACCGCGGCTTATCTGGATGTTGCCGACCTCATCGTCCCCTTGCGACGTTACGCGGATCGGACCGTTGTCACCCAGTATCTGGTTTCCCGACCCGTCGGTAAGATCGCCGGCGTCGTTAACCCGGAGCGAGCCGCCGCGTGTGTAGCGCTCACCGTTCGGCGTCTTCACTACGAAGAAGCCATTTCCCTGAAGCGCCACGTCACGCGGATTGTTGGTGATCTGGAGCGTGCCCTGCGAGAAATCCGTCACCGCACTTGGGGCTGGAAGCGCGCCTTCGACCATGGTGGCGAACACCTTCTGACCCTTGAAACCGTCGGTCGAGACGTTTGCCAGATTGTTGGACGCTACTTCCTGTCGGCGCTCCCAGTAGCGGAGCGCGGCAGCAGCGCTTGACATTCCATTTGGTCGAACACTCGTTCCCATACTTGGTCTCCGTGGTTTGCATGGTCCGTATTGGCAACTGCGGGACCATACTGATTTTCCTCGTCTACAGTGAGCTAACTAATTGCTGAACAACGAGTTAACTGTTTCAGCCGCATCGCTTCGGTCTCGCCCATAACCGGCAACAGCTGCCGGATGGGCAATTGTTGCCTAGCGCGCGGCGCGATGTTTTCCGACGCTAGGCGACGAAGCTCCGGATGGGGCCGAGCTCTGTCCGGAGTTTCCCGAGCGCCTTCGAGCGGATCTGACTGACGCGGCTTTCGGTGAGGTTCAGCACCGAGGCGATCTCGTGAAGCTTGAGCTCCTCGAAGTAGTAGAGAGAGAGAACGACTCGCTCCTGCTCCTTGAGCTCCATTATCGCATCGCGGAGCAGCGAGACTTCCTGCTCGTGGTTGAGAGTCTCCTCGATGTCTCCGTGTGTGTCGTCGGCCAGCATCTCGGCGGGCGCAGCCATGCCGGAGTCGCCTTCGCCGGGCTGGCGATCGATCGAGAGATGAACCGAGTTCTCGACGTCCGCCTCCCAGCGCCAGAGCGTGTCGACGTCAACGCCCAGGTGCTCCGCCATCTCTTGCGGCTCGGGTGGCCGGCCGAAGATTCGCTGAAGCGTCTCTCTCGCGCCGGAGAGCTCGCGCGCCTTTCGGCGCACCGAGCGAGGCACGTGGTCCTGGCGGCGCAGCTCGTCCAGGATTGCGCCGCGGATTCGCGGCGCGGCGAATGTACTGAACGCGAGCCCACGCGAAGGGTCGAACCCTTCGAGCGCGCTCATCAATCCCATTGTTCCAGCGCTCACCATCTCGTCGACGTCCGCCTTGGCGGCGAGCGTGCGCGACAGCTGCCGCGCGACGTGGTGAACGAGGCCGAGATGCTCGGCGAGCAGACTGTCGCGTGCAGCCTGGCTGCCGTCCGCAAATTCCTTCCAGAGTTCCATATTCATTTTGGTCATAGTGCCGTTCTCCGATCTCCGTGACGCCACGAGCCTCGTAGCATTGTCGTCGCTCCCAACTCTTCATCCAATCGCGTCGCAAGATTCTGCAATGCCATGGTCGCGGCTTTCCCCAGCGTGTCGCGCACCGTGTGCGTTGCGTTCCTCTCTTCAGGTCCTTGCTCTACAGGGTCGTTCGGGACCGAGCCGGCGAAGCCGACGGTCTCACCAAGGAAGTGGCTGGATGCCACCTGAATTCGTTCGTAAGTCTTGAGCGCATCGCGCTCCTCACTGGCGTTGACCAGCAATTCCAGCGGCGCATCGCTGAAGTGGTCGCGCACGATCTTGATAAGAGCGTACGACGACGTGATGGCGATGATGTCGTGCGTCGTGACGACTATCATGCGCGTGAATCCCGGCGCGCAGGCTTCGTTGATGTCGGCCCACCGCGACCCTGCATCGACGATGTCCATTCCCGGCGCGGCGTCCTGCAGGCCTTTACTAACCGATGAGACGCCAGTGCCGGACATGCCGGACGCGACCACGATTCGCGGTGCGCTCGGATCACGCTGCATTCTGCATCTCCCACATGCCAACACTGTGGAGATTCACCGCCGTCGGCAGCTCGGCAAGCGAGATGACTGGAAGTGAAGGAAGCACCGGCTCGATCAGGCGACGAACTCCAACGCGCAAGCTTGGCGGCGTAACGAGCGGAATCGGCCTGCCTTCCTGCGAATGCGCCTGTGACATCTCGTTGAGATCGCGGAGCATTCTTGCAAGCGCGTCCGGATTGAGCAGCGATATGCCAGGCTGCGCGGTGCGTGGCGAGAACAATCCGGTGAGCGCCTGCTCGAGGCGCGGTCCCATGGTGATGCCGCGCACAGATGCATCCGGCTCAGCGTAGAGTCGCGCGATGACGTTGGAGAGCGAGCGACGCACGTGCTCGGTGAGTGCTTCCGGATCCTTGGTGGTATCCGCGGAATCACCGAGCGCTTCGAGAATCGTGACGAGATCGCGGATAGGAATGCGCTCGCGCAGTAGACGCTGCAGGACACGATGTAGCGTGCCGAGCGAGATCTTGGACGGGACGATGTCATCCACCAATGCCGGGTGCGTCTTCTTGAGTGTCTCGACCATTTCCTGGACATCCTGGCGTCCGAGGAGCTCGGCGGCGTTCGCCTTGAGGACTTCCATCAGATGTGTGGCGACAACAGTAGACGGCTCGACCACGACATAGCCGTACGCTTCAGCGTCCGCACGCCGGTTGGTGGCGATCCAGCGGGCAGGCATGCCGAAGCTGGGATCCACCGCATCGATTCCCTCGATCGGCGAGAGAACCGCGCCTGTGTTGAGCGCCATCAGGAATCGCGGCATCACCTCACCGCGCGCCATCTCGCTGCCCCGCAGCTTGATGACATATTCGTTGGACGGCAGGCGAATGTCATCTCGGATGCGAACCGGTGGGATGAGAATTCCGAGCTCGACCGCAGCCTGCTTGCGCAGCATCGAGATACGATCCAGCAGGTCGCCACCCTGTCGTTCGTCGACGAGTGGAATGAGCGCATAGCCAACCTCGAGCTCGATCGGGTCGATCTGGAGCAGATCCCTCATCGGATCGGTCGAGGTTGGTGTTTCGGCCTTTGGAGGATTGAGTGCGAGTACAGCGGTCGCCGCGCGCTTCTTTTCAGCCGCCGAAGCCGCGCGCGCAAGGAGTCCGAGCACGCATGCGAGCGACAGGAACGGCAGCATCGGAAGGCCCGGCACTACCGAGAAGAGCGCGAGCACGCCGGCAGCGATCCACATAGCGCGCGGATGCCTGGTCATCTGCGACGCCACCACGGTGCCCATCTGCGTCGAGCCCGCGGAATGGGTGACCATGATACCGGCGGCGGTCGAGACGACGAGCGACGGGATCTGCGATACGAGGCCTTCACCGACGGTGAGAATCGTGTACGTGCTCACCGCCTGAGAGAAGGGAAGACCCTTCTGCACGACCCCGATGAATATTCCGCCGATGATGTTGATGAACGTGATGATCAGCGCCGCAATCGCGTCTCCCTTCACGAACTTGGACGACCCGTCCATGGCGCCGTAGAAGTCAGCCTGGCTCGCGATTTCAGCGCGCCGCCTGCGGGCTTCGTTTTCATCGATCAGGCCGGCATTCAGATCAGCGTCGATCGCCATCTGCTTGCCGGGCATTGCGTCGAGTGTGAAGCGAGCCGCCACTTCGGCAACTCGTCCAGCGCCCTTTGTAATGACGATGAAGTTGATTCCGATGAGAATCAGAAACAGAACGAGTCCGACCGCATAGTTGCCGCCGATTACGAACTCGCCGAAGGCCTGAATTACGTGACCAGCTGAACCGTGGGTCAGAATGAGACGCGTACTCGCGACATTCAGTGCGAGACGAAACAGCGTGAGCAATAGCAGCAGGCCAGGGAAGGAGCTGAACTCGAGCGGGTTGGTCGTGTAGAGCGCAGAGAGCAGAACTACGAGCGAGAGCGAGATGCTCGTTACGAGCAACATGTCGAGCATGATGCCCGGCAGCGGCACGATGAGCAGGCCAATCACGAAAACGACCGCGATCGCCAATCCTACTTCTGCGCCGCCCTTGCCGGGCGCTGCCGTTACGATCGCTGGTTTCGCTGCTGTCGCTGCTTATCGCTGCCATCAGACTGAGTCTCCAACGAGATGCGAGATCGGGCGGTATGCCCAGCGTGCGCCGCGTTCATTCCGCTGCCGGATCACGAATGCGAGGACTTCTGCAACTGCCAGGTACAGCTCTATCGGAATCACCATTCCAACGCGCGCCTGCTTGATGAGCGCGATGGCGAGTGGCCTGTTCTCTATGATCGGGACGCCGCTTTCCATCGCAATCTTCTTGATGCGCTCGGCCACCTTGCGCTGGCCCATCGCGATCACGATCGGTGCGGGCGCCTTGGTTGGATCGTACTTGAGCGCAATTGCACGCTGCGTTGGATTGACGATCACGACGTCCGCGCGCGGGACATCCTTGAACATCTGCTTGCGCGCCAATGCGCGGCCTATGGAGCGCATGCGCTGCTTGAGCAGCGGATCGCCTTCCGTGTTCTTGAATTCCTGTTTTATCTCGGCCTTGCTCATTCGCATCTCTTTTGTGTACTGCCAGTACTGCCAGAGATAATCGGAGAGAGCGAGCGCCAGATACGCGATGCCGGCGGTGAGGATGAGCTTGACCGAGAAGTGCATCACCACCTGGAGCAGCGCGGCTGGTGACTGCTGGCTGGTCACGACGATCGCGTTTATCGCTTCACTTCCAAGTGCGGAATGAATCGCGAAACCGACGATGACGAGCTTCGCAATCGACTTTGCCAGCTCGACGAGTGCCTGCATGCCAACGAGTCGCTTGATGTTTGAGGCTGGATTGATACGCTTGAACTGCGGAGTGATCGGCTTGAGCGACAGAACTCCGTGAGCCTGGAGCGCATTGATCACCAGGGAGATACCCGCCATCGAAGCAGCCACGAGCAGGATGGCTGAAAGAGTGCGCCATCCGAGCGCCTGCAGAGTCTTGACGGCGCCTTCCGCGGAAAACGACGTGTCGCCGATCGATGCCAGGCCTTCGCCCATGATTGACACCATGCGGCTCGCCACGTGTGGCACGACAGAAACGAGAACCAGTGCGATGCCAAGCAGGAGAATCGCGACCGAGAGCTCGGGGCTCTTCGGAATGCGCCCTTCCTCGAGCGCCTCCTGCTTTTTCTTTGGAGTCGCGTCTTCTGTTTTGTCGCCGTAGTCGTCAGCCATGCTCAGTGCATCCCGCCAGGTGCGATAGCGGTGAAGAACGACGTCAGTTGCTGGTCGTACGCCGTCGGCCAGTTGCCGAGCGTGCTCGCGATGAAGGGGAGCGCGATGCCGAGCGCGAAGAGTCCCAGTCCGATCTGGAGCGGGAAGGCAACAGAGAGAATGTTCAACTGCGGTGTTGCGCGGCTCATCACCGCGAGCGCCGCGTTACCAACCATTACTGTCCCGATCACCGGTGCTGCGAACCTGAGACCAGCGAGAAACAGGCCTCCTCCGAGCGAGAGAAGATTCGCAAGCCCACCGTGAAGATCCATCGCACTTCCGACCGGCACCGCACGCAGGCTGTCTGCCAGCGCCTCGATCATCCCGAGGTGTACGTTGAGCGCGAGTAGGATGGTGACGGCAAACAGAGATAGAAAATTCGCCAGCACTGGAGATGACTGGCTTGAAAGTGGATCGAGCAGCGATGCGCCGGAAAGACCGATCTGGATCGCGATAAGCTCACCCGCCGAGTCCGCGGCACCGACCAGCAACGCAGCGCCGAGTCCGATACCGAACCCTACTATGAGCTCGCCCACCGCGGACGCGGGCGTCAGCTCGGGGATGCTGTGAAGGTTTGCGTACGCAATCGGTTGAATCACGATAGTCAGCACGATCAGCAGTGCTGTGCGCCACTTCACCGGTACCGTCGCCGCCGAAAACACCGGAGCGATGAGAATCAGGCCCGTGAGGCGCATTGCGACGAGCACGGCCACCGTAGCCGAGCCCGGCGCGAAGAGGTCGAATGGGCGAACGTCGGTCACGAGATGAGCGACGGTAGCGAGCGGAACAGCTCACTCGTGTACTTGACCATTATCTGAATGATCCACGGCAGCGCAACGATGAACGTGACCGCCACCGCAACGAGCTTGGGTACGAACGACAGCGTCTGTTCCTGGATCTGCGTTACCGCCTGAATGATGGAAACGACGAGACCGACAGCCAGCGCAACCACCAGCATGGGCGATGCGATCAGCAGCGCGGTCATGATCATGTTGCGCGCAAGATCGACGATGAGAACGTGTGACACGCGCTAGACCCGGAAGCTCGTCACGAGTGACTGAACCACCAGAGTCCATCCGTCCACCAGGACGAAGAGCAGCAGCTTGAACGGCAACGATATCATCGCCGGCGGCAGCATGAACATGCCCATGCTCATCAGCACGCTCGACACTACGATGTCGATGATGATGAATGGGAGAAACAGCGCGAAGCCGATCTGGAACGAGGTACGGAGCTCGCTCGTCGCGAATGCCGACACGAGCGTTACGAGCGGTATCTGATCCTCGTTCTGCGGCGCAACGCCACTGCTCATGTCGATGAACACCTGCAGGTCGTGGTCGCGTGTATGCTTGAGCATGAACTCACGGAATGGCACTACCGCGGTCTTCATCATCTCGCCCTGCTCCATTTTGCCGTTCATCCAGGGCTGCAACGCTGTCTCGTTGACCTTGGCCAACGTCGGAGCCATCACGAACCCGGTAAGAATGAGCGACAACGCTGCGATCAGCTGCGCTGGCGGCGCGTTTTGCGTACCCAACGCCTGGCGAAGAAAGTTCAGGACGATGAGGATGCGTGTGAAGCCGGTCATGAGCAGCACGAGCGTCGGAAGCAGCGTGAGCAACCCCATCATCACGATGATTCCGACAGTTCCGCTCAACCGAAGGCCCCCTGCGTCCTTGCCGCCCACCCGGAGATCCATCTGCGGCGCCAGCTTGCTGAGCATCGGGTCGATCTCGCCTTGAGTCGTCGGCGCAGCACCGGCGGTAGCGCTTGCGGTGGCTGCTGCCTTCGGGCCTGTCGGCTGGGGTGCCGCGTTGGTTGCACGTATGGCGCGAGGCGTCGCGGCTCCGCGTGTGCCGACGTTCGCTGTCGGCGGCGTGATCTGTGGTAACTGCGGTAGTGCGTTTGCTGGTTGCGTGGTCGTTTGCTGCGCTGGCGCGCCTGCGGCCGGTGCGTTTGTAGAGTTCGCGGCGGCCTGGATCGCGCTGGCGACACTCGGCGCAGTCGCTCGGCGTTGCGCCGGGGCTCTGTGCAGGAGCTTGCTGCGCGCTCACTGAAGAGCGCGCTGACGCAAGCGTCAACAACGCTACGATTCCAAAGGCGGCGCCGCGAATCTTCACGACTTGGCTCCGCCCGCCATGGCCATGCTCAGTACAGCCTGAAAGTCTTCCATCGGAGCGACGTACGAAATCCGAGCCGCGCCTTTCTTCTTGGAGATTCCGGTCTCGGGCGCAGGCGTCGACCCTGCGTTGCCGCGTACGAGTGCGAGTTTGCGAATTCCGTCCGCGAACGCGTGAATCGGGGCAGTTGATGCCTTGGCCCCCGCAGCATTCGCAACGAGGTCGGCTTCGTTCAGCTCTGCGACCTGATGCACTCCACCGTCGCCCATCGAGACTGCGAGCAGGCGCGTACCGATGCGAACCACAGCCAATCCCTGGCGCTGCCCGAGCGAGAGACGCTGGATGATTTCCATTTTCACGCTTCCCTTGGCGGACGTCTTCGCCATGGTGTAGCGTCGGAGCACGCGCATCGTGATGCCCATCAACCCCAGCACGAGCGCGAGCATCGCCATCATCATAAGGAACTGGGAAGCACTCACGCTGCGATTTCCTCGACTGCGTTCGCGCGCGGGAGAATTCGCGTGATGCGTACACCGAACGTCTCGCCCAGTAGAACAACCTCGCCTTCGGCAAAGCGACGGTCACCAACAAATACGTCGATCGGCTCGCCTGCCAGTCGATCGAGCTGGATGACGGAGCCACGACCGAGGCGCAGGATGTCCTGCACGGTCATCGACGTTCTGCCAAGCTCGATCGAGATCGGCAATGTCAGATCCAGCAACATCGAGATCGGCACTTCGCTGGCCGCGGCACCGCCAGCGAAGGCGGCATCGGTAGCATTGAAAGAATCGGCGCTGGCTGCGGCGTTCACATTCTGATCCATTTTACTCGGCGGAAATCGGTTGAGATTGAAGCGCTTCGGCGATGATCGAAGCGTCGAATTGTGGAACAACTGGAGACAGACCCTTTACTTCGCCGGTCTCACTGAGCGGCCCGTCGAGACGGATCGCGAGCTTGTGACCCACGCGGCCTGCGGTGCCGGCGAAACGTTCCTGGTCGCCGACCATCACTCTGATCGGGCTCGTGCTTGGTAACGCTGTCGTGATGACGCCGCCCTGAGACAGCGAGGCGAGGTCACGCATCGACATGCGAAACTCTGGAAGACGCGCCGACACATTTACACGAGTGGCGCGAAGCGAGTACTCTGCGAGTGCGCGGCTCACCGCGCGCTCGTGCTCAGAGCCCGTTGCGTTTGCGACGCTGCGAGGGCCGGTGTTCGTGAAGAACTTGTCGAGCACCGCGAAGGGCAGGCACACGAGCATGAGTGAGCTCACGTCGCCAGCGGTGACTTCGATGTTCGCGACGAGGACGGGGTCGTCGCGGTTCGCACTCTGCAGCAGAATGTCGGGGAACGACTCGAACGAGCTTATCTCGAGCGACATCGTTATGTAGTCGGACCATACATCGGCGAGAAGAGAATTCACCTTCTCGACAAGGCCTCGCAGAGCCATGCGCTCGACACGCGTCAGCGGCCGCGAGGCCGACATCTGCTGGCCGCTGCCGCCAAAAAGACGGTCGACCAGGTAGAACGCGAATTCCTCTCCGATGTCCACCACCCCGAGCTGTCCGCCGGAGTCGTTGATGTCGCAGATGAATGAAGCGCAGGGAGTGGGAAGCGAGAGTGTGAATTCTCCAAAGGAGAACTGCTCGACACCCTGGAGCCGCATCTCGATCTGGCCACGCACGCGGCCGATCACCCAGCTCTCGAGCGACTTTACCAGCCGCTCGTAGATCGCTTCAAGCGTGCGAAGGCGCTCTTTCGATACACGATGCGGGCGGCGGAAGTCGTACATCTGAACCGGCGACTCTTCGGTCGGGCCGGCGAATGGCAGATTGCTCGCGCCGCCGAGAAGGCGGTCGATTTCACTCTGCGACAGCGTGCCCGATGCCATCGGGCGGGCGTCGGAGCTCACTGGATCACGAATTGTGGGAAGTAGATCTTCGTTACTGTGCCGTCGCCGAACATCCGGTTCAGGACTGCCATCAGGTCACTGCTGAACTGGTCTCGGGCAGCGATATCGGAGACCTGGTCGATGGTCTTCCGCGAAAAGAGCCTCAGGATCGCGTCTCGCAGCTCCGCGTCGCGTCCCTTGAGCGTCTCCAGCGATCCCGCATCCTTCACCTGCAGAGCGACCGACATCAGCAGGAAATGCGAACCACCCGAGCCAGCTGGGTTCATGACGAGATTGTCGATCTGGTAGATCGGCGGCGGAGCATCGCCCTTCTTTGCCTCGACGCTGTCCTTCGCTCCGGCCTTCGACTGCTCCGACGAGGCGGCCGTCGAAGCCGACGGAGCCTTGTGCGATAGCTTCGGGCCGAGCAATGTGAACCCGAGCGTTGCACCCAGGGCGAGCCCACCCACGACGCCCCCTATCAGCGGCAGAAGTCGAGCGATTCCGCTCTTCTTGGTCGCGTCTGGGGCCGCTTCAGTCTCTGGAGGTTTCTCTTCTGCCATGCCGGTCGCCCTTCGCAATTGGTTCCTGTTATTCCTTCGCAGCACCCGTAAAAGCAGGTGACATACCAGGAGTCCGAGGCGGCTTGGCGGCGGTTGAGGTTGATGCTAAGTGATTATATGTCAACTACTTATGCTGTCTCCGCCTCTAGTAGCAGGTACCCCGGGTCAAAGACAAAAAAGGGCAGCCCGGCAATTTCTTCCGGGCTGCCCTCGGCCAAACTTGCCGCAGCAGAAATAGGACGTGTTGCCTTACTTCACTACTGCTTCATGTTCACTAGCGTCTGAAGCATCTGATCACTGGTGGTGACCATCTTTCCATTGGCCTCGAATCCGCGCTGAGTGATGATCATGTTAGTGAACTCCTGAGCGAGGTCGACGTTCGACATTTCGAGGTTTCCGCTGGCAATCGTCGAAGTCGTGTCCTTGCCCGAGTAGCCGATCAGCGGCGTGCCGGAGTTGGCCGAAACCGTATACATGCTGTCGGAAGCCTGCGTCAGACCTTCTGGATTGTTGAAATCCGCCAGCGCAATCTGACCGAGTGTTTGGCTCGTGCCGTTCGAAAACGCGCCTGTTACTGTGCCGTCTGGCCCGATTGCGACGGTCTCCAGTACGCCAGACGCGTAACCATTCTGGTTGCTCAGCACCGCTGAGTTGGCGGCGGCGAGAGAGGTGATTCCGGTCGAACCCGTTCCAGGGTTCAGCTTGAGTGAAACAGCGGCGCCGCCACTGGTAGGCGTGAAGGTGATGCTCGGCAAGTTCGACGCGGCGGCGTTGACAGTTCCGTCGGTATTGAAGGTGAACTGCCACGGTGTCGTCGCGGCTGCTGGAGAAGACTCGGCGCCCGGTCCAAAACTGTAGGGCTTCGTCGAATCGTAGTTGAGACTGGTCGGGTCGATCTGGGCGTCCCACGTGTTGGCACCCGTCTTCCACGAAACAAGAGTGAGATCGTGCTTCGTACCGAGCGAGTCATACACGCTCAGAGTGTTCTGCACGACCGATCCAGCGTTAGCCGGATCCGCGAGCTCGGCGGCCGTCGGGTTGTTAGGATCGACTGCTGTGATGACTGGCGCTTCGGAATTGAGATTCCCGCCGACCGAAACAGAGGTCGTCGCGCTCGCCGGAGACGTCTGTCCGATGGGCGCGGCAATGCTGGTGAGCGATCCGCCAAGTACGCCGTTGGTGGCCATGAGCCCCTGCACCTGCGCGCCGTTCGACGCAACGAGCTTGCCGTTCGAATCCCACTTGAAGTTGCCGTCGCGAGTGTACATGGTCTGGCCTCCATTCGAAACAACGAACAGCGAGTTTCCCTGAATCGCGAGATTCGTGGGAACACCCGTCGACTCCAGGTTGCCCTGTGTAAATGCGCTGTCGATACTGCTGAGCTGAGAGCCTAGCCCAACATTCACGCCGTTCACGCCGCCATTGGTCGCCGTTGGGCGGCTGGCGCCTGCAAGAACCTGCGAGAAACTCTCGGTGAAATTCGCCTGGCTCGACTTGAACGCGGTGGTGTTGACGTTGGCGATGTTGTTGCCGATGACGTCCATTGCCGTCTGATTGTTTCTGAGTCCGGAGACGGCGGAGAATAGCGAGCGATCCATGTTGTTTTAGATCCGATGAATGTTTGAAGGTACAGGAGCTCTTAGGAGCTCTGCGTCGTGGAAGTGGTGGTCGAAGTGGTAGTTGCCGGTGGCGTGAGCAACGACGTTATGCTGTCCAGCTTGGTGTTGACGTTTATCAGCTGCTCCACGCTCGAGAACTGTGCGAGCTGCGCGGCCATCTGCGTTCCATCCATCGGCGAGGTTGGATCCTGATTCTGCATCTGCGACACGAGAAGCTGGAGAAACTGGGTTTCTCCCATCGGGCCGCCAGCGGCGTCGGTCATTGCGTTGGACGAGCTCGACGTCGAGCCAGTTGATCCAGTTGATCCAGTTGATCCAGTTGATCCGGTGGTGTTCGTGTCTCGCGCTGGCGCGATCTTACCGATAGGCGCGGTAATCATTTCTGTTTTCCTCCCTGCTGCTCTTTACGAGCGCGCTGTCGGGTCGCATCCGCGTCCTGTCGGTTGTCCCGGTGATTGAGCGAAGAGCGCCCATATTGGGAACTCTGGTCGCTTCCCTGGCGCGGGTTCCATCCCGGCCCTGTTTCGGCTGCTGTCGACGCCACGCTGATCGCGGTGGTGTCGAGTCCGTGCTGCTCCAACGCATGCTGTAGCTCACCGACTCGCAGAGACATCTTGTCTGCACGATTCGGATCGCCGAGTGATATTGCGGTGTCTACGACTCCGCCGCGAAGCTGGACCGTGATCTTGTCCGCGTTTCCGCTCACGTTGTCGACGTTCAATGTCACCTGCGACATGGGCTGCACGGGTGCAGCGTCGCGCGCGTCGAGCATGTGTCCGACCCTGTCGGCGGCAACCGATCCTGCGCCGACGATTGGCGCTGATAAAGCGGCCGTTCCAGCCAGCGATTGCTGCGGCGCTGTGAGTGAACCCACATGCGCCACCTGGGCCACCTGCCTTGGGCTACCTGAGCAACTTGCGCCACGGTCGCCACGTCCGCGGCCGATGTAACGGTCGTCGAATCTGAAGACCGTGATGTGTCCTTTCGGGGGTCGCCGGGATTTCGCTGCGACATCCCACCGCTCAATCCGCTGTTGCCGCCCGCCATGCCAGGGATCTGGAACTGCGGTGTGCCGGCGACGCCTCCGCGTCCCACCCTGCTCAGCAATCCGTTGAGATTGCTCAGATCTGGGGTACCATCGTCCGTGCTTCCGCTCACACTGTTCTGATCGAGCGCTATGCCGATAGCGCGCGAGACGTTGCTGTCGATGTTCAGAGAATCCGCCGAGCTACCCCAGGCCGCGGCCCCGCCGCGAGTGGGCATCTCGATGTGTCCGGGGTCCTTCGGGCCCAGCGTACGCAGGCCTTCCTGAGCGGCTACTTGTGCCAGCTGCTGGAATCCTGCGGCATCCGCGTAGGAGCCGTTGATCGTGACGTCAGCGGCGAGTCCCAATGTATGCTTGCTGGACTTGGTCCACGTCACGACGTCACCTGGTGAAGTGCGTCCTTGATCGTACAGGAAATCCTGCCGCGATTGAGTGCGGAAGCCCTCGACCAGCTGGACGTCCTTTCCATACTCGTCGTGCATTCGCGTAACGACTCGGCCTAGTTTGGCGCGGAAATCCGGATTCAAGGCGTCGACGTCGGAGTTGGCGCTATCGACAGGAGTATTTGCCGCGGCTGCGCGCGCTTCCGCGGCTGCAGCGAAGGCTGACTTCCCCCCGTATGCGCCAGCGCCGACGCTCGACACGCCTGAATCTGAGTTGTCGTCGTCGGTTCCGACGCTTCCGGTAGCGCTTGACGCGGCGTCGACAGAAGCACTGGCGGTCGCATTGACGGTTGAACTGGCCGCGGTAGAGCTGGCCGCGGTCGACGCATCGGTGTACGAATTCCCCGCATCGGTCGCGTTGACGTCGTGCGGGTGAGCATCGAGCTCCGAGTCGGCTCCGTGCTTGCTTGGTGCATGCCGCGGCGCCATCGGCGTATTCATCGCGGTCGCAAGTGATGCGGCAAAGGCGTTGGTCCCGGACCTGCTCGACGCATCGGCATCACGCTTCCAGCGGGAGGCAGATGGTGCGTCTGTGTTCGGACTGGTTTCCGGAATGGCGAAGTTGACACCCATCATCGTCATTCCGTGCCTCCAGACGAAGCTGTGCGGAGAGTTGCCTGCAGGATCGTGGCGGCGCGCTGAGTCGGGAAGCTTCCGAGGATTGCAGCCTGCTGCTTACTCGATAGCGAGCCGAGTATTGATCGCACATCGTCGTCGCCCATCTGCTCCAGCACCCTCGCTGCATCCTTGGGTTGCATTGCCCCGAATACCTGCCCGAGTCTCCGTCCGATAATCGAATCGGAAACCGGTTTCATCGTCGTGGCTGGGGTCTTCGGCGTGGCGCCCGGATTCGACGCCAACTTCTCTTTTGGAACTCCCGGCGCAACTGGACCAGCTGTCCTTGACTTCGCGTCAGCGTGCGCCGCGGTATCCGTGCCTGTCTGCGTCGCCAATGGCTTGGCAGCATTCTGTGATGCAACCGTAGCTGAAGCCGTAGCGGGCTGGGCCGCGGGGCTTTGAGCGGGCGCGGCCGCCACGCCAGCGGTTGCCGCGGGGCCGCCGGTCGCGGCACCTGCAGTGCTGTCCTTGACGGGCGAAGTCGAATCTGCCTTTGCGACGGCTGGTTTCGCTGCGACGATCGCCGGTAAGGGCTTTGGTGTCTTGGCGACCACAACTCCCGTCGCGACTCCGAGGCTCAGTCCGAAAGACGCGATAAATGGGATTAAGAGTTTCTTCATTGGCCGTTGTCGTTGTGCACGAAGCGAGACAATGCGATGTCGTCCATGTTGCGACGATCGCTTTGTTCCGCGGTTGCGCGATATGTCTCTTCGTGTCTTTCACGAAGACGGTCGAGAACACGACGATCCTTGAACGCTGCCGTCAGTGCTTCCTGCACCTCGGAGACACTGTCGTTCGCGGCGCTCACCACGTCGTTTGCACCAGCGATGCGGTCGTCGAGCTGCTGCATGATGAATGCGAGATTGGCAAGCTCACCCACGGAGTGCGCCTGCCCGTCCTGTACGCCCTCGGTACCGGCATCGCGCTCCGCCCGAAGTCCGTTCAACGCGTCTTGCGCGGCGCGCTCCGCGCCCAACGCGGCCGCAAGCTGCGTGGCCAGATGACGTTCCTGTTTCTCGCGCAGGTCGAGTACCTGCTGAAGTCGAAATCGAAACATCTACGCCGCGGACCTGTTGGAGAGTGTGATCCGGCTCGAGAGCTCGCGCATCTTGGCGCGCGTCTCGGCGAGCGGAGTAGTCTCGTTCGCGCGCTGGCGTAGAAGGCTCAATACAGAGTCACGGTGTTCCACTGCGGAGTCCACAGCTGGATTGGTGCCCTTCTGGTATGCACCCACGAGAATCAGATCTTCCTTTTCCCGATATGTCGCTTCGGTGCGAAGTATTGTCTCCGCCGCGGTCCTGTGCTCGTTTGAAATCACCTGATCGCGCACTCTGCTCTTGCTGTCAAGGATGTCGATGGAAGGGAAGTGGCCGGCCGACGCGAGCTTCCTGGTCAGTACGATGTGTCCGTCGAGAATGGAGCGGGTCGCGTCTGCGACAGGCTCATTGAAGTCGTCGCCGTCAACCAGCACTGTGTACACGCCGGTGATTCCACCGACGCGCGCGTTGCCAGCGCGCTCCAGCAATCGCGGAAGTGAAGCGAACACCGAGGGAGGATATCCCTTTGTAGTCGGCGGCTCGCCTGTTGCAAGACCGATTTCACGCCAGGCCATTGCCACACGGGTGACGGAATCGAGCATGAGGAGAACCTGTTTGCCCTGATCCCGAAAATATTCTGCAATCGCCGTCGCCACGAGCGCTCCACGCGCACGTATTAGAGCCGCCTGGTCACCAGTCGCGACGATTATTACAGAGCGCGCCAATCCTTCCTCGCCAAGAGAGTGCTCGATGAAGTCACGCACCTCGCGTCCGCGCTCGCCCAGCAAGGCGATGACGTTGACGTCCGCTTTCGCATGCCGTGCAATCATTCCGAGCAGCGTGCTCTTGCCGACCCCCGACCCGGCGAATATCCCAACGCGTTGTCCGCGTCCGATCGTCAGCATCCCGTCGATCGCACGCACGCCTGTCTCCAGGGGCTCGTCGATCATCCGGCGCTCGAGCGGATTGGGCGGTTCCGCTGTGAGCGGAACGCGCTCCGTGAACTCGATCGGCCCCTTGTCATCTATCGGATGCCCCAGCCCGTTGAGCACGCGGCCGAGGAGCGCGGGGCCGACATCCACGCCAAACGAGCGGCCAAGCGGCTGCACGAAACTTCCCGCGTGCAGGCCGTCGAGCTCGCCGAGTGGCATCAGAATGCAATTATTCTCGTGAAACCCAACCACTTCGGCCAGTACAGAGCGGTCGTCTGTCAGGCTCGTAACGCGACAGAGTTCACCCACGCCGACGTCGATACCAGTTGCCTCGATCACGAGCCCGACTACGCGTGTGACGCGGCCGTATCGGTCGAATCGCGGAGTCTCCGCCACCGCATTGCTCAGCGCTTCAAGCAACATTGTCGGTAAGTTTGCGGTAGAGCCGCTCGAGCGCGGTATCGACACGACCATCAACTATCCGCTCGCGCCCTTCGACAACACAGCCGCCAGGCTGAATGCGAGCATCCGCCAGCCAGCGCACGTCTCGGTTCGGTGCGATCGAGACTGGATCGCCGCCAGCAAGCGCCGGCTGCGACAATAGCGACAAGTCATGTGGATTCACACGCACACGCATTGGTTGGTCGATGGGAAACTCTGCAAGCGCGCGCTTGACGAGATCCGCCACCGCTGCGGCATCCGAGTGCAGCTCGCGGCCAACGATGTGACGGGCCACGGTAAGCGCCAGCGCCGCGATGTTCTCGTTTACGCACTCCTGCCACTTCGCCTCGCTGCTACGAATTGCGTCGAGCGCGGCTTCGGTTGCACTGACAGCGTTCCGAAGACGCGTGGCCTCGGCAAGCTCGCCATCCAACCTCCCCGTCTCATATCCGGCTGCGCGCGCATCCTCCACGCGCCGCTCCACCTCGAGACGCTCGCGCTCCGCTTGATCGAGCTTGGATTCCTGTTGGGAATCCGAAACCCCGCTCCACGCAAGCGTCGCAATGTCGTCGGGCGACCAGCGGGAAGCCTGGTTTCCCAACGCGTCCGCGGCGAGCACCCCTGGCCTATTCGATGAACGCATCTTCCATCGCTCCGACACCTATCGTGATTTCGCCTGCTGCCTCGAGTGAGCGCACCTGCGCGACGATCTGCGCCTGCGCTGCCTCGACGTCGCGCACTCGAACCGCGCCGAGCATTGCGATCTCTTCCTTGAGCGCCGTAACGGCGCGGGCAGACATGCCTGCCATGATCCGTTCGCGCATCTCTTCCTTTGCCGTCTTGAGAGCAAGCGACAGTGTGCGTGCGTCCACTTCGCGCAGTAGCCGTTGCAGCGACCTGTCGTCCAGCTTGCCGACGTCGTCGAAGACGAACATGAGATTCTTGATCTGCTCGCAGAGCTGCGTATCCCGCTCCCCGATGTGATCGAGAAGATCTTTTTCGAGCGATCCGGATACGTGGTTGAGTACGCTCGCCACTGCGTCCGGTCCGCCGGCTGCCCTCAGTCCGCGTGTGAAGCTCAGATCCGTCTCGTTGCTCAGTGCCTTTTCGACCAGGAGCATCATGTCGGGAGCGACTTTCTCCATGCACCCGATCCGATACATCACCTCTCCCCCAAGCGATGGGTCGAGATCCCTGAGAATCGTGGCCGTCTGTTGCGGCTCGAGATGCGCAAGCACGAGTGCGATAGTCTGCGGATGCTCGCCCCGCAGCGTCGTCGCCAGCTGCTGAGGGTCTGCGCTGCGAAGGCGGTGAAGACCCGCCGAGTCGGCGAGCTGCGATTGAATTCTGCCAAGTGTTGCGCTCGCGCGGTGACTCCCGAACGCCTTTTCGAGCACCTCGCTAGCATAGCTGATACCGCCTTGCGCAATCGAATCCACGGCGAGCGCCATCTGCATCCACTCGGCGAGAACACCTTCGACCGTCGACGCGCTCACCTGCTCCATCTGCGCGATGTGGAAGCTTATCTCCTCCGCCTCTTCAGGCGTGAGAGATTGTGTGAGCTTGACAGCTTCATCCGCGCCCAGTGACATGCACAGCACCGCCACCTTCTGCGGTCCTGTGAGTTCCGCAGCGGTGAGCTTCGCTACGTTCTTGCGCTCTTCTGCCGGTACGACAGCCGTTCCCATTTAGACTGCTTCCTTCAGCCACGCCCGTACTACGCGTGCCGACACATCGGGCTTGGCTGCTATGGTAGCCGCCACTCGCCCACGGGCCTGATTCTGCTCTGGAAATGCCAGTGGCTCGGCCACAACCTGGGGCGCGGAATAATTCTGATGCTGATGTGCGTTCGTCGCTATCGCGTTTGCCATGTCGTGCGCTGCTGATGTGAACTGCGTGTTATGGCTGCCGCCCGGACCCGGAAGCGCGAGCGGCGCGTATGCGGTGCGGTTGCTCGACGCCGGCAACGACTTGATCGCTTTGATCAACATCATCGCCACAATGAGTAGGGCCGCGATTGCAAGCAGAGATATTCCTGGCTTCTCGAACTGCTGAACCGTCGCTATCATGCTCTGCGGTGCGTCCTTCTCCGCAGCTGCGATCGGCGTCGCATCGAAGTGCGTTGCGACCACCGTGACGATGTCGCCACGCGTGCTGTCGGCTCCAACGGCACCGCTGATGAGCGACTCGATCCTCGCGATTTCTTCAGGTGTGCGTGCCACGTACGTCGGCTTTGCATCCGGGCCAGCATTCGCCGGCGGTGGTACGATCTTGTCGTTGATAAGTACCGCGACCGATAGCTTCTTGATGTTTCCAATTGCGCCCGAGAAATTCTCGGTGATTTTCGAGTTGTCGTAACTCATCGCGACATTGGACGACGCCGCCCCGCCCTGGGCCCCGGGCGTTATCTCGTAGCGCTGCTCGGTGCTGGTCGCCTGCTTGTCAGGATCCACCAGCTCCGACTGCCGCTCGATCTTGTCGAAGTTCAGATTCGCCGACACGCGAACGCGCGCATTGCCCGCGCCGACGATATCGTCTACCAGTCCTTCTGCCTTGGTCTGCAGATACCCCTCGACCTCCCGCTGCGTCGAGAGCTGAGCGTTCGTCAGTGACGCCATCGAACCGTCATCTGGCGTCGATAACATCCTGCCCGAATCGTCGAGCACCGTCACGTGATCGGCGGTTATTCCATCAACGCTGCTTGCAACCAGATGAGCGATACCCTGAACTACGTCCTGGCCCGGAGGCGCGCCGCCCGTCTTCAGTACCACTGAGGCGTTCGCCGGCTTGTCCTGTGACCGGAACGTCGCCTGCTCATGAAGTGCGAGATGAACCTGCGCCGATTGCACGCCGGTCATCTTGCCTATGGTGCGCTCCAGTTCTCCTTCGAGTGCGCGCCGGTAATTGATTCGCTGAGTGAAATCCGTCATTCCCCAGGACGGCTGATCGAACAGCTCCATCCCAGGCCTCCCCGCGGATGGAAGCCCGTCTTTCGCCAACTCGACCCGTGCGCGCGCAACATCGTTCGCGCTCACCAGAATGTCGCTGCCCCCACGGTCGAGCTTGAACCCTATGCCAGCAGCCGACAATTTGTCAGTCATCTGGCCGACCGTTGCGATGGGCTGATTCGTGAAGGCCGGCACCCAATCGGGCTCCGTCGCCCATTTCGATACACCGAACACGACGGCGGCAACGCCAACCCCCACCATCAACAACATGGCGCGCTGGCGACCGCCGATGCGATCGAGTATGTCCTGAATTGCGTCAGCCACGGCCTATAATCCTCGGTTCTCGATCACGATTGCATACTCGTCAGACTCTTGTACGCATCCTGAAACTTGTTGCGTATCTGAACCAGCATCTCCAGCGAGATGGAAGCTTCCTCCGCCGATGCCATCACCTGGTGCAGCTCCACCGGTTCGCCACGCGCGAAACGCTGCGCGTAATCAGCCGCCATATCCTGCGAGTCCGATACGTTGTTGATGAAACCCTTCAGCGTGTCACCGAAACTCGTCCCGCTCGACGCCTTGTCCTGCAACACAGGGATCTGTTTGGCTCCTGTATCGAGCGCCGAGCTCGAAATGCTGCCACCGATGCCGCCGATTGGGTTGGACATTTATTCCTCAGGCCTTTATGTCGAGACGGCCGCCGCGTAGTAGCGGCGCCGGTGTCGGACTCTGTGATGTGCTCATGCGACCGTATGTCAACGGTCCCATCGTACCGGCTTTCATGAAGAACGACCGCTCATCCTTGCTCAGCACGCTCCACAGGTCCTGGTCCACCCCCGCCGGTGCGGTCGATGACGTGAGCTGTGCATTGCGAGCCGCCGCGTCGTTCTTTATCGCGTTTGCCAAGCGACTTTGGATCCGCGATCGCTACATCGTTCGAAGTCTGCGGCGTGACCTGCCGCGGCACACCTGTGCTGGGACGCGTTACGCCCGTTGCATATGGATTGAATGCGCCGCCGCCAATTCCGTTGATCGCCATACTGTTCGCTTTCGCCTTAGATGTTCAGAGCTTGATTCAGCATTCCCTTCGCCGCCTGAAACGCACTGGCGTTCGCCTCGTACACTCGGCGCGCATCCATCATGTCCACCACCTCGTCCGTCACGCGCACGTTCGGGTAGTGCACATATCCGTTCTTGTCGGCGTCAGGATGACCTGGATCGTAGACCAGTTGTCCCGCGCTCGTGTCTTCCTGAATGCCGGCGACATGCACTCCAGTTCCGCCGCCGTTCGGTCCGTTGGTCTCGAGAACCGGCACCTCAAAACGTTGCGGCCCGTCCGACGGGAACTCACCACTCGGCACTTGAAACGCGTTGACACCGTTGAACACACCGGTAGTTCCTGTCGGCTGACCCGGCGCAACTGGATCGCCGCCTGCGCCCGTATCAGCATCACCCGCCGCAAGAACGGCCACGCGGCGCCGGTACGGCTGCCCGTTGACGTCGTGCGTCGTTTCGGCGTTCGCGATGTTCGACGCGATCGTTTCCATGCGCACCCGCTGCGCCGTGAGGCCGCTCGCCGAAATCGCGAGAGAACGGAACATCGGCTGCTGCTGGGCTGTCGCTGGTGACGGAAGTAGTCCGACTGGTCGTGGCATTGATTATCAGGGCTTGAGGGCGGTGCGAACCTGGTCGTACGCCTTCGATAGAAGCTTCGAGGTCGCCTCGTACCGAAGCTGCTCGTCCGCGAGGTTGATCATCTCGGTCTCGATATCCACGCCCGACGACGATCGCGGCTGCTCCGGTAGCACCGGCAGTTCCCGGCAGCGCGAACCCGTCCTGATTCTGAAGTGATGCCTTAGAGACGCGGTCCGCGATCGCCCGAACCCGTTGGGATCCGACGTCCAGTGCGTCCTTCAGCTCGGCTGCCGGTATTACTCGGCCAATGAATCCTGTCATCATTCCGGTGTCGTGCTAAAGCAACGCGAGGACCAAACGGCACGAGGTATCTGGAGCAGGAATGCAGAAAGCGCTAAGTGATTATGCTATCAATCACTTAGCGCTCAAGTATTGACTTATGAAACGCCATCGTCGGCAACATCTGCCGCCTGTTCCGAGCACGGCACAAACTGCCGTACCGGAACTTTTTGCCGGTTTCTACGCGGTCAAGCTTGCCTCGCCCTCCGCTGGAGCGTTCAGCTTGTTTCGAAGGGTTCGCACACTGATCCCCAGCAGCTCCGCAGCACGAGTCCTGTTATTACCGGCCATCTGGAGCGCCTTCTGGATCAGCTGTCGCTCCGCGTCCTCGACATTGAGCGAGGAGAGCCGCACAAGAACCCCGTCGTCCCGCGGGTCGTCGGCAAGAGGCACCAACCCAGCCGCCATGAGCGCCCGTTGGGTAGCCGAGACCGGACCGCCGAGTGCGTTGGTCAGTCCGAATCGAAGCCCCTCGAAAGCATGCGCTGGGACCACCGGGTCAGACGAGAGGATCACTGCCCGCTCCACGACGTGCTGGAGCTCGCGAACGTTTCCGGGCCAGTCGTAGCGCTGGAGCACGTCCAGCCCTTCCTCAGAGATCGCCTTTACTTCCTTCCCCATTTCCGCGCCGATCCGGATCGCAAATCGATACGCCAATGCCGGTATGTCATCCTTTCTGTCGCGTAACGGCGGAATCGCGATCGGAATCGTGCTCAACCTATAGTACAGATCCTGCCGGAACGCTCCCCGCTCGGCCTCGGCGGCCAGATCCCGATTGGTGGTGGCGATGATCCGGACATCGACCCGGATCGTCGAAGTCCCGCCTACCCGCTCGAATTCCTGTTCCTGAAGGACGCGGAGCAGCTTCGCCTGGAGGTCGAGCCGCATCTCTGAGATCTCGTCGAGCATCAGCGTCCCGCGATTGGCCCGCTCGAACGCACCCTCGACGCGCTTGATCGCTCCTGTAAACGCCCCCTGCTCGTGCCCGAACAGTGCGCTCTCCACCAGTCCCTCCGGGAGGGCGGCACAATTCAGCTGGATGAAGGGCCGGTCGCGCCGGTCACTCTGATCATGTACCGCGCGCGCAAAAAGTTCTTTACCAGTGCCGGACTCGCCTTGAAGCAGAACGGTCGCCCTTGTCGGCGCCGCCGTTGCGACGGTCTGCATGATGCGGCGAATCGCTGCGCTGTCGCCGACGATCTGGCGCTCGTTCCGGAATTCCATCACCTCGCGCCGGAGACGCATCGTTCTCCTTCTTCAGACGGACGAGCCTTAGCGCCTGATCAACGGCGAGCTCCAACTGCTGTGGCCGGACTGGCTTGGTGATGTAATCAACCGCTCCCGCCTTGATCGACGACACCGCGTGCTCGATGCTGGCGTATCCCGTCAGCATGATCAGCGGCACCTCATAGCCCTCGCGCCGGATCAGCGAGAGAAACTCGAGTCCGGTCAGGCCGGGCATCCGGTAGTCGGATATGATCAGGTCGACATTGCCACGAGCCAGCGCCTGGAGGGCTTCCGGCACGTTGCGGGCACCAACCGCCTCGTGGCCCGGCACGCCGCAGCGTATCCTCGAGTATCAACCCAACCGATGGCTCGTCATCTACATATAGAATGGTTGCCATTATTTTCCCTAAAGCAATCGGGCCAAGCGCTCGATACTCCACAGCATACGCTTTTGCCCGGAGCAACGCAATACGATGCGCGTCACCGACAGTATGATCAACACGAACGCCAACCTGGCGTTGCAGCTTGACAAGCAGCAGATGGCGCAGGCGCAGAACCAGGTCGACACAGGGCTCAAGTACAGCTCCTTCGCCGACGATCCCCTGGCGCAGTCCACAGTCATGCAGACGTCGACTCAGATCGATGCACTGACTCAGTATCAGCGAAACGTCAACGACGCGACCGCTCGCGCGAATACCGAAGACGGCGTCCTCCAGAACATCACCGACGTCCTCACGCGTGCAACGGCAATCGCCACGCAGCAGGGAAGCTCCACTTCGAGCGCTGCAAACCGGCTCTCTGCAAAAGCCGAAGTCGACAATCTGCTTGCCACCGCAGTTGCGGCAGGCAACACTCAGTACGAGGGTACCTATCTCTTTGGCGGCGACAACGCCACGACGGCTCCCCTCAATACCACCCCCCCGTTCTATACCGGTGCTGCAACGACAGGAACACACACCACGCAGATCAGCGCTGGCCAACTCTTCAAATCCAATCACAACGCCACCGAGCTCCTGATTACGCCCGGAACGCTCCAGGCGCTCCAGGATCTCTCCACCGCCCTCGGCAATAACGATACGACCGGGATCGGGAACGCCCTCACCAGTATCACCAACGCGCAGAATGCCACGCAGGCGCTCGTTGGAGATCTCGGTGCGCGAGAAAATCAGCTGCAGGTCACGAGTGCCAACATAACCGCCGTCCAGTCGAGCCTGAGCTCTTTCAAGACGAGCCTCAATGGGATTGATACGGCTACAGCGGCGACCAATCTGGTGACGCGACAAACTGCCTATCAGACCGCAATGCTCGCAACATCGCAGGTACTTGGCATGACCCTGACCAACTACCTGAAATGACTTCAGCTGCCCTGGCTTACCCGATGTCCAGCACAGTTACGTTCACGTCCGATATCCTCGGTCCCATTACAGTCGATCGCGATACGGTTCTCACCTTCCCGCGCGGCTTGCTTGGTTTTCCCGAGTGTCGCTCATTCGTGCTCCTGCCGTCCGAGCGGCCGCACGTGTATTGGCTGCAATCGTTCGACTATTCTACGCTCGCCCTGCTTCTCGTCGATCCGTTCATCTTCTTCGAGGGCTACACGCTCGATCTCGATGCGACAGACCTGCGCGCTGTTTCTCCGAACGATGTGAGCGTGCTCGCGATCGTCACCCTCCCGAGCGTACCTGGCGAGCTGCCGACCGCGAATCTTCAGGGACCTATCGTGATCCATACGCCTCGCAATCAGGGTCATCAGGTCGTTCTGTCAGAGAACAGCTACGGCATCCGGCAGCCGTTCACGCTGTAAGTAGACAAGGATCCATATAGAAGCGTAGCGCCGCTTTTGCGCGCTAAAGCTTTGCAGGCCACTGCCGATAAATAGTCCATACGGCCAGACGGCCAACCCGGGCGGAGCACGGAAGCTCCACCACAAACCGATAAAGGAGCAACACCGTTTATGTACATTCAGAACAACACCTCCGCCACGAACGCGCTCAACAACCTCGGCACGACCGAAGTCAAGCTCGCCAGCTCGATCCAGAAGCTGTCGTCTGGCTTCCGTCTCAACAATGCCGGTGATGACGCGGCAGGCATGAGCATCGCGAACTCACTGCGCAATAACGAGGCAGGTCTCACCGCCGCGCAGCAGAACGCCTCGCAGGCTGGTTCAGTTCTGCAGATTGCGGACGGTGCTACTCAGACGATCTCGACGATTCTCGATCGTATGAAGCAGCTCGCGACCGAGTCTGCATCGAGCAACGTCACGGACTCGGACCGCCAGAAGATTCAGGCAGAGTTCTCGCAGCTCCAGCAAGAAATTGATCGTACCGTCGGCAGCACGGTCTACCAGGGCCAGACACTCCTCGGCGGTACCTTCGGCGTCGGCGTTGCCGCCGGCAGCACGATCGTGCAGGCTACCCCAACACTTCCGGCTGGCGCGAGCAACATCCTCGTTGGAGGGGCGAAGGCGAGTACGACTTATACGCTTTCGTATGCGTCAGGTGTACTCACCATGTCTGATGGCAACGGCAACACGCAGGCGGTTGCGGCAGTCGCTGGTGCCACACAGATCCAGAACTTCAACTTCGACAAGATGGGCATCTCCTTCACCTTCAACGGTGACGTGAGCAGCGCAACCACTGGCTTCGGCGCCTCATCGCCTGACGCGACGATCGTGACTTCGGCAGCAGCAGCAGCCTCGTTCCGCGTAGGCTCAGGAGCCGTCACCGATTCGAACAACTTGATCTCGCTCTCTCTGGGCAACCTCAGCACGACGGGGCTCGGACTTGGCACGACCGTCTCTGTCGATACTGCGACGAACGCCGCTGCAGCCTTGACCGCGATCACGAATGCAGTGGGCACTCTCAACAGCACCATCGGAACCATCGGTGCCGCTGAAAGCCGCCTCGGCTACGCGACCACGAGCCTCAACTCTCTGTACCAGAACGTATCAGCGGCCGAGTCGGTCATCCGCGACACGAACATGGCGCAGGAATACACCAACTTCAGCAAGCTGCAGATCATGCAGCAGGCCGGTACGGCGATGCTGGCGCAGGCGAACTCGAGCCAGCAGAGCGTGCTGAAGCTCTTCCAGTAAATGAACTAACCGGGCGAGGGCAGGCGGAGAGGAATCTCTTGCCTCCCCAACCCTGGCTACGAGACCGTAGGGGCCTATTTGGGCTCCTACGGGCTCGTCGCATACGGAGGAAGTACAGATGACAGCAGTGGGATCGTTCCCCGGAATCGGGAGCTCGTTCGACTACACATCGCTCGTCAACGCGATCATCACTTCCGCGTCGCAGCCAGGCACTGCGATGCAGACCAAGATCACGGCCGAGCAGTCGCAGCTGACTGAGTATCAGAACTACAGCAGCCTCCTCTCGACGCTCGAAGCGACCACTGCAACGATGCGCGACGGAACCGCATTTCAGGCGGTTGCCGCGAACGTTTCGAACGCGACCGGTGCAAACGGACAGCCGGTGCTTTCCGCGTCCGCCCTGAGCGGTGCATCTCCTGGCACTTACTCCGTACAGGTATTGCAGACCGCACAGGCCGAGAAACTATCCGGCAATTCGTTCAGCAGCAGCTCTACTCCACTGGGAATATCCGGCGACTTCGTCATCAACGGGCGCACGGTGACGATCGCTGCATCTGACACTCTGTCGTCAGTGGCCAGCAAGATCAACGCGGTAAATTCAGGCAGCAACGCCAGCGGCGTCACCGCATCGGTCGTGTCTGATTCGCCGACGGCCCAGCGCATTGTGCTTACCAGCGTGCAGACCGGCTCTGCGGGCATCAACCTCGTCGATGGCTCGCAAGGTGTCGCGCAACAGCTGGGCTGGGTGGATTCCAACGAATCGATCAAGCATGTTACGAGTGCCGGTGCTCAGAGCGATAACTTCTCGTCCGCCACGGCGAGCATAGCGTCGCAGCTCGGACTCTCCGCCGCTCCTGGTCCACAGACCGTAACCATCGCTGGCCAGAGTGTCTCGATCAACCTTTCGACCGATTCGCTCACCTCGATTGCAGCGTCGCTGTCGGCTGTTCCCGGAATCCAGGCGACAGTGCAGAGCACGACCGTAAATGGTGCGACCCAGTATTACCTCGACGTTCGCAACACCACGAGCTTCGTGGATAGTGGAAACACGCTGCAGCAGTTAGGAATCCTTGCAGCGGGTCGCTCTTCCACGACTCAGCAGCTGCAAAGTTCGGCGATGACGGATGGCAATGCCTCCACGCCGGCCACTGCATCCACGCTGCTGACGAATATCTGGAATGGCGGCGCCGCATCAGGCACGCAGGTTGGCGATACACTCTCGATCTCAGGCACACGCGGTGACGGATCACCAGTAACCGTTTCGTACACCGTCGCAGCCGGCAGTACCGTTCAGGACCTGCTCAACACCCTGAACAACGCGACCACGGGTTTCGGTGCCGGAACGCGCCCCGCTACCGCGTCCGTAGATGCGGGCGGTCACATCGTTCTCTCCGACGGTACGTCGGGCCAGAGCAGTCTTTCACTGCAGATGGTCGCGAACAATCAGGGTGGTGGCCGGCTCGACTTCGGTGCGTTCGCGACGACTTCGACCGGTCGCGCGCGTGAGCTCGTTCAGGGCGCCGACGCCAAATTCTCCGTTGATGGTGTGGCCTTCACGCGATCGAGCAACACGGTTTCGGATGTCATAGCCAATACTACGCTCAATCTTACCGCAGCCGATCCGAACGTGACTGCGACCGTCAGTGTTGCGCTCGACGCGACCGCTGCGCAGACGGCGGTGCAGAACTATGTGACCGCGTACAACGCGGTCGTGGATTACATCAAGACGCAGCAGACGCCAGGGACCGATCCGACGAGCAATCCAACGCTTTATAACGACACACTGCTCAGACAGGCTCGCAGCACCCTCTCGCAAATGATGCTCGCGCCGGTTTCTGGCGCCGCCTCAGACATGGCGACTCCCGACACCGTTGGCATCTCGCTCACCGCGACAGGTGATCTCACATTTGATACCACCAAATTCCAGACGGCGTTCTCGACGCGCTACAATGACGTCACGAAGCTGTTCATGGAATCCGGCACCACCACGGATCCGTCGGTGGTATACACCGCGTCGACATCAGCCACGCAGCCCGGGAACTATGCGGTGAGCATCTCGCAGCCCGCAGCGCAGGCTCAGGTTGCCGGCACGGGTTTCAGTGGGGTCTACAGTCAGTCAGGCACGCCGGACACCATGACGGTGACCGATCTTGGCTCGAACGCATCCGCTACGATCCAGCTTGCCGGCGGAATGACGACGGCGCAGATCGTCGCGGCACTCTCGAGTTCCTTCGGTTCGGCACAGGCGCTCGCGATGCAGTCGTCGGCGACACTGAACGACGCTAGCGGAACAACACCCGCAACCTCTTCGACACTGCTGACAGATCTTCACGCGGCCGATGGAAGCTCTGCCGGTGTCGTCGCTGGTGACACCATAAGCTTTAGCGGAACGGGGACGAGTGGGACACCGTTCACGGGGACGTTCACGGTTGGAGCGGCTTCCACCCTCGCGGATTTTGTCACGCAGCTTCAGACCTCAGTTGGTGCCGGTGCGACGGTCTCGCTGGTCAACGGACAGATCGCGGTACAGGCGAACAGCAGCGGTGCGTCACCTCTCACGCTATCGCTTACCGCCAACAACCAGGGCGGTGGGTCGCTCAACCTGGGCACGATGAACGTAACCGCAGCTGGACACGGGCTTCTCTCACTCAACGCAACTGCTGTCGGCAACCAGATTCAGATCCAGGGCAACGCTTACGGATCGGCAGCGGGCTTTTCGATTTCGTATTCAGGCACTGGTAGTCCTGCCACGCAGCTCGGCATTGCCGCCGGGACCTGGCACGGCTCGGATGTGCAGGGGACCATCGGAGGGTACGCAGCGACTGGGTCTGGGCCGTCAGCTTGTCGGTGCGTCTGGTACGCCGGTCGATGGATTGAGCCTGGCCTACATCGGAACGTCCACGGGCGCGGTAGGAAGCCTGTCGCTCAGCGAGGGCGTCGGTGCGGTTGTCGATCGCGCACTGCAGTCCTGGACACAGACCGGTGGTACCATCGCAATGCAGACCCAGCAGATCAACGACACGATCTCCACACAGCAATCATGGCTCACGAACTTCAATGCGCGAATCGCGTTGCAGAAGACAGCCCTTCTGGCTCAGTACTCCGCAATGGACAGCGCCGTGTCGCAGATCCTGGCACAGGGAAATTCGTTTCTCTCGGCGTTCTCTAATCTGAATAGCGCCACCAACGGAAACAGCTCGTCCAGCGGCAGCGGATCATCCAGCAGTAGTTCCACAGGTACCGGAGCATGAACCGGGCACTGGTAGCGGATGTACCGCTTACTGCGCACAAGAAAGCGATGCAGGCGCTGGACGACTTCGATGTGCTGGTGTCGCAGTACGAGATGTTGCTCGACACTCAATACATCCACGTGCGCACGGCGAACTTCGCCGGACTGTTCGAGATGGCATCACGCGGGGACAAGCTCGCGCGCGACGCCAGTGTCTGCGGCAAGCGCTTCGCACCGCTCGTCGGAGCCGTGGCGGCGGGACAGTTCGTGGGCCCGCGTGCGTCCGAGATTCGTCGTCGCAGCTTCGCGTCGCACTCACGCGCAGCAACCCTCGACGGCTCCGCGTCGCGTCTTGCGGACGTTTGCAAAGAGCAACGAGACATCATGGGACGAGAGCTCCGCGGAACCCATCCGTCCGGCTCGCAGGCTGGTCTTCCGCCTGCTTATCGCACCGATTCGCAGCGCTTTCTGGACCGTCGCGGCTAAGGGCCTGCCGGGTCGCTGCCGCGACCTCACGACGTTCAAGTTTTCCAGCCGCTCGCCCGACACTGGGCAACATGGGATATAGCGCCTATACCTCCAAGTACCTTGAGAACGACGTTATCAGCCGGTCGAAGGAATGGCTGGTTCCGTTGCTGTATGAGCACCTTCTGGCGCAGCTTCGGCGGGCGCAGGTTCAGATTCAGCAGCGCGACTTCGAGGGAAAGGCCGCGAGCCTGGAAAAGGCTTCAGCAATTGTAATCGAATTGATGGGATCACTCGACCGTGAGAAAGGTGGCGAGCTCGCCCAGCGCCTCGCTGCACTGTACGCCTATTTTGGCACCGAGATTGTTGCGGTTGGCCGCACGCTGGACACCGGGCGCCTTACCAAGATCATGGAAATGGCGTCGAGCCTGCACGAGTCCTGGGTGATCGCAGCGCGAACGCAATGGCCGGCTGGAAGCACCGCCCAATCCGGTGATTCGCTCTACAACCCGAAAGGCAGGTAGCCATGCCGGTTCCCACGTCCCTTCTGGAAGAGAACCTCGACCGCGTCATCGATTCCCTCGTGCGGAATGTCAGCGCTGGCCGTGGAGCTTTCCCCGACCCGGATGCCGTGGGCGCTCCGGCCTCCCCGGAGGGTGAGGATGACGCCCGGGAGACCCTGGCTGACCTTTACGGGCACGTAGCCCATGCGCTCAAGTCGATGGATGGCGCTCAGCAGGCTCTGGCGACGTACAGGGCGCCAGAGCCCCCAGCCACCCCGCCGACCCTGAATTTGGTCCGCTAGGCACAGAACGACCGGGCGGCGGTAAAGTAACGGCCCCCGTAACCCGATATTAGAAACGAAGGAGGAACAACATGCACGTAAACAAAACCGCAGCCGACACGATCCGTACCGAGGCGCTCCAACGCGCCCAGGGATCTGCTGCGTCCCAGGGACCGGTCGACGCCGTCGCGCCGACTCGCGCAGGCGACGCCGTTCAGATCTCTGACGCAGGTCTCGCCCTTTCCGCAGGTGGTGAGACACAGCAGTCGAGCTCGCAACTGGACCCGGCCCGCGCCGAACAGATCCGGTCCAACATTCTGACTGGCGCCTACAACTCACTCGAATCGGCCGACAAGGTCGCGCGCGCTGTCATCCGCAGCGGCGACCTGTAAAGCAATCGCAGTCTTTCTGGAGCCAAGCACATGCGCTTTCTAGTCGTTGATGATTCGGCCACAATGCGCCGCATTGTCGTTAACTCACTCCAACGCGTCGGATTCAGCGACGTGGTGGAGGCAAGCGATGGCGCGGAAGCCCTCGAGAAGCTGGCATCCGTGGACTTCGTCATCACCGACTGGAACATGCCCAAGGTAAGCGGCGCTGAACTCACGCGGGCGATTCGCTCCTGCGACGAGACGAAGCAGATGCCGCTGATCATGGTAACGGCGCGAAGTGTCCGCGACGACATTCTCACCGCGATGGAAGCGGGAGTGGATAGCTATGTCGTCAAGCCATTCACTCCGCAGGTGCTGCGCGAGAAGATCGACGCAGTGCTGGCGACCAGAGCCGCATAGCAAACCACCATGCCCAATTCCCGCATCGCCGAAGTACTTTACGATTCTGAGACGATGTTGCGCCTTGTCGACAGCGAGCTCGAAGAGCTCCGTGACGACGCGCGGGAGCCCGGACTGCGTGGTAACAACGTCGGCGTGCTGCTCGCCGCCATGCAACGGGCGACAAACGAGATTGCACAGGTCCTTTGCACTCTCCACACGAGTCGGGAAGCACTTCAGGGGGTAACACTGCAGGAGATCCACGAAAGCGCCACCAAGCTCGGTGAGGTGTGCACGGCGACGGAGCTCGCCGCCACACGAATGATGGACGGACTGGAGCGCGCACACACGCTCGTCGACCGGCTCGATGAGCTGGATTCATCTGACTCTGCGAGTGACGCCGCGGATGAGGCGGCGGCGGTACGAGCGAAGATACGCGACGAGCTCTTCGCGGTCATGGGCTCGCTGCAGTTCCAGGATATCACTTCGCAGCAGCTTGGCCACGTGGCGCAGATGCTTCGCGATATCGAGCGACGGCTCCAGGCCATCTCCTCGCTTCTATCCGGCGGTCGCGCCGATGCGGACATCATCGCGAGCGATAAGTTGCCGACGTTCAGCGAATCTGCCTCCACTCAAAACTCGTTCGAGCGCCAGGCTACGGCCGACGCACTGTTCTGGGGCGACCACTCCACTAGAGTTTCACACTAGCGCTCGCGCCAGAAAGCAAGACCGTGCACCCCTCTGTACTGATTCTTGGCCTCGGTATCGCGATCGAGGCCTTTATTGTCATCATGCTCGCGCGGCGCGTGCGCATCCTCAAACTGGTTAGCGCCGCCGCTGCCGCAACGACGAGAGCGGACGCCGGGCAGGCACACGAGAGCATTCGCGGCGCTCTTACCGAGCGTGAAACGCTCATGCGCGAGATGCAGCAGATTCTCTCCGGCCTTGATCAGAAAGTGCGAGATCGTACGATCGAGCTAGCCGAAGCGATGGAAAAGGCCGAGCAGGGAAATCAGGCCAAGAGCGAATTCCTGGCGCGCATGTCGCATGAAATTCGCACGCCGATGAACGGCATACTTGGAATGACTGGCCTGCTGCTCGACACCGGACTTGATCAGGAACAGCGCGAATATGTCGAAACTGTGCGATCATCCGGTGAGGCGCTGCTCACCATCATCAACGAGATCCTCGACTTCTCCAAAATCGAGGCTGGCCGCCTTCAGATCGAGATCATCGATTGTAATGTTCGTACAACTGTCGAGGAAGTCGTCGAGCTGCTCGCGGAGCAGGCCATGCACAAGAATCTCGAGCTGGGTTTCTACGTCGACGAGAAGGTGCCGGCGGTTGTGCGGACCGACCAGGGTCGCGTGCGCCAGATTCTGCTCAATCTCGTAGGCAATGCGATCAAGTTCACGCCAGCGGGCCGTGTCTATCTCCACGTAACGGTCATGTCTGAGACCGACGATGGCGTCGAACTCCGGTTCGACGTGAACGACACGGGAATCGGACTCACCGCGGAAGCGCGCACGCGGCTCTTTCAGCCGTTTCAGCAGGCCGACAGCTCGACCACGCGCAAGTATGGCGGCACCGGGCTGGGACTCGCAATCTCGAAGCATCTCGTCGGCCTGTTGGGTGGCATCATGGACGTTGCGAGTGTGCCCGGCGAGGGAAGCGTCTTCTACTTCACGATTTCTGCGCAGCGCGGACCGCGGCTTATCCAGGGGCCGAGCGTGCCGGCGATGGCGAACTCGCGTGTCCTGGTGCTGATGGGCGGAAAGCTCGCTCGCGTCGTACTACGCCGTTACCTCGACGATTGGGGCGCGACCGTCGACGGGGCTCGGACTCTTGCTCAGGCTCGGCAGCTGCTGAAACGCCGCGTCGCGTCCGGTGCGCGCTTCGACGTAATACTCGTCGATCTGGCTGCGCTCGGTCCGGATCCGCTTCGCGTCGTGCGTGGCCTGCGACGCGAATTCGGGGATGGCATCGGAGGTGTGGTAGCTCTGGCGCCAGCGCGCCAGAAGCCGACCGTAGAGACTGCCCTCGATGCCGGCATTGACGCAACGTTTGCGTTGCCGGTAAGACCGACGCGGTTGCTTGGAGTGCTTGGCTCCGTGCTTCACCCAGATCTCGCGCCGCGTGCGCGCCGCGTGTCGGAGAAGCGCGTCAGCAAGACGCCCGACAAGGCGCGCGCGCGCATACTTGTCGCCGAGGACAATCCGGTGAATCAGCGCGTCGCCTCGCACATGCTCAACAAGCTGGGATATCGCTGCGACATCGCGTCGAATGGACAGGAAGCGGTAGCAATGCTGGCCCAGCTGCCATACGATCTGGTACTCATGGATTGCCAGATGCCGGAGATGGATGGCTACTCCGCCACCCGCGCGATTCGCCAGCGCGAGGAGTCTGGCAATCGCCATACTCCCATCATCGCGATGACTGCAAATGCGATGCGTGAGGATCGAGCGCGGTGTCTTGATGCCGGCATGGATGGCTTCATTCCGAAACCGATTGCGCTGGAAGAGCTCGAGACGGCGATGGAGTGCTGGATACCGAGCGACGCCAAACCTGGCGCCGAGGCGAGCGGTCCGGACGCCAAGGCCTACATGTTCGGTGTGGCGCCGCAGGACGATCGGCGCCGGCTTCTGGAGCAGGCGGTGCCCGCGAGCTCTTTCGCAGCGGATCCTGCGCTCGTAGCTGCGCTGGCCGCACAGTTCAAGACCGAGGACGTCCCCCTGGCGAGTCAATCATCTGTGGATCTTTCGGTGCTCGATAACCTGGCCGCGATGGCGGAAGGTGGCGACGACTTCGTTTCGAGGTTGATAGGAACATACATATCGGACACATCGTCCAGAATTCTGACCCTTCATGTCGCTCTTGATGCCAACGACCTTCCGCTCATCGAGCGAACCGGACACGCGCTGAAGGGCAGTAGCGGAAACATGGGCGCAACCGTGATGGCGTCGCTTGGCGCGGCCTTACAGGGCGCAGGCCAGAAACATGACATCGCGGGCGCCACGGCACTGATCGGGGAGACTGAAGAGGAGTTCGCACGGGTCCGGAACATCCTGGATGCGGCGTTCCCGAGTCACGCTGCAGCGGCTTGAGTCGCGGCGTCCGGACGCGTCAAAATTGCACGCATTCTACTCTACAGTCCGGCCCTAGCCAGCCGATAATTGCTTTATGATCCAGATTATCGAAGACGACCTCGTTACGTGCCACATAATCTCCGCATTGCTCAAGCGGATGCGTTACGCATACTGTGAGGCGCACACCGGCGCTGAGGCGCTTCATCAGCTTCGAACGCAGCCCATCGACATGGTCATAGCTGACATGATGTTGCCGGACATGAACGGTATCGATCTGTTGAAAGAGAAGTACAGCCTTCCGCACCTGCGCGACATCCCGGTGCTGTGCTGCACCGCTCAGGCCGACATCGAGACCGTTGAAGCGGCGCTTGGTTACGGAGCGATTGATTTCGTGAAGAAGCCGATTGCCATCCAGTCATTCGCGGGACGAATCAATCGCGCTATGGAGCGCTCACCGGTGCGCTGGGAATCGTGGCGCGAGATGAGCAAGCGCCTGCGCTTCTACAGCCGCACCATTCAGCCGATGCTCGCGATCGCGCATCAGGTGCTTCATGAGCTCGACGACGCGCTTGCACAGGGCCAGGTGGGTCCGACAGACGTCCCATTGTTGAACTCGATAGTTACAAGAGCGCGCGGCGCCGCACTCAACGTCGGGGCGATCCGCACGGTTCAACAGATCGACAAACTCTGGAAGGGCGACGCATCGGCAGAAGACATCGGGCATCTGCGCGCTGCGATGGTGATCGAGTTGGCCGCGTTCGAGGATGCGATGAAGAATCGCGCGTCGCAGGGAGAACCGGCCTCGGGCGCGCACGCCGCTTCGCAGTCACAGGCGCACCATCCGGCAGCCGCAGGCGGCATGTAGCTACTCGCCTGTTGTGGATGAATCAGGGGCATGACCGCGATTATATTGCGTCATGCCCCTTGTTGCTTTCCCGTCCCTGCCGGACGATGCGCGCGTCTGGGTATTCGGCAGCTCCGAACAGTTGAGCCCAAATTCAGAACGCGTGCTTCTGGGCTCAGTGGACGATTATCTGTCTGATTGGCGCGCACACGGGTCACCGCTCACAGCTGCACGCGACTGGCGCGACGGACGGTTTCTCGCGATAGGTCTGGATCAGCGCGACGAGAACGCATCGGGCTGCTCGCTCGATGCGCTGTTCCGTATTCTGCGCGATCTACAACCGCAAATCGGCGCTTCGCTGCTTGGGAGCGCGCGCGTGTACTACCGCATGGCTGATGGATCGATCGGTGTGACGGACCGTGCCGGCTTCGCTGCGCTCGCGGAGCGAGGAGCGATTACCGCCGACAGTCGCGTATTCGACCTGAGCGTGCAGACAGCTCAGGATTGGCGAAGCAGGTTCGAGTTGAGTGCGACGGACTCCTGGCATCGCGCGTTGTTGCCCGCAGCAACCCTGTAGCACGAGTCTGAGCCCGATTCGGGGCCGCGTCCGCGAATCCGCGCGTGGCGTATATTGAAGTAGGACCACATGGATTCCTATACCTTTGCGCTCGCGCTCGGCGGCGCTGGCCTCGTTGCCATGGCTGCGACCGGTCTCGCGCATTCGGGATCTCACGGGGCGCCGCCTGCAGGCGGACACGGTCCCGGTGGCCATATTGCCGGCCACGCGCATGCGAGTCATGCGATGGGACATCAGACCGGCGGCTTCAGATCCGCCCTTCTGTCGCTCGCCTCACCGCGTGTGCTATTCAGTCTCCTTGTCGGGTTCGGCCTGACCGGCGTGGTGGTGCGACCGTTTCTGTCGGGGGTCTTGTTGCTCGTTACCGCTGTTGCTGGGGCCATCGTTTTCGAGCGAGCACTCGTGGCGCCCTTGTGGCGCGCGCTCTTCCGTTTTGCGTCCAACCCGGCGAGCACTCTCGAAAGCAGCTTGATGGGCGAAGCGCGTGCTACGAGCGGATTCGACGACAGGGGCCAGGGATTGGTGGCCGTGGAAGTCGATGGACAGATAGTGCAGTGCCTTGGCACTCTCCGTCCTGACGACATGACGCTCGGAGTGCACGTTCGCGCTGGCGACGTGCTTCGGGTGGAGGACGTGGATGCAACGCGGAACAGGTGTACGGTGTCGTTCGTCGAGCGCGGCACGCTGTCGCGGTGACGCAAGTTGAACGTGCGGGACAATCAATAACTCCAACAGACCACTAGCCCATGCAATCGCTGCTGCTGATCGTCGGTGTCATTTTCATAGTTCTAATACTGATTCCAACGATCGTTGCGTCGTTTCTCCGCAACGTCGAGGCTGGCACGATCCGGCTGGTGAGTTGGACTGGCGGCGGAACGGTGATCTATCGAGGCCCCGGCAAGTCCAAGGAAATCCCGCTGCTGACGACCGGTACAACGTTATCGAGCAAGGTGATAAACGTCGATCTCGACATTACGGATCAAACGGCCGACGTGGACGAGAACGGTCATCCACAGCCAATCAAGGTACGCGTGTTGGCGAGTGCAATCGTCTCTGTCGGCGAGACCGACGCGATGATCAAGACCGCGGCAAACCGATTCTTCGCGAAGCCCGAGCCGGATCAGATGAGCACGATTACAGATCTGCTATCGAGCTCGGGCCGTCGCGCGATCAATCTCCTGACTCATGATCAACTGTTCTCGGCGAAAACCGCTCCGCCGCGCCCGCTACCGCCGCCGTCATCGGCCGACGCCGGGACGGCGCTGACCACTGCGGCTGCATCGCAGATGACGACGATGTCTGCGGTTCAGGCTGCAGACGACGACGACGATCCGCTGGCGGTGATTATTCGCAAGGCGTGCTCGCGCGAGCTCACTGATCTCGGACTCGGCTTCAACTCATTGAACATCAAGGTTGTGCAGTCGGAAGTAGCGGACGCGCGGCGGCGCCAATCAGCCGCGGAAGCACAGGCAAATGCCGATATCGTGTCAGCGCAGCAGACGCGGCGCGCGAAGGAGGCGCAGCTGGAAGCCGAACGCGTGATATCGGACAAGCAGCGTGAGCTGGAGCAGACGAAGGCCTCGAACGCCGCGCTCATCGCGCAGGCAGAGGCGCTGAAGCAGGACGCTCTCGCGGTGCAGCGCACGTCCGAGCTCGAGGCGACGCAGATCGCTCAGGCACGGGCCGATGCGGAGCGCGTGAAGATCGAAGCCGAAGCGGCCGCGGACGCCGAGGCGATAAGGATCACGCGCGTCGCGACCGCGAATGCGGAGAGCATTGCGAAGGTGAACGCCGCGATCCAGGCTGGTGGAGAGAGCTACTTCCGGTACCGGCAGATCGAGTTGCTTCCTCAGGTGGCGCCCGTGATCGCGAGCGCACTGGCCCAAGCGCGGCTCATCAACATATCGAGCGACGGAACCAGCGCGGCCGACGGCGCGACGAACAACATCACGAGCGTCATTCAGACCGTGCTGGCTGCGCAGCTCGTTTCGAAGAGCGGAATCGGCGAGGGCAAGTAACATTGGCGAGTGCCGAACCGGGGCAGAGCCAGGTTCCGGAGGCGATCGAGCGAGTACTGCGCCGTTTTCGCGCCATGGGTCGCGCGGACAAGATGCAGGCGTTGGTGCAGTACTCGCGAAAGCTCGAGCCGGTGCCCGAGCGCTACGACGCCATCGACAGAAGCAACTTTACAATACCGGAGTGCCAGACGCGCGTCGACATATTTCCGGAAGTGCAGGACGGAAAGATGCACTTCTACGCGGATGTGAACGTGCGTCAATCGCCCACTGTTGCTGCGGTACTGGCCATCGTCTTTTCGGCTGTGAACGATCAGTCGCCAGCTACTACGCTCGCGATTCCGACTGACTTCGTGCGCACTCTGATGGAAGGGATGGGACTCAATGCTCGCGAAGCAGGACTCAACGCGATGATCCTGCGTCTGAAACGCGCGGCCGCAGCTGCGCTCGAGAAGCCCGAGTAGCGGTCAGGCGGTGGGCGGCGAGGAAACTATGCCGCCGGTCTTTTCCCGTACTGCTGCCTCGAGTTGCACGCCGAGACGAGTGCCTGCGGCCTTTAACCGCCGCATCAGTTCCAGCATGACCGTCTGCTGGGCGTCGACGTACACCTGATACGATGGATCGGTCAGGTAATAGATCGTCGTAAAATCGATCGTCGAGTCGCCGACGGCGGACATGGTCGACCGGATGAATCGCGTATTCGGAATGCCTTCGACGATCTCGCGGATTATCCCGGGAATTTTTTGAAGCTGGTCGGCTTCTGTGCTTCCGGACACTTTCGTCGTGAGAATTGCCTGCCGCTCATGCATGCGTCCGAAATTACGAATGCGCCCCTTGATGAGATCGCTGTTCCCGAATACGATCTGCTCGCCGGTGTCGGATCGAACGCGGGTGGATTTGAGACCGATGTGCTCCACCTTGCCGGAGAAGGTATCGACCTGGATCGCATCACCAATGACGAAAGGCTTGTCGGTTACGATCGACATCGCGGCGAACAGGTCGCTGAGAACATTCTGGAGTGCGAAGGCGATTGCGATGCCCCCCACTCCGAGGCCGGCGACCAGCGCCGTGACGTTCTGCCTGAACCCCTCTTCCAGTGTAAGAACGGCTAGCAGAACCCAGAGCGACACCTTGACGAGAACGGATATCGCCTGAATTGTCATCGCATCGGCGGCATCGCGGTGGTGTCGCGCGATGTATGCGGACGACCAGTAGCCGACTACGACGTTGCACCAGATTCCAACCTGAAGAAACAGCGAGAGAATCGCGATGTAGTCGAGCGCATGGTCGATGCGCGTCGCGAACCGCACTGGAAACTGAACGAATTGTGGGACCAGCCACGCCGCAAGGAAAATGACGAAGAGCAGGCGCGTGCGCCGGGCGAGTTGTCTGGCGAGAGGCGGGATCGGCATAGCGATAATACTAAGGCGATGAGCCTACGCCGTGCGGCGGCGCGCCCATTCCGCTGCCTGATCGCAGGCGTCGCAGTTTCCGCACGACCAGCCCGGCGCAACAGCTTCGCCAAAGTGCTCGAGAATGAAAGCAGTACGACAGCCCGTTGTCTGGCAGAACTGGACTATGGTATCGAGCTGTGCCTGGTCCCGAGCCCGACGTTCCTCATAATCAGACAGATCAGCGCTCAGATCTATCGACGTGAGATTGTCGCGTAGACGTTGCCAGTTGTCGCCGCGGTGTTCACGTGCGAGGCCGTGTTTTTTGAGAAGAGCGAGAACGATCTTCACCTTGCGCCTGGCGACTTCGGTGGTGTCGGCAATGTCGCCCAGTGGCACCAGAGCATCCGCAGGGTACTTCTCGAGCGCTATGGCAACGCGCGCCGCTTCGGAGATCTCGGGATACTTTCCACCGAGGAAGTACGACTGGATTCGTCTATCCTCGACGCGATACAGCAGTGTGCATGTGGCCGGCGCTCCGTCGCGACCGGCACGTCCGGCTTCCTGATAGTACGACTCGATGGATCCGGGGAAGTGATAATGGATCACGAATCTCATGTCCTGCTTGTCCACACCGAGTCCAAAGGCGTTCGTAGCGACAATCGCCTTGAGATCCCCGCGCATGAAGCGATCCTGTGTTTCGCGGCGCTCGGTCGCGGCCATCTTCCCATGATAAAGGCCGATTTGCAGCTCGCCTTCAAACGAGCACGACAGCAGCTCGTGAAGGCGTACCGCTTCCTTCACTGTAGCAGCGTAGATGACGCCAGACCCTTCTGTATCACGGAGAATGTTCTCGACAATTCTATCCTTGAGATTGTCGTTGACGGCACGCACGACGTCGAACCGCAGGTTAGGTCGCGCGAAGCCGGTAACTGTGATGTAGGGGTCCTTCATCCCCAGCTGGCGGATGATGTCGTCACGCACGGTTTGCGTGGCTGTGGCCGTAAGCGCGAGGATTGGCGGGCGACCCACGCGCTGGGCTATGGAGCCGAGCGTGAGATAGTCGGGACGAAAATCGTGCCCCCATTGCGAGACGCAGTGGGCCTCGTCCACTACGAAGAGGGAGATCTTGCGCTGTAATAACTGCTCGAAGAATTCGCGGTCCTTGAATCGCTCTGGCGTTACATAGAGAATTTCGCCCTCGCCGTCCGCGATCTGTCGATGCGCCTCTCTCGTTTCTGCCGAGGAGAGGTGTGAGTGCAGTGAGACGGCATCGACTCCGATGGCGTCCATCTTGTCGTGCTGGTCCTTCATCAACGCGATGAGCGGACTCACGACGAGGGTCAAGCCGGGCCTGAGGACCGCGGGAAGCTGATAGATCACCGACTTGCCGCTGCCGGTGGGCATGACGACGAGGGTATCGCGCCCGGAGAGGAGCTCTTCGATTGGCTCCCATTGACCGGGCCGAAACTCGGAGTGGCCAAACTTCTCGGACAGGAGCTGTCTGGCGGCAGCCCTGTCGTGCGCCCTGGACGGTTTTCTTGGCATGCAGACTGGATGCAAAGCAGGAACCATTCCGCTGGATCGACGGCCCATCAAGTCGCGCAGGGGTCGCGGGAGGGGGCGGGGCACGGGCGGCACACCGCATTTTGGTCCAGAATTACGATGGTCCGGCCGAATTGAAGGAAGCAGCGACGTGTGACCGGACTCGCACACTTCCGGTGCAACACCAAATAGTATAAATCCGAGCTTCGCTTTCCGATCGCCCACCCATCACGACAGGACATGACTGCCCGCTCTCTGGCTCGAGCCGGAATAACGACGATTCTTGCCATCTTGCTGGTGTGCTTCGTCGCGTCCGACCCAGGGTACTATGCGCATGAGACTGTCGCTGGCGACTACGTGAAACGAATCGATGTCGACGGACGCTCGCGCGAGTACCGGCTCCATCTGCCCAATGGATACGATCGGTCTCGGCGATTGCCCCTGATGCTCGTGTTCCATGGAAGCAGCGCGAGCGCGTCGGTGATCGAGCGGGAGACGTCGTTCGATGACCTTGCCGACTCGCTTGGCTTCATCGTCGCGTACCCGGAAGGGCTTCACCGGGGATGGAACATTGGAGAGTGCTGCCGTTATTCCTTCAAGGAGCACGTCAACGAGCTAGCGTTCATCCAGTCACTCATCACGCGCCTCGAATCAGGGCTCGGCGTCGATCCGATGCGTGTGTACGCGGCAGGGTATTCCGATGGAGGAACACTATCGATGCTTCTGGCGTGCAGACTGCCGGATCGAATTGCGGCGATTGGAACGGTGTCGGGCACGCTGTTCGATCCCCTGCCGAGCTGCGACTCTTCGCGACCGGTTCCGGTCATCGTTATACACGGGACCGGTGACACACACATCCCGTATGCGGGGCAGCGCGGTGGGAAGGCAACTGTCAACGGCCGGCACGAAACGCTGTCGGCGCCGCAGGTAACGCAGTTCTGGGTTCGGCAGGACGACTGCGCGCAATTCCCGCAGTCGGCAACGTCGGGTCGCGTAATACGGCTGCGTTACGATTGCGCAGATTCGGCGAGCGTCGTTTTCTACACCATCCAGGGCGGCGAGCACGGCTGGCCGGGCGGTGGACGCGGTTGGATCTTCAGTCCTCGCCCACCGAGCGACATGAACGCGACCGATTCGATTGTGAAGTTCTTTCTGCAGCAGAGATTGCGGCCGGTGAGAAGAAGGTAAGTCGCTTACCGCTCACTCATGGTGACGCTCGGGCGATGCGTACGAGTACCACGGACCCGACGCATGATCTACCTCGAGCACCCTGTCGCCCATCCCTGTAGCGAGCTTGCAGCCTTCCGGCGCATATACGTAACCAATATCCGTGCTGTCAGGCTCGGTGGATCGAACGAAGGTACAGTCGTGATATCGCTCATCGCGATAGACTGCCTTGAAGCCAGCGCGTCGCAGCAGTGAGTGCAGCGTGCCGAGTCGAGAATCGATCGCGGCGCGGCGATCGGAGTTCGAGATCGGTGCAGCCGCAGTAGTCGTGACCGCGTTCGGAATTGGGCCTTCCCGGTACACGCCCACGATCGAGTCGAGCAGCGCAAGATGTGGCGGAAAGCTCGTAGTGGCGGCGGCTAGCGCTGCCTTCGCGACTGGCGACAACTCGAACTCCAGCGGAGGCGCGCTCGGGATTCCGCGCACGAGCCATATTGCACGACGTCCAACAGCCATTCCGCGCCACGTCATCACCGCATCGCTGATTAGCGCCATGCTGCTTGCGCCCAATCGCTGAACTACGTGCTGGCCGACGGGTCCTTCATCGACCACGATCAGTGCACAATCGGAAGGGGCGGCAAGAGCATAGATACTTGTCCATAGATCATACTGATTCGGCCGCCCACCAAGGTTGAGCGCGAAAACGCGTGGTCTGGCCGGAAGATTGAAGGCAAGTTCAGAGGCGTCCTGGTAGCGATCTGCGGCGACCCACGTCGCCGAGCATCCGCGGGCGGTTTGTTGTGCGCGCTCCACGGCGTGGGCGAGGTCATTCCATCCGTATGCTCTCGACACCGGGTCGCGACGAGGTGGGAGTCGGAGGACGCCGGTGATCCCCTGCACAGCGACGACTAATACGCACAGCGCGCCAAGGACGACACCGACTGAGAACCAGGAGCGCGCACTGCGTCGCAGTCGCATCGTGGCAAGCAGCGGCAGAGCGGCCACCAGAGCGGGTATCGGCCAGTTGGGCTCGACTGGACGCCGTATTGCACTTGCAAGAAACAACACGGCGACCGTTGTTGCGACCACCGCAAGCAGGAAACGCCGTGCGTCGGTCGTCGCGCGAAGTGCGCGGGCCACCGCGATGGCGGCCATGACGGCGATGATCGGCGAGATGATGCCAAGCTGGCCACCAATGAGTGATAGTTCCCGTCCAGCCGCCGATCCTCGCACCTGTCCCAATCCGTGATGCAGCTGGAATGAGAATGATATCCAGCCGTGCTGCGCGTTCCAGGCGAGTGTGGGTGTGAGAAGCAGCACTGCGATCACGATTGCGACGTATGGTCCCGGCTCCGCGAGACGTACACGCAGATCGCGCCGCGCCAGAAGCGCGACAAACACACCGGCGGGAATGAGCACCGAAGTCAATTTCGAGCAGAACGCCAGCCCGAGCGTCACTCCGGCGGCGCACCACCATCCAAACGACGCAGAGCTGCGTGGCTCGGATGCAATGGCGCGCTCGAGAGCGGCGAGTGTCAACGCGATTGCCGCAAGCAGGGGCGCATCCGGCGTTGCGAGAACAAAGCCGACCAGTGCTCCGGGAATGACGAGCATCAGAAGCGCCGCGCGTGCGCCCGCATCGTCGATCGCGTTTACCGACGTCTCATCCGGCGGTCCACTCGTCCAATCACTGAGCCGCTCGGCAAGTACAACCACTGCGGCGGACGCCACGACGCCGGCGACGATTGCGCCGAACCGCACACCGAGCGGCGTCGAGCCAAAGATCAGCGTGCCAGCGCGAATCAGCAGCGCTACGGCAGGTGGATGGTCGAAATAACCAGCAGCAAGATGGCGGCTCCAGTCCCAGTAGTACGTTTCATCCGGGAAGAGCGGTATAAGCGCGGCAAGCACGAGACGAACGACCGACGCGACGGCGATGAGGACAATTGCGAGCTTGCTGGTGCGCATCGGTTACTTCTTCAGAACTCCTTGCAGATCGCCTGATATGAGCGCTGCGATGTTGGCCAGAATAATCGGCCGCGCCGCTCCGCCGGGACTGACCAGAAAAAGTGGCTCCCATTCCGGATAGAACCACTGCTTGAACTCTCGAATTCCCTGAAAGTTATAGAATCGCTCTCCGTAGCCGCGTATCGCGACGGCGAGCTGGTTCCAGATTGGTGCGCCGCGATGCACGCTGAGACCGCTGAGCGACGCCATGCCAAGGTTGAACCAGGCGAAGCCCTCGCCGCGCGCCCACAACATCATCTCGATCAGGACGTACCGCATTATACCGGGCGGAGCGTCGGCGGTGTAGCGCATCAGATCCGCCTCGACTTCGGCCTTCTTGCCGGAAATCCATGCGTTGGAGAACGCAACTATCCGGCCGTCCTTTCGCGCAATCGCCACAGGGTGGCGTGACATGTAATCCTCGTCGAACGCTCCGAGCGAGAAAGCCTTTTCGCGCGCCTTCTTCTGTTCGACCCATTCGTCGGAGACCGCACGCAGCTGCGGTAGGAGCGGAGCGATGGCGTCGGGCTGCACGATCTCGAACGTATATCCATCGTCCACTATCTTGCGCCACACACGGCGGAGGTTTCTGCGGGAGGAGCCCTCGAGCGAAAAATCGGCGAGTGACACTCGTGCCTCCTCGCCGAGCTTCGCGACGCTCAGGTCGTGGTCCAGGTAAAGGTAGAGCAACGTTGACTCGACTTTGTAAAAAACCGGCCAGCCACCGTTCTGGTCTGCAAGCAGGATAAACGCGCGAATCAGTTCCGCCGCTTCACCCGGCGCTGAGATCGGATCGCCGAGTGCGACCCAGCTTCGTCCCTGCACGCCGAACATGATGAATCCCGTGCGTGCCTGATTGAAGAGAAAATACTTGTCACCGAGAAAGGCCAACTGGGCTGCCGCATGCGGAAAATCCGCGACGATCCGGTGTGCATCCTCGAGGTCCACTCTTGTCGGACGAAGCAGCGGCGCTCGCGCAGGGCGCAGCAATCGCAACACAGCGAACACGATGAGAGCCGCGAGCACACCAGCGCTCGCGCGCAGAAAGCGTGCAGCTTCGGCGTGAGTAGCGAAACGAAAAAACGTCCGGGTCGAAATGTGTAGGTTCGCGTATGAAACGAGACCGAGTGCGATCGATCCGAGTGTGACGAGCAGGATCGCAGCGACCCATGATGCGGAGAAGCGTTCCTCGATCAGCTTGCTCTTTCGGTAGAAATACTTGCGGCTCGGAACGAAGGCCGCGAGCATGATCGCCAGGACGAGGGCCTGCTCGATATCGAGCGCGCGTAGCAGGGACAGCACGATTCCCGCGATGAGCATCGCGATCGTGAGATGATAGGCCGCGTCAAGACGGCGCTCGACGCCGCGCGCCAGAATCAGCAGCATCACTCCGGCGAGGTTGTCGATGAAGTGTGACAGCTCCACGACCGGGAGCGGAATCCACGCACTCAGCCACTGGAGGCGGCCCGCGACCGCCGGCGTCGCGCCGGAAAAGAGAAGGAGCGCGCCCGCGAGAAAGGTGATTATCGCGAGCAGCCGCGGTACGACCGCTGCCGTCCAATCGCCTCCGAGTCGCCGCAGGCGCTGAATGGGACCCGTGTGCCGGAAGAGAGCGATTGCGAGATACGCAACGGCCACGACCACCGTAAACCCCAGTACGTAGTGATGGCGCGGAAGAATCGCTGGAGGCACTGTCACTCGTGGGCGTGGGAGCGTAACGTCACAAAACGAAAATATATGGCTGAAACAACCCTCGACCTCTATTCAATCGCTGCGCCAGGCCTCGAGCACATCACCGCAGCGGAGCTGACTGCGCTGGGTATGACTCCGTCCAGCGTTGCTCGAGGGGGTGTAGCGTGGCGGGGAACTGCGCGCGATCTGTATCGAGCCAATCTATGGCTGCGAACCGCTACAAGAGTTCTCGTGCGGGTGGCAAACTTCCATGTTGCGTCGTTTTCGGAACTGGAAAATCGCGCCAAGCGGGTGCCATGGGGACGCTTCGTACGGGCTCGCGATCAGGTCGTCTTCCGCGTGACGTGCCACAAATCCGCCTTGTATCACAGCGACGCCATCGCGCAGAGACTGGCCGAGAGCGTGGCCGCAGCGACTGGCTGCGCCTCAGCTAGCGCGGCGCCAGACAACGACGAGGATGAAGGCATTCTGGGAGAGCAGCTGTTCGTCGTCCGGATCGACCACGACCAGATGACGTTGAGCGCCGACAGCTCAGGGATACTGTTGCACAAGCGCGGCTACAGACAGGCGTCGGCCAAGGCCCCGCTACGCGAAACGCTCGCTGCCGCGATGCTGCTGGCAAGTCGATGGAAGGCGTGGGAGAATCTTCTCGATCCCATGTGCGGCTCGGGGACCATTCCAATCGAGGCAGCGCTCATTGCGCGTAACATTGCTCCTGGGTTGCACAGGGAATTCCGCTTCGAGCGGTGGCCGGGATTCGACCGGGCGTCGTGGGCGGCACTCTGCGATCAGGCGGCGGGTGGCGAGCTTGAACGTGCTCCTGCCGGAATCGTGGCTGCGGACCGCGACGAGGGCGCCATAGATGCAACGATGTCGAACGCTGGGCGGGCAGGGGTGAGCGCCGACCTGCAGATAGTTCAACGGACAGTGTCGGAATCGATAGGCGGGGGTTCCGAGCCGGGCTGGGTGATCACCAACCCACCTTACGGGATCCGTGTTGGAACGGACGTTCGAAATCTCTATGCCAAATTGGGCTCGTTGATGAGCAGCTCGCTGAACGGTTGGCAGCTCGGACTACTGTCTGCCTCGCTGGCCCTCGAGCGTCAGCTCGGAATCCCCTTGGAACGACTGTTCGACACAAAAAACGGCGGAATTCCAGTCCGATTCGTGGTTGGGCGGAGCCGGAAATGAGGTGCGGTATTCCGCCGGATCCGTCAAAACCGAACCATGGTTTGGCCCAGGGTGTATTGAAAAGGGGTCGCCAAGCGTATAGTAAGGGTTGGGGGATCTCCTCGGGAGTTCCCCTGGATAACTGGCACAGTCCCTGCCTTTGCAAGGAGTGCCATGGCAATCATGCCGTCGCTTATGTCGGGAGCTGGAATTATGAAGCGCATTTTCCGTTTTGCAGTTTTGCCGCTGGTCCTCATTGCTTTCGGGTGCAAGGGCAATGATTCGAAAAAGACCGACGACGCGCTGAACAGCGACCTGTCGCTGGCCTCTCAGGCAAATCCGGTGACGCCGGCGGACAGCATATCGGCGATCGAAAAGGCACATGCCGACTCGGTTGCGGCCAGGACGGCTACCGCTCGGACCGCCGATCACCGTGTTGCCGAGCACCATTCCTCCTATCAGAGCAGCGGCTCCCGTGCGGCCGCGGTGGCACCGGCTCCGGTGACTTCGACTGCACGGAATACCAAGCGTGATGCCGCGATCGGCGCCGGCGCCGGTGCGATTCTTGGTGCGGTAACGAGCAAGAACAAGGTGAAGGGCGGCATCATCGGCGGCATCCTCGGCGGTGTCGCTGGCGGCGTGCTTGGGAACAACGTGGACACCAAGAAGGTAAGCCACCCCTAACGGGACCTGTTCCTACCTGACTGTTGCAGGGAAGGGCGGCACCGAGCCGCCCTTTTTTGCGTCCATATCTTTCCGGCGCACATGTGATCGTCTCCGTTACCTCTTCCGGAGTTGGCCGCTGTGCGACATCATTCGGTAGATTGACTGCAGAGGCCGAAATCTTGAGTCCATTGTATGTCGTCTGTGTAGCGCGTCACGAGTACCTGGCGACCCATCTCGCGCGGTTCTTCGAGAGCGCCGAGGTCTGTACCGTTGGTGCCGTGGGTGTGCAGGGGGCCGTAGAATCGACGCGCTCCTGCGCGCCGGACGTCGTCGTTTGCGAATATGAGTGGCTGACGACGCAACCGCTCGATGATTGGGAAGCTGACGAGGTGCTTCGCTACGCGCCCATCGTCGCGGTGAGCTTGACGCGCCAGTCCAACGAGATGGTGCCGCTCGACTGCAATGGAATCGCCGGCTTTCTCTATCTGCCTACACTGGCTCCCGACCGACGCGCACAAGCTACTGCGCGCGGCCGCCGCGCGCCCGCGCTTCACGCCCGGCGCAACGAGTTTTGCCGGCACTCCGTCGGACACGGGATCGGTGGACGTTCAGCTCTGACGGCGCGCGCGGAAAGCACCCGCTGAATCGGTTAAATTGACACCCATGAGCAGCGAAGCTATCACAAGCGTCTTCAACGATGGATACATCGCCGAGGCGTATGACGCTTATAAGCGCGACCCGGCGTCGGTCGATGAATCCTGGCGACAGTTTTTCCGTTTCGCCGAGGGCCTGAGCGGTGGGACGCCAGCTGAGGGTCCGATGGGCACCGCAGCCGCTCCGGGCAGCAGCCGGTGCAGCTGCTCTACTCGACGCGATTCGTGCCTACGGACATCTGGCAGTCAACATCGATCCACTCGGCAGTGCGCCGGTGGGATCGCCTGAGCTCACGCTGGAGAGCCACGGCGTCACCGAAGCTCAGCTTGCGTCGATTCCTGGCAGCGTGGTCGGAACTTCGGATGCCACCGCGGCTGACGCCACAGCGCGCTTGCGCTCGCTCTATTCATCGACGATTGGCTTCGAGTTCGAGCACCTTGGTTCATTCACGGAGCGGCAGTGGCTTCGCGACGCGGTGGAAGGCGGCACGTACCATCAGGATTTGACGGCAGACGAAAAGAAAGCAATTCTGTCGAGGCTGACGGAAGTGGACGCGCTCGAGCGTTTTCTGGGCCGGGCGTATCAGGGCTACAAGCGCTTCTCGATCGAAGGTAGCGACGCGCTGGTAGTGATGCTCGATGAGATCATCGCGCTCGCGGCGCTTGGTGGCGCACGGGAGGTAGCGATGTGCATGGCGCATCGCGGCCGCATCAATGTGCTCACGCACGTGCTGGGCAAGTCGTATGCGATGATTTTCGACGAGTTCGACGGCAAGCACCCGGACGCCGCGGTGGATACGAGCGGCGACGTAAAGTATCATCAGGGCGCAGACGGCTCCCGGGAGATAGGCGGGCGCCGCATTGCGCTCACGCTCGTTCCCAATCCAAGCCATCTGGAGTTCGTGAATGCTGTGCTCGAAGGTGTGGCGCGTGCGAAGCAGCGTGGTGTCGACGGCAAGCGCGACGAGGCTGCCGTAGTCCCCGTATGCGTGCATGGTGATGCCGCGTTCGCGGGAGAAGGGATCGTCGCCGAGACGATGAATCTCTCACTGCTTGACGGTTTTCGTACCGGCGGCACTGTGCACATCATCGTGAACAACCAGATCGGCTTCACGACCGATCCCGCGGGCGCGCGCTCGACGCGCTATGCGAGCGACCCCGCGAAGGGCTACGACATCCCGATCATCCACGTCAACGGTGACGACGCCGGCGCGTGCGTGCAGGCAGTACGCCTCGCGATTGCGTACCGCTCCACGTTCGGCAAGGACGTGCTGATCGACCTTGTGAGTTATCGCAGACATGGCCACAACGAGACGGACGAGCCTGCATTCACTCAGCCGAGTACTGTATGCCAACATCAGGGCGCACAAGACGCCGCGCGAAGTCTGGGGCGAGCGGCTTGTCGCAGAAGGAGTTGTCACTCCTGACGTGATGCAGGCTGTCGAGCGGGATATAATGTCGAAGCTCGAGCAGATTCAGGCGAGTCCGCGCACGGGCGCCACGGAGCCGAGCGCGCCGTCGACGCAGACTCAAACGCCAGTGGCTGCAACGGCGGTCAGTGCTGGCGAGCTCATCTCGCTCAATGAATCGTTGCTCAAATGGCCCGCGGACCTCAAGCCGAACAGCCGCGTCGCGCGAACCCTTGCACGTCGGCGCGATGCAATGGGCGACGCAGGTGGAATCGATTGGGGACACGCCGAAGCGCTGGCGATAGGATCGTTGCTGATTGACGGCACCTCCGTGCGCCTCACGGGCCAGGATGTAGAGCGCGGCACTTTCTCGCATCGACAGGACGTGCTGCACGACGCCGACCTCCGGTCAGACTTACATCCCACTCGAGCACATCGACTCAGCGAAAGGCCGTCTCGAGATCTACAATTCGCCGCTTTCCGAAACGGCAGTGCTGGGATTCGAGTACGGCTTCAGCGTCACGGTCAGCGATACGCTCGTGATGTGGGAGGCGCAGTATGGCGATTTCGCAAATGTGGCGCAGACGGTGGTTGATCAGTTCATCTCATCCGGCCGCGCGAAGTGGGGACAGGACTCTTCCGTAACGCTGCTGCTCCCGCATGGCTATGAAGGTGGAGGACCGGAGCACTCGAGTGCGCGACTCGAGCGCTACCTGCAGCTGTGCGCGGAAGGCAACATGCGCGTCGCGTATCCATCGACTCCGGCGCAGTACTTCCATATCCTGCGCCGCCAGGCGCACACCGCCGAGCGTCGACCGCTGATTCTGATGCAGCCCAAGAGCCTGCTTCGTCTGCCCGAAGCTGCGTCCAAGCTCAGCGATCTGACGAATGGAACGTTCCAGCCCGTGATTGACGACGCATCGGTTGCGAGTCAGCGCGAGAGCGTGAAGCGGATAGTGTTCTGCACGGGAAAGATTTATTACGACCTGCTCGACAAGCGGAAGCGCGATGGAGGCGAAGGTGTCGCCCTCGTGCGAGTCGAAGAGCTGTATCCATGGCCGCACGACGACGTCGCTCGGATCGTGGATTCATATCCGGCGATCGAAGATGTCGTCTGGGCGCAGGAAGAGCCGAAGAACATGGGCGCGTGGAGCTTCGTTTGGCCGCGTCTAAGGGTCTCGACGGGGAATGCGATAACGGTTCGGTACATCGGTCGCGCCGAGAGAGCGAGTCCAGCCGAGGGATATGCGGAGCCGCACAAGGTGGAGCAGGAGAGGATAGTGTCGGACGCGTTCACGCTGCACGCGGCACCGCAGGGCGGACGTGCGCGCGCGGCGGCTCGTTGAGCAGGGCAGCGAGGGGTCACACGCGTCGTCTTTGTGCGGGGTTGGTCGGCGCGATGATGATTGCATCCATGCCGCGCTTCCTGAGTGCTCAGGAGCGCGGCATCGTCGCAATTGCAGAAACGAAAGCCGCTGCCGGAGTTCACGATCGCGTACTGGTGATCGGTGCTCATCCTGACGATGAGGACACTCAGCTCATAGCGTGGCTTGCGCGGGGACACCGCGCCGAGACAGCGTATCTGTCGCTCACACGCGGTGACGGCGGCCAGAATCTTCTGGGTAACGAGCTCGGTGAAGCACTCGGCGTCATACGAACGCAGGAGCTGCTCGCGGCACGGCGGATCGATGGTGCGCATCAGTACTTCACGCGCGCGTACGATTTTGGTTTTTCAAAAACCGCGGCGGAGAGTTTCTCACACTGGCCACGCGATTCCGTTCTCGGCGACATGGTCAAGGTCGTCAGGGGATTCCGACCTCAGATCATCGTTTCGGTTTTTTCCGGAACGCCGCGCGATGGCCATGGACAACACCAGGTCGCCGGCATTCTGTCACGTGAAGTGTACGACGCCGCAGCGGATACCGTGCGCTTTCCGGTGCGCAAGTTCGGAGCGCCATGGACCGTGCTCAAATTCTATCGCGGTGCGCGCTTTTCCCGCGAAGACGGCACGATTGCGATGAACGTCGGCGAGTATGACCCGATACTCGGTCTCACGTACGCCGAGATTGCCGCCGAAAGCCGGAGTCAGCACAAGTCACAGGGCTTTGGAAGCGTTCCTCGGAAGGGCGTCGTCATGGATTATCTGCGCCGCGAGGAAACGCGTGTGAACGCATCGACGCCAGCGAAATCCGAGCGGTCCATGTTCGACGGCATCGACACGGCGCGCACAGTCACGCAGGCGGATCGCGACGCTACAGCTGTCGCCGAGGCCGGCGTCGATGTCGAGGCGATTGCCGATCGCGCGCGCGTTGCACTCGGCGACAGCGTCGCCGTGCACGAAGCTGTTTATCGCCGCGGTGTGCTGGATAGCAGCTCGGTGCGAACCGTGTACGTGCACGGGGATAGACTGACCCAGCCGTACTGGCTCGTGCGCCCGCGGGTGGGCGACCTCTTCGCGTTCGCGTCGGACTCGATATCGGACGATGCGCGCGAGAGGAGCGGATGGCTTCCGGTCACGGTAGCGCTTCCCGGGCCTTGCACCGGTAGTCGTGAGAACGCCGGCCATCTATCGTTATGCGGACCCGGTCCGGGGCGAGATCCAGGTGCCACTCGCTACCGCGCCCGGAGTCTCGGTGACGCTTGCGCGTGACATCGAGCTGGCACGGGCCGGCGCGGAGCTTGACCGCACGTTCCAGGTTACGCTGCGCTCGTCATGGCCAACGGCGCATGCCGTGCGAGTCGATCTCATGGTGCCGGACGGAATGCGGGCCGATTCGAGCGAGCGGACGGTAACGCTCGATGCCGGTGCAACACGCACGGTGATCTTCCGTGCGACTGGACGGCTCGCTGCCGGCACGCATCTCGTGCGGGCCGTTGTCGAAGATGGCTCGCAGCGCGACAGCATCGGTTTCATTCCGATCGAATACGAGCACATCACGCCGGAGCGCATGTATCGCAAGGCCGACGTCACGATTCAGACCGTGAATGTCATCGTGCCGGCGCACGCGACGATCGGCTACATCCAGGGCGTTGGCGACAACGTCGCGGATGCGTTGCGTGATCTTGGCCTGTCCGTGCAGCTCGTGGATCCGGCGGCACTTCCGACCAGCGACCTATCGCGCTTCAGCACGATTGTGGTTGGTCCGCGCGCATACCAGGCGAATCAGACGCTGATAGACAACAACTCTTATCTGATGAATTACGTGCGCCGCGGCGGGAACCTCGTGGTGCAGTACGGGCAGACGGAGATGCAACAGCCCGGAGTCATGCCGTATCCGATCGTACTGGCGCGGCCTGCGGCGCGCGTCACCGACGAGAACGCGCCCGTCACGATCATCGAGCCGCGCAATAGCCTCCTGGACACCCCGAACAGAATCACGAACGCGGATTTTGCCGGATGGGTGCAGGAGCGCGCCACGTACATGCCGACCACCTTCGATCCTCACTATTCGACGATGCTCAGGATGAACGATCCAGGCGAGGAACCGAACAGCGCCGGCCTGCTGACGACTACTGTGGGGAAGGGGCGTTACACGTACGTCACGCTTGCGCTGTTTCGGCAGCTCCCGGCCGCCGTTCCGGGCGGCGCCCGCATATTCGCCAACCTGCTGCGGTGATGCTTTCTCGCTGGGCTCGAGTGATCGTCTGCGGCCTCGCCGCGGCGATGCTCGGCTCGTGCGTGCACGACAATCGAACCGTGCTGACGGTGTATTCGCCCCATGGGATCGATCTTCTCAAATACTACGAGACGGAATTCGAGAAGGCGTACCCCACGATCGACGTGCAGTGGGTGGACATGGGATCGCAGGAAGTGCTCGACCGAATTCGCGGCGAGGCGGTGAACCCACAAGCCGACGTGTGGTTCGGTGCTCCATCGGAGTCCTTCGCGCGCGCGGCCAAGGAGAACTTGCTTCAGCCGTACCGTCCGACGTGGGCCAGCGCCGTGCCGGACGCGGCGCACGACCCGCACGACCTCTGGTACGGTACTTATCTGACGCCTGAGGTTATCGCGTACAATGGTGACGCGATCCCGCGCGACAGCGCGCCGCAGGACTGGGACGATGTACTGGATCCCAAGTGGCGCGGCAAGGTGATCATCCGCGATCCCATCGCATCCGGGACGATGCGCGCGATATTCGGCGCGATCATCGCCAAGAGCGTCACCGAGACAGGCTCACCCGAGCGAGGCTACGAATGGCTGCGCCGGCTCGACGCGAATACCAAGGAGTACGTGCTCAACCCGACGATTCTTTATCAGAAGCTCAAGAGTCGAGAAGGGTTGATCACGTTGTGGGACATGCCGGACGTCGCGACGATGCGTGACCGGGTGGGGATCCCCATCGACTATGTGATTCCGCGAAGTGGCACGCCGTTACTCGTTGACGCCATCGCAATCGTGCGCGGCACGCAGCATCCGCGCGAAGCGAAGCTGTACTACGAGTTCGTCACGTCCAAACATGCACAGCTCGAGGCCGCGCGGAAATTCCTGCGCATACCCGCACGCGACGACATTCCGCGCGACTCGCTCCCAGCGTGGATACAGACGGCCATGCAACAGATCAAACCCATGCCAGTCGACCAGAACCTGCTGGCCCAGCATCTCAACGAGTGGATGAGATACTGGGACGCCCACATCAGGAAGCGCGGTTGAGCGATTCTGCTGATGGGCTCGTCGTAGATGGAATTACACGCTCGTTCAGCGGCCAGCAAGCGGTCGACAATGTGTCGTTCCATGTGCGGCCTGGCGAGCTGGTAGCGCTCGTGGGCGCGTCGGGTTCGGGCAAGACAACGACGCTGCGGATTGTGGCTGGGTACGAGCAGCCGGACAGCGGCCGCGTGCTCTTCAGTGGGGCGGACATCACGAGACTCGGGCCGGCCAAGCGCGGGTTCGGAATGGTGTTCCAGCACTATGCGTTGTTTCCGCACATGTCGGTCGTGGACAATGTAGCGTTCGGACTCGAGGCGCGCGGCGTTGCGCGCGCGGAGCGCAGACGCCGCGCGAATCTTGCGCTGGATCGCGTCGGATTGGCTGGCAAGGGGCAACGCATGGTGCAGCAGCTCTCCGGCGGCGAGCAGCAGCGTGTCGCCCTGGCGCGGGCTGCCGTGATCGATCCACGCCTGCTGCTGCTGGACGAGCCGTTATCGAACCTGGATCCGACTCTGCGTCAGAGCACGCGGGACGAGCTTAGGATGACGCTCAAGGAATCCAAGGCGCCTGCGCTCTTCGTCACGCACGATCAGGATGATGCCTTCGCGATCGCCGACAGGATAGTTCTGTTGTCGCGCGGTAGAGTATTGCAGGACGGATCCCCTGAAGACCTTTACGACAGGCCCGCATCGCGCGATGTCGCGATGTTCATCGGACACGCGACGCTCGTACCGGCAACGCGCAGCGGCGAGCGAGCGACTGTCACGATTGCGGGGGTAACACACCAGTTGACACTCAGCGCGGCGGACGGCGTGCGGGACGGCGTTACGGGCGCAATCGTTCTGCGTCCCGAAGCGCTCGAAATCACGCGCGGAGATTCCGTCGCGCACTGGACCGCCACAATACTCAACCGCCGGTTCGCCGGCGCGCAGTTCGTGTACCGCCTGAACCTCGGCGACGACGTCATTCTCGACATTGCCGGTCGCGAGAGGATGGAGCCCGGTCAATCGGTCGGCGTCCGTGTGACGCGGTCGGTTCCGATGGTGCCGTGACAGGCGCCGGCTGGCTTGGTGGTCGCGGTCGCACTGAACGTATCGCGACCATGGCAGCGCTGCCGTTGCTGCTGGTGCTGGCCTGGACCGTCATCTATCCGAACGTAGCCGTGATTGTCGGGAGCATGGGCCACTGGCGCGAGTTCGCCGAGTCTCCGTCCGATGTGGAAGCACTCAAGAACAGCATCATCATTGCAGTTGCTTCGGTGATCGCTGCGCTCGGTATTGGAGTGCCGCTGGCCTTCCTGCTCACCCGATTCGAATTTCCGGGTCGTACCATCCTGCGCGCCGCAGCGCTGCTTCCTGCCGCTCTTCCGCCACTCGTTGGTGTCATCTCGTTTCTATTCCTGTACGGCGATACAGGGGTGATTACCAGAGTCACGCAAATAGTGCTCGGCTTGAAGGATGTACCGTGGCACCTCGACGGCATAGGCGCGATAATATTCATTCATGCGTACACGATGTACGTGTACGTGTATCTGTTCGTCTCCGCTGGTTTGGAGCGATACGAATCCTCGCTCGACGAGGCAGCGATCGGACTCGGCGCGGGTGCATTCCGCCGCCTGACCCGAGTCACGCTTCCGCTGCTGACGCCGGCAATCGCCGGCTCGGCGTTGCTGGTGTTCATGAGCGCACTCGGCTCGTTCTCCGCGCCATACGTGTTCGGCGGCGGAATCCGCGTCTTGTCGACGCAGATTCTCAATTCGAAACTGAACGACGCGATCGGCCTCGCGTACGTCGAGACGACTGTTCTCGCGATAAGCGCCGTCGCGGGGTTGATGCTGTTCCGCTGGCTCGAGGGGAAAAGGGCGTACGTCGCTGCAGGCAAGGGCGGTGCACGACGTCAGCCTGTCCGCTCGCGCGGTGCGCGTATCGCGCTTGCAGCGGCTGCCTGCCTGATCGTTCTGGTGCTGATACTGCCGCACCTGATGATCGTTCTCGTATCCTTCGCAAAGGACGGGGCCTGGACGACACAGATGCTGCCACCAGAGTACACAACGCACAACTATGCCGGGCTCTTCACCGAGAACGAGCTGTGGACGCCGATTCGCAACAGCATCGTGATGTCCGTGCTCGCGACGGCCGCCAACGTCGTCTTCTGTGTCGCGGGCGCGTATCTCATAGTTACGCGCAAGTTCAGCGGACGCCGGCTCCTCGAGATTCTCGTCGCGCTCCCATGGGCGATCCCTGGTACCGCGGTGGCGCTCGGTCTGCTTGCGACATTCAATACCAACAATCTCGCGATGGGTAAGGTATTGCTCGTTGGCACGTTCTGGATCCTGCCACTGGCGTACTTCGTGCGTGACATTCCGCTCGTATCGCAGGCCGTCGAGGGATCGCTCAAGCAGATGGATCCGTCGCTGGAGCCGGCGGCCCGCGGGCTCGGTGCATCATGGTGGATGGCTGTCCGTCGCGTCGTACTTCCCGCTGCGCGCCCCGGCATCGTCGCCGGAGCGCTTCTCGCGTGCGTTACGGCGATAGGGGAGTTTGTCGCGAGCGTGGTACTGTATACGCACGGCAACCGGCCCATCTCGATCGAGATACTCGCGCAGCTTCGGTCGTATGCATTCGGAACCGCGTCGGCGTACAGCGCGCTTCTCATCGGGCTGGTGCTGATCATGGCGCTCGCAGCACGTTTCGCGGAATCACGGATGCAATGAGGGACTGACATCGTGGCTGATGGAGAGACGGCGACACTTCCACGCGTCGTGATAGTTGGTTCGGGTTTTGGCGGTCTCATGGTCGCGAAGAAGCTCGCACGTTTGAAGGCAAGTATCACCGTGCTCGACCGCACGAATCACCATCTCTTCCAGCCACTGCTCTATCAGGTTGCGACAGCCTCCCTCGCACCAAGCGACATCACCGGTGCAATAAGGCACATCCTTCGCAGGCAGGCCAACACAACGGTCGAGCTCGCCGATGTTCGCGAGGTAGATGTCAGCGCGCGGATCGTGAAGTGCGCCGATCCGTCGGGACTCAAGCCGGATTTCGACATTCCGTACGACTATCTGGTCGTCGCGTGCGGCACGCGCCATTCCTACTTCGGCCATCCTGAATGGGAGCGATTCGCTCCGGGGTTGAAAGCCGTAGAGGATGCAGTCGAGATCCGGCGCAGATTCCTGCTCGCGTTCGAGGAAGCCGAGCGTGCATCGTCACCCGAAGAGCAGGATGCGTGGCTGACTTTCGTCGTAGTCGGAGCTGGACCGACGGGATGCGAGCTCGCCGGCGTGATGCAGGAGGTCGCGCGGGGAATGCGCAACGATTTCCGGCATGTCGACACGACTGACACCTCGGTGATCCTCCTGGAAGCGGGGAGGCGCATTCTCCCCGCCTTTCCCGAGCCACTCGCCGCGCGCGCATCGCGCGATCTCACCGAGCTGAGAGTGGACGTGCGCACGTCCTCGGCCGTAACCCGGATCGAAGCGGACGCGGTGTACGTCGGCGATCACCAGATCAGGACGCGCTCTGTATTCTGGGCCGCTGGAAACGTTGCGTCTCCGGTGTCGAAATCGCTGGGCGTTCCGCTCACGAAAACCGGTCAGGTGATCGTGGAGCGCGACCTGTCGATTCCCGGTCATCCGGAGATCTTCGTCATCGGCGATCTCGCGTACGCGTTGCAGAAGAATGGCGAACCTGCGCCTGGCGTCGCTCAGGTCGCGATGCAGGAAGGTCGGGTCGCAGCAAAGAACGTCATTGCGAGTATCGAGCGCGGTAAGCGCTCCGACTTCAATTACTTCAACAAAGGCGATCTCGCCACGATCGGGCGCGGTAAGGCAATCGCCAACCTGTTCGGCGGCAAGATCCAGCTCGGCGGCCGCGTCGCATGGTTTCTGTGGCTAGGAATTCACATCACCTATCTGATCGGATTCCGCAATCGGCTGAGTGTGATGCTGCAGTGGGCGTATGCATACTTCACTTACCAGCGCGGCGCGCGCCTGATTACCGACACTGCGCACTCCGTACGGCAGCAACGTTAGGCAGCCTCACACGTCCGAACGCGGCGTCAGGTCGCCGCGCGTCCACACGTAACGCAGAATTTCCACGACACGTCCATCTCGGACCCGCACGCCGGACAACGCTGCGTACGAAGGTTCTCGCCGCAATGCGGGCAGTAATTCGTCTCGCGGCCTTCAGGCAACGTCCCGCCACAGAACTTGCATCCCGTCGGCAGCTCGACCGCCGACAGGGACTCCAGCAGGGTCGGAACCGATGTCGTCGCAGCAGCAGGTGTCGTCGCCGCTGGTGACATGGCATCGAATGCTGCCACCGCGCTTTGACCCGGTGTCATCTCCGCGCGTGCGATCGGGCGCGCGTCAAGCGAGCCGGGAGTGGTCATTCCTGACCCCGCTGTCGATGGCACAGGCGTCAGTGCGGACTCGGCTGCTGCCGTGAGTGTGATCGTGGCATCCCCATGATCCTTGAAGACCCCGGGATCCCCAGTGGGCGACGCAAGCTCGCGACGCAGCGACTCCTGCATCTCCGGATCAGCGGTCACGTAACTCCGCTCGCCCGACAAAAGCCGCGCCACCGCAGTCTCGTAATCGTCGTTCGTCTCGATCGCCAATTCGCGGCGATTGTGACGGTACGGAACTATCTGCTCGTACAGCTCGCGAACAGTGAACGGAATCTTGAGGTATTCCGGGCGCGTTGCGCGGACGTTGTGCACCAGCCGGCGGTAGAGGCGATCTAGATCGTCCATTCTCGGTGCTTTCCTTTGAATGATTCGTGGTTTGGAAATGGTGCAACTGATTGCTTCGTCACGCCAGTCCCCCCATGCTCGGTCATCCAGCTATCGAAGGAGGACGCGATAAGTCCGTTGGACGAGTCCTGCTCCGCTGCGGCACGGGTCGCGAGATGATTGGCGTACTCGTTCTGCGGCTGGCCGTTGTGGCCACGCACCCAACGCCACTCGCAGTGATGCGACCCCAGAGCGCGGAGCGCGCTTTTCCACAGCTCGAGGTTTTCGATGGGACCACCCTTTCGCTTCCAGCCCTGCTTCGCCCAGCCGTGAACCCAGCTCGTCATCCCATCCACGATGTAGCGCGAGTCGGTAGTGAACACCACAGCGAAACGCTTTCGTTTCGCGGAGATGCCTTGAAATGCCTCGATGACAGATCGCAGTGCCATGCGGTTATTGGTCGTCGCCGGCTCACTGATCCAGTAGTCCCATCGAGTAATCTGACCTGATGCCGGGCTCCGCCATTCGATCAAGCCGCCGGCGCCGCCGGCGTTGTCGCCGTCGCGACCGTTACCCAGACATGATTCATCAGCATAAACAGCGATCAGCTCGTCCGGCGCCTCAGACATCCACTATCTCGAAGCCCTCGATATCATCGAGGTAAATCGTCATTCGGTCGCCTGTCGCGGGCTGGACGGTCTCGATTGCCTCGCGACCGGCGCGGAGGCCGAGCGACTCGGGCTTTACCACGAACTCGGAGCCTCGCCGATAAACCACGATCCGGCGCCCGTCCGTGATGGCGCGTTCCAGCAGGTTGTATTGCCTGGTCGAGAATTGCATTCAGAGATTCTAACTGGTGAGCAGTCGACGGTGTGGCGGCGCTTCGCGGTGCTGCGCGATCAGCGCTCGCTGTTACACCACTTCCGAATGAACCGGTCGAGCACCCGCGTCGCTACGTCAATTTCGGCGATTGGTACGTACTCCGTTGCGGAGTGGGCAAGGGCGATGTCTCCAGGTCCGAAGCAGATCGCCGGAACGCCCGCCTCGTTGAGCAGTGCTGCATCTGTCCATGCGCTCATTCCCTCGATCCGCGCCGGAAGCCGCTCGGCCTCGAGCGCGCCGAGCATTTCACGCATGATTGCCGCGTCGCTCGAAACATCGCTCGCGTGCTGCGATGCCGTGATCGATACATTGACGTCCAGATCCGGGTGTGAGTCGCGTACGGTCGCAGTCGCGGCATCAATTTCGTCGAGGAAAGTACGCTCGGTCTCCCCTGGAAGGGTACGCCGCTCGATCTCGATCGTGCAGAGATCCGGATAGGTGGAGAGGCCAGTGCCGCCGGAGATGAGCGATGCGTGGAGCGACCCGCGGCCCAGCAACGCGTGTGTGCGCCGGGGTAAGTCTTCCTGCTGGACGCGGTCCAGCTCAGCGATGATGAGCGCCGCATGGGTTATCGCGTCGACCCCAAGGTCGTAGCGACTTCCATGCGCCGCGCGGCCGCGCACCTCGAGGCGCGCCCAGACGAATCCGCGATGCGCGGGACACAGCGCGAGGCGCGTCGGCTCGGTGATGATCGCGGCGTCGGCCCGAAGCCCCGATGCGAGGAGCGCTCGGGTACCGAGGCTCTCGTACTCCTCATCTATGACCGCGGTGATAATGATCTCGCCGTCGATACCGGACTGTACCGCCTGCCGAGCGGCAAGGCACATCGCGGCGATCCCGCTCTTCATATCGGATGAACCGCGGCCGTACATGTTTCCGTCGGCGATTTCAGGGACGAACGGCGCGTGCGTCATGCCGTCGACGCCGACCACATCGAGATGGCCGCTCAGAATGAGCGACTTCGCGGCTGGATCGGCGCGACCGCCGCGTGCTGTGAGGTTGAATCGGCCGTCTACCACTTCGTGCATCTCGACGCGGAATTGCCACGCCTCGAGAAGGTTCGCCAGATAACGGGCGACGTCGCGCTCACCTGGAGCGCCAGGAACGAGCGACGGGTTGCGCGAGTCGATGTGTACGAGCGCGGCCGTCAGCTCGGCCGGCGTCATTTCCGCTTGGTCGTCGCCTTTTTGGGAGCTGTCTTGGCCGCTTTCTTCGCCGCCGGATGATCGGATTTATGCGCCGTGCGTGCAGCGGGTTTTTTTGCCGCCGTCTTGGCGGTCGGCTTGGCAGCTGGAGCGGCCGATTTTGACGTGGCCGGCTTGGCGGGTGCCTTGGCTGCGGCCGCCGGCTTGGCAGCTGGTTTCTGCTCTACCTTCTCAGGCTTGTGCTCAGGCTTGTGCTCAGGCTTGTGAGCGGCCATTGAAGAGACCGGAGCAACCTCCGGGGTTGACGGGGCCTGGAGCGTAGCCGCTGGAGCCGAAGCCTTTGGCGCCGGCTCAGGCTCTGGAGCCGAAGCCTTTGGCGTGGGCTCTGGAGCGCGCGGCGGCGGGGCCGGCCTGCCAACCTGTGCTTCCTCGGCCTGGCGGATAAGCTTATCAGCTTCTTCCTGGGTCATCTGGCCGCGGCGGACCATATACTGGACGAGATCCCGAGCGCTTTCGATGACGAAGCCAGTAAGGCCGGCAGCGGCATTTACGACATCCTTCATCGCGGCAGCCATCTTGCTGCCCGCCTCGAGACTGATTTCGTGGGCCTTGGCGGTCATCTCCGCCACAGTATCCTTGACATCAGCGCCGCGGTGTCCGGGGCTACGCTTGGGCGGCGGGGGAACATTTGGAGCCGCTGGGGCCGCCGGATCTTCCGGTTGGACCTCAGGCGTCACTGACTTATCTGCCATGGGCGGCTAGTTGAGGACGAGGGTGGAAATCGCGCTAAGTATATGATTTTTCGACACTTTCGCAAGCCATTGACATGGTGGGGTGGCGCAGTCGGGCCTAATAGTGGATATTATGGCCGGAACAGGCGCATTTCGTGCCAACAAGGTAACCGCAGGAAACATCTGTGACCTCTGCGACCGGCCAGGTCGATCAGGCTGACCTCGACCAGGAGGTCATCCGACGCGTTTTGAACGGGTCGCGAGACGCGTTCGAGTTGCTCATAGTCCGCTACAGCGACCCGCTGTACCGGCATGCCCTTGGGATGACCGGAAGTCCCGATGTCGCCGAGGACATCCTTCAGCAGTCGTTCATCAAGGCGTACGCGCACCTGGGCGAGGTGCGTGGCAGGTTCGATGCGTGGGTGTTCCGCATTGTAGCCAATGCGTGCAAGGATTGGCTGAAGAACATTCGACGCTCCCACGTCAGTTACGAAGAGGACGATCAACCGTCCTCCTATTCGACGCCCGAAGAAGAGCTGGATCGCAATGAATTGCGGACCGATCTTGAAGTGGCGCTCGCCGCTTTAGCGCCAGCTCTTCGCGAGGCTTTCGTCATGAAGCACGTTGAAGGACGGTCGTACGAAGAAATGGCGGAGCTGTTGCGGACAACAGTTGGAGCCCTCAAGATGCGTGTTCACAGGGCGCGCGAGGCACTCCAGCACCTGCTCGAGGGGAAATACGCGTGATGTATGATGACCTGAATACGCCAGCCGAAGATCACTCCGACCCGGCACTGGGCTTCCAGCCACGATCCAAGACCGGTGAAACCGGCGAGGCAGAGACGCATCCGGCGCCCGACCGCGAGGTCCCGCTTCCAAACAGCGGATCTACCTCCGTGTTGCATCAGTGGCTGGACGGCGATGTGAGCGTCGCGGTGGTCCGCGCCACTCAGGGCGGGAACGACACGGTGGATCTGTGGAACAAGATCCACGATGAGGCGGAGACGCTTCGGAGTCGCACGACGCCACTGTACGTTCACAAACGTATAATGGATTCGCTGCCCGAAGATACCTACCGCGGGCATCATCCATGGTACCGTCGCACTGTCGCGCTCAATCCGGCGACGCTGCTGGTTGCGGCCGCCGCACTCCTTGGTATCGGGGCCGTCGTCGCCCACATGGCGTTCAAATAGGGTTTGGGCCCGTGGTTTGCTCGCCAGAGGGTTAGCGCATAGAACCAGGCGCATGATCACCCTCTGGAGGCATATCATGAAATACAGTTTGCTCGGCGCTTGCGCGGTCGCCTGTTGTTGTGCGGCGCCCGTATTCGCGCAAGGACTTACACGCGTCGAGACACTCGCGTTGCAGCAGCAGCTCCGCGATGACGGATGTGGCAGCTCGCATATCACCGGTCGCGTCGACGCCACGACGCGCGCTGACGTAAAGAAGTGCGAGTCGAAGTACTCTGGCGCGACCGATCCCAAGTCCATGCTCGCAGCGATGAACATCGGCTTCGGCAACGGTACTCCCGATCCCACGCTCGCGAACGCACGGTCCGGCGAGGGCGGCAGCATGGGCCTCGGCGGCACAAGCGGCAGCAGTGGCGGATCGATGAACGGCAGCAGTATGAACGGCAGCACGAACGGTAGTGGCATGAACGGCAGCGGTATGAATCGCAGCGGTATGAATCGCCGTGGCATGAACGGCCGTGGAATGAACGGCGGAATGGCAGACAGCACCGCACGCCGCGGCCGTCGTCGCACGATGCGCGGGTCGGCCATGGGCGACTCCACGATGATGAACGACTCGACGATGATGCGGCGCGGGTCAAGGATGCGCGACTCCACGACGAGGCACCGCGGCTCCGGAATGCGTGACAGTACGATGCGTCACGACACCACCAACATGACTGGCAGCGGTGGCACCGTCGACGCGTCCAAGGCGACGCCGATGTCGCCGCCGGTGAACCCGGCGAATCCGGCGAACAATCCGAATCCAATGGCGCCGCCGAACCCGAACGCGCCGGTCAACACCACTCCGACGCCGAATCCCACTACGAATCCCGCGACGAGTCCGACGACAAACCCGAACCCGATGGCGCCGGCAAACCCGCACGACACCTCGACAACGCCTCGCGATACGTCTAGTATGAGGAACGGTACAACGCCGAAACGCGACACGATGCCGAACTCAACTAACCCACGAAACTGAGATTTCTTACAGCAGTGGGGGCCGCGGCAGTCGCCGCGGCCCTCGTTTTTGTTTCAACCAGATCGCCCGGTCCGGGTCTCGACCCGGATTCGATGGCATACATGGGCGCGGCGACGTCGCTCGCGCACGACGGGCGGATTCGCGTGCCGACGGCGGAATGGGACCGTCCCGACTCGACATCGTCGCTGTCGCTCTGGCCGCCTGGCTTTCCGGCGGCCATTGCGTTGCCGGTTTACTTCGGCGCCTCACCAGTTCAGTCCGCTCGATGGATCAACATCGTTTCGGCGGCCGTCATCGCCGGCGCGATCGTCATGCTCATCGCGGGACCGCTGGGCATTTCTGCCGGCGTGATTGGCGCACTCGTTGTGTTCGCGACGCAGGCAGTGTTCGACACCGAGATCTCGGTACTGAGCGAGCCCCTGTTCATCGCACTCATGCTGTTGTTTCTCCTGGCGATGGTACATGCGCGCGACAGGCTGCTGCTCCTGAGCGTGCTGTCGACAGCGGTAGTGATGGTGCGGTATGCCGGCGCATCGGCACCCGCGGCAGCGGTGATCTGGACGCTTGTCGATTCAAGGCGTGATGGGCGCACGCGAATCCGTCGCGCGATTGCCGTCGCCCTGATCCCATTCATCGCGCTCGGTGTGTGGTTCGTCCGCACCGCGACGGTCCCGGACCGGCATGCAACACCCAAACTTCGGCTGTACGGCGATTGGGGCGCGACGATCATGCAGGCGCGCGATACCGTTGCGGAGTGGCTCGCGCCGTTGCTGCCAGATGGAATGGTGCAGCGTGCGCTCGCTCTTTTCATGGTCGTCGCGCTGATCTTTTTCATCGTCACTGCTGCACGCGACACGGGCGCGAACCGATTACGCCGTCTTCGCGTGGGTGGAGTCTCCACGCTCATAAGTGCGATCTCGCTACTCGGCGCGTGCTACATCGTCGTCATACTTGCCTCGCGCGCATTTGTGGGTGGAACCATACCACTCGACTGGCGAATTCTGGCGCCGATGATCGTGCTCGTTGAGGTGGCGGCGGTCACCGCGGTTGGCTACTGGTGGCGGGCGTACCACTTCCCGGTGCATGCGGCGATCCTCATCGTAGGCATCGCGTGGCTTGGAGCGACCGCGACGGCGACGATAAACGATGCGGTCTTCGCGACGACGGAGGGAAGCGATTTTGCGGACGCCAGCTGGCGCAGCTCACCACTGATCGCATGGGTGCGGGCGCACGGGAACGGTCATCCACTGTATTCCAACTGGCCGCCGGCGCTCTACTTCCACGCGCACCGCATCGCGCGCGAACTGCCGGACAGTACCGATTCAGGCGACGTTTCCGGCTTCGCGGAGCAGATACGTGCAAATCATGGCTACGTAGTGGGATTCGATGAGCCAAGCCCCGACTTCATGTCGCCGACGAGCCTCGCGCGGATGATTGGATTGCAGCAGGTCGTGCGCACTTCGGATGGAACAATCTGGTCCGCTCCGACGGGTTCGCCGCCTGTTCCGGCCGCGTCGGACTCAGCGAAGCGCGATTCAGCGCTCGTCACCGGTCCGCGGGGAGCAGGGCGACGCCGACCTTGATGCCACCGGTCGATGAAGGTCGGAGGAAGAAGCTCGCGTAGTGCCCGTCGCGCGCGATGCGCAGGGTCTGGATTGTCGCGAGTCCAGCGTAGATGAGGGATGCCTGAGTCTTGCTGAGCGTCGACGTGCGCGCCATGTAGGTGATGTCGCTATTTGGAGCGTTTCGGCCGAGCGTGGCGTAGAAGTAAGCGGTGGCAATTCCGCCGGCGAGAATTCCCCGCTCGAATGAGCCGCCACGGTGGTGAGGAACGTCGAGGATCGCTTCGTCCATGATCGCCTGAACATCGAGGCCCGCGCTGGAGAAGACGAATTGCTTGTACGGCTGTGTGGTGGCGTCGATCCCAGAATAGACGGTCGGCTTGCCGTCTTCGAGACCGAAGTGTGGGCGGGCGCCCACGACCAGGGATGCGGCTACGTGTCCAGCTTCGTGCGCGAGAATGCTCGTAGCTACGCCGGCTGCAAAGTTGCGCCAGTACTGGCTGAGTGTAGTATGATTGGTCGAATCAGAAGCGGTGGTATGCTCCAGTACCGTTGTGCAGCTGGCGGGACACGCACGTCTGGCGCCGGCGCTCTCCTGTGCATTCGTTGACTGGAGGGGTAGCAGGAGAGCTAGTGCGACAAGAGCGGGCATCCCACTCAAATGTTTGGGGGCAAAAATCATGAAGAATGCAGAGCGGCCTGAACGATTGTCTGATATCGCGGTGCAACGCGGGTTGGGATCGCTTCCAGGCTGGAGCCGAAAGGGCGATGTGCTTACAAAGACCTTTCAGTTCGAGACTTTTCCCGATGGCATCGCATTCGTGACGCGAGTGGCGGAGGCGGCTGAGGCCGCTCAGCATCACCCCGACATCGACATACGGTACACGAAGGTCACCTGCATGTTGACGACCCACGATGCGGGCGGCATCACGCAGAAGGACCTGAACATGGCGAACGAGATAGAATTCGCGGCGACACGATGACCAGGTACAAGAAAGGGCAGGCCCAAAGGCCTGCCCTTTAGTCTGCGACTGCGCTCAGTTGCGGCGGCCGCCGCCCAGGATGCGGAGGATCGCGAGGAACATGTTGAGCAGGTCGAGATAAATCGCGACCGCGGCCAGCACATAGTCTTCCGGGCCGTAGACGTTACGCAGACGCCATGTATCGAACACGAGCAGGCCGCTGAACACCAGAACGGTGCCCCCGGCGATCCACAAGTTGGCCGTAGCGTTGTGAAAGAAGAAGCTCAGAAACATCGTCGCAATGAGGACGAAGAGTCCGACCATGAAGAAGCTTCCCCACGCCGAGAAGTCACGGCGGCTCACGAACGCGTAAAGCGTCAGAACCCCGAAGGCGCCGACGGTTATCGTGGCTGCTTCAGTGATAAGTCCGGAGTTCCATCCGCCGTAAAGCGCGATCACTGGTCCGATCATCACGCCCATGGCGAAGGAAAAAAGCAATACCAGTGAGACGTTGAGCGGAAAGCGGTTGCGAGCGCCCTGGGCTGCGAGCAACGGGACGAAGACCGCGATCATCGTGAGCCACGGGTGGGCCGCGACCGCGTCCATGATTGCAGCGTTGGACAGCGCGTACGTTGCGCCGACGACTGTGACCAGAACACTGATGAAAACCAGCGAATACGTGCGTCGAACGAGCTGCGCGCGTTCCTCGCCGGTCCGGACGAGACCGGAGGTGACGGGAAGAGAAAAGCGAGAGACACCCATCAATGGCTCCAAGGAAAGGAAACTATTGCTACAATATTACACCGTTCGGCGATTCTGGATGCGCTCAACGAGGGTTGGAAGGCCGGATATATCGTCGAGGAAGTGGACGGGGCTTGCCACTTCCAGCTGCGCTCGCGTAAAAGGGCCCCACAGGGCAGCAATGGAGATTACGCCAGCGGCGTTGCCGGAATTGATGTCATGGGGTGAGTCGCCGACGAAAACGGCCTCGCTCTCCTCGTAGCCAAGCTCGCCGAGCGCCATGCGCACTGGAAACGGATCGGGCTTGTGCAGGATGCAGGAATCGCAGCCGATGGTGGTCGTCATGTAGGGAGCGATTCCGGTGAGCTCGAGCGCACGATGCATCATCTCGTTGCTCTTACTCGTAACGATGCCCATCGGGTGGCCTGCGGCCGCGAGGTTACCCAGGGCTTCGAGGGTGCCTGGGAACACGGACGTCAGACGATCATGCGCTGCGCGTTGGAAGGTGCGGTAGCGAGTGGTGACGGCCTCGAGCTGCTCATCCGAGTCGCAGAACGCCCTCAACTGCTTGTTAAGTGGCGTGCCGATTCCGGCTACCCACTCCTGCTCGGTAGGCGCTCGCCCGTTGAATCCCTCGAAAGCGTGACGGACGCTGGCGAGAAGGAGGCCGATGGAGTCGATGAGGGTGCCGTCAAGGTCAAAGAGGACGGCGATGGGCCGGGTGCGTTGCAATGTGGCGTTCGTTGGTGTGTCGGGTTGAGGCATAGGGCGAATGTAACGCATCGGGAATGCCTCATGGGAACGACTCGAACGATCGTTCCAGCATACTCGCCGGCCAGCGTTCCGGTCAGACTGGCGCCGTCGGCTTCGCTGTCTCTCGTGAGCTCCGGTCGTCATCGGGACTCCTCCGGCTCGGCGACGATGAGCGCGATGCAGTGGATGCCTTTCTCGCGGACGATGTTGGTCGCGGGCCGCGCGCGATCGACCAGGTCGAGGATGGTGCCGACCGCGGCGTCGTCGAGCGTCTCTGACAGACTTTCCAGCGACCATTCCACTGCGAGCGGGAGTGGAGGTCCGGCGGCCCTGCGTAGGCGCCCTGCAATGGTGGCAGAGCGATTGCGCCGTGCGAACAAAGAGTTGCCGACAGCGGCATCAGCGACGCGCGCAAGCGAGACGCGCGCATCTCGCACCGCGGGATGGACGGGAGCGCCGAGGCCTCCAATTGCCTGCCACGCACACCTGTGTTCGTACCACATCTTCGCCGAATCGCGGATCTGCGCAAGAAGATTCGGATCCGGCGCTCGCATTTCCGATTGGACGGCCGAGTCGATCAGCATCATCGCCGCATGCACACTCGACGGGTTCGAATCGATCCCATTGCTGACATTCCACGCAAGTAACATCGGATTGCCATCGACAATCCATGCGCCAATTACAGCGCGCTGCGAAGTGCAGGTAATCGCGGAGTATGCAGAGCCATGGCTGTCCGTGTCGATTTGGTCGCGACGCCATCGTTCCAGTATTGATCGCACGCCCTCGGCATGTACCACTGCGGATGTCGATGCGGCAGGAGCGTTGGTGTGCGGCTCGTCGCCATCGCCAAAAAGGCAGGTTGAGAGAGCCGACTTTCGCGCGAGTATCTCCAGCTCGCGCAGAAAGACCTCCGTGCGCGGTGGCGGATTCACAGAGTACGAAACGACACGCTGGTGCCGTGAGCCCAACCGCGCAAGGCGGCCGATACGCTGCTCGAGTCTCGCAGGAGTCCACGGAAGATCGAGATGGATCACAACCGACGCTTCCTGGAGGTTCACGCCTTCGCTCAGCAGGTCGGTCGTGATGAGCAGCCGCATCTCGGCGTGGCCCGCGGCCCTGCACGCGTGCGCCGCCGGCGGCGCAAACTGGACTAACACCTCCGCTCGACTTACGGGTCCGCTGGCTATCATCGCTCCGCGAGCGGTCAGGAGCGCGATGTGTCCGGCCGGCCGGAGTGCCCTGTAAACGGCGGTTGCGGTCTCTGCGTAGCACGAGAACGCGATGATCTTCTCCTCCGGATGCGTAGCGCGAATGTCACGGACGAGCGTCGCAAGCGCACCGTCATCGAAGTGTCGCACGATGGCAAGAAGACTCCCAAGCGCATCGACGTGCTTGCGTAGCGCCGAGCGGAGCTCAAAGAGCGGAGTAGTTGCGGCGGGAAGCCACTCGGCGAATGCAAGTTGCACGGCATCGCTCGTACAAACCCATGCCGCCAGTTCGGCGGTGGTGGGATAGCGGCCCGCGTCGAGCGATGCGAGCAAACCATACGCGCGCGAGATGCGCCGCCTGAGTGCGCCGGCAAGAGCTGCGTTGCTTGATGCCCACTGCCGAGCAAGGCCGTGAATTACGAGTCTGCTCGCTACGTCGCCGTCGCTTGGGGGCACCGGCGCCGGGAGCGCCAGGATCATGTCAAGCACCGATTCGTCGCAGTGCAATACGACCGGCGGGACATGTTCGATGAACGGTACTTTCTGTTCCTCCGTATCCGCCGTTTCGCGCCGCACGAGGATCAGTGACAGATCGGCATCACTCATCGCGTATGCTCTCGAGCCCATGAAGAGAGCGGTGAGCGCGGAGATGTCGTCGCGCGTGTTATGCAGTGGGGTTGCAGTAAGCAGAAGCACCGGCGTCAATGTGCACATCCGGGCAAGCGCCGCGTAGCGCCGCGTACAGGGATTGCGGAAATTGTGCGCTTCGTCGACGATTATGAAGCTCCGCCGACAATCGGCGGCACCATTGCGACCAAGTGTCTCAATGGAAATGAACTCCATGGTGAGTCGCGTAGTCGCGAGTGCATGCTGCCACATTGACCCGAGTGACGCGGGTGCCACCACGGTGATGGCGTCGTACCGTGCGGCTACAGCAAGAGCGACGTAGGTCTTGCCGAGGCCGACTCTGTCGCACAAGAGTGCGCCGCCGTGTGCAGAGATGGTCCGTTGAATCCGCATGACGGCCGACCGCTGATGAGAATGCAGCGTGATGTCGCCAATTCGCAGCTGTTCGGGTTCGTCACCCAGTATGCAATGGGCGATTGTGGCGCGAGCCGTGGCCAGGGACGCATGCTCGGGCATACCAGTCGCGCTATGGTCTGGCATCGCCAGAGTACGACCACCACGCAAGCAGCGCAGCCACACCTGCATCGTGCACTTTGTATGCATCGAGTACCGCCGCACGCAGGGTAGTACTTGTCAGACTCTCGCCGTGCATGGCTGTCTCTGCAAGGGGCGCCAGGATACGCCGTGCGCGGGGCCAGTCGATGGGAATTGGGAGTCGGGCGATGGTCCAGCCGAGGTATCGATTAAAGGACCCGCGAGCGGGCTCGGCGATCGCGGCAAGCCAGGCCGCCGCGACATCGGAGTTCAGAATTGCGGCGAACGCGAGAGCGTCGGCGTAGGTCGGGCAGGTTACCGAGTAGCAGGTGTTGAGCGGCACGGTTGGATCGCCGGCTTCCAACACAGCTGCGCGCGGTACCCGGCCGAAATCACTCCAGATCACACGCGCCGACGTCGATTCGGCACTTTCGATACGGAAGAGCGACCACCATCGATTGGAGTGAGAATCGGAGCGTTGCTCCAACTTGCGCCGGAACGTTGATAGCCAGCGCTCGGCGTTAGGCGGAAGTGCGTGTAGCGGCTTCGTGGACGGGTCATGGGTCCAGATGATACGCTCGTCGCTGCCGCCGAGGCGCCAGGGGGTGAGCGTTTCGCCGCGCACGAGCGGGCGCAGCATCGCGGTCTCGATCTGACCATCGCGTCCGGATGCGGAGATGGACGTCATGTTCGGGTCTGCGGTGATTGCGCGCACGACGAATGCGGAGTTACACCCGGTCTTCACTCCGAGATGGGGGCGTTGAAGAATGCTCTCGAACAACGGCACGCCGGCATGGGCCAGGTTATCGAAGGCCGAGCGCGCGTCCGGCGGAAGGAACACCCACGGGCTGCCCGGGCTTGAATCAAGCACGAGCGATTGATGTCCGACCATCCAGCGCGAGACTGCGTCTCGCGTCTTTACGGCAACCTGGATCTTGCAAGCTGTATGCGCCGGAGCCATCGAAACGTTGCCGTTGGCTCGCGTGGCGACAAGCGTGGCGACAACATTGACGGGTAGACAGCCGCTTCGAACGTGTCGGGGCCATGCGAGTGATCCTCAATCGCTGCGATGCGGGTTTGTTTCAGGACGAGTTGGCGCACTCCTCCGCCCGCGAGCGATCTCCACAGCTTGGAGGGGAGCAAAAAGCCGAGCGTGCCCTCGGCGGCAAGGAGATCGATTGCACGCTCGACAAAGAGCGCGGAAACATCTACCTGCCCTGCGAAGCCGCGGCCAGCCCGTGTGCCACGCGCTCCTTCGCTCCACGCTCCGGCTCGGTAGACGGCGAAGCTATCACGATAGCGAATGCGATCTTCGGCAGAGATGTTGTGGACGCGGATCCAGGGCGGATTACCGATTACCGCGTCGAATCCGCCGCCGGCCGCCACGTCCCCGAAATGCGTGGGATAGGTGAAAGCAGGAACACCTCCGCGCTGAATCGCAATGCGCCGTCGTCGGAGCGCCCGCAAGTGTGAGCGCAAATGCAGCAGGCACTCTCGGTGCCGCGCACTCAGCCGAACACGATTGTCGAACAGGTCGCGGGATCTGGCGACGCGCACCATCTCCTGTCGCTTGAATCTGGCGGTGACTATCGCCGCATCAATAACCGACAGCGTGCGCTCTCGCTCGAGAGTGTCGAGGCGTTTCGCAAGCGATAGTTTTCTGCGCCCGCTCGCTCGAGTGTAGCGCTCGCGCAGATCGCGCATCACTCTGGAAGAGGACCATGCGAGGGTGGAGTGTTTGAACGCGCTACCCGACAACGAGTCTCCGACTCGGATCTGTCGATCCAGGTTAGGCAATGGCGTAACGCGCATCGGATCGACCTCCTCACTATCTATCACCGCCGAAAGCCAGAGCCTCAACTCGCATAGCCAGACGGCGGTTGCGTTTGAGTCGACACCGAAAATGGAGCGTGTCAGAACGGATCTACGGATATCGCTCGACGACGCATTCTCGCCCAGCGATCTGCGAATGCGCGCGAGGCGCTCGAGCACGTAGACGAGGAACGCGCCGGATCCGCAGGCGGGGTCGAGTATCCTGAGCTCCCTTACCCGCGCCAGCATTTCGGCGTCGGGTGCGATGTGTGTATCGCATGCGCCATCATTGAGAAGCGCTTCGGCCAACTTTCGCGAAACGCCGCGCCGCTGAAGCGTCTCGGAGATGGTAAGATGCGTCAGTCTTTCGACCAAGTCCTGCGGTGTGTAGAATATGCCGCTGCTCTTGCGATCGTCGGACTCCATGAGCGACTCAAACACCTTTCCGAGCATCTCGGGGTCAATCGCTGCCTGCGACCAACTCGCTGCATCTTCCCGGGCGGTGAAGCGATAGCGTACCAGCACGTCGCCGAATAGCGCCCCGAGCGCATCATCCGTGAACCGCGCATGGCGGTGGATTCGCTCGATGCCGGTTCGCGAGAAGAGTCCGCCATTCAGAAAGGGCACTCTGCCGAAGCTTCGCGAGCGTGGCGCACGCTCGGAAACACGGGTATTGAGTGTGCCAAAGAACAACGGCTCCAGCACACGTCGCTGGTACGCGCCTCCGGTAGCCATGCACTCGGCGAATCCGTTGGTGAGAAAGCCGAAGTCGGAGTTGAGCCAGCCCTTGCTCTCCAGAAATGAAAGGAAGAGAAGCCGGCTGGTCGTGAGAATCGAGATTTCACGTGCATCCCGCCGCGGAACGGAGGCCGGGACCGACTCCGCCAGGAGCTTAACTGAGCTGGACAATGCAGCGAAGAACCGTCGTGTGACTGCGTCGCGGCCGAGGATATCGAGCCACCGCAAATGTCTCATTACGTCGCCCGAGACAGTACGTGCCGCTGCGAGCGCGCAGAGCGTTTCCGCGTCGCTCTCGACAACGCGGCCGCGCTCGGTCACCAGCGCGGCGACGCGAATCGCCGAACCCATACCGCGCCACGTTGCGATGGCGAGTTGCTGGCTGTCGTATCTGCTAGCTACGATGAGCCACAGAAGATGTGGCGCATGGCGCGAGAGCAGCCGCGCAACGGAAAGGATGCTGTCCTGAAGATTGCTGGCAGCCGCAACGCTTATGCAGAGCGCCCTGAGCGAGCCCTCGGCGGTCGCGACACGCGCGGTGGTGACCGACGCCGGAAAATCGAGATGATCTCGCGAGACGTGATCCAGCAAGAGCGGCGGGTCGGTAAAACCGAGTGCCGCGAGAAGGACGACCATTCCTTCGTCGCTGTGAGCGCGGTTGATGATCTCAGCGGCTTGAGTGAGCGAATCCACCCAGCCACGGTACGGATCGCGGTCGGAATGTGGTTGAGCGAGTCTAGACGGGCGCGATCATTTTGCGCAGGATTATACTGGCGAACGCAGCTTCGAAGTTCAGGAATCGGCGCGCGGCCAATCACGCATCGAACCGGATGACTACCATGCAGGCTCGCACCCAGGAAGCTATTTCGTATCTCGACAGGAATCGTGTAGCGCTCGAGCAGGCAGTCGATGCCGTTCCCGACTCGCTGCGCGGACGGCGCCCGGCCCCCGATCGCTGGTCGGTTGCGGACGTTCTTGAACATCTCACACTCGTTGAAGGTCGCGTAACGAAATTGTTGGGTACGCATGTGGCAGCCGCGCGGGAGGCGGGACTTGGCGCCGAGTCGGACGCATCGCCTGTGCTTCCGGCGATGAACGTCGCGACGATTATCGACAGAAGCGAACCCATCGTTGCTCGCGAGGGGTCATTGCCAAAGGGTGCCCAGGATGCGAGCGCTGCGTTGACTGCGCTCGTCGCGCAACGGAAATTGCTTACCGAGTTCATCGAGTCCGTCGACGGCCTTGCACTGAGCGACGTCATGGTCCCGCACCCGCGGCTCGGCCAGCTCAACGTCTATCAGTGGCTGATATTCCTCGCGGCCCACGAAGCGCGGCACACGGAGCAGATCCGTGAGACCGCGAAAGTTCTTGGCGCCTGACGCACGAGCCACGGCGCGCTCGATTATGACGGATAGCAACCGCACTCTGAAGCGATCCGCACGCCGATGGAGATGCGATAGACTTCGCCCGACATGACGGAATTCATCGAGCTCGTAATGCTTTTCAGCATCGGGCTGTCGAGCGCAGCCCAGACGGAGCACCGCTGGGTTCAGGTTGCGCGCACGCCAGAGGTTACCGTCGAAGTCGACACGGCTACCGTCGTGACTGATGGAGGAACGCTGCGGCTGTGGGAGCGCTTCCATGTGCCGAGCCACCGACTTAAGAAATCCGGCAAGATATCAGATCGAGCCGTGGCACGAGTGGAACTACGGTGCTGGGGCGCAACCAGCCGGACGGTTACAGTGCTCTCGTATAACGCGGGATCGCTGCTGGAAGTCGACGATCTCGACGATTCTAAATTCACGCCGATCGTTCCAAACTCCACGCAGGAAGCTGTGTACCGTTACATCTGCCCTCGATACCCCCGCGGACCACGATAGGTGAGCATTTGGCGGCTGGGGTCGAGACTCTAGCTCGTAGCTCCAGGTCGAGCTAGTTTCTCGACGCCAATATCAACCAAATCGTCTCCTGTGCACTCGATAGGGGCGCCGGAGACTTCGGAGAAGCTCATGTTGATTCGCCCGCTCATCGGCGCGTCCGCTTTCATTCTTGTGTCATCGCTTTCCGCCGCGCAGGCCCCGCACATCACTCCTGCTGGCGACCCCTCGATCAACCCGGATACGATCTACCGATTGGCGGTCAAGCCGGCCGATTTTCCCGAGGAGACGGCGATTCTTCTACTCGACGACGGCGTCCTGCGGATCGAGCCCGATGGACGCAGCGAGGCCACATACCGGCAGGTGGTACAGATCCTGAGGCCCGAGGCGGTCGACAACTATCGCGAGCAGGAGTTCTCCTACGCACCCAAGCATCAACGTTTCACGCTCAACTGGATTCACGTCTTGAAGCCGGATGGGACCATCATAAGCTCGGCGCCGTCGCACTTGCAGGAGTCCGACGTTCCGGCACAGCTGGGTGATCCAACCTATTCTGATCGCAAGGTGATTCGTGCCTCGCTGACCGGCGTCGCGCCCGGCACGTTAGTCGATCTCAGCTACACGACTGAAGAGCTGAAACCGTTTCTACCTGGCGACTTCTTCGCGTCGTGGAGCGTGAGCAGCGGCGGAAGCGTGCAGCGATCCCGCTACATCATAGATGTGCCAGCCGGGTTCACTCCGCGCATCCGTGAGACGAATCTCAACTTCAAGCGAACGGAAAAAACTGCGAACGGTCGCCACGTGTATTCCTGGATTACGAGTAACATCCAACGAGTCAAGCCAGAAGCGTTTGCGTCGGATTCGAACGGGGTTCTTATGTCCGTCGAAGTTTCGTCACCGACGACCTGGGCGACTATCGGGAAGTGGTACGCAAACAACGCTCGCTCGCGGTACGTCTCGACGCCGCCGGTGGATTCGGCGATAGCGGCGGCGGTGAAGGGCTCACGCACCCTCGAAGACTCGATTCGCGCGGTGCACCGCTGGATCGCGCAGGACATCAACTACGTCAGCATCGCGTTGGGGCTCGGTGGTTATCAGCCACGGTCACCGGATGAAGTTGTTCGTACCGGCTTTGGCGATTGCAAGGACAAGGCGACGCTGTTCGTCGTCGCGCTCAAGAAGCTCGGTGTCACCGCGTTTCCGGTAATACTGAGCTCGACGGGAGGAGTCCAGCGTAACATGCCTTCGATCTCACAGCTCGATCACGCAATCGCGGCGTACAGGCTGCCGGGCAGCACGCAATACGAATACGCGGATCTGACGGCGTCGCTCACGCCGCTCGGTCAACTGCCATTCGCCTATCAGGGCGGCTTCGGCCTCGTCGTGCATCCGGACGGTACGTCGGAAGAGATCACGTTCCCCAAAGCGCCACTTGCAGGCAATGAAAGCGAAGACGACGTCGTAGGCGTGCTCTCCAGCACTGGCGAGTTCAATGGTAGATACGAAGAATCCGGCTCCGGCGCGGGACAGTACACGCTGAGGGCGGCGTATGAAAATCCGTTCGACACCGCTCAACGCAGCAAAATTGCAAACGCAGCGGCCGCACGCATCTTCGAGGGCGCGCAGGGCGACAGCCTGGACGTATTTGCCGGGAAGGATCTGCAGGCGCCCGCGCGAGTCTCTCTCCAGCTGCGAGGTGGCCATGCAGCATCGATGGCCGGAAACAATGCGATTCTCACGAATCCGCTGGGAAGCATGGCCGGCTTCGCAACGACAGCTCAGCAGCTCGAGACTGCCGGACCGCGCAGATTTCCCATCGACGCGGAAAAGGTGTTCGGTTACGGCGTGAGGAAGCTGGAATTCCGCGTGACCCTCCCTGAAGGCTGGCATGCTCAGCTGCCGCCAAGCATCGACGCATCGAGCGAATTCGGACGCTATCAGGACCAGTATTCGCAAACGGGACGGGATCTGGTGATCTCACGCACCATGACGGGTGCGGCGGGGATCTATCCTCCCGATCAGTTGAGCGCGCTGCTCCAGTGGATCCGCGCCATATCGAAAGATGACGCGAAGCTGATAGTGATCGACAAGGGCGCGCAGTGAGCGGTTGATCCGTCCCGCATTATCTTTCGTAATGCAGAAAAAGCGAGCGACGGTACTTCAAGAAAAATGGGGCGGGAAGTCCTGCTCGCATCCGTCGCTTGCCAAGGAATACGATCTCGGAGCACGCACGGGGAATTACGTATGCACCACCTGTGGTGCGTCGCTCACGTTCCGAGAGAAGGTAGAGTTACAGGGCCCGAAGCTGCCCCTTCAGCAACCATCACACTCTGGAGGAAACATGAGTAAGAAATCAGCGCGCGCGATTCCGGATTTTTCGCGCAAGGCCTCGCGTCCCAAGTCGCCAGGCGCGCCGAGCGCAGCTCCGCCGCCAAAGAGCAACACCGTCATACATCAGCCGCCGCGCCCAAAACCGCAGGCGACTTCCTCGAAGTCAGGCCAGAGAGGGAAGTAGACGGATCTCATGCGCTCGTTGGGCGCATGCTCTCGTATTCTCGTCCCTTCCATTCCACGCGACTTCCGCGGGCTGTCGCGAACAGGACGATGTACAGGGTCATCGCCGCGCCGAGTGGATAGAGGAGCGCGTACCATTTGGAGAGTCGCGCCCTTCGGTAGTACATGGTCCAAGTGAGCAGCGTTACACCTGTCGCGATGCCAGCCCAGAGTGCCAGTGCCGGTCGGCCCGATGCGAGCGCGATCACCAGTGTTACCGGTGGTGCCAGCTGCATGAGAAAGGGCAGCGGAAGAAGCAGCGGCGCGAGTGCTGCCGCTCGGTTCCCGAACGGCATCGAGTGACGGCCGCCGGCGTACAGATTCTTGCGCCAACCGCTGATGATCTCCGCCAGGGAAGCGTACATACGCGTTGAGAGCTGCTCCTCTCCCATTACGAGCACGGTTTTCTTCCCCAGCTCGAAGTAGCGCTGCGCAAGCATCAGATCTTCGGCCACGTAACCGCGGACGAGCTCGTGCCCGCCGAATTCGTCGTAGGTTGCGCGCTGTACCATGAGGTACTGTCCGTTGGCGATCTTCGCCGACGCCTTTCTTGCGTCGTTCACGATCTCGGTGCCACCAAAGCGCGTCGTAAGAACTGTGAAGACCTGCATCTGGAGAATTTTTTCCCAGAAAGTCACCATGTTCTGCCAGCCAAGCACCGAATAGAAGTCTGCGCGTCGACGAAGCATTCCATTCACGGATCGCGTTACGAGATCGGCGCACGCTCTTGCGTCGGCGTCCATGAAGACCAGGATGTCGCCGGATGCCGCGCTCGCACCCGTCTGGCAGGCCCACTGCTTACCGAACCAGTCGGCGGGGAGGTCAGGACTGTCGAGTACGACCAGGCGGCCATCCGTAAACGCCACCGCACGCGCGATCTCGGCTGTGCTGTCCGAGGAATGGTCATCGACGGCGATCACTTCGAGCCGCGGGTACGATGACGCGAGTATGGAATGCAGACACGCTCCGATGTTGCGCGCCTCGTTCCGTGCCGGCACGATGACGGTGACGCGCGGCGGATCGTTCGGTGGGTCAGGTGACTCGTCTTTCAAAAACGTGGATCTCGCGGCGCGCAGCGACGCGACTATCGGAGTCGCTATCCACGGAAGTGTGGCTGCAAGAGCGACGAGAATCGAATGGTCTGTCAACAGCACGTATAGAACATACGGGCAGCCCTGTCCAAAACGCACAGAGGCGCGTCCATCACGACGCGCCTCTGTTGGGACCGAGCTGCACTATCGAGAGCCGGACTTTCCGCTTCCCGATCCGCCCATTCCTCTCGAACTATCGTTCTGGGAGGAATTGTTGTCGCTGCGGCCCGTGCTGGAGTTCCCATTCTTGCCCGACGATCCGGAAGACCTGGAAGATCCACTGGCATCGCGGCGGCTTTCGGAATTGGAGTTCTCTTCCCGATCCATTGAGTCGAGGTCCTCTGAACCGGATGCTCCGTCGCTATAGCCTGAATCACTTCCATAGCCACCGGTGCTTCTGGAGCTCCCAGATGATCCGCCGCGCGACGACGCGTTTCGCTCCTCTTCGCGCGTTCCCTGGGAGCCGCCCATGCTCCCCTGTTTGCCCTGAGTTGATCCGGTCGACGCGTTCATGCCGCTGTTCGAACTCGTATTCGCGTTCGAGTTGGTTCCACCGCTGGAGCCTGACGACCGCGAGCTGCGGTTTTGGTCACTGTGGTTGCTGTTATTCTTGTCCTTGCCAGCCATACGTGCCTCCATCATGGGATTCAGGAAGTTCTATTTTGCGCCGTGAAAACTGGCAACGCATGTGCCAGATTAATGTTGTGACATCGGTTAGCCGTTGACCTATACTCATACATTCTCGTGCCAACTCGCGCCTACTCAAGCGTTCGCACCACAGGTGCGGGCGCTCGTATCGCACTTGTCGCTCCCTCCGGACCCCTGCAAGGGCAATCCGACGTCGACACCGCGGTCGCTTCCGTACGATCGTTTGATTGGGAACCCGACGTGGGCGCGCATGTTCTCGATCGCTACAGTTACTTCGCCGCGACAGACGCTGATCGCATCAGCGACTTCAACGCCGCCTTGCGCAACGATTCGATAGACGCGATATGGTGCCTGCGGGGCGGGTATGGTGTAATGCGAATTCTGGAACATCTCGACTACGATGCGATGCGCAAGCACCCGAAGCCGATCATGGGCTATTCAGATATTTCGGCGCTCCACGCCGCGGTCGGACGTGCGTGCGAGATCGTTTCGTATCATTCACCTAACGCGCGAACACCGCTCACCGCGTTCGCGCGTGAGTCGTTCGAGCGGGCGCTGCTGCGCGGCGTGGATTCGTGCGGTGTAGCGCCGCGCGCACGGACAATTCGCGGTGGCGTTGCACGTGGACGACTCGCCGGCGGAAATCTGTCGCTCATATCATCGCTTGCGGGAACGCCATACCTCCCGGATCTCGACGGCGCGATACTCGTGGTCGAAGACACGAACGAAGGGCTGTATCGTGTCGATCGCATGCTGACCCAGCTTGCACTTGCGGGGGAGCTTGCTGGCCTCGCGGGAATTGCGTTTGGTTACTGTACATCGTGTGGTGCGGACGAATCACCGGGAGATACGCGACTCTCGCGTACGCTCGACGACTTGCTCGCGGAGTTCGCGAGCGCACTGAACATTCCGTGCATCGTCGGGATCCCGATGGGACATGTCGACGATCAGTGGACGATACCACTTGGCGCCGCAGCGACGCTCGACGCGGATTCCCTAACCCTCAGCGTGGAAGAACAATGACCAAGAGTGGAAACGATCTTGTCGCGGAAGCAAAAGCTCGCGTAAGAGAAATAGATGCTGCGAATGCAATCATGGAACAGGGAAAGAGCGACACCATCTTTCTGGACGTACGCGAGCCCAACGAGTGGAACCTCGGCCATGTACCTGGCGCGATCCACATTCCGCGCGGCCAGCTCGAGGGTAAGATCGAGGCGCTGGTCGATCGCGACAAGAATCTCGTTGTGTATTGCGCAGGTGGATCGCGATCCGCACTTGCGGCTGACACTCTGCAGCAGCTCGGCTACACGCGAGTGGCGTCACTCAAAGGCGGCTTTCGCGGATGGGCGGAAGGCGGCGGCGACGTGGAAGATTGACGGGCTGACGGGCGATACTACAATCCATCATTCCCAACGCCGTTGGGAATGATGGATTGCTGATTTAGAGCAGATCCAGTCCGTTCTCCGTGTCGAGGCGCTTGTCTGCCTCCTCGGCCGCGACGTTCGCCTTGTCTCGAAGCGACTGGCGGTCGAGCGTGCTCGAACTACGCTCGTAGGCGTCCCGAGCGTAGCCGCGTACACTATGCCAGTCGCCGTGACCCTTGCTCGCCGCACTGATCCAGCCGCGTTCCAGATCCGGCTCGACCTGGTCGAACGGGCGACCCCGATAGTCCGGATTCTGCGCCGCTATGTGGCCCAGTTGGTATGCGGGGCTCACTGATTCATAGTCGCGATCCGCAAGCCGATTTGGCGAGTTCTCATAATGATTGCGGTAAACGGCATCATCGCCAACTGTGTATCCCTGCGCGGCATCGGCTACCGCATGGCCCGCCCACCAGCCGCCGATTGCACCGGCGATCCCGCCGATCACCGTCCCAACCGGACCGCCGGCCGATCCGATCGCAGCACCCACAACCACGCCCGAAATACCGCCTGCTGCTTCGCCCACCTCGTCCCCAACTTTTCTGGAGTGAGTGGGAGTTGCCAACTCTCCGTCGGTCTTCCTATCGTTACTGTCGTCCATGGTGCCTCCACCAGAATTGGCGGCCCGGCTACGAGCTCGCAATCGAGCTTATAGCAGATGCTCTGTACCGCCGACGTACGTCTAAGGGCAAGGGAAGTGCCAGCTATTGTCGCTTTACCTTGACAGCGATTCGTTTACAGCACCGATTCAATGCATGCCGCCAGCGCTCCACATTGGAACTCAAGGTTGGAATTATTCGGCTTGGGCCGGTGTGTTCTATCCGGACGGTACGAGGCCGGCGGATTTTCTACCGACTTATGCTCGGGCGTTCAACACCGTCGAAGTCGATTCGACGTTCTACGCGGTGCCACCAGCAACGACAATGCGGAGCTGGTACGATCGCACGCCCGCCAACTTCCTATTCGCTCTGAAATTTCCGCAGGCGGTGACGCACGAAGCGAAACTGCGCGATTCCGACGATACAATCGATCTCTTCTTCGAGCGCGCTCGGGAGCTGCGCGAGAAGCTCGGACCAATCCTCGTACAACTCGGACCGGACTTTGGACCCGAAGAACTGCCTGCACTGGTGGATTTCGTCCCGCGAATCCCGCACGACCTGAGAGTAGCCATCGAATTTCGCGCGCGTGGATGGATGACGCCCGGTGTGCTTGCGTTTCTGCGAGATTATGAAATCGCTGTCGCGCTCGTCGATGGGCCGTGGGTTCCACGTCGATGGATGATAGAGCTCGCAGCGCGGCCGACCGCGTCCTTTCATTACATCAGGTGGATGGGACCGAATCGAAACCTCGTAGACCATTCGCGCATCCAGGTCGATCGCACAAGAGAGCTGGCGAAGTGGGTCGAGTCGGTCGAAACGCTTCCTCACAGCATCACCGACGTGTACGGCTACATGAGTAACTATTTCGCGGGGCACGCTCCACGCTCGGCAAGGGATCTTCAGGAAATGCTTGGCATCGCCTCGGTCGAGCCAGAGATGCTTGGAGAGCAGATGCGGCTTTTCTGAGTCCTCCGATTTAGCCCCGGTGTCGTGATGGTGCACGTGCGACGCTGGTGCGCTAGCTTCGATACATCATGCAACGCAGACCTGTTCGCGACTACGTACTCATAGTCCTGGCCGTAGGTTTTGTGGCGACCACTACCTGGCTCGGTTTCTGGCAGCTCAGACGCCTCGCCCAGCGTCGCGCGCAGAACGCCGAGATCGTCGCGCGACTGGCGGATCCGCCGGTCCCAGTCGATCGGTTGACGCACGATTCCGCAGCACTGCATTACCGACGAGTGACGCTTCATGGCGCGTATGATTACGCGCATGAGATCAAGGTCGCCGAACGTACGCGTGATGGGTCGCCGGGCGTGAACATCGTTACGCCGCTACGAATCGCCGGGACGGACACTGCCGTGCTGATCAATCGCGGGTGGGTTTACGCGCCCGACGGAGTCACCGTCGATCTGACGAACTGGCGTGAAGGAGATTCGCTCAGCGGCACTGGCTACGCGCGGCCGCTCTTCAAGCCGTTTCCAGGTTCACCCGTGCTGCCGAACCGGCCCGACGCGTTCCGCTGGTTGGACCTCAACGCGATAAGAACGCGCGTTCCGTATCCTGTGTATCCCTTCGTGATAGTTCTGGACGGCGACTCGCTTGCGCACGGCAGGATCCCACCGCGTATTCCTGCACCACCGCTGGACGAAGGGCCACACAAGAGCTACGCGATCCAGTGGTTCTCGTTCGCGATAATCGGTGTCGTGGGGATGTTCTTCTACCTGCGCGTGATACCGGACAAATCGCTTGAGGATGTCCTCACGCCCGACCGGCAGCCAGGTGAGAGGCGCTAGAGCTCGGCGTGGTACGAGTGGAGTGAGTCGCCCATAATCGGCAGCGTCCGCCGGTCCTCGACGATGTCGGCGATTACATACCCCGTGACAGCGATCGCCTCGCGCAGCTCTTGCGCCGTGACAGTGCCGTCATGCTCGACGGTTATACGCCCCAGTGCGACTTCGGCCGTAGATATCCCGGCGATCGGTGTGAGCGCGGTAAAGAGGGCTCGCTTGCAGTGATCTCCGCGCATTCCGGCAATTGTTACAACTGTTCTCATACCTCGTGCATATTAGTCTAGCGAGGTATGCGGTGGCAACGGTAGAGGTGGCGACTTTTTGTGTGACGCGAAAGTTCTCGCGAGCGCCGGAAGAATGTCGTCGTACTTCGAGCCGGGATTCCAGAGCACCCAACCGTCATAGCCAGCATCGTACACTGCCTGCTTCTGCGCCTCCACTTCCGCTGGTCCGTAATGTGGCGCACCAAGCGTGAAAGCCTGGAGCCATGGCCGCACGTGCTCCGGAACGTCGACGCCGAGCTTTGCATCGCGCATGCGTGCGCTGGTGATTGCGATGAACACCGTCTTCTGCGGCTCGGCGTTCGGAACGTGAATACCGAATGCACCGTGCGGATACAAGGATGGGTAGACCATTGGTAGAACCACGTCTACGGATGGCGAGACCTTCTCCCAATCCTGTCCGACTTCGAGCGGTCCGCGCACAGTCGTGACGAGTCCGAAGATGTCCGCCGTAAGGCGAACTCCCATTTTATTGTAGCGTGCGCGAGCGGTCGTGAGCAGCTCGCGGAGCACGTCGGGCTTGCTGCGGCCAGCGGCTTCGGGGAATACCTGCGGAGGAAGCGACTTGTACGGTTCGGGGAAGCGCACATAGTCGAACTGAATCTCGCCAAAGCCCATCTTTACTGCTTCGTCCGCGACACGAAAGTCGTAGTCCCATATAGCGTGCGAATAAGGATTGACCCATGTCACGCCTTTCTTGTCGCGCCACGGAGTTCCATCTGCCTTGAGAATGACGTGGCTGGGATTGTTGCGCGCGGCAACGGAGTCCTTGAACATCACCATGCGCGCGATGGGAAGAATTCCGTGCGCGCGCAACGTGTCCACGAGTGCCTTCATATCGTGGACCTTGTTCATAGTTCCTTCGTTGCGCTGGAGCAGCGGATCGGACGAGTGCCAGTTGAGTCCGAACTCGTCCTTGATATCTATCACGAACGCATTGATCTCCGTCGAGTCGGCGATGCCGATGAGGTGCTTCATTTTTTTCGAGTTCTGCGCCGCAAAGCGATTGATGTACAGCGCACGAATCGGTCGCGGTTGCTTCTGGAGCGCGCTCGCTTCTATCGCGCCCGCGCCAGTGATCGGCGCAGTATCCCCTGATGGCGGCGTTCCGATATTCGCCACCGTTGCGGTCGTCGCAGCGCCCTTTCGATCGAGCGTCCGGGGCGAAGCCTGCTCGCAGGCGAGGACTGGAACCAGCAATAGTAGCAGCGCGGTGAGTCGCATTGGATTCTTCGGGGAACGGGCAGTGGAAAACCAGCCGGAGAAATCTACGACCTCGCTGGCACCCAGAGTATATTCAGCGCGATGTCATCGAGCGCGCGCACTCACCTCGCGGGATTTCGTACAGCTGCGATTCTGGCTCTGGGGCTGTCGCTTTCCGCCGGATGCGTGGCCTGCTCCGCAAGCGGGCCCAATCCACCGGACGCAGAGTTCCTGGTCGCCACAGCCGACTCGACGTTCTGGGTACGCAGCGGGGCACAGGGCGTTCACGTCCAGGCCGTTCCGATGACCCTCGCGCGTTTCGGCGGCCGTTTTCATGAAGTCTTCGTCGCTGAAGTCGACCGGTCCTTTAACGACGCAACCTTCACCGGCGAGCGCGTCTACGTTCGCGACCTCCAGTCCGGCGATTCAACGATGGTCTACGACGACAGCGCGATCGTGAGCATGGCGCAGCATCATGCGCGAGCCTATCCGGACGCGACTCCACTGGGGCCCAATGACGACGGCCCCACGGATCCGTCAATCTCCGCATCGGGGGAGACGGACGTTCTGGAGGTCCGCGGCCCTTACGCGCTGTTGGAGCATCGCACTGCCTACGAAATGCCGGCAGGCGGCCAACATGACACGGTGCATACGGCCGTTGATCTTCGCACCGGCGCCGCGGCGACGGAGGAAGCGATGGCACGCGATTCGGCGGCCGACGATTCCAACGTCATTCGAGTCGTGCCGCGAAGCTGGACGCGGAAGGGCTACACTCTCGACGTCCGCGGCCTCGACGACGGATCTGTATCGATGACACTCAAAGACCGATCGCAGCGCTCGTGGCCCCTTTTCACCGTCAGCGCGCATCCGCGCGTTTACTGGCTCGACCAGCCGCACGTCGATTCGGCCGCTCGTCGCGCGCTGATTCGAGCCTTCAACTCGGCCGCCTCATACGACGAGTCGGTCAAGTACGCGAAATTCACACGACCGACCACCGCCGCGGCAACACACACCCGGAGACACGCATGACAGCGCGAACGGCGACCTCTCGCGCGGCGAGCAAACCCGAAGCGCGACTGGCCGGTAAGAACCCGCGCGAGTCAGAAGCGATACTTGCCGATCTCATGATGCCGAATCAGGCGAACGGTCTCCGCAACCCATCGATATTCGGCGGCGTTGTGATGAGCATGGTCGACAAGTGCGCGGCTCTCTCGGCAATGAAACACTCCGGTGGTCAGGCAACCACGCTCTCGGTCGAGCGAATCCTGTTCAAGGAGCCGATCAAGGTCGGCGAGCTCGTCGAGATTCGCTCTCATGTCGTGCACGTCGGCCGAACGTCCATGTCGGTAGTCGCCGACGTCTACGCCGAAGATCTCCGGACAGGCAAGCGTCGCCATACGAACGCCTGCTGGCTCACCTTCGTGCACCTGGGCGACGACGGAAAGCCGGCGCCCGTCCCTCCGCTGATTCTGGAAACGGACGTCGACAGGCACCTCTACGAGATAGCCTCCCGGAGAAGAGAGCAGCAGCTCGCCGACCGCACCTGAGCACGATCGACCTCCTTCCAGTCGTCCCCGTCGTTCCCAGCCTTTGGCGGAATGGCGACATGTGCCAACCGGAAAAAATTCGACCATATTTGTGACTTTGCCAGAGGGGCTACTGGCGATATAATACCGAGAGAATTATTCGGGTACAGTTTTCTCCAGCCGAAGTTGATGCTCCAGAGTTGGTCGCCGGAATCCAGCCCCGCATTTGCCGCCGCCGGCGCCGAATTGGCCGCCGTCCTGTTGCAGATATCGGTCACGCTGGGCCTCATGGTCGTCTGCGCCTGGCAGTACCGCGAATACCGTAAGTCGGTCTTCGCCTGGTGGTCATTGGCCTGGGGTCTCTACGTCCTGCGGCTTGCCGCAATAGGCGCCTTCATATTCACGCGAAAGTCGGTGCTGCTCTATTGGCACCAGGTCTTCACCGGCTGGACGGCGCTCGCGGTGCTCGCGACCGCGCTCGTCTTCTCAGGGCGCCTGCGACGGCGCAGCTGGCACATCGCGGCCGTGCTATTTCCGCCAGTCTGGTCGTACTTCGCGGTCTATCATCTGGAGACTTACACCATCGCTTCGGTGCCGATGGTGCTGTTCCTGTCGTGTGCTACCCTGTGGACCGGCGTCGTCTTCTATCGCTACGCGCGGAGTACTCGTTCCACTGGCGCGACCCTGCTCGCCGCCGCGTTCTTCGTGTGGGGAATACATCATCTCGACTATCCGGTGCTCCGAGCGTACGGTGCGTGGCTGCCGTGGGGATACTACGTCGACGTCATTCTCACGATCACTGTCGGCGCGGGTATTCTCCTCCTCGTCACCGACGATCTGCGTCGCGGTGTACGTACACTTGGGACGCTCTCTTCGGATCTGATGTCGGCCGCGTCGTCGTCCCGTGAGCGGGTCGTCGCAACGGTTCTTCAACGAATCCTTTCTGTACCGGCCGTGCGCGGTGCGGCGGTGTTTCGGCTCGATACGCAGCGCGGCGGACACTTCGAGCTGGGCGTCGGCGCTTGCGAGAGCTGGACGGGGACGAATCCCAAGGGGGAGCAGGCCGAGCTGTTGTCGCAGGTCGCGGCTGGCGCTCAACGCGCATTCATCGCTCCGGAATGGAGCGCAGCGTCAGATGCAATTGGCGACGGAGTCGCGTTTCCGTTCGCTGCCGTACTGCCGGTCGAGGAGCACGACGCGGGGGGTCACGGCAGTGCTCTCGTGATCGTCGCGGAGGACCACGTTCCATTCGCAGCCCTAGACGCAAACTTTCTGACTGCGCTTGGTCGGCAGATGGGCGGCACACTCGAGAACGCGCGTCTGTATGGTGCCCTGCAACAGCGCACCGCCGATCTCGAGCGTTTGTCGACCCGAATGGTGCTTCAGCAGGAAGACGAACGCCGCCGCCTCTCTCGCGAGCTGCATGATGAGACCGCGCAGCTTCTGTCGGCCGTGAAGATGGAGCTCGCCGTGCTACGCGATGTTGTTCCCGAGGCAGATGCCAGTCGCGTGGATGACGCACTTGCGCTTGCCGATGCTGGAATCCGTAGCATTCGCGCGGTGATTCACGACCTGCGTCCGTCGCTGCTCGACGATCTCGGTCTCGTTCCGGCGCTCCGCTCCGTCGCGACCGCGTTCGCGCAGCGGTCAGGCACTACTGTTCGCCTGAACCTTCCGGTAGCACAGGAGCTTCCAGCGCTGGAAGATGGTGCGGATCTCGCGTTCTATCGCGCTCTGCAGGAAGCGCTGTCCAATATCGGTCGTCATGCAGAAGCATCGGTCGTGGACATAGCGCTGCACTGCGAGAATGACAACGTCACGCTCACCGTCACCGATAACGGCACGGGTCTACCGTTGGAGCACACCGCGGCAGCGCACTCTGGAATGGGCCTCATGGGGATGCGCGAGCGCTTCGCATCGCTTGGCGGCTCCGTTCAGCTGCGTGACAGGACAGGCGGCGGCGCGCAGCTGGAAGCCAGCCTTCCGCTCAGGATGGAGATCACTGCATGACTGCCGCCGCGCAACAGATAACCGTCCTCGTAGCAGACGATCATGCAGTCGTACGTGCTGGAATCCGGCACATACTCGAGTCGATGCCCGGGGTCGCCGTGATCGCCGAAGCGAGCGACGGACCTTCCGCACTACGCCTCGCGCGCGAGCAGCGACCCGATGTGATAATCCTCGACGTATCCATGCCCGGCGGTTCCGGGCTGGCCGTGCTCTCCGAGCTGCGCCGCGATCTCGAGCAGACGCGCATCCTGATGCTCAGCATGCACGACGATGCCGAGTACATCGCTGAGAGCGTGCGCGCCGGTACGCATGGATATCTGTTGAAGGACAGCGCCGCCACCGATCTGCGCGCCGCCGTGCGCGCGGTCATGGCCGGTGAGAGTTTTTTCAGTCCGGAGCTGAGCGAGCCGCGCGTACCTCCGGTCGCCCGACAGGAATCGCCGATCACCAGGCGCGAGCGCCAAGTGCTCGTACGCGTTGCCGCCGGTGGGACAAACAAGGAGATCGCCGCGGATCTCGGAATCAGCCATCGCACCGTCGAGACGCATCGCGAGAGCATCGCGCGAAAGCTTGGAATCTCGTCAGTCGCGGGCCAGACACGTTACGTGATAGAGCACCATTTGACAGATGACTGACAGAGCGGACGCCGCGGCGCCTCCCGCGCGACACATTTCTTCCCGAATCGCGTGGCTGGCTGGTGCGATCGTCGTCGTCGCGCTGCTGATCTGGCAGGGTGTCACAGCCGGCGGAAATCCCGATCCGATGCTAAGCCACGGATCGACCGCTGCTTCCGTCGACATCGCCGTCCTCGTCTTTCGCGAGGGGCTTGAATGCATCCTCGTCATCTCGGCGATCACCGCAAGCATGGTAGGCGACAGCAGGTCGTATCGCCGCCCCATCGGACTCGGTGCGGCTGCCGCGTTTGTCGCGACACTCATCACGTGGTGGATCGTTGTCGCCATTCTGGACAATCTGCAAGGAAGTCTTCCGGCGCTGGACGTGCAGGCTGCGACAGGCCTGCTGGCGATCATCGTGCTGCTCGTCGTGATGAACTGGTTCTTCCACAAGTTCTACTGGTCCGGCTGGATTTCGCTTCATACCAAGAAGAAACGCGAGCTCATGAAAGGCGCCGGCCGCGGAGAATCTCGCGCGCGAGTTGCGTGGGGACTCGCCATGCTTGGCTTCAGCTCACTCTATCGTGAAGGCTTCGAAGTCGTGCTCTTCCTTCAGAACTATCGTCTGAAGCTCGGGGGCGGTGCGGTGCTCAACGGCGTCGTGCTGGGGCTCGTCTTCGCGTCGATTGTCGCGGTACTGGCGTTCGTCGCGCACCGGAAACTGCCGTACAAGCGGATGCTCATCCTCACTGGTGCGCTCCTTGGCCTGGTGCTCCTGGTAATGGTCGGTGAGCAGGCGCAGGAGATGCAGCTCGCGCACTGGATAAGCACGACGCCGATTCCAGTGCTCGAGCACGTCATCAAGCCGTGGATGGGACTCTGGTTCTCGCTTTTTCCGACGGTCGAGACGCTGGTGGCGCAGGCAATTGCAGCGGCGCTCGTGCTCGGATCGTACGCGTTCGTGCAGTTGCAGCTCGCGCGGCAGCGCAGTGCGGCGACTGCACAGGATAAGGCCGCCATCGTACTACAACCGCGCGATTCCGCCAATTAGATTCGGCGGATGGATTGGGGACCGTTGCTCGACCCGGGGCATCCGTCATATCCAATGGTCAAGTCCATTGTCGCTGATCTGCGGCGCGATTTTGACGAATGGTGCGACAAGGTGCGGGACTTCGAGCTGGCTTCTGTGAATAGCACAGCAGGTGCGCCGAGCGAGGTCGCGCTTGCGCTCGAAGCCGAAGTGCGCGCGCTGGCGGTAGACATAGAAAGCTACGTGGCCGAGATAAATTATCTGGGCGTGGCATTCGATGTGAAGCAACTCTTCGAGGAGGGACCGTGAGCAGCATCAGCGACATGAAGCCATTTCAGACGGCCGACGGCACGCTATGGGGAGTTGAAGTCGAGCTTCCCGGATCGAGCAGCGCGAACATCGTATTTCATCATCCCGATCCCAACACGTCGCGGCGGGACCGCTACGCCCGCTTCGACTGGCGTGGACCGGAGGCAGCCGATGTTACGGGCCGGCTTCCCATCGCCAAAGTGCGCGACGCATTGAGCGACGCAGTGCTTGCCGAACTGTTTCAGCGCTCAGTGCCCGTGGGATGGGGAGCGCCGGCTTTCGCGCCGGCGTAGGGGCGCGGCCGGGCGAGTAAGGGCGACGCAGTGACGTCGCCCCCATAAATAGAAAAACCCCAGGACTTATCCCGGGGTTAGAAGCTGCCACGCGCGCTGTCATTGGAACTCTACGTCCTACCGATCAGCGGCGGGCAATACACTATCTATTTACAAGACGCGGGCCAAGGCCAGCGGTAACATCCAAGTGGAGCTGAGGGGAATCGAACCCCTGACCTCTGCAGTGCGATTGCAGCGCTCTACCAACTGAGCTACAGCCCCGCGACCGTGAATTCTGGCTGCGACAAAGGCGTAGCTTCCCGTCGCACACGGGCTGGTACTCTATCCAACATAGGCCAGAACGGCCCAAAAGTCAACTTCGATATATTGGGCCTATGGATCTGAGCGTTCGTTTTCTGGGGACATCCGCCTCTCGACCGACAGTGGAGCGCAACGTCACCTCACTGGCTATCCGACGGGGCGGCGAGACCATTCTATTCGATTGTGGGGAGGGAACCCAGCGGCAGATGATGCGCTACGGCGTGTCCTTCAACGTGGCCGACATCTTTTTCACCCACATGCATGCCGACCACATACTCGGCGTCATTGGTCTTATCCGTACGATGGCGCTCCAGGGCAGGACCGACGCGATGCGTCTGTATGGACCTCCCAAGTCCGAGAAGCTTCTTCGCCAGGCGGTCACACTCGGCAGCGACAAGCAACACTTTCCGATCAGCTACTTCGAGTTGACGCCGGGGCAGCCGCTGGAACGGGACGGATATGACCTGCTGCCATATTCGGTGGAGCACGGCGGCGCGATGGCGATAGGGCTGGGCCTCGTGGAGCGTCCGAGGCTGGGCCGCTTCAATCCCGACCTTGCCAGGTCCATGGGAATTCCGGAAGGGCCGCTCTGGGGACGGATCCACAAGGGCCAGGAGATCACCCTGGACGATGGCCGCGTGGTGCACCCATCCGAGCTCGTCGGGCCGACGCGCGCCGGCCGGAAGCTGGTGTTCACCGGCGACGCTCGCCCGTCCGATGCGACGGTCGAGCTGGCCCGGGACGCCGATCTGCTGATCCACGAGGCGACATTTGCCGACGAAGAAGCACCGCTCGCGATCGAGACAGGGCACTCGACGGCGCGCGAAGCGGCGACCGTGGCGCAACGCGCCGCGGTGCGGCGGCTGGTATTGACCCACATATCGTCGCGCTACTCTCGCGACGTGCAGGAGCTCGCACTGGAGGCTCGCTCCGTGTTTCCGACAGCGATAATCGCGCGCGATGGAATGGAGATCGCGATTCCGTACGATGACGAGGTGCCGAGCAGCGCGGAGCTGACGGAGGGCTAGCTAGCCTTATTGGTGGCGCTCGAGCTCCGAGCGTACCTCAGCCACTGTCGCGCGCGCGGAGCGCCCAACGCCTATGAGCGTTGCAGAAGCGTAACCGGTCCAGTTGCCGTAACCCACGAGCCACAATCGCGGACTGGCCACCTCCAATCACTACTACGTCATGGACGCGTGGTTTCGTCGGTGACTCCAATTGTCGTCGCTCTCAAATCAAGGAACATGACCGTAGCTGAAGCGGGGCACGCACCCTCGAATTCCGCTGTGGCGCGAAGCGACTCCGGAACACTACTGCGCTCGGTGACGACGAAGCCGCGGTGCGCAAAGTAGTCGGCTGCTGTCGTTGTCAGCAGGTACAAACCCTTGAGCCCTTCCGCTTGCGCGTCCGCAATCGTCCTGTCGACGAGTCCGGCGGCTATGCCGAGACGACGATATCGATCATCGACCGCGACAGAGCGGAGAAGGGCGGCCGCGCCATCCGTCAGCTCCAAGCCCGCGACGCCGACGACATTCTCGCGATCCGTTGCTACGACGAAGTGACCGAGCCTTTCGGGCACGCCGTCGAGCGGAAGACGCATGCGGCTCAGCAGGGCGTGAACCGCAGAGAGGTCCGCTGGCGTAGCTTCTCTTATAGAGATATTCGTCTGCACTGCGTCGCGTTTATCGGCTGGCATCAGGCTGCGCAACAGTCTGGGCCGCAGCAAGACCGAGCGGCAGCTGTCGTGTCGGTTTTTGACGGCTTGTTGGCGCGGACGAAACCGCTGAAAATTTTTCCATCGAAGTCACGTGCGAATGTCGCGGGATCAAGGCCGGAGTTGGCGAGGAATGCTGTTGCATCTTCCGAAGTATAGATACGCGTGGGCTCGATGCTCGCGTCCTCGAAACCAACCTCGCCGAGCAAGGTCAGAAATTGTTGCTCCTCGAGCGCGCCGGCGACGCAGCCTATCCAGAGCTCCATGTTGCGGCGCACTTCTGGTGGCGTTTCGCCGCGCACTATTACGTCCGATACGGCGAAGCGCCCACCGGGCTTGAGAACGCGGAACGCTTCGCGCAGGACGGTCGGCTTGTCTGCAGAGAGATTGACGACGCAGTTGGAGATGATGACGTCGACCGATTCATCGGGAAGGGGAATGTGCTCGATCTCCCCTTTGAGAAACTCGACGTTTTCTGCCCCCGCCCTGCTCTTGTTCTCGTTGGCAAGAGCCAGCATCTCATCGGTCATGTCGAGGCCATAGACCTTTCCGCTCGGACCGACGCGCTTTGCCGAGAGAAGGACGTCGATCCCTCCGCCCGATCCGAGATCGAGTACCGTCTCGCCTTCGCTCAAGGCGGCGAGCGCAGTTGGATTGCCGCAGCCAAGGGAAGCAAGGAGCGCGGCGGCGGGGATTCCGCTCTTCTGGCCTTCGTCGTACAGGTCGGAGGTGATCGGATCCCACGCTTCGGTCGTGGCGCCACAGCAACCGCTGGATCCGCAGCACGTTACGTCCGTGTTGTCCTGCGCGACGCGGAGGGCGGCGCTGCCGTACTTCTCTTTCACGGCGGCCTTGAGGCTGCCGGACCTGGTTGTTGTATCCATGTCGATTCCCCTTATCAAGAAATGTTGATTGGTTGAAGAAAAAAAGAGCGTGTCACCGGCAACATCCAGCGTCGGTCGTGTTTTTGCGTCGCACGATCGGGCGCAGCGATTTGAGCGCGGCTTCGGCTTCGTTGAACGCTTCGCGATTCAGCTCGTAGTACGACCAGCGTCCTTCGCGCCGGTCAGTGACAAAGCCGGCGTCTTTCAGCACCTTGAGATGAAACGACAAGCGCGACTGAGCCGCATCGAGATTGTCCTGAAGCTCGCACACGCAACGCTCGCCAATCTCGAGTTGCTCGATGATTTCGAGTCTCGTTTCGTCGGAAAGCGCGTGGAATAGCTGGACTGTGCGTGCGGACTCGGTCATGACGGGCATGGCTCAAGTATATATCAACAAACGTTGATATGTCAAGACGTCCTTCCATGCCTACTTTATCGCAGCGTCGATATCGGCTTTCATCGCGCCGTACAGGGCGGCGTCGAACCGGTTCTCCTCCTGCTCCGCGTTCGAGACGAATTCGCCCATGGCGGTGCCGCCGAGCTTGCCAAGGAAGCGAAGAATGGCACTTTCACGCACGGTCGTGCTACCGCGTCGGCTCATGATGGTCGGGCCGCCTGGCTGATCGCGAACGGTGAAGCGGAACTGGGTACCATTGCCTTCGAACGGCCTGTGCAGTGGAGACTTGATGAGGAAGCCGACTGTCGGCGGGAGCACCCAGCTGGGCTCACGCGTGAACTTGAGCGCCCAGCCGCGCTCGTGATCGCCGTGGAGGTTGACCCACTCGCCGGTGAGATGTTCAACTCCGACCGTGAAGATCTTTATCTTCGCGGTGAAATCGACGGTCATGACGAGTGTATCGGGAATCGGACGGATGGGTCCCTCGAACGGTGCGAAGTGTCCGTCGCGCGATTTGAAGTGCAGCGTTATGTATCCGTCGCGCGACGACACGTCGAGCCACTCGCCGCCGTGCGGATCGGTCAACGTAAAATGCAACTTCGCCTTGTCGGCGTACTTCGCCATGTAATCGGCGTACGCGGGGTACTCCTTACGAATTCCGTCGGGCGTGATGTGCACCACAGCATAGAAATTGTTTGCGCCGCTCGCCTCGCGTGACGAAGTGAGCGTATCGAGGGAGTAAAGTCCGCCGAGCGCAGCGGTAGTGCGCGGGAATTCAGTTCGGTAACCGGCACGCAGCTCGGCTTCGTCGTGGCCTTCGGAGGCGGCGATCCAGCGGGTTATGACGTTGGCAAAATCGTTTGCGGTGATTTTACCGGCAGCGAAGTCAACTCCTGTGAACCATTCATAATCACCATTGGCGAGCTTGTGAAGACGCATGATATGACGTCCCTCACCAAGTTCCTGGACAGGACTGTCGGTTACGGTGTTGCTGAACACGTAACGTCCGTTGATGAATTTGGCGTTGCCGAACAGCGTGCGATTATCGTCGGGCCCGTTCTGGGTCCAGATCGTTGTATCGCCAAAGACTTCGGAGGGAGTGAGCGCGTAGTGCAGCAGCATCTCACGCGCGCGGGCGTAGCGCGGAGTCCGCTCCACGTTGGTGAATCGCTTCACGAACGCGCCGAACAATCCATCGGCGTTCGCACGCGCCTGCGCGGGTGTAGGCCCGAACGCGGATGGTACGTCGGCGCAGGCGACGATCAGCGTTGCAGCCAGCATCGCCGGTGCAAGCCGCGTGAGTTTGCGAAGCAGTATGGTGCGTCGCCGGAGGGAATCTGGTCAATGTGCGTCAGGGTGATCGGTACAGCAGCATACAAAGATATTCCAGTGATCGTTCAATCCCAACCTTGATTGGTACGGTACATATCCAATCCCGGCAGCCGTAACTCGGCATGTTGCTTGCTTTATTCAGGCCTATCATCGTTAAATAGGGAGGGTACGACAATGGGCGACATGAACAGGAAAGGATCCGCGAACGAAGCAAAGGGCGCGATGAAGGAAGCGGCTGGCCGCGTGAAGGGAGACGTGGGCGATGCACTGGATGACTCCAAGATGCACAGCGAGGGCCGCGCCGATCAGGTGAAGGGCAACGTTCAGAAAAACTTCGGCAAGGCTGAGCGTGCTCTGGATCCGGATCGTGATGTGGACTCGAGCCGCACGGACAAGCCTCGGCGCCAGTAGATCAGGGAGTCTGTCATTCCCGCGAAAGCGGGAATCCATGTTATCGATTTCGGGACGCGATCATAGCCCGAGCTGGTCGGCAACAGATGGATTCCCGCTTTCGCGGGAATGACAATTTTTATCAAGCCACTTTCGTGGGAAAGCGACTCATTGACGGCAGAGTCGCGACTCTCAGAACGTGTACGTGAGGCCGAGGCTCCCGTAGAAGGTTGCGTTGTACGGTCCGGGAATGATGTAGCCATCTCCGGTGCCGCCGTCCGCGGCCTGCGCGAGTCCCTTGTAGTTTGGACCGACGAAGAGGAAGCTGTAGTACGTGTTGCCGAGCAGATTGTCGCCACCGGCGAACACGTTGAGCATCCAGTGCTTGTCGACCTTCTGCTTGTAGCCGACCTTGGCGCCAAGCAGATCATATGACTTGACGTAGGTCGAGTTGTCGTACGTCACCGGAACCTTGTCGACGTACTGATACGAGCTGTTGAGATAAAGCCCGGTACGCGACGCGATATCGATGCCAGCGTTGAACATGTTCTTCGGCACGCGCGGCACGGCGTTGCCCGAGAAGTCGATCGTGGCCGTTGTGTTGTTGTTGTCGCTCTTGAAGTCGATGAACCTGGCGTCCGTGTACGAGTACGAGATCCACGGGCGCAGCATCGAGATCGGCTGATCCTTGGCGTCGATTGCGAGGTAGCTGAGCGAAACTTCGGCGCCGCGATTGCGCTGCTTACCGGCATTCGTGGTGAACGTCACCGAGTTGATCGTCTCCGAAACGAGCTTGTTGGTATTCTCGATATCGAACAACGCGATCTGACCTGTGAGCTTGTTGTCGAACAGGCTGCTCTGGGTGCCGATCTCGTACTGCACCGCACGCTCCGGCTTGAGCGATGCGTCCACGGCGCCGGTGTTATCGATCACGTTTGTCAGGAGCGGCGGCGTGTAGCCGGAGCTCACGCTGGCATACACCGACACGTCGCTACCGAACGCTTTCGTTACGGTGAGACGCGGCGTCAGCTCGGCGTCGAACGACCTGGTGATCGTGGAGGTCGTGTCGAACAGCACACCGGCCTTGAGCAGATTGCGAATGCCGAACTGGTTCTTGTTGAGACTCGCGCCGGCCGTAACCGTAAACTCGTCCGGCAGCGCAAACGTCCACTCGGTGAACAGCGAGCCATTGGATGCGTAGTTCTCCTGATCGGTGGGACGCTCAGGATACGGCGGTGCCGGAATGATGAAAACACCGTTCGTCGTAATGTCGGAGCGCTGGAGCATCCCGCCGAGCGTGCCGGTCACCCCGACGTTCCCCCACAGTCCGCTGTAGCCGAACGCGGTGCGGCCACCGAAGTTGAACTGGTTGGCGTCGGTGTAGCCGTGCGCGAACGGCTGGCTGTAAGAGCGGCCGCTACCGAATAACGTAGTCTGGTTGGTGAAGTTGTCGTTGATGCGATAGTGGTCGGTGAAGCCGGCGACGAAGCTCCCGATCTGTATGTGCGAGTTGTTCGCCAGGTACGCCGGATTGCTGACAGGCTCGCGATTGTAGAATGCGGTACTGTCGATTTCACCGGCAAGCCCTTCGAACGACCGGTTGTATGAGAAGTACGTCGATAACGTCTGGTCGGCGCTTACGTCGAAGTCACCGGTTGCGCGGATGTAGTCCTTGTCGGAGCCGCTGTTCGGGCGGAACGAATCGTACTTCTGATGGCCGTAATTCAGGACGAAATCGGAATTGTCGGTCGCGCTCTGGAAGGTGCTGTTGGTGCGAAGCAGACCATAGGTGCCCGAGAGCACGGACTGGCTCACGCTCGTCGCATTCGCTGGCGGACGCGCGGTGTTGAGCAGGACCGTACCGCCGATCTGGCTTCCATAAAGACTCGATGCCGGCCCCTTGATGACTTCGACGCTGCCGAGCGATGCGTAGTCGATGTCATCGAGGATCGTGGCGCCGCTTGCATCGGTGATCGGGATGTCGTTGAGGAAGACGCCGTAGCCGAGTCCGTTGGAGTTGGGGCTGTTGCCGCTGGTGCTCGGGATAGTAGCCGCGGACCGTAATTCTCGCGCCGCCCCACGGAGTGCGCGATTGCATGAAGACACCCGGCACGGTGTTGATCGAGTTCTGGAGGCTGAGGCCGTTGGCGCGTTGCAGATCCTGCTGCGTGAGCTCAGCCGTGGAGGGTTGCGCCATGGTTCCGACGATCTGCACGCCAGGTAGTTCGCCATGCGCTGGAACCAGCCGGATGCGCAGTGGCTGAGTCGGGTCGCTGACGGGGACTTCCTGCGCGGTGTAGCCGCTTGCCGAGACCGTGATGCTGGTGATGGGCTGTCGGTGCTCAAAGTGAAGGCGCCGAGCCTCGTTGGTGACGACCGTAGTGGTAGCATCCGGTGGTCGTCACGGAAGCCCCGGAGACGGGGGAACCGCTCTGCCGATCGACGACGGTGCCATGCACCGAACTCTGTGCATGTAGTACCGCCGGGAGAGCGAGAAATAGCAATGTTGGTAATAGCCGTTTCATAGGTGTTTCGGATTGATGTGTAGAATCGCTGGACTTGCTACGTCCGGGCCGCGGCGCCCGTTGTAAGGTTCCTGTAAGGTAAATGGGGGCGCGGACCATGTCCGCGCCCCCATTCAAAGCATCGCGATCCGGCGGCGTTACTGCTTGCAGACTCCGTGCGGGTCCATGTGCGGGCCGTCGACCACCGGGCGGTGATCGAGATCGGCTACGTGGACCAGGAGGTCTTCGATATAGTTGTCGACCCGCGCCATGTGCGGATAGTCGATGTACTGCGCTTCATCCGTTACCTGGTGGTAGTCCGAGTGACCACCCGTGGTGAAGAAAATGATCGGAATGTTGTAGCGTGCATACTCGTAGTGATCGCTGCGGCAGTAGATGTTCTGCGGATGACCGTTGGCGTCCATCGAGTAATCGAACGCCAGGTTGTGGTGGTCTTCCTTGTTCACCGTTTCGGCGAGATTGCCGAGCTCGGTGGAGAGCCGGCGCGAGCCGACGAGCTGCAGGTAGTTGGAATTGCCGTGGAGATCTGCACCATCAATCGCGTGTCCGGTCATGTCCCATGCATCGCCGCGTCCGACCATGTCGATGTTGAGCTGGGTGACGATGGAGTCGCGCGGCACGGTGGGATGATCGGTGAAGTACGCGGAGCCGAGCAGTCCTTTCTCCTCGCCTACGTGCCAGACGAAAAGAATCGAGCGCTTTGGCTTGGTCTTGAGCGACGAGACCTTCTGGGCGATTTCGAGAACGCTGACCGAGCCTGAGCCATCGTCATCGGCGCCGTTGTCGATTGAATCGGCGCGCATCGAGCCGGGATGCGCCGCGCGGAAGTCGGCGAGCACCTTGTTCACTTCGGCCTGCTGCTCCGGCGTCGCCTGCTTGCCCCCGTCCTCGGCGCCGCCCGGGCGCACGATGTGGTTGAAGAACCGCAGCGAGTCGTGATCCACCGGGTGGTTGGTCATGCCGATGTGATCGTTGTGGGCGCCAAGTGCGACGTACTCGCCGGCGAGCTTGGGATCGCTTCCGCGGACGATGCCGACGACGTTCCGCGCCGGATATGGGGTCGGCTCAACAGAGAGCTTGAGATTGAAGTTGGCTGGGGTCGGATCGACGAATCCTGGTGCGAGCGGCGCCGCGCCTGCGGTCAGCCTGCCGGCGGCGGCTCTCGTCAGGAGAATCGTCGGCGGGGGAGACTGCGGGGGCTCATTGCTCGGGTCGTCCACGAAGGTTTGCGGACGTGTGAAGAATGGCATGAACTGGTCGAGCCCGACGATACCCACTGCAACCGCCCCTTCGGCGGCTCCCGCCGCCGCGCGCATCGTACGCGGCGACGCACCGGGCGCCATCGTGAAGATGACGAACTTGCCGGCTCCTGCGCCCGCCTTGATCATCTGGGTGGTGTCTCCAAGCACGCCACCGTAGACGAGCTGAACGCCATTCAGGTTTATCGACTTGGCACCGGTAGCGACCCAATCAGTGCCATAGGTGAGCGTTACGTCTCCGACAGTGAAGCTGGACGACGGATCGACGGAGCGAACCTTGAGCGGAATGGTCTGGAAGTAAGTGCCGTTATCGCCTGCGGGGATGAGGCCCATTTTCTTGACCTCGCTCGCGATGTAGTCCGTTCCCTTGACGTTGCCGATCGTACCCGCCTCGCGGCCCTGCATCGAGTCGTCGGAGAAGATGTAGAGGCGAGTCATCAGGTCCTGCGCGGTGATCGCAGCCGTGGTGGGCTCGGGGGTGTGCTTGAGCGGGAGCGTCGTCGGCGGATACGGGACGACGTCGGATGCCTGGGTCGCAGCGGCTTGTGCTCCGACAAGTGTTGGCGCGAGCGCTGAGGCCGCTATGAGGAAGAGGCGTTTCATGACTTTGAGATGAGGGTAATCGACCAGATGGTTGGAGCAGGGTCGGGATGGGATCCCGGCTCGAAATGGGGTTCCAGATTATATAGGTACGCGCGAGGGGCGAACAGGGTTGGCGTTGACCGTCCGCTGGGGTTGATGGGGGTCGGGGTGCATGGTAGCTTTGGATGATCTACCGGCGGTATGACGGCCGGAGGTGCCCCTTGGTGTAACTGGCAACACGTCCGCCTCTGGAGCGGAAGAGTCCTGGTTCGACCCCAGGAGGGGCAACTGAAGTAAGTGCAAGCCCGGTAATGACTTCGGTCGTACCGGGCTTTTTGCATCAGAGTGCCTGGTGCAGTTTGTGTGCGGTTTCTGATGCACCGCGCACTTCGCGCGCTGCATCGTCAACAGCGACCGGGGCGACTGGCGTGCTGCCGACTGCGGAACACCTCCCGCGCGCTATATGCGAGAGAGAGCGCTCGGCGCGGCGCCGCGGGTTCGCCGTCCGCAGGCCAACCCAGAGCTCATCCGGCACCGCGCCCGCATCGGTAACCACCTCAACCAGCTCGCCTACGGACGTGATTGCGACGTTCAATTGGGATCCGTCCTCCACTGCGACGGCCTTGCTCAGGCAATGCGACCGCTCCAACCGGTGGTTGCTGCGGCATGGATAGCGAAGGAGTCAGGCCTGTACCATTTGCACCGGACTTCGTGACGCGACCCGGGAGGCCAGCGCTTCCCCTTGACGCTCTAAGTGAGAGATGATACGTTCATTAGACTATCTAGGGGAGCAGGCGTGGCGAACTCCGGTGTTTCCGTTCTTCAAGGCAGCCTCGACGGGCTGATCCTGAAGACGCTGTCTTGGGGGCCGATGCACGGGTTCGGAGTCGCCCGATGGCTCCGTCAGGTCACCGACGACGCTCTGAACCTCGAAGAAGGTACCCTATACCCTGCGCTGTACCGGATGGAGAACCGCGGCTGGATCAAGTCGGAGTGGCGACTGACGGAAAACAATCGGCGCGCCAAGTACTACCAGCTCACCACCGCCGGCCGGCGGCAGCTCACCCGCGAAGCCGAAAATTGGAGCCGGTTTGTTTCCGCGGTCGCCAAGGTGTTCTCGGCTACTCGCCAACCCGCCTGACTCCGCCGCCGCTATGCGCTTGTCGGACTCCGAGCCCATGTCTCCACCGCCGCGGACGCGCCGTTTCTGGCGCCGCTGGCGGTCAGATCCAGCGGCGGATGCGGATGCCGAGGTCCAGTTCCACCTCCAGTCGCAGATCGCGGAGTACGCGGCCTCTGCCGGAATGACGCCGAGCGAAGCGCGAGAGGCGGCGCTTCGCCGCTTCGGCGACGTCGACGCCATCTCCAAGACCCTTCACAAGCTGGGAATCCGGCGTGAGCGAACGGTGCAGCTCTCCGAACGTTTCGACCGCGTACGCCATGACGTGCGGTTTGCCGTCCGACACTTCGTACGCAACCCGATGTTCGCCGCAATTGTCATACTGACGCTGGGGCTGAGCACCGGTGCCAACATCGCGATCTTCAGCGTGGCGGAGAGCGTGTTGCTCAAGCCTCTCCCGTATCCGCACGACGACCGGCTTGTAGAGTTGTGGAGCACGGGCGGCAAAGCCGCTCTTGCGCCCATGGGCCGAGGCCCGCTCTCCTACCAAGAGGTCCAGGACGTCAGCGGCCTCCACGACGACTTGAGCAGCGTCGCCGGATTCACCGAGACCCGCTACAACCTCACGGGACGGGGCGAACCCCGGGAGGTGCAGGCGGTTCTCGCCTCGCCCTCGCTCTTGAAGCTCCTGGGCGTGCGACCGGCGCTGGGCCGCGGCTTTGCCCTGTCGGATCTCCATGACCCCGTGGTGGTGCTGAGCCATGGCCTGTGGCTGCAGCTCTTCGGAGGCGACTCCAGCGCCGTCGGCCACGTGGTGACCCTGGACGGCAATGGCTACACGGTCGTGGGCGTGATGCCGGCGGGGTTCGCCTTTCCCGACGAGGGCACTGAGATCTGGATGCCACTGGGCCAGGCGTTCGTCGCGCAACCGGAACTGGAGACGAACCCGGACTTTCAGGCGCTCAACACCGTCGGACGCCTCCGTGATGGCATCGACATCCAGCGGCTGGCGGCGGACCTTGCGGTCGTCGCCGCGCGCCAGAGCACGCCGCTCGGTGTTCAACCGGAACGCTTTTCCGCAATGCGCCTGCGGGATGAGGACGTGGGCGACACGCGCACGCCTCTGCTGGTATTGCTGGCGCTGGTGGGATTCGTCTTCGTCATCGGTTGCGTGAACGCTGCGAACCTGCTGCTGGCCCGTTCCAGCGCGCGTCAGCGGGAGTTCGCCGTGCGCCGCGCGCTGGGTGCCGGGCGCGGCCGGCTGATGGGACAGCTCCTCACGGAGAGCGTCGTGCTCGCCTTGGCCGGTGGCGCGGTGGGGCTGCTCTTCGCCGAGGTTGGGGTATCGGCGATTCTGAGAGCGTGGCCGGAGGTACTGCCACGCACCCATCAGATCGGGGTGGATGCGGCCACGCTGGGGTACGCGCTGCTCATCTCCCTGATCGCTGGAATCGCCTTCGGCCTCGCGCCGGCATGGCGCTCCAGCGCGGTGGCGCTGGACACCTCGTTGCGCGAGGGAAGCTCCACGGCAACCGCCGGACCCGGGCGCCGCCGTCTGCAGCGTGGTCTGGTTGCGGCGGAGATCGCCCTGGCGCTTGTCGTGCTCACCGGTGCGGGGCTTCTGGTGCGCAGCTTCGTGCGTCTCCAGAGTGTCGATCCTGGCTACGACGTCCACAACGTGCTGACGGCGCGCATCCGCCTCACGCCCGCGCGCTACGCGACTATGCCACAGCAGTTGGACTTCTACCAGAGGGTGGTCCAGGAGCTCAGGCATCAGCCGGGCGTTGAGAGCGCGTCGGTCTCCCAGACGCTGCCTATGACCGGCGAGGTCGTCAGCTTCCGCCTCGGCGTGCAGGGGGGCGCCGTGGACGTCGAACAGGACATGGTGGACCCGGCCTTCTTCCACACGTTGCGCATCCCGCTCCTCGTCGGCCGCCGGTTCACGGACGACGACCGCACCGACACACAGCCGGTGGCGATTATCAACGCGGCCCTCGCCAAGCGCCTGTGGCCGAACGAGAACCCCATCGGGCGTACGTTGTCGCTCCGAAGAGCAGACGGCGTACCGACGATGATTGTGGGCGAGATCGGGAACGTCCACTACGCGTCGCTTACGGACCCGTTGAAGTCCGAGATTTACCTGCCCCTCTCACAGGGCGAGCCCAGGTCCGGGATGATCGCCAGCTGGATCGTCGCCCGCGCAACCCACAACCCCCTGGGCCTCGCCGCCGCGGTGCGCAGGGCGGTCACGGCGATCGATCCGCAGCAGCCCGTGGCCGCGTTCGCCACTCTCAACGCGTTGGTTGGCCGGTCCACAGCGGCGCGCAGCTTCAACATGACGCTCGTGGGCGCCTTCGCGCTGCTCGCCCTCGGACTCGCCGTGGTGGGCATATACGGCGTGACGGCGTACACGGTGCAGCAACGCACTCAGGAGATCGGCGTGCGCGTTGCGCTCGGAGCAGCCCGCGGCCACGTGGTGGGCCTGGTGCTGGCGGAAACCGGGGTGATGACAGGGATGGGCATCGTCATCGGCCTCGCTAGTGCGCTGGGTTTCACCCGGGTGCTGGGGAGTCTTCTCTATGATGTCTCCGTCACCGACAGCGCGACATTCATTGTCACCACCCTTATCCTCGCCGCAGCGGCGTTACTCGCCGCCCTGGTGCCTGCGCTCCGGGCCGCGCGCATCGATCCGATGCAGGCGCTGAGGTCAGAGTAGACTTACGGCCCGACGCGGCAGTCCCGTGCGGGTGTCACCACAAACGCTGTCCGGACAATCTCGGACCGAGTTAGTCAGTTAGGTGCTGTCGGGCTTTTCGCGTCCAGGACGCTCCGGCCAGTTCCTAAGGCGGTCCCACGGTGCGTCGCACGATCCGCATGTTGATGATCGAGATCGCCGAGAGGCTCTTCCGCTAACGCGTTTCTGATTGCTTCGACGCGGCCAACTGCTGCAGGAGCCGGTGCTTGTCGGGTGGACAGTCCTCGCCTCTGCTCCACGCCGCGACGTGATCGGGATGTGCGCCAACGCGCTCGGCAATCTGAGCTTGGCTCAGTCCGTGCTGGCTTCCAACGCGCGAAATGAGAACTGCTGCATTCATGCTACCCGCCTAGTCAAGGGAATATCCAGCGAACAATGGCGACCATTGAAGCTACAGCCGGATCACCAGTGCATCACACGGGTCACCGAAGACCTCGATCAGGACGCTCAAGTTGTCATCCCCGCGAACTCCCCAGTCTACCGATCGCGTAAGAATTCTCCGGGTAATCCAACCCGGACTGCTGGGATTGATGGACGGATCGGTCTCCACGCTGGCGTTACGGGTTTGGGCACGCTCATCGGCGGTATGGGTCACACGCTTCCGTTTCTCATAACGCGGCTAAGTACGGCGATGTCGGTCGCGTACGTTGTTGTCGTTGTGGAGCTCGTCAGCATCGCGTATATCCGTTTCCGATACATGAAGAGTCCGCTCACTCGAACCATAGTGCAGGTGATCGGCGGAGGCGGAATCGTGTTCGCACTTGGCCTCTGGCTCGGGAAGTTCGGTGCAGCTGGCTGAAGTGGTCTAGCGGGCGTTTCCCAAACTGGATCTACCGCGTGGTGATGTGCGCGCAATATTGCAGCTGCACACTCAACCAGGAGATGCCATGCTGCCGTACAATCGTCTGTTGCTTCTCATCCCACTCGCGATGCTAGCCGCGTGCGATACGGGAAAGATGACGGCGCCGGCTACGAGGAGCGCCGACAACCTTGCGCCCGCCGCGAACGTCGCGAGTGCAACCACCAGCAATGCGCACGGCCCGCTGGCTTTCGCTCCGGAAGCACATCCTTATGGTCAGAACATGATCAAATGGAGCGAGAACTGGTGGAAGTATATCGTTTCGATTCCAACCGATAAGAATCCAGAGCTCGACATGACCGGTGCCGACTGCACGGTGAGTCAGCAAGGGAAGGTGTGGTATCTGGCTCTGGTCGGGACAGGTTCCGTCACACGCACGTGCACGATTCCGAAAGGAAAGGCGCTGATGGTGAACCTGTCGGGAGTCCTTAACGATTACCCCTGTCCCGACACGAGCTTCCATCCCGCGCCGGGCCAATCGCTACAGGACTTTCTCACGCAGGGCGCGATGCAGACAGTCGATCTGGTGAACGCGCTGACGCTGACGGTGGACGGCCAGGAAGTTCCGAATCTGTTCAGCTACCGCTACACGTCGCCGCTATTCCAGTTCACGGGAAACACTACACTGCAGACGTCGCTCGACGGATGCATCACCGGCCGCCCACAGCCTGCTGTCTCGGATGGCTATTATGTGATGCTGCATCCGCTGAGCGCCGGCGTGCACACGATCGTGTTCACGTCGTCGGATACGCACAACAATCAATCGTCCGTCACCTACAACCTCACGGTCCGACACAGCGCGGGCGACAGTGCCGACGATGAATAGCAAGCGCTCATGTCGCAGGACTGTGACGGAGATCATTTAGCGCTCTCTCCATTCTTTGCACGGCTTCTGCAAGCTCGGCTTCGTCATGAAAAGAGAAGCCGAGCCGAGTGAAGGGTTGGCTATTTCCCTTGAAATCGTACATGCGCCCGCCACGGAACGCGACGCCGTGGGCGAGCGCCCGGTGCGCCCACTCGTCGACATCGACACCGTCGGCAACGCGAGCCCAGAGTGCCATTCCTCCGGAGGGTACCGAGAAGCTCACGACCGATGCCAGTTCGTCCGAGAGCGCGGTCACCAGGGCGTCGCGCCTGCTACGGTACACGCGGCGCATCCGCCGAACATGTCGGCCCAGCTCACCTGTCGCGAACAGCTCGGCGATCGCGCATTCCACTGCAAGGTCACCCTGTAGATCCGCCGCCACGCGTATGGCAGTCATCGCATCTATCACAGGCGTTGGCGCGACGACGAATCCGACGCGTAAGCCTGGCGCGAGAATCTTCGACAGTGTTCCGACGTAGACTACGACGCCGTTACGATCAGCGCTTGCCAGCGGGAAGACCGGACGCTCGTCGTAGTGAAACTCGTAGTCGTAGTCATCCTCTATTATCGCTACGTGATGCGTGTGCGCAAGCTCGAGCAGTTGGGCGCGCCGCTCAGTTGACATTACGACAGTTGTCGGAAATTGATGATGTGGCGTGACGTGGATCGCGCGAACCCTGTTTGTCGCAACGATCGCTTCGAGCGCGTCGACTCGTAATCCCTCCTCGTCGAGCGGGGCGGCTATGAGCATCGCTCCCGCCAGCCGGAACGCATTCCACGCAGGCCTGTGTCCCAGAGCTTCGACAACCACCACGTCGCCCGGCGTGATGAGTGCGCGTGCGGCGAGATCTATAGCCATCTGGCTGCCGCGAGTCACCATGATCGAATCAGTAGTCGCGTTGATGCCGCGCGAGTCTGATAACAGTTCCCGGAGTTCCGCGCGCAATGCCTGGAGTCCGCGCGGGTCGCCGTAGGTAAGAAGCCGCCGGCCATCGCGCGTAAGCACGCGGCGGTACGCGCGCGCGAGCTCTATGACGGGAAGCAGGCGCGTGTCCGGGGCACCCTTGGCCAGCACGAGTGTACCAGAAGAATACGCCGGCACTTTCTCGTAGTTTGTCGATCGCTCGAGCAGGTAGCCGGGCTGCTGCGCGATGTGCGGGCGCATATCGCGTTGCGGTCTCGCCTTCCGGACCGGCATGGAGTCTGATACGAAAGTGCCGCCAGCAATCTCGGTGCGGAGCCAGCCTTCGGTCACCAGCTCGGTGTAGCTTGCGAGCACCGTATTGCGATGCACGCCCAGTGCGTGAGCGAGCGTCCGACTCCCAGGAAGTGCGTCTCCAGCGCTGAGGCGTCCTTCCAGTATGTCAGCGCTGATGCTGCGCGCTATCTGCAAGTAGAGAGGCGTATCGCTGGCGTCGTCCAGAACGATCGCAAGCTCCCACCGTCTACTGTGTGGGTGTACCGGCATTGCCGTAAATTAGCGCAGGTCAGACCAGAGTCGGATCCAGTTGTTGACGGCGACATGCCGATACTTCCCACGAGGCCCCGACCGAGAGGCCCAAATCGGAGAGTACGCGCAATGGTTCAACCCAATGTTCGCGCTTCACTCACGCGGGACGACGCGCAGCTCGCCCTGCACGTCATCGCATCGGGTCGTATCGCTGATCTCGAGGAAGGGGAGCGCCGGCTCGCGCAAGATGGCGTCGACGTATTGCTCGATGATCCACGGCTCCTTGTCGGGCTCATGCGTACGGACCGCGGCATCATAGCGTCGTACGCGCTCGTAGCTTATGTGGTGATGCGCCACGCGCTCACGCACGTTGGAGAGCGCGATCGTACCCTCGCCGATTTTCTTGCATCGCTGTTCATGGAGTTCGGACTGCGTGACCGCGCACAACGCATAAGCAGATTCGATGACGAGACGTATGGCACGCTGGGCGAGATTCTAGCGGCGGCCGACAGTGCGGATCCCAAGCGTGCCTTTCTCGCGCGCACACACCTCGGCAACTATGCGCTCTGGTTCAGCGGCGTATTTCCGGATCACATCGAGGAGCGCCGCTGGCGGAAGGGCGGACCGGACCTGGAGTACTACGAGTCGATGGGCCGCAGGGGCTATGCGCTCGCAGCGGACCATGTGCTGGCGAAGGAAGCTGGCGTGAGCGACTTCTACGCGCTGGCCGCGGAGCGATTCAGGGTCATGCGCATCGCGCTCACGTCGGTGAGCGACGCGCTGCTCTTTCCGAACTGCAATTCCCCGACGAGCATCATTCGGCGCGTCGAGGATGATTTCAGGCTGATCTCGTAGCTACGGCGGCGTCATCGCGTGACGCGAACCATGACGACCGAGTGCGGCTGCACCGTCGTCGCATACTCTCCCTTGAACCTGCCCAGATCGCGGTGCAGCCACAGGTCGCGCACGTTCGCTGAATCCACGTGCAGCCCCGCACGCCAGAAGTTGGCTGGAATCTTCGCCGCCGTGTCGGAGCGATTGAGCAACGCGACAGCGATCGCGCCGCCACGCAACGGCTTGGACCAGACCTGAAGCGTGGGAGCGGGCTCCCACGTGATCACACCCTGCGCGCCGAGTGAATCCTGGTCGACAGCAATCACTTCGGGATTGAGAAGTATCTCCTTCGTAGCGGCTGACATGCTCCGAACGTCATTGCCGGACATGAGCGGCGCGGCCATGATTGCCCACAGACTGAAGTGTGCGCGATATTCGGCGTCGGTCATTCCGCCGTTGCCGACCTCGAGCATGTCTGGATCGTTCCAGGCGCCGGGATGCGCAATCTTGGAGTGCTGTGCCGATATGTCGAGATTGGTGAGCATCGTGGACCACTTGTCCTCGATGTCTTCGGTGGTGCGCCAGAGATTGCCGGTCTCGGGAGCCCAGTTCCACGGTTGATTGTGACCCCACTCGCAGATGCTGAAGACTATCGGTCGACCTGAGTGCGCGAGAGCGTCGCGGAACTTCGCATACTGCGTGGGCGCGTCGAGCCCGGTCGCGTTGCACCAGTCTTCCTTCACGTAATCGACGCCCCACGATGCGTAGGTGCGTGCGTCCTGCTCCTCATGACCATAAGTGCCGGGCCTGCCCTGGCACGTCTTGGTGCCGGCGTCGGTGTAGATCCCGAACTTGAGCCCCTTGCTGTGGACGTAAGCCGCCAGCGCCGCGATACCATGGGGAAATTTCACGGGATCCGCGACGATCGTTCCGTTGGCGTCGCGACTCACCTGCCAGCAATCATCGATGACGACGTACTTGTAACCAGCGTCGCGCATGCCGTCGGCGGCCATCGAGTCGGCTGTCTCTCTCACAATCGACTCGTTTATGTGGCATGAGAAGTGATTCCAGCTGTTCCATCCCATCGGCGGCGTGAGCGCAAGTCCGTTGTCGACGAGCGGGACGTGTGGTGCGCTTGCGCCAACGAGTGTTACAAGGAGTGTGACTCCGAGAACGCCGATCAGTGTGCGAAGCCGGTTCATAGCTGGGAATCCTCACTGCGAATGAAACGAAGCCTGGATGCGCGCGCGAGTGCGAGCAGCAGGACGCCGAAGATGAACATTACAAGGCCCCACCAGAGATCTATATTCGCGCCGAGGGACGTCGCGGCTGTCTGTGCGAACAGGCCGTAGAGCATGAGCAGCAATCCGATCAAGGCGAACAACGCGCCCATCGGTAGCCGAATGTCGAGATTCGCGGATCCGTTCATTCCGTCCTCAGAAGAACACGAGATTGAGCGCTAGCGTGAGCCCGAGTATCACGCATGCGAGTACCGCAGGGCGCTGCAGCCATGTCGCGGCATTGTCGATCGGTTTTGGTGTGAGCGCATAGACCAGGCCGCCAAGCTCGGATTCCGGCTTGGGTTTGGTAAAAAGGCTGATGATGACGGTAACGATGCAGCACGTGACCCACGCGATGATCGCCGTCCAGAACGTCTGCGCGAGCTCGCTGGGATATGTCCAGATCACGCCGAGATATCCGCCCTTCACACCGATAGTCGCGCCTGCGGGAAGTGACAGCCCATGATGGATCGCGGCCGCCGCAGTCCCACTCAGCAGTCCGACGAACGCGCCGTGTCCGGTGGTCCGCTTCCAGAACATGCCGAGCGCGAACGTGGCGAACAGCGGCGCATTGACGAAGGCGAATACGAGCTGCAGCAGATCCATGATGTTGTTGAACGATGCAGCGACGTACGCGGCAGCGATCGAGAGTGCGATGCCACCGACGGTCGCGACTCGGCCCATCCACAGATAGTGCGCGTCCGTCGCGCCCGGTCTGATGTGGCTCTGGTAGATGTCGTACGTCCACACGGTATTGAACGCAGTGACGTTGCCGGCCATCCCCGACATGAACGATGCGAGCAGCGCAGTGAGCCCAAGTCCCAGCATCCCTGCAGGGAAGAGATGAATGAGCATCATCGGCGTCGCGAGATCGTAATCGAGGATCATGCGTCCGCTCGAATCGGTGAGCGGAGTGCCGGCGGCTGTCAACTTCGCCGGAATCAGTCCTTCTCCCATGCCGCGCGCGAATGACGCGACGCCTCCCGCATGGGTGCTCGTCAAGACAAGCGCGATCATTCCAGGAAGAATCACCAGAAACGGGAAGAGCATCTTGGGCACTGCAGCGACGAGCGGAGTTCGCCGTGCCGCATTCATCGAATCGGCCGCCATCGCGCGCTGAACGACAAGAAAGTCGGTGCACCAGTATCCGAACGACAGGACGAAGCCGAGTCCCATGACGAGCCCGAACCATTCGACGCCGATGGGGTTGTGCGATGCGCTGCCCATCGTCGTCCACGCGTGCGTGTATGCACCGGCGGCGAAGCCATGTGCGCGCGCGGCGACGTCGAGCCGCGCCTGAAGTCCATGCCAGCCGCCGACGGCCCGCATTCCCAGATATACCAGCGGCATGAAGCCGAACACGATGAGAAAGAACTGCAGCACTTCGTTGTAGATCGCACTGCGCAGGCCGCCGAACAGCACGTAGCAAAGCACGATCACGGCCGAGATCAGCACGCTGGAGTTGAAGCTCCAGCCGAGCAGCAGGTTGAAGAGCTTGCCCATGGCGTACATCGATATGCCTGACGAGAAGATCGTCATCACGGCGAACGATGCTGCATTGAAGGTGCGCGTCTTCTCGTCGAATCTCAGGCGCAGATATTCCGGTACCGAGCGGGCCCGCGAGCCGTAGTAGAACGGCATCATGAAGAGGCCGACGAACACCATCGCCGGAATCGCGCCGATCCAGTAGAAGTGGCTGGTGGCGATGCCGTACTTGGCGCCCGATGCCCCCATGCCGATGACTTCCTGTGCGCCGAGATTGGCTGAGAGGAAAGCCAGCCCTGTCACCCATGCCGGCAGCGAACGCCCGGATAGAAAAAAGTCGGTGCTGGTTCGTGCTGACCTGCGAAGCATCCAGCCGATGCCGAGCACGAAGGCGAAATAAACGCCCATGAGCGCGTAGTCGATCCACTGGAGGTGCACCAAGGGAAATGCAGGCATGGGGATGGGTCGGGTGTTTTCGCCGGAGCAATAATGTGGCAGTGGAGGCGACGAGGCGAGGTTGCTAGTGAATCGAACGACTGTTCGGGAGCCGATAGCCGTTAAACCCGGCTTTCACGGGAATAACGACGCCTGCGTGGATTTGATGGAGTTGATCGCGCTTCGGCCGCCGATACTAGGGGGATGCTCAAAATGCCGCGGATCGACCCCATTGGGGCCGCCGCGTTGTGCCTGTTGTTGGGCGCCGCGACCATTCCCGCGTTGGCGAGGGGAGCCAATCCGCCTCGCAGCAAGCGGCACGCGGCAGTTCGTACTGCAGCCGTGGTCGTGTCCGTGGCAGCCCCGGTTCCTGTCCCGGCAGTCGCGTCGGTGCCCATGGATCTGGTTCCTCCAACGGAGCGCGGCGATACGAGCACGGGGATGAGCGGGCGGTTGAGGATCCATCTCATGACAGCAGGCGACGCACCGGCCGGCGTATACCCGGTTCCAGGCGGCGTGGCCGGGCATCCGTTCGCATTCATCGGCGTCGTGCCATTCGATGAAAAGCACGGCGCTACGATCGGCTCCTACCGCGTAGGGTTCTGGCCTGCTGAGCTGCACGAGGTCCACTCGGACGCGTACGAGAATCCAGCGGGCTTCGTGGAGGTCACCGCGGAGAACGCCAACGTACCGGTATCAGACCACTTCACGCTCGGTGATTTTGTTACGCACGATGGCGCTGCGTTTCCGAAATACATAGTCCTGCGCGAGGCGCTGCTGGACAAGCTCGAGCTGGTACTCGAGGATCTCGAGATGCACGGTGTGTCGACCAAGCATGTCGAAGTGCTCTCCGGGTTCAGGACTCCGTGGTACAACGAGTCGTTGGGCGACGCGAGCGGACGCGCGCGGGAGAGTCGTCATCAGTACGGCGACGCGGTGGACATGATCATCGATGCGGATGGTGACGGGCGCATGGACGACCTCAATCACGACGGTCGAGTGGATGCGGCAGACGTTCGAGTGATCGAAGCCGCAGTGGATCGTGTCGAGCGAGCTCATCCAGAGCTTGCGGGTGGTCTAGGTCTCTATCGCGAGATGGGGCCGAGCGGCCCGTTCGCGCACATCGACGTGCGCGGAACCCGGGCCCGCTGGGGATCGGCGACGCGCCAGAGCTACGCCGCTGGCGCATTTCCGTCGGCGGTGTACGGCGGCTCGTACGCCAGCGCATCGTCGGTGTCGACGAGTCACTGCCAGGCGGAAGGCGCTTCCGCTGTGCTCTGCCAGGGGTTTCGGCACACGCACTGAGCCCATCACTCGGCGCGGCGAGCGCGTATGTTGGGACGAGCGGATTCTCGCGTCCCGTCAATCATCCCCAAGTCGCAACGCCGATGCTGAAGAACACCAGGGTACTACACGGAGCCATTGCGCGTGCCAGCCTCGTACTGGCTTCCGCGTGCGTCCTTGCAACGCCGAGCACGAGCGTAGCGCAGGCGCCCGTTACCGCGTCAATCACAACGCCGAAGCAGATGTTCGGGCATAACATCGGCGACGACTACTGGCTCGCGACGTACGATCAGTTCGAGGCTTACTGGCACAAGCTGGCTGGCCAATCGGATCGCATGAAGCTGGTGGACATCGGGAAGACCGCTGAGGGCCGGCCCCAGCTGATGGCGATCATCACGTCGCCGGAGAACATGAAGCACCTCGCGCGCTATCAGGAGATCTCGCAGCGTCTTGCACACGCGGAAGGGCTGACCGATGATGAAGCGCACGCTCTCGCCGCAGAAGGCAAGACGGTGGTGTGGATAGACGGGGGCCTTCACGCGAGCGAGGTGCTTGGTGCCGCACAGCTTATGCAGACTGTTTACGATCTGCTGGCGCGCAACGACCCCGAGACAAAGAGAATACTCGACGACTGCATCATCCTCGCCGTGCACGTGAACCCGGATGGAATGCAGCTCGTGTCGAGCTGGTACATGAAGGACGCCGACACACTCAAGCGCAACGTCGACGTGCCGACGCTGTGGCAGAAGTACACAGGACACGACAACAATCGTGACTTCTACATGTCGAACCAGGCGGAGACGAAGAACATAAACAAGGTTCTCTACTGGGACTGGTTTCCGCAGATCGTCTACAATCACCATCAGACCGGGCCGGAAGGCGCGGTGATGTTTTCGCCGCCGTTCAGGGATCCGTTCAACTATAATTTCGATCCGATGATTGCGACCGACATCGATCTCATCGGCGCGGCGATGCACGACAGGTTTGCGCGCGAGCACAAGCCCGGTGTGGTGATGCGGACCGGTGCGACATACTCCACGTGGTGGAACGGTGGCCTCAGGACAGCGCCGTACTTCCACAACATGATCGGATTGCTGACGGAGACGATCGGGAGTCCGACGCCGGAGAAGATCCCGTTCGTGCCCGCGATGTCGCTGCCGCATGGCGACGATCCGTATCCGATAGCGCCGCAGGAGTGGCACTTCAGGCAATCGATCGACTACGAGGTAACTGCCAACTATGCGGTGCTCGATCTCGCTTCACGACAGAAAGACGAGTTTCTGTACGACATCTACGAAATGGGACGGAACTCGATCGACAAGGGGAGCCACGACTCCTGGACGATCTCCGGTGACCGGATCGCCGCGGTGGACTCGGCGGTAGCTGCCAACCGAACCGACACGCGCGCGGCTGCGCCGCGCTTCCGGAGCGCGGCGGTGGATGACAAGTACTACACCAGCATTCTTCACGATCCGTCGAAGCGCGATCCTCGCGGATACATCATTCCGGCGAACCAGCCGGATTTTCTGACAGCGGTGAAGTTCGTCAACACGCTGCGTTACGCTGGCGTCGACGTGGAGCGTGCAACGAGTGCATTCGCGGTGAACGGGAAACAGTATCCGGCGGGCTCATTTGTGGTGAAGACAGCGCAGGCGTTCCGACCGTACGTGCTCGACATGTTCGAGCCGCAGGACTATCCGAACGATTTTGCTTATCCGGGTGCGCCTCCTACGCGGCCGTATGATATTGCCGGCTACACGCTCGCGTATCAGATGGGCGTCCAGTTCGATCGGATCCTCGATGGATTCAACGGCCCATTCGAGAAAGTGATCGGCCTTGCCACCCCACCAGCCGGCACCGTATCCGACGCTGGGGGCGCCGCTGGATTCCTGTTTTCGCATGCAGAGAACGATGCGTTCATCGTCGTCAACCGCTTGTTGAAGAATCACGCGGACGTGTACTGGCTAAAGACTCCGGTGACGTCCCACGGCAGGACGTATCCCGCCGGAACGTTCTACGTGAGCGCCGGATCTGCGGCAACATCGACGATACAGAACGCGGCGAAGGAGCTGGGCGTGAGCTTCGACGGTACGACCACGCGGCCGGGCCCGGACGCGACGAAGCTTCGCGCAGAGCGGATTGCTCTGTGGGACACGTACGGCGGCTCGATTCCATCGGGTCAGATCCGCTGGTTGCTCGAGCAATTCGAGTTTCCGTACACGTTGGTGTATCCGAAGGACATCGACTCCGGCAGCCTGCAAGGGAAATACGATGCCCTCATCCTTCCCACGGGCGCGCTCAGCGAAGCCGGCGCGCGCGGGTTCTTCGGTGGCGCTCCCCGCGATGTGCCCGCCGAGTATGTGCGCATGACGGGGCAGCTGTCGGCGGCGAAGAGCGCGCCGATGCTAAAGAAGTTCATGGAGCAGGGCGGTACGGTGCTGAGTATCGGGACGTCGACATCGCTTGGCGAAATGCTTGGGCTGCCGGTCGCAAGTGCGCTGATCGAGCGCTCTCCGACGGGCGTCGAGCGGCCGCTTCCGGCGGAGAAATTCTACGTGCCGGGATCGGTACTCAGCGTCGCGGTGAACAACGAACTCGGACTTGCAGCGGGATCACCGGATAGCGTCGACGTCCTGTTCGACAACAGTCCCGCTTTCAGGTTGGCGCCGGATGCGGACCTGAAGGGCGTCAAGCCGGTTGCGTGGTATGATTCCACGCATCCTCTGCGCAGCGGGTGGGCGTGGGGTCAGAGCTATCTGGACGGCGCGGTCGCGATTGCGCAGGCGAAGGTTGGACAGGGGGAACTGTATCTGTTCGGTCCGGAGATCACGTTTCGTGCGCAGCCACATGGTACCTTCCGATTCCTCTTCAACGGGATCTACGATGCCGGAGAACGACAGACGGATCGCCGCGTAGCGCAATAACGAACAGGGAGGACGCCAGATGCCGGAGTCGACGAAGCGCATGATCACGCGTCTCACCAATCACGCGACGCGAATCGCCGTGCTCGCAGCGATGTGCAGCTGCGTTTCGTCCGGTGTGTCGCAGATGTCTCCTGAATCTGCGGCATCCGGGCCATACGATGTCATCATCGCCAATGGACGCGTGGTCGATGGCACGGGCAATCCGTGGTATTACGCGGACGTGGCGATACGCGGCGATCGCATCGTGCTGGTCGCCCCGCCGCACGTTCTGGATGGCGCAACAGCGGCTCGGCGAATCGACGCGCGTGGTCTGGTGGTGACGCCCGGCTTCATAGACATGCAGGGGCAATCCGCCGAATCATTCGTGCACGGCGACGGACGGGCGATAAGCAAGATCACGCAGGGCGTCACGTCCGAGATTCTTGGCGAAGGCGATACTCCAGCGCCGACGAATGCAAACATCTTCGCCTCCGCGTCGCCTGGCGACAGCGCGATGACACGCGCAATGCGCGCGTTCGGTGGTGAGCACGGCTTTGGAGCATGGCTCGACGAGATGCAGCAGCACGGCGTTTCCGTCAACGTCGGCTCCTACTTGGGAGCCGCAACTGTGCGCACCTACGCGATGGGAAGCGCCCCGGGAGCGCCGTCGGTCGCACAGCTGGACACCATGCGTAAAGTCGTGCGCGACGCGATGCGCGACGGTGCGTTCGGAGTCGCGAGCGCGCTCATCTATCCTCCCGGTTCGTACGCTGGAACACCGGAGCTCATCGAGATTGCGCGCGCGATGTCGCCCTATCATGGCACATACATCACGCACATGCGATCCGAGGGCGACTCGCTGCTGGAGGCGACAGACGAGGCGATGCGTATCGGACGCGAAGGCGGCGTGCCGGTGATCATCTATCACCTCAAGGCGGCAGGACCAACCAACTGGTCCAAGGAGCCGGCGCTTCTCGCAAAGATCGACTCTGCGCGCGCGGCGGGCCAGGACGTAACGGCGACGATGTATCCGTATCCAGCGTCATCCAACGGACTTGCCTCCTGTGTTCCTGCCTACGTCTCGGCGAACGGTAAGCTGCTGGAGAATCTGCGCGACCCTTCGCAGCGGGCACGTATTGCACGCGAGATGAACGATCCGTCGCTGGGGATCAGCGCGGACTGTCAGGGAATCTCGCCCGACAAGATAATGGTGGTCGGATTTTCCAAACCCCAATTCAAGAAATACGAGGGCAAGAGGTTGTCCGAGATCGCACAGGATATGCGCGCATCCTGGCAGGACGCGATCATCGACATTCTACTTGCGGGGGATTCACCCGGGCGGGTGACGTTCTCGATGGATGAAGCAAATGTGGTAATGCAGCTGAAGAAGCCGTGGGTAATGATCGGTACCGACGCCGAGGCGTGGAATCCAGCAGACTCGCTCCAGGGTCTCACGCATCCGCGTGCGTATGGCAGTTATCCTCGGATACTTGGTCGGTATGTACGGGAGCAGAAGGTACTGACGCTGGAGGACGCCGTGCGAAAGATGACGTCGCTTCCGTCGGATCGTTTGGGGCTCAGACATCGTGGGCAGCTGCGTGCCGGCTTCTTCGCAGATGTAGTAGTGCTGGATCCTGCGACGGTGATCGATCGCGCAACCTATGACAGGCCACATCAACTCTCGGTCGGAATACGCGACGTACTCGTCAACGGTGTTCCGGTCGTGAGTGGCGGGATCGTCACGGGAGCGAAACCGGGCCGTGCGTTGCGAGGGGCTGGCTGGGAGCAGTGAGCGTCTTTTCACAACGAGAGCGCTGTCCTCGTTGCAAGAGCGGGCGTTAGCGCCGGCCGTCAGAGTCGAGCTGCAGGTGGCCCGGCGCGCGTGACGAAGAATTCCGAGTGCGGCACGTTTTCAGGAAATGTGCGCTTATACGCGCTCAGCCACTGTTGACGGAATGCATCGGCGGAGCGCGATTCGACCAGCGCCCACACGCTGCCTCCGAACCCCGCTCCGAACGCTGAAGCGGCGACAGCGCCGAGCTTGCTAGCATCGTGGACGAGCGCGATCGTTGCCGGAATCTGGTTCTCGAGCCACGCCTCTGCACCGTGCTGAGATTGCGCGACGTACTTGCCGAATGATTCAAGGTCGCCACGAGCGAGCGCATCGCCAGCTGCCGGAATGATCTCGTTCGATTCCGTCACGAACTGATCGAAGCGCTCCACAAGTGACTGGGCGGGGTACTCCGTGTTCTGCGAAGCAGCAAGAGCGGCGCGAATGCGCTCGCGCGCATCGCTGGACGAAGAAACCGCCGCACCCATGGAGACATCCGACCGCCCGCTCGCGCGCCGCCACGCCTCCAGGCCAACGCTCAGGCGGCGCGAGACACCGTTGTAGAGCTGCAGTGCGGCTCCCGTTTTCTCAGCCAGCACTCCACTCGCGCCGATCACGAAACTGTACCCACTCGGCAACGCAATCGCCCGCTCGAATGTGACTGGCGAGAAAGTGTACTGCACAACGGCGCCTGGTCTGGAGCAGAGGATCGCCGTATGGTCCTCACTTCCACCGAACGTGCCGACGCCCACCTGGCCGGTAAGCGCCTTGAAGTCGAGTCCGTTCTCTACGGCGCCGAGGTAACCGGCAAGGTCTTCCGTTGTTCGAATGTTAGCCCTGTACGCATCTCGCGCCGGAAGATCGTTGACCGTCGAGAGCACCAGGAATATTGCGACGACCAGAGCGCTGGAGCTGCTCACGCCAGCCGCGGGTGGCAGATCGCTGGAGAATACGATGTCAGCGCCGCGTACCGGACCACCGAAATTCGCTGCGACTCTGCGCGCGACGGTGATGGGATAGTTGGACCAGTGTCCAGGCCGCGGTTTTATATCCGCTGAAATATCGAATTCAGCGCTCTCGCCAGACCTTACGTCGAGGAGGCGCATTCGCGATGAATCGGCGCCCGTCGACCCGTCGCCGCGCGCTCTTGCTACGACGCATATTCCTCGCTCCACCGCGCACAGCAGGCTCCGACCGCCGCCATAGTCGGTGTGCTTACCGAGTACTTCGATGCGGCCAGGCACCCAGAACGCGAGCGGCTCGGAGTTGTTCGACACATCGGACGACTTTGCGAGTCGAAGCGTCAGCTCATCGACTCGTGCCGCCTTGAGCTCGGACTCCTTCTCGCTCATGCCAAGCTCGGCGAGTCGCGCGGCAACAGTCGTCAGAGCGACACCTCGGTATTCGCGAGCAGCGCGGCAACATTTGGAATGTCGGCGCGACGCGATAGGTCGAGTACCGGTGCATCGGTACGGATCACGGTAAAGCGCATACCAAGTATGTCGATCGCGTACTGTACAGCGAGCGGAACCTCGAGCTCGCCGCGCGACGATGGTTGCACATCCCTGCATGCACGGAAGAACTCCGATGTGACGCGCCAGCAATTCATACTTACGAGTGCATCTCCGCTGAGGCCGGTTACAGCTGCCTCGCCAGGCTTCTCGGAGATTGCACGAAGCGTTCCGTCGGGCGCTACGTCGAGCAAGGCGTACGCAGCAATCCGTTCGGGAGGGATGGAGCCGTTGCGGAGAAGACCGTCGCGCGTGAAGCCTATGGTTGCAGGCCCATCCGTCACGCGAAGGCGCGTGAGCGGCTCCGCCGGATAGTAGTTGTCCGAGTTGAGCACAACAAACGGCTCACCTGCGGTGAACTCTTCGGCTGCGAGCACTGCGTCGGCGGTGCCGATCGCGACCGATTGCACGGCGAACGAAATCCGTACCCGTTTGGGAACGGCCTGGACGGTATAGTGATCGCGAATTGCGGCGTGATCCGGTGCCACTACGATACATATATCGGTGAATCCCGCGTCCGCGAGGGCGCTGATCGAATAGTCGAGGAACGGCCGGCCGATCGGAATCATCGCCTTGACCCCTGATGCAGCAGCTGATGCCTGGTCCGGATCCAGGGCGACGTGCTCGTCGGCTTTGCGCATGCGGGTGCCGAGCCCGCGGGCCAGAATCACCGCTTTCGTGCAAGGCTTGCGCGCAGCGATTGCCGACGTCTCGCTTCCGGCGAGCTCGGGCTCATCTGCTGTCCAGATGCGCCGAACCACCTGCATCAGGACAAATCCGCTTACGAGAAATGCAACGAGCCAGATCGATGCCTGGAGCGTTCTGCCGTAAATCAAGCTGCCTGTGCCGAAGAGACCGGCGTAGACGAACATCACTCCGGAGGTCCATCCGAGCAGCATCTGCGGCATACTGTCAGGCGATGCGGCGATTTTCGACTCGGCGCGAATCTGCTTCCAGCCCGGTCCGGAGGGGCGCGTAAGCTCGTAGAAGCGGAGCAGGGTCGGGTGGTCGGCCGGCGAGGTGAGGAGTGTGACCGATACCCAGACTACGGTCGTGACACCGACAGTTACGAGCAGCGGGATCGGATCGGGGATGTCGGCACCCAGTTTCTTTGCTGCAAAGAATGCGATCGAGATGCCGAACGAGGATGCCATCGCCGAGATCTCGCTCCACGCATTGATGCGCCACCAGAACCATCGAAGCAGGTAGATCAGACCTGTCCCAGCTCCCACGGACAGCAGCAACTGGAACGCTTCGCTTGCCGTGGAGAGCAGGAGAGTGAACGAGCCAGCCGCGATCATCAGAAATGCAGTGAGCGACCGCGACACCCACAGGTAGTGCCGCTCGCTCTTGCCGGGCGCGAGAAAGCGCTGATAAAAATCGATGACGAGGTAGGATGATCCCCAGTTGAGATGCGTCTCCATGGTCGATCGATATGCGGCGAACAGCGCCGCGATTATCAATCCCTTCATGCCAACCGGCAGAAGTGTGAGCATCGCGGGATACGCGAGGTCGTTGCCGATCAGCTTTGGATCGACGTTCGGGAGTGCGCGGTGAATGTCGCCGAGTGTCGGAAAGACGAGCATCGAGCAGAGCGCGACGATTATCCAGGGCCACGGACGCAGCGCGTAGTTGGCGACGTTGAACCAGAGCGTGGCGCCGAGCGCGTGGCGCTCGTTCTTGGATGCGAGAATGCGCTGTGCTACGTAGCTTCCGCCGCCAGGCTCGGAGCCCGGATACCACACGGACCACCACTGGATGGTGAGCGGTATGACGAGCACCGTTATCGTCAGCGAGGTGTCGTGAAAGTCGGGAAGGAGCGACAGTGTTTTCGGATCTATCTTCGAGAGCATACCGGACAGGCCGCCGACCGCTGGCTGGCTCAGCGACACATACGCAGCGGCGATGACGCCGATCATCGCGAGCGCGAACTGGACGAGGTCCGTAGCGAGCACGCCCCACAGACCGGAGATCGATGCAAAGAGCACGCATGCCGTTCCGGCAATCAGAACGGTCTCGAGTCGGCCCCAGCCGAGCATGACGTTGGCGATCTTGATCGCGGCGAGCGTCACCGTCGACATGATCATGATGTTGAAGAACAGACCTAGATAGACCGCGCGAAACCCGCGCACCAGGGCTGCCGGACGACCGGAATAGCGAAGCTCGTAGAACTCGAGATCCGTCAGCACGCGCGAGCGCCGCCAGAGCTGCGCGTAGAAGAAGACCGTCGCCATGCCGGTGAGCAGGAACGCCCACCACACCCAGTTATAGGACACACCGTGCGACCGTACAAAATCGGTCACGAGATTCGGAGTATCGGTGCTGAACGTCGTTGCCACCATCGACGTTCCGACGAGCCACCAGGGCGCGGACTGTCCCGAGGTGAAGAACTCCGCAACGCTCGACTGCGATCGGCGGATGTAGAAGAGCGCCGGGAGGTAGCAGAGAAAGAGGCTCACCGCGACGATCACCCAGTCAAGCGAGGTCAGCTGCATTCGGTTGTGTCCTGTTGGCTATGTGAGTGATGTTGCTGGGATAGAAGGCGCGGATGTATCTGCGTCCTACACGCCGGTCATCTCAAGTGTCAATACTTCGAATGGTTCGAGGTGAACCACGCGCTCCTCGCCGGCGCGAAACTGGATCGCAGCCGTCTGGCGGTATTGCGCCCATGGACTTCGCGCGGAGTATCGCCGCGCTGCGGACGGCGGAAGCTCGAAGACCCGCGCGACGTCGATCGCGATATTCTGCGCAACATTACTCGGATTGCGCAGCGTGAGGATTCCCTTGCGTGGGGACCATGATGCCCAGCCGTATGGCTGGAGACGTTGCGGATCGCCGCCGACCCAGTGCGTATCCACGAGAGTGTCGGCGTTCGCGCGCGACCATTTCGCGCACTCTGCGATCGTGTCCCAGTTCGCCGGTGTCAACAACGATGGCGTTATGTACATCTCCTGCAGCTGAGTGCCGGTGCCGAAATAGTCACGAACTTCGGACGGGAAGTCGTTACCGGGATCGGTCATCAGGTTGTGGGCCTGTCTGGCGTAGATCATTCCGTGCAGCATGAGCGAATTCATGGGGAAGAGCGCTCCAGCGCGCACCACGTGCTCGTACGTGTCCGCGTCGCGATACGTGATCCATCGCTGCCTGCTAGTTCCGATTCCCGCGAAGTCGTGGTCGTCGCCGCCGCGCCAGATGGAATCGGCGTATCTCAGCCAGAACGGAGAAGGGTAAGTGCCGGTGGTGAGATTCACGTAGAGGTCGGGTTTCTCCGCACGCAGTTCGCCAATCAAATGAATCGCGGCGTCAAAGTCGCTGTCGAACGGACTGCCGGGAAAGTTGCTCGAAGAATCTCCCGTGCCATCGAACTTGAATTGATTCACGCCGTAACGGCGCATCATGTCGAGGCATGTATCCCGGAAATGCTTGTAGTAAATCGGGCCTGACAAGGCAAATCCTTCGGCGTTGGTCTCGAAGCCCTGCTGCTTGCCGTATGCAACACGCTCCCTGTGCGGCTCGCCGTACCCGCCCCACGGCGACATCCATACGCCAGGCGCAGCTCCGTACTTGTGAGTCGCTGCTTCCACTCTGGTGAAACCGTCGGGGAATCCCGAATTGAAGTGCCAGAGTGTCTTGGAGTCGTCCCAGCCGTCGTCGAAGAGAAACGAATCGAGCGTCACGCCGCGCTTGTCGTGAAGTTCCGCGCCGAATGCGGCGATTACAGCGAGTGCATCGGCCTCGGAGTACTTGTTGAAGTAACCGATGTCGTACCACGAGTTGTAGTGCAGGAACGTGCGATATGGGTGCGCGCGCTCGCGCTCGACATAGGTCAGGAAGTCGCGGCGCATCTGGCCCGGATGCGTAACACCTGCGACGGAGCTGAAGGTCAATGTCGTTCCGGGCCGGAGCGGCAGAGTGCGCGCCATGCGACACCGCACTCGCTCACCGTCAACCCCGTTGTTGGCGAGGGGATGCTCGAATGCGAAATACGCGTCGCCGACCACGATCGGTGTACCGCGCACTGTTCCGGGCACCATCGCGTTACGTGCATTGAAGTCGAGAAGCGATATCTCGCGGAGCGGCACGTCACCGCCAAGTGCGCTCAGCACGATTTCCTGGCGAACATAGTTCGATCCGTCTCGAAGTATGCCACGCCAAACGACTTCCACGCGACTAGAGGAGTCCTGCAACGTCAGGGTGAGCAGGCGCCCGGGAATCCGTTCCACCATGCGAGATGACCGCGGTTCGGCAGTCAGCGGTTCGGCACTGAGCGGAGAGGTGATGCGCATATCACTCGCCTGAATCGTGGACTTGTCGGCAAGTGTGAGCACGAATGCTTCGGCCGACAGGGGAAGGCTGCTCCCGTTCAGGCCATCGGTGAGTCGGGCAGGGCGGAAGCGGCCCCCTGCGGTAGTCCAGATTGCAGTAATGGCCTCGTTCCGCAGCGTCGCCTCGTCCGACGCGACGGACGCCGTTGCCTGAAGCGGCGTCGAGCCCCGCGCCGGCTGTGGGGCTTCGTCGGCGAGTGCGTTACGTCCGAGACCAAATTGAAGAGCGCCAAGTCCTATGGCGATGCGGCTGCCGCGATCGAGGAACTCGCGGCGAGTTACTCCCTGATGAGGCTCAGGACGCTGCTTGGACCGATCCGGGCTATCCGCCACTTCCCGATACTCCTCTGGTGTAACTGTCGTGAGCGGATCTGGGCCGATCTCCGTCGAGGCGAGATTATCGCCTGGACACCGTCCGGTCAAGGAGACGGGCGAGGCTCACGACAGATCGCGGCGCCCGTGCGAAGATCGTCCGGTAGACGTATTCTATCTTCTTCTGCCTTCAACTTCGCCTGACCGAGTACTCGCGCATTGCCACCAGGACGGGAGATTTCATTTGCGTCACTTTCCACTCTGAGAAGATGCGCTGCGTTGCGTTGAGGAGGTTCTGGCGGCGAGCCATCCATCTCCTGTTGTGCTGTATGGCGCTTGCGAGCTCCAGCATGGCGCAGAGCACTGGTCGGCACGATTTCAGAATCACGCAGGGCCAATTTCTGCTGGATGGGAAACCGTTTCAGATAATCTCGGGCGAGCTGCATTACGCGCGCATACCGCGTGAGTACTGGCGACACCGGCTGAGAATGGCGAAAGCGATGGGGCTGAATACGATAGCCACATACGTGTTCTGGAACTATCACGAGCTGAAACCCGGCGTTTTCGACTTTCACAGCGGTAACCGCGATCTGGCGGCGTTTCTCCGCATCGCCCAGGAAGAGGGCCTCTGGGTCATTCTGCGTCCCGGACCGTACGTATGTGCGGAGTGGGACTTCGGTGGACTCCCATCGTACCTCCTGAAGTCGCCCGCAGTAAAGGTGCGCAGCGACGATCCTCGATATCTCGCAGCCGCGCGCAGGTACGTGCGGGCGATGGCGGATCAGGTGCGACCGTTGCTCGTCACGCACGGCGGCCCGATCCTTATGGTGCAGGTGGAGAACGAATACGGCTCGTATGGCGCCGATTCGAGTTACAAGGAGCAGACGCGACGCATGCTGGTCGATGCCGGCATCGATGTTCCGCTCTTCACTGCCGATGGGGACTGGCTATTCGAGAAGGGTGCGATTCCGGGCGTCTTTGCCGCGGCGAATGGTGAGATGAACTACGATACCCTGACAGCGCGCACCAACGCGTTCAACAAGAGTGCGGGTCCGTACATGGTAGCCGAACTGTACCCCGGTTGGCTGACGCACTGGGCGGAGCCCTTTCCCGTTACGCCTGTCGACAGTTTCCTTCCGCAATACGAGTCGCTTCTCGCACACGGCGCGAGTATAAACCTTTACATGTTTCACGGTGGCACGAACTTCGGCTTCACATCCGGCGCGAACTACACGCGAAAGCTGCCGATCGAGCCGAGCATGACGAGCTATGATTACGACGCTCCGTTGTCCGAAGCTGGCTGGCCGACGCCCAAGTATTACGCGCTGCGTGAGGTGATCCGTCGCCACGTCTCCTACGCGATCCCGCCGGTGCCCGACTCTCTGCCGGTCATCTCCGTTCCCGCGATTCCGCTGGTTGCCGACGCGAGTCTTTTCGATCTCGTGAAACACATCGAGCCCGTAGACGCGGCCGAGCCGCTGGCGTTCGAGGATCTCGACCAGGCTGATGGCTACGTGCTGTATCGACACAAGTTCGAGCGTGCCGGGAGTGGGGCGCTCGACATTCCGGGGCTTCGCGACTATGCGGCTGTACTGGTGGACGGGAAGCGGGTCGCGACGCTCGACCGACGAGAGGGAATATTCTCCACCAGCGTCGTCGTTCCCGCGGGCGGGACTCTTGACGTTCTCGTCGAAAACATGGGCCGGATCAACTACGGCGCCGAGCTCGTCGACAATCGAAAAGGAATCATCGAGCCTGTTACACTCGATGGGGTACAGCTGCGCGGCTGGTCGATGTATCGCCTCCCGTTCGGGAAACCGCCCAGGCTTTCCGCTCACCCGGATCCGACGACGCTCCGGCCGGGCGTGCCGACGGTGTATCGCGGATCGTTTGCGCTGGAGCGAGTTGGGGATACGTTTCTCGACATGCGTGGATGGAACAAGGGCATAGTGTTCGTCAACGGTATCAACCTCGGCCGTTACTGGAAGGTCGGACCGCAACAGACGTTATACCTCCCGGGCGCGTGGCTTCGTCGCGGCTCGAACGAGATCGTAGTGTTCGAGATGAACGGCCGCCGTAACGCGGCTGCAATTGCCGGACTCAGAACTCCAATTCTCACCCAGCTGGATTCTCTTTAACGCGTGTGTGACATGAAAAGACCGTTGCCGTTACGTCCGTCCGCCGTCTCGATAGCGGTGGGGATTAGTTTCCTCGTGTCGGTCGGCCCGTCGGTCTCGGCCGCGCAGCAACGAAGCGACACGACGAGGCGCGCGACTCAGACCGAGCCATTCTCTTTTCAGTTCATGGGACCGGCACCCGGCGGCCGCATCGCCGCAGTTTCGGGTGTCGCGGGAGATCCGCGCACTTGGTATCTCGGCTCTGCGTCTGGCGGCGTTTGGAAGTCGAGTGACAGCGGTCACACTTTTGTGCCAGTGTTCGACAGCATGCGCGTGCAAGCTATCGGAGCGTTGGCAACGGCGCCGTCCGAGCCAAATACCGTCTGGGCCGGGACTGGAGAAGCGTGGGCGATCCGCGACGCGGATGTGATGGGCGACGGCATCTACAAATCGACCGATGCCGGAAAGACGTGGACCAACATGGGGCTGCGCGAGACGGGGAGGATCGGACGGATCCTCGTCAATCCGACCGATCCGAATATCGTATTCGTGTGCGCACTCGGACGGGCTACCGGGCCGCAGCAGGAGCGTGGTGTATACCGCACTGTCGATGGCGGCAAGACATGGACTCGTGTGCTTTTTGTCGACGAGGGAACTGGCTGTTCGGGGATAACAATGGATGCGCACAACCCGAACGTTCTCTTCGCCGGCATGTGGCAGGTAGTGATGCACACGTGGGCGATGTTTGGCGGCGGTCCGTCGAGTGGTCTCTACGTGACGCGCGATGGCGGCGATACATGGTCCAAGGTCACCGACCCCGGACTCCCGAAATCGCCACTAGGCAAGATCGACGTTGCAATCGCGCCGACCAACTCGAATCGCGTCTATGCGTTGATTCAGACCGCGGACCAGGGCTCGGTATGGCGCTCCGACGACGGCGGACATACGTGGAAAGTGTCGAACTGGGAGCGCACGCTCATCGGTCGCGCGGGGTACTACATCGACATCAAGGTTTCGAGCGGGAATGCTGATGAAGTGCTGATAGCGAACAGCAGCTTCTGGCAATCCACCGATGGGACGAAGAGCTTCAAGGAAGTTCCGTGGGGTGGAGACACGCATGACATCTGGATAGATCCAAAGAATCCCGACAGCTTCGCGCTTACGGACGACGCTGGCGCACACATCACACTCAACCACGCGAAGAGTTTCACGTCCGTCGAGCTTCCGAACGGTCAGATGTACCACGTTGCGGTGGACAGGCAGATCCCGTACTGGATCTATTCCAACCGTCAGGACAACAGCTTCCCGATGCGCGGAGCGAGCGATTCACCGGTGCGAGTGGGGCCGCGTCCTCGTCGCGCGGAGAGTGCCAGTGCCGCCGACAGTAACCGCGCCGACACGACGCATCGCGACTCGGTCGCGGCTCGCCTGCGCGCCCAGCGTCGCGACACGACGGCAGCACGCGCGGCGCGGAGCACGGCTCCCGCGCGCGAAGCTGCCAGCACCGACGAAGTCAATTTTGGCAGCACGATCGGTCGCACTCCATGGCAGGATGGGCTCGGCGGATGCGAGTCCGGCTTCACGATTCCCGATGTCGCCAACCCGGATATCGTCTGGGCCAGCTGTTACGGCGACCAGGTGACGCGATGGGACGCGAAAACGAAGCTCGCGCGCTCGGTGAGTCCGTGGATACACACACTGGACTTTCCACCCAACGGGCTCAAGTATCGTTGCCACTGGACGCCGCCGCTCGCCATCGATCCGTTCGATACCAAGACCGTTTACTACGGCTGCCAGGTGATTTTCAAGACTTCGGATGCGGGGCAGCACTGGAGCGTCATAAGCCCGGATCTGTCGACGCACGATCCGTCGCGCATCGTGTCTTCGGGCGGAATCGTTGCGGACAATCTCGGGCAGTTCTACGGTGAGGTCGTGTTCGCAATCGCGCCGTCGGAGATCCAGCGCGGTTTGATCTGGGCCGGCACCAACGACGGGCAGCTCTGGTACACGCGCGATGCCGGTGCACACTGGAACAATGTCACCGCGAACATCAAGGGCCTGCCGGCGTGGGGAACAATTCGCAAGATCGAGCCGTCGCACTTCGATCCCGCAACTGCGTATGTGGCGATCGACTTCCACATGATGGACAACCGGAAGCCATATCTCTACAAGACGACTGACTTTGGACGCACGTGGACGAAGATCACGTCGAATCTGCCTGACGACCATCCATTGGCATACGTGATGTCGGTTGCGGAAAATCCCAACCGCAAGGGAATGTTGTTCGCCGGCACCGGAAACGCCTTCTATTACTCGATGGACGATGGCGGTCACTGGACCCAGTTCAACAGCGGGTTGCCAGCTGCACCAGTGGACTGGATAGTGGTTCCGAAGCGTTGGCACGATGTGGTGGTGTCGACGTACGGTCGCGGCCTGTACATCCTGCACGACATTACTGCGCTCGAACAGGGAGTGTCGCCGACGGCGGAGAGTGCGACACGCCTCTTCGCGCCGCACCTCGCGTTTCGACAGTCCCGCAGCGGGCACGCCGACTTCACGTTCGAGTCACCCAGAGCCAACGAAAATATCGCGCTCGACGTGCTCGACGCAGGAGGAAACGTGATTCGCACAATGCACCTGCGAACGCGCGCCGGTCTGAATCGGGTGCCATGGGACCTTCACTACGATCCGCCGCCGCAAGTTGCCCTGCGCACGGCAGCGCCGGACAATCCATACATCTTCAACGAGCCGCGGTTCGCTGGAAAGTCCACCCGTCCCGTGCTGCACTGGGGGATCGAAGGCGTCGTTCACGCCGGGCCCATTGCGGCACCGGGAGGCTACTCCGTGCGGCTTGCTGCTGATGGGAAGAGCTGGACGGAGCCGTTCGTCGTGATACGCGACACAGCGATGGTCTCGCCTGACTCGGATCTGGTCGCGTCGACGCGGACGCAGGTACGAATCCGGTCCGACATAGTCGAAGCCGTCGGCATGATCAATCACATCGAAACGATGCGCAAGACCATCGCGGATGAGCGCGCGGCGAATGCTGGCAACGCGGAAATTGGCGATGCACTGGGCAAGCTCGACTCGCAAATGCTGGCCGTCGAGCTTCAACTGCTGTCCCGCGCCGAACAGGAGAGCGACGACAAGTACTTCATCGAGCCGGACAAGATCTACATGAGACTGGTCTGGCTGTCAGGCGAGGTCGGAACAGGCGCCGGGGACGTGGCGGGCGGAGCCGACTACCGACCGACGGCGCAGGCCATGGCGACGCTGGCCGACATCGAGCGGGATCTGGCAGCTGCCCGCGCCAGCTACGCCAGTCTGATCCAGACCGACGTGCCGGCCTTCAACAGCGCGATGAAGGGCAGGGTCGGGGAGATCTCGCCGGGAGGTTGAGAGCTTTAAGTGTAAGCTTCACGAGCAAGGCAGTCCCTGAGATGCGCTGGGTCTTGCCGGACGCGTGGAAATGGGATATTGTATCCAATCCACTTGTCCGGTGGCAGGCCGCTTCGAGTCGGCTTATCTCTACGGATTGAATGGCGCCCGCGCGCCACATCCCAACTCCGGAGAACATAGCAAATGGGTCGCACCATCGGATCGACATCCAAAGCCGTAAGCCCCCGTCCGACGAACGAAAACATGATGGTGCTCCCCATCACACGCCAGACCGTCACGCACCAGGCTACCGAAGCACTTCGCGAGCGGATTCTGCGCGGCGTCTACGCGGACGAAACTCCGCTGCGTCAGGACGCACTCGCCGCCGAGCTGGGTGTGAGCCGGATCCCGATCCGTGAAGCGTTGCGTCAGCTCGAGGCGGAAGGGCTGGTGGTGTTCAATCCGCACCGCGGCGCCGTGGTGTCATCGCTTTCCGTGGATGAGATCGACGAACTGTTCGAGCTGCGGGCGCAGATTGAAAGCGATCTCGTGCGCCGCGCTGTGGTCGGCACCAAGTCCGAGCACATCTCGCGCGCCAAGGAGATTCTCAATGCTTACGAAGCCGCGTTCCGTGACGGTGAGGTTACGGAGTGGGGGAAGCTCAACTGGGAATTTCACTCGACGCTGTACGCGGCAGCCGGGCGGCCGTTCACGATGGCGATCATCCAGCGGTTACACCAGCAGAGCGACAGATACCTCCGCATGCAGCTGGTGCTCACGCACGGCGAGACGCGAGCAATCGATGAGCATCGCGCAATCCTTGCCGCGGTCGCCGCGCACGACGTCAAGCTCGCCTCGTCTCTCATGAAGCAGCACATCATTGGCGCCGGCAGGCAGCTGGTGCAGTTCGTCAGTGCAGAGCGCAGGGCGAGCGAACAGCGAACAAAAAGGGAACGACGATCATGACAGTCAGTACCGCTCCGCTACTGCGACACTTCATCAACAACGACTGGCGTGACAGCGACACGGACACGTGGATAGATGACACCAACCCGTCAGACGTTCGAGACGTAGTCGCGCACGTGCCAGAGGGCACCGCGGAGGACGCTTCCAACGCGGCAGCCGCGGCAGCCGCGGCGCTCCCGGCGTGGCGCTCACTCAGCGGCCCGGCACGCGCCGAGCACCTCCACAAGTGGGCGGGGGTGATCGCCGGACGCGCCGAGGAGCTGGCTCAGGCGATGGCACGCGAAGTCGGCAAGCCGATTGGCGAGTCACGCGGCGAGGTTGGGCGCTGCGTGGTGATCCTGCGCTACTACGCCGGCGAAGCGGTTCGCGAGATGGGCGAGGTGATCCCGGCACAGGTAGCAGGCGCGCTTCAATTCAGCTTGCGTGAGCCGCTCGGCGTCGTCGCGATGATCACACCGTGGAACTTCCCGCTCGCGATTCCACTCTGGAAGGTCGCCCCCGCGCTTGCATTCGGAAACACCGTCGTCCTCAAGCCCGCCGAATCGTCGTCGCACATTGCAGGATTGCTCGCGGAGACTGCGCTTGCCGCTGGGATTCCGGCCGGGGTGTTCAACGTTCTCTTCGGTGCGGGCGCGACTGTCGGAGCTGCAATACTCGAGGCGCCGGAAGTGCGCGCGGTAAGCTTCACGGGTTCCGGTGCAGTCGGCGCGCGAGTCGCCGCCGCCGCCGCTGCGCGCAACATCAGGTACCAGACGGAGATGGGCGGAAAGAATGTAGTAATCGTGCTTCCAGACGCCGACATCGCGAAAGCAGCGTCACTGACGGCTGCAGGCGCGATGCGCTACGCCGGTCAGAAGTGCACGGCCACCAGCAGAGTGATCGTGTCACGCAGCGTCGAAAATGAGTTCATGCGGCAGTTGCAACAGCAGGTGGAATCCCTGCCGATCGGCCCCGTAACCGATCCGCAATCGGCTGTCGGTCCGCTCATCAGCCGCGCGTCGCACAACTCGATCAAGGCTGCGCTTTCGGATGCGAACGCCGAGTCGCTGTTCACGAGTCCAGTCCCGGACACTCCCGAGTTCAGCAATGGGAATTTCTTCGCGCCGACAGTGGTACGGGGTGGTGATCCGGACGGCATGCTCGCGCAGCGCGAGCTGTTCGGACCGGTGCTCGCTGCGTTCACGGCCGAAGATCTCGATCACGCCATCCATCTGGCGAACAGAACCGCATACGGCCTGAGCGCGTCTCTCTTCACGCGTGATCTGCGCTCGGCGCTGGATTACATAAATCATATTCACGTTGGTCTCGTCCGCGTCAACGGCGACACTACCGGCGTCGATCCGCACGCGCCGTTCGGCGGTATGAAGGGATCGAGCTCGGGAAGTCGCGAGCAGGGGCCGGCCGCCCGCGAGTTCTACACGGAAATCAAGACTGTCCAGGTGAATCCATGACGTCCGCGGTGACCATCGATGCAGAAATCGCTGCGGCTTCCGCAGAATCTGATTTTCCGGCCAGGATCAGCGTCGTCGATTCGCACACCGAAGGCGAGCCCACGCGCGTGATCCTGGAAGGCTGGCCACAGCCACGCGGCGCGACGATGGCTGAGCGCAGCGAAGATGTGAAAAGGCGATTCGATCACCTGCGCCGTGCAGTGGTTTGCGAGCCACGAGGACAGGACGCCATCGTCGGCGCGCTGCTCACTCCACCAGTTAACGCAGGTTCGATCGCGGGCGTGATCTTCTTCAACAACGGCACGTACCTCGGCATGTGCGGCCACGGCTCGATCGGAGTCGTGCGCACGCTCCAATATCTCGGCCGCATCACAGCAGGCACTGTGCGGCTCGATACGCCGGTCGGCACTGTTTCCGCCGAGCTTGGTGCGGATGGGAGTGTGACGATCGAGAATGTCCCGTCGTACTGCTACGCGCGAAACGTCAGCGTGGAAGTTTCTGGAATTGGTACCGTAGTCGGTGACGTTGCGTGGGGCGGAAACTGGTTCTTCATCACGCACGATACTCCAGTCGCGTTGACGGCGGCGAACGCCAGACAGCTCACTCGCGTCACGCAGGCGATTCAGGACGCGTTGAACGCCGCAGGAATAACGGGGGCCAACGGCGAGGCGATCGATCACATAGAGATATCAGCCATGCCGTCGCGCCCGGATGCAGATTGCAGGAATTTCGTCCTGTGCTCTGGCGGCGAATACGACAGATCGCCGTGTGGCACGGGTACGTCTGCCAAGCTCGCAGTGCTTTACGCTAAAGGCGAGATAACGCTGGGGACGCGCTGGCGCCAGGAGAGCATAACTGGCAGTCTTTTCACCGGCTGGCTCACCACGAACGAGAAGGGCGAGCTGATTCCGCATGTCCGCGGTACGGCCTACGTCACCGGCGAGACGACGCTGCTGTTCGACGAGGCGGATCCCTTCCGCGGCGGAATACCTTCGACGTGATTCGTGCTTCACTCGCACGGTCGCGTGCGCTCGCGTGATGTCGCGGCACCCGGACGCAGTCGTTATCGGCGCGGGGATCGTTGGCGCGGCCTGCGCCGAGGCGCTAGCGCGCGACGGACTGAAGGTGCTGGTGCTCGATGAGAGCTTCGCGGGAAGCGGCACCACCGCGGCCGGTATGGGTCACCTTGTAGTAATGGATGACTCGCCGCCGCAGCTCGCACTCACGACGTACTCGACGCGGCTCTGGCGGTCGGTTGCGCCGGAGCTGTCATCCGATATCGAATACGAGTCTTGTGGCACGTTGTGGGTCGCGGAGGATGAGGAGCAGCTGTCTGCAGTGGACGAAAAGCGGCGGGTGTACGCGGCTCATGGGGTTGACGGCGGAGGTTCTCTCTCCGGCGCAGCTCGCGGAAGCGGAGCCGCATCTGCGGCCCGGATTGGCGGGCGCGCTGCACGTACCCGGAGATGGAGTGATCTATCCTCCGAATGGGGCGCGTGCGCTGATGCAGCGTGCCGTTGCGCACGGCGCATCGCTGCGTGAGGGCGTGCACGTCGATGCAATCGGTGCGCGGGAAGTAATCGCAGGAAGCGAGCGCATCCCCTGCGACCACGTAATCAACGCCACGGGAGCCCAGGTTCCTCGCCTGACAGCCGGAATTCCCATTGTTCCGCGCAAGGGACACCTTGTCATCACCGACCGTTATCCCGGATTCTGTCATCACCAGCTCGTGGAGCTTGGCTACCTCGCGAGTGCGCACACGATGACCACCGAGTCGGTTGCGTTCAACGTGCAGCCGCGCGCGACCGGACAACTGCTCATTGGCTCGTCGCGCGAGCTGGTTGACTGGGACGCGTCGATCAATCGCACGATAGTTCGCAGGATGCTGGATCGCGCGCTCGACTTCATGCCGACGCTGTCGCTCACGTCCGCCATCCGCACGTGGACCGGCTTTCGGCCGGCGACACCGGACAAGCTTCCGTTGATCGGCGCGTGGGAGGACGTTCCCGGCCTCTGGATCGCTGCGGGGCACGAAGGTCTCGGCATCACGACATCTCTCGGCACAGGACAGTTGCTCGCGGATCTTGTCGCGGGACGCGAGCCGGAGATCGATGCGGCGCCGTTCGCGCCCTCGCGCCTCCTCGCCAACGCAGGCGCCCACTGATGGGACACAACAACATCCGGTCCGAACTCAACATGACGGTCAACGACCGACGTGTACGAGTCGTTGCGGGCACCACGGTCGCCTCCGCGCTGCTCAACCTCGGTATGACGTCATTCCGGTGCTCCGTTTCCGGGGAGCCGCGCGCACCACTGTGCGGGATGGGCGTTTGCTTCGAGTGTCGTGTGACGATAGACAGCCGGCCACACCAGCGCGCATGCCTGATTCCAGTCGCTGAAGGAATGAATGTCATAACAGCGAGCGAGGCGCCATGACGCCTCACGCCTGCGCCAACGCGGAGATTGTGGTCGCCGACGTGGCGGTGATCGGCGCCGGGCCGGCTGGGATAGCCGCTGCGACGTGCGCCGCGGAGCGCGGGAAGCGTGTCGTTGTCGTGGATCGTGGGCGGAATGCGGGCGGGCAGATATGGCGCCACGTCGACGGCGGAGCGATTCCGCGCCTCGCAGCAGGGTGGATCGCCCGGTTCGGGCGCTCCGGCGCGCGGCTCATCGGCGGTGCGTCGGTCGTCGACGCGCATCAAAATGAATCCGGCTTCGAGCTTCTGGTGGATTCGTCGGCGAGCCCGCTCAGCATTCGCGCGCGCAACGTCATACTTGCTACCGGCGCTCGAGAGCTGTTCATTCCGTTCGACGGGTGGACGATTCCTGGTGTGATGGGGATTGGCGGCGCGCAGGCGTTGTTGAAGTCCGGCACATCGTTCGCCGGCAAGCGCGTTGTCATCGCGGGCTCGGGACCTTTGATGCTTCCAGTCGCCGCGTCGATGGCGCGTGCTGGCGCGCGACTTGTTCTGGTCGCCGAGCAGGCAAGCGGTGCGTCGGTCGCGCGATTCGCAGCTGCTTTGTGGAGGACTCCATCTATGCTGGCGCAGGCCGCGCAATACCGCGCGCGTTTTCTCGCATCCTCGTACGCTACCGGAACCTGGGTAACGGCCGCCCGGGGATCTGCACATCTGGAAAGCGTGATCGTGACCGATGGTCGTCGCACGCGGCAGCTGCCTGCCGACGTTCTCTGCACCGGTTACGGTCTCGTTCCGAACATCGAGCTGGCGCGTCTGCTGGAATGCGACACGCGCGACGGATCAGTGGTGGTGGATGATCAGCAGCGCAGCACAGTCGCAGGCGTGCTCGCGGTCGGGGAGGCCACCGGGGTGGGCGGCGCTCCATTGGCGATCATTGAAGGTCAGATTGCGGGAACGACCGTCGGCTCCCATTCGGCTCCGCATCCGGCGCTCGTCCGACAGCGTGTTGCGCTCAAGTCCGCAGCGCAGCGCATGCTCGATGCATTCACGCCGCGCGACGAGCTGCGCGCACTCCCCAACAGCGGCACGATCGTGTGCCGTTGCGAGGACGTGTCCTATGGCGAAGTGCAGCACGCAGCGTGTGCACGGCAGGCCAAGCTCTACACTCGCGCGGGCATGGGCCCCTGTCAGGGACGAACGTGCATGCCGGGCCTGGAGTTTCTCCTCGCCTGGCAACCAGATACTGTGCGGCCTCCGTTGGAGCCGACCTCGGTGTCTGTTCTCTCCTCGGAGATCGCTGACATTGCGACTCCGTCTTATTCTCTCAACTCCTCTATCGGAGAAGCGTACCAATGAAGAAGGCGCAATGGACGGGTGTGTTCCCCGCGATCACGACGCCGTTCAAGCAGGATCTCACGGTCGATCATGATTTCGTGGGTCGCCACGTGTCATGGCTTGTGGATCACGGCTGCACCGGTATCGTTGCTCTGGGCTCGCTAGGTGAAAGCGCAACACTCGATTTCGAGGAGAAGGTGGAGATCCTGGAGACCTGCGTGCGATCAGTCGGCAAGCGCGTGCCGGTCGTAGCGGGGATCGCCGGACTGCGGACGTCGGAATGTGTGGCGCTCGCGCGCCGCGCAGCCGACGCGGGGTGTGAAGGGATCATGGCGCTGCCGCCCTATGTGTACAAGGGTACATGGCCGGAGATGCGCTACCATTTCAGCTCTGTGATCGACGCCACGGATCTCTCGTGCATGCTGTACAACAATCCCATCGCCTACGGTACCGACGTCACGCCTGAACAGCTCGAGGAGCTCACGCGGCACGACAATCTCCATGCGGTGAAGGAGTCGAGCGGTGACGTGCGTCGAGTTACCGCGGTAGTTGCGCAGCTCGGCAAACGGCTCAACGTGTTCGCCGGAATGGACGACATGATCGTCGAGGCGATAGTGATGGGCGCGAGCGGCTGGATCGCCGGTCTCGTCAACGCGCTACCGGCCGAGTCTGTCGAGCTCGTGAGGCTTGCCAGCGCCGGAAAGATCAAGGAGGCGCGCGCCATCTACGATTGGTTCCTTCCATTGCTGCGCCTCGATACCGTCCCCGAATTCGTGCAGTACATCAAGTTCATCCAGCAGGAGATGGATTGCGGAACCGCATTCGTTCGGCCCCCGCGTCTGGAGCTGCCACCCGAGCTTGCGGCGGAGACGCGTGCGCTGCTCAGTGACCACCTTGCAAGGCGTCCGGCGGTTCAGTCCCGTCCGATGGCGACAGCTGGGGCACGCTGATCGGTATCACTCAGTAGGAGGAAATTGTAATGAAGTTCCGTCTCGCTCTCGTGTCTGTGACCGACACCGCGCGCTGCCGTGCCGTTTGTGCCGGAGGAGTGATCGCGGCGCTTGCGCTCCAGCTGCCTGTAGCCGCGGGCGCGCAGCTTCCCGCGAGCGTCGACTCGGCGCTTCACACCATCTTCGCATCGCGAACCTACGCGGGGGATCGCGCCGCTCCGGCACGTTGGCGCGACGGAACGCATTACACGACGCTGGAACCAGCAGCCGACGTTCCCGGGGGCACCGACATCGTTCAGTATGCCGCAGCCAATGGCACGCGGCAGGTGCTTGTCTCTGCGCGCTTGCTCAAGCCGTCGCCGACTGCAGCTCCACTTGCGATCGAGGACTATTCGTGGTCGAGCGACGGAAGCCATCTCCTCATCTTCACGAATAGCCAGAAGGTCTGGCGTGAGAATACTCGCGGAGACTATTGGATACTCGATACGCACTCGGGAGCGTTGCACAGAGTCGACGCGGACAGCAAGCCAAGCACGCTCATGTTTGCGAAGTTCTCGCCGGACGGATCTCACGTGGCGTACGTTCATGACGGTGACATATACGTCGAGTCCGTCGAGGGTGGAGCGGCCACGCGACTTACGCAAGACGCAACGCGAACGCTCGTCAACGGCATGAGCGACTGGGTGTATGAAGAGGAGTTCGGCCTTCGGGACGGTTTCCGCTGGAGTCCGGATTCGAAGCACATCGCGTTCTGGCAGTTCGACATGTCAGGCGTCCGGAATTTCACACTCATCAACGATACTGATTCTCTCTATCCCGTCACGAAGGAGATACAGTATCCAAAGGCGGGCACGACAAACTCTGCCGTTCGCGTTGGAGTCGTTCCAATCACGGGCGGCTCTGTGTCTGGGCCAAGCTCGCTGGTGCACCGCGTGATAACTATGTGCCGTGGATGGAATGGGCCGGCCCGGAGGACGTCGTGATCCAGCGCATGAACCGACTGCAGAACACGGACAGGCTCGTTCTTGCGAGTGCCGCGACAGGCGATGTTCATCCCATCCTCACAGAGCAGGACAGTACATGGGTCAACGTCGTTAACGATTTCGAGTGGCTCGACGGTGGCAGGAAATTCCTGTGGACCAGCGAGCGAGACGGCTGGCGCCACGTGTACCTTGGTGATCGCGCCACTGGCGCGCTGCAGCTCGTTACGCCGGGTAATTACGATGTAATTACGATTGCGGGCGTGGACGACGCACGTCACTGGCTCTACATGATCGCGTCGCCAACCAACGCGACTCAGCGCTATCTGTATCGAGTGTCGCTTGCGACGCCGACCGCGCCGCTGCGCATAACGCCGGAAAACGTCCCGGGCACGCATTCGTACTCTCTGTCGCCGAGCGGACAGTGGGCGGTGCACACGTACTCGACCTTCGACACTCCGCCGGTCACCGACATTGTCGAGCTGCCAGCGCATCGATCCGCTCGGACGCTGGTCACCAACGATGCGCTACGTGCGGCTACTGCGTCGCTGGTGCAGCCCTCGGTCGAGTTCTTCAAGGTGCCGGTGACAGATGGTGCGACGCTCGACGGGTGGATGATTCGACCGCGCAACTTCGATCCGCACAAGAAATATCCTGTTCTCGTCCAGGTTTACGGCGAGCCCGCAGCCCAGACGGTCGTCGACCGCTGGGGCGGCCCGGGCATGCTCTGGCACCGTATGCTGGCTGATCTTGGCTACATCGTCGTCAGCTTCGACAGCCGTGGCACGCCAGCACCAAAAGGAACTGCATGGCGCAAGGTGATCTACGGCGCAATTGGTCCAATCTCGAGCAAGGAACAGGCTGACGCAGTTCGCGCTTTCGCTCGCACACGACCGTATGCCGACAGCGACCGCGTGGCGATCTGGGGCTGGAGCGGCGGCGGCTCCAGCACGCTCAACGCGATGTTCCGCTTTCCTGATGTATACAAGGTTGGAATGGCGGTCGCGCCTGTCGCCGATCAGCATCTGTATGACTCGATCTACGAGGAGCGCTATGTCGGATTGCCATCCACGAATGAGCACGGTTACGACGTGGGCTCACCCATCAACTTCGCGCAGGGTCTGCGTGGAAAGTTGCTGATCGTGCACGGCTCGGGCGATGACAACGTCCACTATCAGGGAACCGAGCGCCTCGTCAATCGTCTCGTATCGCTGAACAAGGAGTTCGACATGATGGTGTATCCCAATCGAACACACTGCATCTGTGAAGGCGCAGGAACCACGCTACATGTCTACTCGCTGCTCACGCGCTATCTTCTGACCAACCTGCCGCCGGAATCCCGCTAGATCAGGCCACACGCTCGGGAGAGCGCGAGCTCCCTGCGTGTTCGGCCGGAAGCCACAGGGTGAAAACCGAGCCCCCCTCGAACCAGTCGGTCACCGTGAGATCGCCGCCAAGGAGTCGCGCGAACCGGCGACTTATCGCGAGGCCGACTCCGGTTCCAGGAGTCGCCTCATCTTCCGAAAGCCTGAAGAATTCCTCGAAGATGCGCTCCTGATACGGCGCCGGTATCCCCGGACCCGTGTCACGCACGTCGACCGCGGCGCGCGAATCGCTCCTGGTCGGCCGCCGTATCGAGAGATGCACCTCGCCGCCCGCGGGCGTGTACTTGATCGCGTTTGAAACGAGATTCCCGAGAATCTGGCGCACACGCGACGGATCCGTGCCGACTACGGTACGCGTCGCGGCTGCGCCTTCAGCGCCAACCTGGGTCGGTGCATCGAACGTCAGCGTCAGTCCCGCGCGTTTTGCTTCAGCCTGAAAATCAGCCACCACCACAGCGACAATATGATCCAGCTCCGTCGGGACGCGTTGCAGCTGTAGTCCTTCCGATCCGTCGCGGTAAAGCTCGAGCAGATCGTTCACTGTCGTGACGGACAGGGTAACCAATCCCTTGATGCGTCCGAGCATCTCGCGTTGCTCCGGTAGAACCGGTCCAACCAATTCGTCTTCCAGAAGCTCCGCGTAGCCATACGCCGCGCCGAGCGGATTCTTGAGATCGTGCGTGAGACCGCGAACCAGAGCTGCTTTCGATACCAGCGCTCGCGACAGCGCCGCGCTATCCCGCTCGGCGGCGTTGGCGAAGAACAGAATGCGCCGCCCGGTCCAGAACAGCGCGAGCGCCGCCGCAAGGGCCAGCGGCGCAAGAATCACAGCGGAGACGAGATCGATGTGCTGGAGCCGCTGGATGCTCCCGCGCTGCTGCACCGACAGCTCCTCCAGATAATTATCCAACGACTCGGCGGCGTCCAGAACCTGCTGCGCTGTAACGTTGAGGCCGTCGCTCACGTCACGCGCTTGCGCGTTGCCGCCGCGTCGCGATATGATCGCGCTCGGCGATGCAGCCTCTGCGACGAGTCCATCGTGCCACGCTTGCGCAAGCGTGCGCAGCTCCACAAAGCGCTCCACTGCGTCGGGACCGACGCGACGAACAACGCTATCAAGCGCCACTTCGTCGTTCCTCTCTCTCGTGAGCGCCAGTGAGTTCTCGACCCGCCCGTTTCCTTGAATCACGCTCGGCACAGGTTTGCGCGCGCCGTCGAGCTGTGCTTGCTCGTGAATCAGTAGCTGCGTGGCAAATGCGACTTCGAGGTCGTTTACGATTACACGTCCAGCACCGCTTCCATCGGTCAACTGGTCACGCAGATGACGCACACGGTAGTTCACGAGTACGGGAGTAGCGGCGAGGACTGCCAGAACAATTGCCACGAACGCCAGTGGCATCCACCACGCGGTGCGCGGAGACGCTATTACTGGTCCGATATGATCGCGGCCGCTTTGTAGCGTCGGCGCGATGCCGCCGGTAAGGCCGGTACCGGGCGGGCCGTCCGTCATGCCATATCCTCTACCTTCTCTCCATGGGTAGCTAGCGCCCGTCCCTCGGGTCACTCAGCGCGATATCATACACATCGCCGATGGCGGCGGTCCCATGGTTTCGCGTCTACATCGCAGTTATTTCGCTAAGAATTCAGTGCAACGGCGGCTGAACCGCCACCAATACGGCAGTGGCAGCGATCACCATAGCGGCGAAGACCAGCTCGCTCCAGGCTGAACGGCGGAACGAACTCACAGAAGCGCCACCGGTATCGCGGTGGGCGAGTTCCCCGCGCATTCTGAGCCAGTTGTGTGCACCGGCCGCGAGCACCAGCACGACGAAGGCGAGCTTCACGAGTAGCACCGCGCCGTACGCCGAGTGGAAGAGGACCGAGAAGGAGCCCACGCGTAGCCACGCCGCGATTGCGCCCGTCAACACTACGCAAGCGGCGAGCGTCAGCGCGAGCGGACTGAAGGCATTCACGAGCCGCGCGACCAGCGGAAGCGACTCGCCACTTTCGGTGTTTGAACGGGTCGCGAGCGCCGCAGGAACTCCCGCGACCGCAAGCACGAACAATCCGCCGAGCCATCCACCAGCAGCGAGGACGTGCACGATGTCGAGCGTGATGGACAAGGCGCGATGTGATGCCGCTGCTGCAGCATGGCCCGAGAACGCTGGTGTTGCGCTGATCAGGAGCGCCGCGACGGCTGCGACAGACCATGCCGGCCCAACGCCATTGTCAGCGCGCTCGCCGCGAGCGAGCGCAAAGGTCGCGCAGAGCAGCGCCGTCACAATTAGTTGAACGAGCCACACATGTCCCCAGAACGACTGCAGAAGAATTCCGACGGTCACCGCACCGCCAATGACGCCGCGCTCCGCGTAGAGTCGCCACACCGAGCTTACGATTCCGATGAGCGTCACTACGACCCCGACTGTCGCCGAGCGCGCGCGCGCGCGTTGACGAAAGCTCGCCAGTCGCACCGGCTCTGTCTCGTCGACGACCCTTGGTATCACGAGCAGAACAAATCCAACAACGCCGAGCGCAGAGATGAGTGCAGCGAAATTCAACCATCTCGCGACGATATAGGCCGGAGCTTCGACGTCAGTCCATTGAATCGAGCCGGTCTGCGGCTGTACAGCGGCGTTCGTATTTGGGATCGCTCCGCCCGGTGACGCACTGGCCGGGCTGCCTACGGCGGGCGTCGTTCCAGACGTCGCGCTATCGACCGTGAATACGAACTTGCCCTGCGACGGATGCCCGTCATCCTTGGCGACCGCATGCCAGCTCACCGTGTAAAGTCCCGGTGCAAGTATCGAGGTCAATTTCGCCGACAACAGCAGCGAGTTCGTAGCGTCGACGAACAGTTTACCGGTCGACACATGAGCCCCGTTGGGACCGACGATGCTCAGAGTCGTGAGTGTGGGATCAGCTGCCTCAGTGTACCACAGATCAATCTGGGTTGGAGACACACTGACGTGAGATCCTGCGGCCGGCGCACTCCGTACCAGGTGTGCGTGTGCCCACGCTACGCGAGGGGCAATCGTGCACACAATCGCGGCTACGATTGCAAGCGCGCGCGCCGCTCGGCGCAGCGAGACGGGCATGCTGTTCGGAAAACTCATCATCTGGAATCGCAGTTCATGTCACACATCTCGCGCATCGGCGCTGTCTTCCTGGAGGTGTCGTGCATTCCCATGGACATCAGGCGCGGACGAAGCCTCACAAAGATCACGCCCCCCGCCGGAGTTCGCGAGCCGTACGTCGACTGAAGAGCCGCCGGAACGAAATTCAGTGTGCCTGCGACACCTACTCCCAAACTGATCTGGCGAGGCGAGGCGAGCTCCCGCAGATATCCAAGCGTGACCTCGCCGACATCCAGCGCAGGTGAATCGCCCGCTCCGGCAGGCACATACTGCTGCGCACTGACAGGCGTTGCAGACGCGCCGATCACCAGGTCCGGTGCTACAACGAGGTCGTTGAGCGACTTCTGGACGATCTCCGCACGGCCGAAAACGGTGTTGCGGTTGCCGAGATCGAGATTTGTTTCCGCGAGCGCACTGTTGGAAAGAGTGGCATCGCCGGAGTGCTTGTTCGCGCCATATATGAGTGCACTGGACCAGCTTCCTCCCGTACCGAACGGCTGCTGGTACAGCGCGGACGCGACGATTCGGTGAGTGGATACGGCGGGCTCCAGCTGCTCAGGGCTCTTGAGAAATGCGTACGACGCAGAAAGGCTCCATTCTGCGTCGGGGTTTACGGTGAGTCTACCTGCGTACGAATCGAGACTGCGACCCTTGTAATCGAAGTTCGTGCGGATCTGGTCGGGCTCGCGTCCGTTGAATATCGACCCCTCGATTCTTATGGTGCGAGTGTACACTCCTGCCGTGATAACGCCAAACGAGATGTGCGTCGCGTCCTGCCAGTGGTGGCCGATCGGCGCGAGCGGATCGCTCGCGGCGCTTGGTCGATGCGGAAACGCCACTGGCCCGATGGCCGGATCTCCTACCGGAGCGGCATATAACGAAACGGCGAGGTTATCGCCAACTGTGTGATCATACAGCGCCGCGATCTCCATAAATAGATCGTGCGGGTGCTGTCGATCGTGCAGCGGCTGGCCGTCATACGCTTCGCCAGATTGAAGCAGCAGCGGATAACCGCGGCTTCCAACGGTGAACGGCTCCGCGCTGAACATTCCACGCAGCCCGAGCTGGCCTCCAGCAAGCGGGTGGCTCGCAGCGAGCATTACCCAGTTCACGCTTCCAAACTGCGTGGCACCCCGGTGCGATCCATTGGGACTCTGTTGATCATCGTACTGAACGAAGGCCGCGCCATGTAGCATCAGGTCCCAGCCGCCGAGTTCGGAAACGACGGCGTGCATCGGAGTCGAATCTGGCAGCCATGAGGTCCCCGAGCCTGCGCGCTGCATTGGAATCCCCAGCGGCGCCGACCCCGTCGCCGGCATTGGCATCGTCATCTGAGCCTGTATCGGTATCGACCCCGCGCCGGCGCAAATCATAGTCGCGCCAAGCGCCAGAATTCGACGGACGCTTCCCTCGTTGGACATCGATCGCCAGAAGTGCGCCGGTTCGAGCAGAAAATTAAGCTTAGGTACGATAGAGTACACTCCAACTCATCCCGCTATCCTGGCTCGAGCCCAGGCGAACGGCTTGGACGGGAAAGGAAGCACGCGGTGAAACATATAATAGGTCGCGATCTTCGCCCGCAGCGGATCACAGCGCTGGCCTCAGTGTAAACACATGGCTATCAGTGTGGCGCGATCCTCGCAGGCGTCCTTTCGGCCAGTCATTCCGATTAGACCCCCGCAGACGGCAGGGGTGTGCCACCACAAGGGAGACCAGACATATGATCCGTTCGACAAAATGGATATCGCCGGCCGTTGCCTTGGCGATGGCGCTTGGCGCCTGCAACAAGGGCGAGCCGGCTGTCACCAAGGATACCACCGCCGCTGGCGCGCCGGTGACGGCGCAAGCGCACGATTCTGCACTCACATCACAGAACGCCCAGCTGCAGGCGCAGAAGGATTCGCTGTTCGGCGCTACTCGCAGCCTGCTTGCCGCGATGGCGTCAATCGATTCCGCGACTACGGCCGCCGGAGTGAAGGCCAGGAACAAGGGTGAGCCCATTACCGCCTACGAAGAGGGTGTCCGCGCGCGCACAGTAGAAGCGCTCCGGCGTCTCCGCACTACGCAGGCGCGACTGCGCACCATCAGCGCCCGCGTTCAGGCACTGGGCGGTGAGAACAGCGGCCTCAAGTCACAGGTCGATCAGCTGACTTCGACAGTAGCAGCGTTGCAGACGCAGCTCACCGCATCGCAGACTCGCGCTGATTCACTGGTTCGCGAGCTGTACGTCTCGAATGTTCGAGGCGACTCGCTGCAGTACCGCACACAACAGCTTGGCTACACCATCGACTCAACCGCGTACGAGAACCGTCGCGTGTTCGTGGCGAGCGGCACCGCGCACGACCTCGTGAAGCGCGGCATAGTCCAGGAAGTTGGTGGTACGCGTTTCCCGTTCATCGTCAAGATCGGCCAGACCGTACGTCCAGCGAATCACCCGGACTCGACCCTCTTCAGGGCATTCGACATGTCGGCGCTCACGACCGTTCCTGTCGATACCACGCGCAGTTACGAGATCGTATCCGCGCAGGATCTGGCGGGTGCAGATCGCTCGAACGCCAAGGGGCGCATATTCCACGGCCCGATTCACATTACCGATCCCAAGGTCTTCTGGCGTCCGTCGCCGTTCCTGATTCTCGTTACGCAGTAAGCTCCGCACGTTGACGCAAAACAGGAAGCTCGGTCACACAAGTGCGACCGAGCTTCCTGTTTTGCGTTACAATTGTCGCGTTGCTCACAATCTCTGCGACAGGTTATTTCTGTATGACGTACCGTGCCTGAGCTGCCGGATATTACGATCTACATCGAAGCGTTGAGTTCGCGGATTCTTCACCAGCGGCTCGTTGCACTGCGCGTGTTGAATCCGTTCGTGCTCAGAAGCGTCGAGCCGCCCCTGGCGGAGGTGAACGGACGCGAGGTCGTCGAATTGCGCCGGATCGGAAAGAGAATCGCGATTGGTCTGGACGGCAATCTCTTCATCGTGATTCATCTCATGATCGCAGGACGGCTGCGCTGGTTGCCGCCTGGGAAGTCGCCACCTAAGAAGCTCGGGTTGGCACTATTCGAATTCGCGACCGGGTCGCTCGTACTGACGGAGGCCGGCAGCACGCGCCGCGCATCGCTGTCGCTGGTGCAGGGCGCCGATGCGTTGCTGGAGATCGATCGCGGTGGTCTCGACGTGTTCTCGATCGACGCAGACGCATTCGCCGCGAGATTGCGCAGCGAGAACCACACTCTCAAGCGCGCACTCACCGACCCGCGCCTGTTCGACGGAATCGGTAATGCGTACTCGGACGAGATACTTCATCGCGCTCGATTATCGCCGGTTGCTCTCACTGGGCGCCTGAGTGATGCGGACGCGTTGAGTCTCTATGCCGCCGCACGCGACGTTCTGCGCGAATGGACCGAGCGTCTGCGTGCCGAGGCCGGCGAGCGCTTCCCCGAGCATGTGACGGCCTTTCGCCCGGAGATGGCGGTGCATGGCAAGTACCGTCAGCCATGCACTGTTTGTGGCACACCGGTTCAGCGTATCCGCTACGCCACTAACGAGACGGACTACTGTGCGCGATGCCAGACGGGCGGACGGCTCCTGGCAGACCGGGGATTGTCGCGGCTCCTCAAACAGGACTGGCCCAAGTCCGTCGACGATCTCTGAATGTGGTTGACCGGCTGAAACAACCGGCCGAAGCTTGTCGAATGCACCGGCACGCTCACGGCGCGCAATACCCCACGGATATCGCCCGGATAGTCGTCTGGTCCTGCGTCGTGTGATGAACGACGCTGTCCCGCGCGAGCGCGAGTGAGTCCGTCGCGAATCTCACGCCGCATAATCTGTCGAGGGTGGCCACTCGTGCGCCGCCGCGTGTGGTCGCATGTGACCCGGCCGCGCTCGCCACACTTCCGAATGGAGAGCCAACGCCGATGCCGTCCGCTGTGTGCGGACCCGGACGCGTGACAAATATCTTGCGCAGCGTGTCGTTGTCGAACGTCAGTGTTACAGTGTCCTTCCCGATGCCGCGCACCAGTATCACGCGTTCGCTGTCGCGGCCGGCTCGTGCTGTTAGTGCGTAGACAAATGACATTACGGCGCGGCGCCATCCGCCGACGCGTAAAGGGCCTACAGCTTCCGGCCGGATTATTGAATGATCCCCTGCCATGATCGGCCCTGTGTCTGCACGGGCCACGGCAGACGCAACAGCAGGCGCAGCGGCGCCCGCATGCTGGCGGTTCGGGCGCGGCGTCATTCTTTCCGGTGCACCCAAGAGTGCCAATACCCAACGCAATTGCAATCGCACGCGCCGTCGCGCGCGCTCGGCTTGGCATTATGCGCGCTCGTGCGCCTTCTGCCCGCGCTCGGCGCCGTACTGACGCCCGTAGTTCGAGATCGCCCACACGATCAGCAGCACGACACCGACCGTGACGTAGTAGTTTCGCGAGGTGCTGTCCCAGCCGACAATCCACGGAAGCACGATCAGCACGACGCCGACGACGAGCTCGATTCCACCGTGCATCCGCAATGACAGAATCTTGTGCCCCGTATCGGGAAATTTCGTCGCAAGTGTCACTAGCAGATGAATGACCGCGAGTGCGTAGGAGAGCATCGCTGGCGCTCCGCTGAGGCCTAGCAGAATCGGTGCGGCCAGGAAGACGATTATCGCCAGCATGTCCAGCGAGCGATGGAAGGACGCGGGAAGGAGGTTCATTAGCGATCCGGATGGAGTCCGATCAACATACCAGAATTGTAGCGCCGCTGCTTCGCCGGCGATGGGACCGGCCTTGTGCGCCTCCAGGCCATTCGGCACGTTATGACATGTCACATTCTTTTGATCTCCAGGCCGCCGCACGTCAGGCAATGCTCGACAACGGATTCGTTCCCGATGTGCCTCCAGAGGTCATGGCCGAGGTGGGTCGCGCCGCGGAGCCGAACGCCGCAATCGGCGCTGGAGTGCAGGATCTGCGTGAATTGCCGTGGTCTTCCATCGACAATGACAGCTCGCGGGACCTGGACCAGCTGGAGGTCGCCGAAAAACTCCCGGACGGGACTGTCCGCGTGCGCGTTGCCATCGCTGACGTCGATGGGACCGTAGCCAGGGGATCGGCCACGGACAAGTTTGCCTTCGCGAACTGCACGTCCGTGTACACCGGGATCGTGACATACCCGATGCTGCCGGATCGACTATCTACGGACCTCACGTCGCTAGGCCAGGACGACGACCGGGCATCGGTAGTGATCGAGTTTGTAGTTGCAGCGGACGGGAGTATCAAATCGCACGACGTGTACATGGCCCGTGTGAAGAATCACGCGAAGCTTGCATACAACAACGTCGGCGCATGGCTCGAAGGCAATGGTACCCTGCCGCCGAGTGCAAACCAGGAGATTCAGGACCAGCTTCACCTGCAGGATACGGTTGCGCAGTCGTTGCGCGCCGTGCGGGCTCGCAATGGCGCGCTCGATCTGGAAACAGTCGAAGCGCAGTCCGTAGTGATGCCCGACAACTCAGTGACGATCGAGCTCGTCCCGAAGACCCGCGCGAGCCAGCTAATCGAGGATTTCATGATCGCGGCAAATGTCGCGATGGCGGAGTTTCTCGACGCCCACAATTCCCCTACGATTCGGCGAATAGTCCGATCGCCGGAGCGTTGGAGCCGCATCGTCGACCTGGCCGCAAAGCTTGGCACCACGCTGCCGGCACAGGCGGACTCCATCGCGCTGTCGGCATTCCTCGACAGCCGTCGCAAGGCAGATCCCGATCACTTCGCCGATCTTTCTCTCGCGGTCGTGAAGCTCATGGGACCCGGTGAGTACGCCGCGCACATGCCGGGACAGCCTGACATCGGTCACTTCGCGCTCGCGGCACACGACTACACGCACTCGACCGCACCGAATCGACGATTCGCCGACCTCGTCACTCAGCGCTTGCTTAAGGCGGTGCTCGCCGGCAAGCCATCACCGTACAGCAGTGACGAGCTGACGGCGATCGCGGCGCGTTGCACCGAGCGCGAGGACGCCGAGCGAAAGGTCGAGCGCCAGGTGCGCAAGGAAGCCGCAGCAGTGTCGATGTCCAGCCGCATCGGCCAGTCCTTCAATGCAATCGTCACCGGTGCCAATCAGAAGGGCACGTTCGTTCGTGTCATTGCGCCTCCCATAGAGGGAATGGTCACGCGTGGCAAGAACGGTCTGGACGTTGGCGACAAGGTGTCCGTGCAGCTCGTATCGACGGACCCCAGACGCGGATTCATCGATTTTGCCGTGACCGGGTCGAACGACCGTTCTCAAAGCCACCCGGCGGTCTAGTCATGCGCCGGTTCACACGTTACGATATCCCAGCTTTCGATAAATCTTGATAATTCTTCTCACACTCGTAGAGTGATGGCAAAGAGACATTTTCCGATCGCCGGCGTGCGCTTCATCGACATATTCATGAACACGTTCGTCAACGCAATACTGCTGGCCGCTGCCGCAAGCTTCATAATGCCGCCGGCGCTCGGCGCGCAGGCCGCCGGAAACACCGCGAACGTGATAGTTCCGCCGGCGCTCAAGGTGTTCGACCCTTCGTATATCGACACCTCGGCGCATGCGTGCACCGACTTCTTCGCATTTGCCAATGGTGCGTGGCTCAAGCGCGACACAATCCCCGCGGCGTTTTCGACGTCAGGGGTCGGCAAGGACATGACCGACCGGAACGAGCTGGTCGTTCGCTCCGTGCTCGAAGAGGCCATGGCCGCTCGGCACAGCGAGCCAGCCAACAGCACGCGCGCCAAGCTGGGAACGTTCTACGCCAGCTGCATGGATTCAACTGCCGCAGAGAGACAGGGCATAAGTCCGATCCGCGCAGGTCTGAGCAGCATCGCCGCGATCGGGACTCGACCCGCACTCGTTGCGCAGATCGGCACACTTCAGAGGGAAGGCGTCACCGCGCTCTTCAATTTTGGTCCCGGCGCTGATCCGAAGGACGCAGATCACTACATCGCCTGGATTTCGCAGGGCGGACTCGGAATGCCGGATCGTGACTACTACACCAAGACCGATCCCGCGTCCGATTCGCTCCGCAGGAAATACGTGGCGCATGTTGCGCGCACACTCGAGCTCGCAGGCGAAACTTCCGCGAATGCCGCAGCCGATGCGCAGCGTGTGATGACGCTCGAAACCGAGCTCGCCAGGGCGTCGATGACACGCGTCGCCATGCGCGATCCCAACGCCATATATCACAAGACGTCGCTCGCCGATCTCGAGCGAGCAGCGCCGGCGATCGAATGGCCCGAGTTACTTCCACACGGTGGGAATGACGGCGTCTGTCCCGTTCGTCAATGTCGCGCAGCCGGAGTTCATCAAGCGCGCGAGTGCACTCGTACAGACCGCGCCGCTCGATCAGTGGCGCGCGTATCTCAGCTATCATCTCATTTCGGAAGCATCGCCCTGGCTGAGCTCTCCGTTCGTGAACGAGAATTTCGCGTACACGTCGCTCTACACGGGCGCCAAGGAGATGCTGCCACGCTGGAAGCGTTGTCTGCGCGCAGCCGACGGCGAGATCGGCGAGGCGCTCGGCAAGGCGTACGTCGACAAGACGTTCTCGCCGCAGGCGAAGGCCGAGGCGAAGCAGGTGATCGACGACATCCGCTCGTCGTTCCATGATCGGCTTCTGGCGCTTACATGGATGTCCGATTCGACACGCGCTTATGCGCTCACCAAGCTCGCGAAGATGAACGAGAAAGTCGGCTATCCTGACCGTTGGCGCGACTATTCGGCGCTTCAGGTCACCGACGGCGCGTTCGCGGACAACATCTTCAACGCGAACAGGTTCGAGTGGAATCGCACCATCAACCGCCCGGGCAAGCTTGTCGACAAGACCGAGTGGGGAATGACTGTACCCACGGTCAACGCGTATTACGATCCATCGGTCAACGAGATGGTTTTCCCTGCCGGTGCGCTTCTTCCGCAGACTTTCGACGCCAGCGGCGACATGGCTGCGAATTACGGCGCGCTCGGCGGAAGCTGGGCTGGTCACGAGCTCACGCATGGCTTCGACGACGAAGGGCGCCATTATGATGCCGCTGGCAATCTGCGCGATTGGTGGGTCGCGAGCGATACGGCGCGCTTCGACGAACAGGCACAGCGCATGGTCGATCAGTTCAATGGCTACATCCAGGTAGACACGACCCACGTGAACGGCAAGCTCACCCTTGGTGAGAACATCGCCGACTACGGAGGTCTGCTCACTGCTTACGACGCGATGGAACGAGCGCTCAACCGTAGTGGAAAGCGGGAAACCATCGACGGTTACACGCCGGAGCAGCGCTTCTTCATAGCCTACGCGCAGACCTGGCGCGAGCACTCGCGACCAGAGACCATGCTGACTCGCGTAACAGTGGACCCGCATGCGCCGGCAGAATGGCGCACCAACGGACCGCTGTCCGATATGACGGCGTTCGCGAAGGCATTCAACTGCCAGCCGGGTGATCCGATGGTCCGGCCCAGAGATGTTGTTCCGCAGATATGGTGACGGCGGCGGTTCCGCCACTTTGGCGCGCGTCCGAAGGCTCCACGTTATCTGCGTGTCGGGCGTATTTAGGACACGATACGGGCGCGCTGTTGCGCCCATCCATCGCCTGCTCGAGAGAGCGGGCACACTTCAGCCCTGGTCCGAATGCTTCGTAAGACGCTGATCTTCGGCGCGCTGCTGGCGGTGCCGTACATCCCGCTGCACGCGCAATCCTTCCCCACCGACGACCCGATCCTCAAGCGGATCTGGGCGCTCGGTATGGACAGCACTCACGTGTATGAGCTCTCGCAGGCGCTCTTCGACTCCGTTGGTCCGCGCCTGCAGGGAGGAGACGAGCTCCGCGAAGGCAACGATTGGCTCGTGAGCAAGTACAAGTCGTGGGGCATCGAAGCGCATAACGAGCAGTACGGGACGTGGCGCGGTTGGCGGCGCGGCTATTCGCACATCGACCTCATCGAGCCGCGAGTTCGCTCGCTCGAAGGCCAGATGGTGGGTTACAGCCCCGGTACCGGAAAGCGTGACCTGACTTCGACCACGATCATTCTTCCGCGCTTCGCCGACAGCACGGAGTTCGTGAAGTGGCTTCCGGAAGCGCGCGGCAAGTTCATCCTCGTTTCGGCACCGCAGCCAACCTGTCGGCCGCGCGAAGACTGGGCGACAAATGCAACGCCCGAGTCGCGCGCTCGCATGGACAGCCTCCGCACCGCAATCAACGCTGAGTGGGGCGGCCGCAACGTGCGTGGCACAGGCTACAGTCTCGCGCTCGGTGGCGGCGAGCTCGGAAAGAGACTCGAGGAAGGCGGCGTTGCCGGACTCATCACTTCGAGGCCGAAGGACGGCTGGGGCACCATCGAGGTGTTCGAGACCTACGACACCAAAGCTCCGACAGTCGCGCTGAGCTGCGAGGACTACGGCCTCGTCTTCCGGCTCACGGAGAACAACCAGCACCCCAAGATCCGCATGAACCTCGATGCAGACCTGCTGGGTGAGCGTCCGGTGTTCAACACGATCGCCGAGATAAAGGGGACCGAGAAGCCCAACGAGTACGTCATGCTCTCGGCGCACTTCGATTCATGGGACGGATCGTCGGGCGCGACCGACAACGGCACCGGTACCATCACGATGATGGAAGCGATGCGGATCCTCAAGCAGGTATATCCGCACCCCAAGCGCACGATTCTCGTCGGCCACTGGAGCGGTGAGGAAGAAGGCGAGGTCGGATCCAAGGCATTCACCGAAGATCATCCTGAAGTCCTCAAGGGTCTCCAGGCTCTCTTCAATCAGGACAATGGAACTGGTCGTGTCGTCCGGATGGGCGGCGCTGGATTGCCGAATGCAGCCGTGCATATCACTGAGTGGCTGTCCAAGCTGCCCACTGTGTTCCAGGAACAGGTCAAGTTCGGTGGCCCGGGCTTTCCAGCTGGCGGCGGCAGCGATGACTTCTCCTTCGGCTGCTACGGTCTGCCTGCGTTCGGGCTCGGCGCACTCAACTGGGATTACGGCAACTACACCTGGCACACCAACCGCGACACGTATGACAAGATCGTCTTCGATGACCTCAAGTCCAACGCGACGCTCACGGCCATGCTGGCGTATCTCGCATCAGAAGATCCGACGTTGATCACGCGCGAGCGCGTCGACCTTGCGGCCGAGGCAGCGCGCATGGCAGCGGCGAATCCCGCGCCCGCAGCAGGCGGTCGTTTCCGTGCACCGACGACCTGGCCCGCTTGCGTAAAGGCGCCACGGACCACCAACCCGCGCCTCAAGTAGTACGCAGCAGGATACCGCTGGGAGAAAAAAGGCACTGGACATGGCGTCCAGTGCCTTTTTTCTTCGCGGTCCGGTACGGAACGGCTATTCGGGCTCCTTCATCATTTCCGGGTGCGGTTGGACAGGGCCGTTTATGAGGGCCAGAAGAGCAGCGTCGCTCAGCTCTCGCCACGCGGCAGGGAAGCTCCAGAAGCGCCGGATCACCATCTCGTTGAGGGCGATGAGCGACTTCCGGGCGGCAGAGCCGCTCGATTCCGGCATCTCCATCTCCCGCACGCGCCACTTCTTCCCTTGCGTGTCGGAAACGTCCCGGGATGCGCCCTGGCGCTCCGAGCTTACGTCGGCGCGCATGATCTGGAAATCGGCTGGGCCTGAATCATTTTGTACCCAAAGTGCTCGCGGTCGCCCTGGACCGGAGAGGCCCAGTACGGAAGAATTCAACAATGCACCGCGAATAACGCGCCACTTTTGTATAAAATGCTAGCGTGGCTAACTTTCACGCATGATAGCATTTCTTGGTACCGGCCTAATGGGCAGTGGCTTCGTAAGCGCAATGCTCGCACGTGGCGAGGCGGTCACCGTGTGGAATCGGACGATTTCTCGGGCGCGGCCGCTCGCTGCACTGGGCGCCGTCGTGGCGAACGATCCGGCCGCGGCGGTCCGAGGAGCCAGCAGAGTTCACCTGGCCCTCCTGGACGACGCCGCTGTGGACGACGTCCTCGATCGATTTCTGCCGTCGCTCGAGCCAGGCGCGATAGTCATCGACCACTCCACCACGGCGACGCAGCCGACCGCCGCGCGGGCAGACCGGCTGCGAGAGCGTGGAGTGAAGTTTGTGCACGCGCCGGTGATGATGGGCCCGGCGAATGCCCGCGACGCCACCGGTCTCATGCTCGTGGCGGGACCTGCGCCCGTCTTCGATGAGATACGCACCGAGCTGGAGCGCATGACGGGAAAGGTCCGCTATTTCGGTGAACGTCCGGACCTGGCGGCCGCGTACAAGCTGTTCGGAAACATGATGTTGGTGTTCATCGTCGGCGGAATGGCTGATGTTTTTTCGCTCGCCCGTGGAGTCGGAGTCGACCCGAAGGATGCGCTGACACTGTTCTCTGATTTCAATGCAGTCGGTCAGATCACGGCTCGCGGCGGCAACATGGCCGCCGGCGTGTTTACGCCTCCAGCCTTCGAGCTGACTGCGGCGCGCAAGGATGTGCGTCTCATGCTCGACAGCGCACGGGATGCCGGAGCGACACTGCACATGCTCCCAGCTATCGCAAAGCGATTCGACGAAGTGATCGCTGCGGGTTACGGCAGTGACGATCTGGCTGCCGTTGGCGCAGATATTCCATGACCAACCACCACGCAACACCATGGCACAGCTGAACTCGTTCGACGTCACGACCGGTGTGGACATGCAGGAGGTCGACAATGCCGTCAATCAGTCGCAGAAGGAGGTCGCACAGCGATACGACTTCAAGGGCTCCAAGGCGACCATCGAATTCAAGCGCCCGGAAGAGATGCTCGTGCTTGTCGCCGACAGCGAGTATCAGATGAAAGCGCTCACCGACATCCTCTGGGGCAAGCTCGTCAAGCGCGGCGTGCCGGTAAAGAATCTCGATATCGGCGAGGTGAAACAGGCCGGCGGCGACACCGTGCGCTGTGAGATCAAGCTCAAGACTGCGCTCGACAGCGATACGGCCAAGAAAGTTGCCGCGGCGATCAAGGAAGCGAGAATCCCCAAGGTGCAGGCGGCGATTCAGGCGGATCAGGTGCGCGTCAGCTCGCCGTCGCGCGATGATCTCCAGAACGCCATTGGCGTCCTTCGCGCTGGTGACTTTGGTGTCGAGCTGAAGTTCGGTAACTACCGCTGAGGCGTGACGTCGTCACCCGTCCGTGCAGATGACGTAGCGATCCGCCGCGCGGGTCCGAGCGATGCAGCGGAGCTGGCACAATTCGCGGAGGCGTCATTCCGCGACACATTCGAGAAGTTCAACACGGCGCAGGACATGACGTCCTATGTCGCCAGTGCATTCAGCGCAGAATTGCAGCGCTTCGAGATTGGGAATCCCGATGCGATTGTGTTGCTTGCGGAAGAAACATCCGGGAAAATCGTGGGCTACGCACAGCTCCTGTTCACGGAACAGCCCCGCGAGGTAAAGGCAGAGCGGGCGATCGAGCTCCAGCGATTCTACGTCGCACGCTCACATCACGGGTCCGGGATTGCGCAGCGGCTCATGCAGGCAGCATATGCTGCGGCCGCCGAGCGTGGTGCAGCGGCGCTATGGCTTGGGGTCTGGGAGCATAACACGCGCGCGATATCGTTCTACCTAAAGCTTGGATTCGCCGACGTCGGGTCGACGAGCTTCGTGTTGGGCGCTGACGTGCAGACGGACCGGGTGATGTGGCGAGTTGTCACCGGCTGATCCGACGGCCGTCAATCGCAGGCCGGTGCCCCCTCGAATACTGCTGGTGCGACCGGCGCAGTTCCGACGAATATCGCGCACGTGTGGCCCGGAACCAGCGCATGGCCCGCGGTTGCGCTCCATCCTGTCTGCCCTGTCGCGGTAGCGGTGAGCGATACTCCCTGCGACACGCCAAAGGTATTGGCGGAGTCCGTTATCGTAGTATATGTGTGGGAGAAATACTGGCCTGCGTTCGATGACGCATAGGCTTCCTCCGATATCTCGAGATTTTTGAGATCGGTCTTCACCGTCGCGAGATATGCCCGCTGCTTGACGACGCTGTAGTGCGGAATGGCTATGGATGCGAGAATCCCGATGATCACCACGACGATCATAAGCTCTATCAGCGTGAACCCTGTTGGGGACCCTTTTGTGAATTTCTTGGCTTCGGCCATTGTAACAATCTCCCCCAAAACAAGTTTCTTGCAGGCCATTCGCTGGTCTGCGCAGGGTAAAGGTTGGCAACGCCCGCGCCAGCGGCGAGCCGGCTGGCTAACATGTGAAGCCGCAACGAGTTAGCCGATAGATCGGTGGCGCCGCCGCAGTAGTGCGCATGTTGTAAACCGCAAGGATTCTTGCGTTTCGCGGGCGGCAGAGCCCCGCTCAGGGAGCAGCGGGTGCCCTTACCGGTCTTACTACGTGACCGTCCTGAATGTCATCCGAAGGGTTGAGCGCAATCGTGTCCCCATCGTTGACTCCGGACAGGATTTGGACCGTGGCGCCGTAATCGCGGCCGACTGTGACCTTGTGGTAGTGCGCGACGTTGTGATCGTCGATGACCACCACCTGCGTGCCGGCGGCGTTGAACAACAGTGCGTTGGCGGGCACGGTCACCGGAGAGACCATCGCATTCGTGGAAAGATCTACCTGCACGAAGCTTCCAGCAAGCAGTGATCGGTCGGCGTTCGCGACATCGATCTCGACCAGCAACGTGCGCGTTCCCGGATCCAGCGCGTCGGCTGTACGCGTGACGCGTCCGTTGAAAATGCGGCCATGCTGCTCGGCGAGCGACACGTTGGCCGTCTGTCCGACACGAATCGCGGGAGCGAGCGATTGCGGCACGTTGACGTACACGCGCATGGTATCTGTCTGCGACACGCGGAACAGCCCCGCGCCGCCGGTGCCTGAGCCGCTCGTGCCCGGGCTGACAAGTGCTCCCACGTCGACGTTACGAGCAGTTACCACGCCTGCGAACGGCGCCAGCACCTTGCTGTAACCCTGCAGACTCGTCAGGCGTTCGACGTTAGCGCGCTGCGCGTTGGCTGTCGCGACGCTCGCCTCGTATGCGGCAGTCTTTTGATCCAGCTCCTGTTGGCTGACTGCGCTGTCGCGCGCCAGGGACTTCCAGCGGTCCAGATCGCTCTTGGCAAGCGCGAGGTTGGCAGTGGCCTGCTTGAGCTCCGCCTGTCCCTGCATCAGCTCCTGATCGACTTCCGGCGCTTCGATGGTCGCGAGCACCTCGCCGGACTTTACATGCGCACCGATGTCCGCATACCACCGACGCACATAACCTGCCGACCGCGCGTAGACCACTGCTTCGTGCAGCGGCTGAAGTGTACCGGGCAGGCTGAGCGGAGCGCCATTTGCGCGCGTCGCGGTTGCGACGGTGGTCGGCAACACGCTGTCGGATGCGGCACTGACTTCAGAAGCGAGAGCGCGTCGCTGAGTTATGCGTGGGATGATTCCGATCGCGAGCAGAATCAGCACCATCGCGGCGACGGCAAAGAGGGCCGTGCGTGATTTGCGCGGAGCGGAGCGGGGATTTGTCATGAGTCCAGCAGTGGGTCGTCCACGCTGCCCGGCGGCCGGGTGCGCAGAACGCTATAGACAACGGGAACGAGAACGAGCGTGGCAACTGTCGCGATGATGAGTCCGCCGATGACGGCCCGGCCCAGCGGCGCGTTCTGCTCGCCGCCCTCGCCGAGTCCGAGTGCCATTGGAAGCATTCCGATGATCATCGCCAGCGCCGTCATCAATACCGGACGCAGACGCGTCTTGCCGGCATCCAGCGCGGCTTCTATCGCATTCAAGCCATCGGCTCGGCGTGCGTTCGCGAACGTAACGACGAGAATGCTGTTGGCCGTCGCGACACCCATCGCCATCACGGCGCCCATCAGCGACGGCACGCTAAGCGTGGTGCGTGTGACGAACAGCATCCACACAATCCCGACGAGCGCTGCGGGAAGCGCCATGATGATGATGAACGGATCGAGCCATGACTGGAAGTTCACGACCATGAGGAAATACACCAGCAGGATCGCGAAGGCGAGACCGAATCCGAGTCCCGTAAATGCCTGGCGCATACTCTCAACCTGGCCGCGCATCACGATTGTAGTTCCGGGCGGCATCTTGCTGCGAACCTGATCCACGATTCTGTCTATGTCGTGCGCGACGCTGCCAAGGTCGCGTCCTTCCGCGCCGGCATAGACGTCGTACACACGCTGGACATTGTAGTGGTCGACGACGCCGACACCGGTGCGCCGGCTCTCGGTCGCGAGGTTACCGAACAACTGCGGCGCGACTCCGGACGCGATGACTGGCGTCGCTTCGAGATCGTTGAGGTTCTCCACGCGGTACTGCGGGGTCTGTACCGCAACCTGGTACGACACACCGTTTTCCGGATTTAGGAAGAAGTTCGGCGCCGTCTGCCCGCTGGAGCTGAGCGATATCAGGAGGCTCTGTGCTACATCGTGTTGCGTGAGTCCCAGCTCGGACGCGCGTGTGCGATCGACGGCAAAAAAGAGCTCCGGCGCATTCACCACCTGTTGCTGGCGCACGTCTACGGCCCCTTCTACGTGCCGCATCGAATCAGCGATCTGGCCAGCGACTTTGTAGCCGTCGATACCTCGGCCCGGCACCACCTGAACGTCGATCGCCGCGGGAAGACCGAGATTGAGGATCCGGTTCACGATGTCGGCCGGCTGGAACGCGAACGACACACCGGGGAACTTCTGCCGAAAATCATCCCGCAAGATCCGGATATACTCGCCGGTTGATTTCGAGCGATCGTCATTGAGCGAAACGATCATCTCCGCGTCTGCAGGTCCGATCGTCGCGTTGTCGCCCGTCGCGAGGTTGATGCTGCTGGCCGGCACGCCGACATTCGCCAGAATCAAACCCAGGTCGTTCTGCGGGATATCCTGGTGAATTGCGTGCTCGACATTTGCAATGACGGCTTCGGTTTCCTCGAGTCTCGTTCCCGCTGGTGCGCGAACATGAATGCGGAACTGGCCGCCATCGACGCGCGGAAAGAAATCCTGCCCTACGAACGGCAGGAGTACAAGAGAGGCGATTACGGCGCACACAGCGCCCGTCGCAACCCGACGACGGTGCCGCAGGGCGATGATCAGCACGCTTGCATACCATGCGCGCAGCTGGTCGAAGTGCGTCTCGAACCAGCGATTGATGCGCCAGAACAGGTCGGTGACCTGCTCACCGCCATGATGCGCCGCATACATATCGACTTCAGCTGGCAGGAGATAGCGCACCATCAGAGGCACGAGCGTACGGGACAACACGTACGACGCCAGCATCGCGAATATCACCGCCATCGCCAGCGGCTGGAACAGCGCGCCTGTCACTCCGCCCAGGAAGAACACCGGTGTGAACACCACGCAGATCGCGAGCGTCGACACGAAAGCCGGGACCGCGATCTCGTCAGCTCCGTCCAGAATCGCCTGCATGAGTGACTTGCCGGCCATGTTTCGATGTATGCTCTCGATGGTGACGGTCGCGTCGTCCACCAGAATTCCCACTGCGAGCGCAAAACCGCCCAGCGTCATCACGTTGATCGTCTGACCGAGCGCTGCGAGGCAGATGATCGACACCAGAATCGACAGGGGAATCGAAGTCGCCACGACCAGCGTGCTGCGCCAGCTGCCCAGGAAGAGCAGGATCATCGCTGCAGTGAGCAGTCCTGCAATTATCGCTTCGCGCAGAACACCGCGCAGCGACGCGCGTACGTACAGCGATTCATCCAGCATCAGGTTGAGCGACACGCCCGAGGGCAGCGCAGCCTTGACGGCCGGCAGAGCCGCCTTGATGCGCGCAACGACGTCGAGCGTCGATGCGTTGCCGTTCTTGAGAATGCTCTGATACACGCCGCGATGTCCGTTCTCGCGAACCAGATTGGTCTGCACTGCGTAGCCATCCCGGACCTGAGCTACATCGCGCACGTAGATCGTCGTGCCATTGACGGTCTTGATCGGGAGGTCGTTCAGCATCGACGCGACGTCCGGACTCGAGTTGAGCCGGACGAAATATTCCCGCTCGCCGAATTTTGCCGTTCCGGACGGGAGCACCAGGCTCTGCGCATTTATCGCATTGCTCACGTCGGCGGGCGAAACGCCCTTGGCGTAGAGTGCATCCGGGTTGAGGTCGACCATGATCTCCCGCGCCTTGCCACCGTACGGGAGCGGGAGCGCCGCACCCTGCACGGTCGCCAGTTGCAGACGCATCGTGTTCGTGGCAAGATCGTACAGATCGGTCTCCGACAGAGTCTTGCTGTCGACCCCGATTTGAAGAACCGGAACGTCGGTCGCATTGAAGCGGAGGATGATCGGCGGCTGGATTCCGGGCGGTAGATTCTTGACAGCGGTCTGCGAAGCCGACGTGATTTCCGCAACCGCAGTCGGAATGTCCGCGCCAGGCTGGAAGTAGATCTTGATGATCCCGGTTCCGTTGATCGACTGCGACTCGATGTGCTCGATGTTGTTGACGGTCGTGCTGTAGAATCGCTCGGCCGAAGAAACGACGCGCCGCTCCATCTCTTCGGGCGGCATCCCGCTGTACTGCCACACGACGGTGACCAGCGGGATGTTGATCTCGGGGAATATGTCGGTCGGCATCTTCAGCGCCGAAACGACGCCGAACAACGCGATCAATATCGAAACGACTACGAAGGTATACGGCCGCCGCAGCGCCAACTTCACGATCCACATCTATCTGAGCTCCCTGCCAAGCACGCGCTCGAGCGTCGCCCGTGCGATCTGGTAATCATAGCGTGCCTGCACGAGCGACGTTGCTGCCTGGGCGAGATTGAGTTGTGATGTCGCCTCATCCAGAAACGTCGACACGCCAGCGCGATAGCGTTCTTCCTGAACGCGCAGATCTTCCGTCGCCGCGTTCACTGCATCACGCGCGAATCCGATCCGCTGCGCTGCAACTGTGGCAGCGTCATAAGACGAAACAGCATCTGCCCGCACACCGCGCTCGGTGTCGAGGGCAGCGGAGTGCGCAGCCTCGGCGTTTGCCTGCGCGCGGCTCACCGTCGCTTCGCGCTGGAATCCGTTGAACAGCGGATACGAAATTCCGAGCTGTAGCGTCCAGCCGCCGATTGGACGTGTGTCGACCGACCTGTCCTCGAGCCAGCCGTACCCACCACTCGCGAGAATGGTGGGGAAGTACTGTGCCCGGGCCGCCGAGATCGCCGCGTCCGCAGATTGCGCCTCAGCGGTCGCTGCGCGCGCGACTGGAGCTGCGGTCACAGCGCTCATCACGAGTGCGTCGCGTGAAACTGGCAGCGGAAGCGTATCGTCCTCGACGACCGGCGCCGCATCGACGGGGGCATCGCTGCCAATTGCCCGCGCGAGCGCAAACTGACTCGCCGTCCGTTGCGAGCCGGCCGTCGCCAGAGCGTCATGGGCAGTGGCAAGGGCGACACGCGCGCGGAGAACGTCCGATCGCGTTGTGGTACCCGCGCGGAGACGGCTCTCTGCGTCGCGCATCGCGAGCTCGGCTTGCTTGACCTGTGCGTTGGCGACGTCCATCAGCTCGCTCGCTCTCAGAACGTCGAAATAGGCCTGCTTTGTCGAAAGCCTTACGTCGTACTGGGTGGCGTTGAGATCGGCGTTGGCTGCTACCTGCTGGGCGTCCGCGCTTCGTCGCTCTGCCCCTCGCCGGCCGCCTGTGAAGACCGGTACTGCGGCAGAAATCCCCGAGCCGTATACCTCGTCCAGCGGACGAACCGTGGACGAGATGGGAACGCCGTTTGTCACGCCGTTCGAACCTTGAACGGTCGTTCCGCGCCCAGCGCTGGACGCCACGCCCAGGTTGGGAAGGTACTCTCCCGTGACGGTTCGACGGTTGGCGCGCGCGGCAGCCACGTTCGCCTGGCCAGCTGCCAGTGCAGGATTCACCCTGGCAGCCATGTCCAGTGCTTCTTGGAGCGTTACCGTGCGCAGGGAGTCAGCGGGGTGCTGGGCGAGCGCTCCAGCCGGTAACACCAGGACGGCGGCAACCCACGCTCGTTGCCTGAAAAACGATGAAACCGAAATTTTGGGGTTGGAGCTGGAAGTGTGCGGTCTGAAACAAGGAACAGCGGCGGTTCTCGCCTCGGAGTCATACGCTCGTCAGGCCTGCTCTGTTGCAGTGCGTCCTTCCGAGTATTTATCCCTGACTCCTGGTCCAGATGACTATGACCCCGCAGCGCGCGTGCGGGCCTTTGAATCGCTCCGGTACCTGCGACGACCCGGGATAGATCTCCATCGCGGCGAGTTGGTGCGGCGAGATCAACCGGTCTATATCGTCCGACTCTTCAAAGGGGTGCCCATCCAGGTAATACTGGATCGGGCAGTTCTCACCCTGGACAGTGGCAGTGCCGCGCATCACGATCTTGAAGTCGTAGCCACCGAAATCATTTGGCACCGGCACCAGCTGTACGCCCGGCACCGAACGCAGCAACTCGGTCATGCGCATCGCGCCCTTTCTGTCGATGGCGTCCTGGTCCAGAAATGTGCCGCCGTTACTGTGGCGCTTGCGCTCGTCGAATCCTTCAGTCCAGTCGTGGGCATAGACGTTGGGAGCCGGCGTCGCGCCGGACCGAGCCTCGACTCTCACCGCGGTCAGCGCCGATACCTTGTCGAGTCTTGCTGTGAGCGCCATCGATTCACCAGGATCAACGCTGAAGTGGAGCGAATCGATTGCATACCCTGGCGACCGAACGATCAGCAGGTGCCGGCCAGGATTGATGTGCGGCACCGTGAACGCGCCAGCTTCCGAAACAGCGCGCCACTCAGCGCTGTCGACCATCACTTCGGCCCCTGAGATCGGATGCCCCGTTGTATCGGTCACGGTCCCGCTCATGCGGCCGGGCGTCGTATCGTGAGAAGCGACGAGTGCGAAAACGAACATGAGACTGGAAAGCGCCACCCGAAACTCCATCGGCGGAGATCAGAATATACAGCGGGAGCCGGTGCGACGGCTCGCAGCGGTCGGCACGCGAGCGCGGTCGTAGTACCGGTGCGGGTGGCGAATACAGGCCCGATCGGCTAAGCTACGCGATCCATGAAGCGATGTCGCCAATGAGTGTGCTGCTGATGACCGGCCTCGTTGCCGTCGGATCCTTTGCGGCTGGCATGCTCGGAGCGCTTACCGGACTCGGCGGTGGCATGATCATCGTGCCGATGCTCACGCTCGTATTCGGCGTCGATATTCGATATGCAATCGGCGCCTCGCTCATCTCTGTCATCGCGACGTCGTCCGGGGCGGCGGCCGCTTACGTTCGCGAAGGGTACACCAACATCCGCATCGGGATGTTTCTCGAAGTCGCGACAACAGTCGGTGCGCTTTCGGGTGCCTTCATCGCCGGCCTGATCTCGACGAATGCGATCGCCGTGATCTTCTCGCTCGTTCTCGCCTACTCCGCGTATCGATCTTTCCGGCCACGCGAAGAACATGCGACAGACGGACCGCCCGACAAGTGGGCCACGAGACTGCGAATGGACGGAACGTATCCCACCCCCGAGGGGATGCAGCCCTACACGGTGCACCGCGTCCCTACGGGCTTTTCGCTGATGTTCCTCGCGGGCATTCTATCCGGACTGCTCGGCATTGGATCGGGCGCCGTGAAAGTGCTCGCGATGGATCAGGCGATGCGTTTACCGTTCAAGGTTTCCACGACCACGAGCAACTTCATGATCGGTGTCACGGCCGCTGCAAGCGCGGGCGTCTACCTGCACCGCGGCTACATCGATCCGGTGCTCGCGTTTCCCGTGATGCTCGGCGTTCTGGCCGGCGCGCTGACGGGCGCCCGGGTTCTGGCTGGAGCGAAGGTCCGTGCACTCAGAACGATTTTCACCGTCGTTATCGTCTTCCTCGCTGTTGAGATGGCGTACAAGGGACTGAGCGGCGGTCTATGACCAATCCCTTGTGGCGCACAGGCCGCTGGAGCGATGAGCACGTCGAGCTGTTCATCGGTAATCTGTTGCGCTGGGGCGTCATCCTCGCCGCTGCGGTGACTGCGATTGGCGGAGTGCTCTATCTGGCACTTCATGGCGGCGCGATTGCCGACTATCACGTGTTCCACGGTCAGCCCAACGGCCTGAAGTCTGTCTCCGATGTCGCTCGAAACGCATTCAAGCTTCAACCCACAGCTGTAATCCAACTTGGCCTGCTGCTTCTCATCGCCACTCCGATAGCACGCGTTGCTCTGTCATTGCTCGCGTTCGTGAAGCAGCATGACCGCACGTATATCGTAGTTACCACGATCGTCCTCGCGTTGCTGCTCTACAGTCTTACCGGGGCGGGGGCGTAACCGCCGCTCGAATCCGAACCTCACACCTTTCGAGGTCGCATGCTGACACCGCTCATCGCTCTCGCCGCGCTATTCGCTGCTGCCTCGCACACGCCTGCGAAGCCCGTCCCGGCGCCGGTGATCCACTACACCATCGCGATGCCGGATCCGGCATCGCACCTGTACACTGTGACGCTCGATATCGGGGACGTGAAGGGCGGTGAGGTGAAGCTTCAGATGCCTGTCTGGTCGCCCGGACGCTATGCGCGTATGGACTTCGCGAAGAACGTGCAGGAGTTTTCCGTCACTGATGGCGATGGCAAGCCGCTCAGATGGGATCGCGAGAACGGCTCATTGTGGCGCATCTATCCCGGTACTGCGCACCGCGTGGTCGCGCATTATCGTGTCTTCGCGGACGATCTTTCAGGAACTTTCAGCGTGCTGGATACGCTGCACGCCAACTGGAACGGCGCATCGGTGTTCATGTATGTCGAAGGCCACAAGCCGTCGGCGGTCACGCTTCATGTTGACCCGCCGTCTGGCTGGCACATCATAAATGGTGACGCGCAACAGCTCGACCAGGCGGATTACACGTTCGAGAACTACGATCGCCTGATCGACACGCCGACAGAAGTAGCGCCGAGTTTCATGGTCGATTCGTTTACGGTCGATAACCGGCTCTATCGCACTGTCGTTCACCACAACGGTCCGACCACTCCCGAAGAGCGTGCCCGGTTCGTCGCGTCGGTCAGGAAGATTGTCGAGGCGCATAACCGTGTCATCGCGCCGCCACCGTTGCGCATGTACACGTTCCTGTTCCATATCGGCTTCCCTGGCGGCGACGGCATGGAGCACCTCTACTCCACTCAGATCATCGACCGCAATCCCTGGGTCGATACCGCGTCGGTTCTCGCCGGTATCGAGACTGCGGCGCATGAGTATTTCCACGTCTGGAACGTCAAGCGCATCCGTCCGATAGCACTCGGGCCGTTCGACTACACGCACGAGCAATACGAGCCGAGTCTCTGGGTCGCTGAGGGCTGGACGCAGTACTATGGAGAGATGGCGACGTCGCGCGCGCAACTTGGTTCACCTGCAGACACGTACAGAATGCTGGCCGGTATTGTCCAATCCAATCTCACGGCACCGGGACGCAAGGAAGTCTCTGCGCGCATGTCCTCCTTCGAAGCGCCGTTTTTCGATGGCGCGCCACGTGCGCAGAAGACCAACGCGTCGCAGACCTGGTTCTCCTACTACAGCAAGGGCGCCGGAATCGCCCTCGCACTCGATTTGATGATTCGAGATCAGAGCGACAACACTCGGTCGCTCGACGACGCGCTCCGCGCGCTCAAGAAGCTCTCCTGGGATCAACCCAACGCATCGTACTACCTGCAGGGGAGGGGTTACACCGAAGCAGACGTCGAGCACGCAGTGTCACAGGCTATGGGCAAGGACATGCACGCATGGTTCGACAGATACGTCGGGGGTACTGAGGATATAAACTTCGACGACATCCTCGCTCTTGCTGGTCTCAGGCTCGATCGCACGGAAACACGCTGGTCCGTTACACCAATGCCGAACGCTACGTCACGTGAGATCGCGATTCGCGACAGCTGGCTCGCGGACTCCAGGCACTGACGCAACCTGTCAGCTCGGCTGCTCGTTTTTCCGGGTCGAATGTGCGGTAGCGTCGCGTACCGCGCGGATCAGTGAGTCTGCCGAGAATGGTTTTTCGAGTATCATAGCGCCCGCTGCGAGGGCGTCCGATTCGGCTATTTCCGAGTAGCCCGAGATCACGATTATGGGCAGCGCGGGACGCGCCGCGAGAGCTTTCCTGATGAGCTCCGGACCACCCATTAAGGGCATCATCACGTCCGTCATGAGAACATCGACGCGTTCGACGCCGTTAAGCACGTCTAGCGCTTCCACTCCATTGCGGGCAGTCAGAACACGCACTCCCACACGTTGAAGCAACCGCCGCGCCGCCTCTCGTACGCTCGGCTCGTCTTCGGCGATCAGCACCGTCGTTCGCGAGTCGCGTACCTCCGAGGTCACTGTCTGGCACGGCGCGGCGGTTGCCATTGCGGGACCGGTTGCCACCGGGAGCATGACGGTAAACCGCGCGCCCGCACCGGGCCGTGAGTCGACCGTCACAGTGCCGCCGCCCTGCCGGACGATCGCATAGACAGTGGCGAGCCCGAGCCCCGTCCCCTGCGTGGCGCCCTTGGTGGTGAAGAAGGGCTCGAACAGGCGACACTTGATGTCGTCCGCTATCCCAATGCCGGTGTCGGACACAGTGAGGGCAACGACCGCGTCGGGCTGAGCAGATGCCGGATCCGTCGGCGCGACACGCTCGCTCGACCTGCGCTGCTCGATCTGGATCGTGAGAACACCACCATCCGGCATCGCGTCGCGCGCGTTAAGCGCAAGATTCATCAACACCTGCTCGAACTGCGTTCGGTCAGCGCGGATTGTCAGCGGATACCGCGAGGTGTGCGTCACGAACTGGATCGAAGCAGGAAGCAGCGGCCGCAACAGCGCGCCGAACTCTTCCACTACTACACGGACGTCGAGCAGATCGTAGTGCAGCACCTTGTTGCGACTGAACGTCAGTAGCTGCCGGGTAAGCCCCGCGGCGCGCGACGCAGCCTTCAGAATCTCGGACGCGTCGTTGCGCCGCGCATCGGATTCCTCGAGATCATCAAAGAGAATCTGCGCATAAGCGGTGATTGCGGAGAGCGTGTTGTTGAAGTCGTGCGCGATTCCTCCGGCAAACCGTCCGACGGCCTCCATCTTCTGTGCCTGCCGCAGCTGCGCCTCCAGCTGCTTGCGCTCCGTGATGTCTTCCAGCATGCACAGTCCGAGCTCCGCGTTGCCGGCGGCGTCACGGAGCATTGTCGCAGTCACCTGCAGGAATATTTCCCGGCCATCCTTCCGTACGTACTGCTGCTCCCGTCGGTAACTCTCCGTAGCCCCGTTCAGCAGTCTGTCGAGGTAAGCCATCGGCGTTTCCGACGACTTGTCAGGATAGTGCGACCATTCGTACTGGCCGACCAGTTCTTCCTCCGTGTAGCCCAGCATCGCCTGTAACGCCGGATTGACCGCTACGTACTTCGCTTCCAGATCGAGCAGCGATGTTCCGATTGGCGATCCCTCGAACATCGCGCGAAACCTTCCCTCGCTCGCCCTCAGCGCCGAAGCGCCACTGCCTCGTCCTTCAGCTAGCCTCGTCAGCCTGGAGCCTGTTTCAGTCGCATCCGCGCCCCCTGATCCTTCAGCAGACGTCGTGCGGTTCGCGCTGGGCCGCTTCGTGGATGGCATGCCCTAGAGACGAGTAGCGGTCGCCCGGAGGCACGCGTTGGTTCTTTCCCGTTGGACCGTGACACCTGGCGCACGGAATCGTCCTTCATCAATCCTTAACGACGTCAATGGAACCTGGGCATTCTTCACCGCCGCGATCGTGGCGAGCTGCGCTGGTCGTTGTATGCATAGCTGCCACCACGGTGGTATGCGGCATTCTTGCAAGCGAAGTGCGCCAGGCGAACGCTGCCCTCGCGGCAACCACGTCGCAGACTCTTCGCGACTATGCCACTTCCGCCGGCCGCGTTCTCGGTACGGAGGCGATTCGACGCTCGAGCGAGTTCCGGTCCAAGCTCTTTGGGCCGCTGATGGGCACGATAGTGGTGGACGGCAATGCACCCCGTCTGTCCACCTTCGCTCAACGCGCCGAGTCACTTTACGCCGCTGAGAAGTATGGGCCCGACCAATATCGCGGATACCTTCGCGTAGACGTTAGAACGAAGAAGTGGGAAGGTCTCCTCGCCTTGGCGGATTCGCAACGCGCACAAGCGGTGGTCGACACCCTTCTGAACCGGACTCGCGCCGGCGTAGCGCGCGCACCGATACTGATTCTGCCAGGTGCACACGAGCCGATCATCTTTTTTGCGGCGGCCGTCGCGGACGCGGATGGCCGCCAGTACATGTACGTGGTGACACAGGCGCGTGCAACGAATTTCCGGCACGCGATGCAGGCGACGATGCAAACCGTGCCTCTTCTGCCGCCGTCATTCGCCGGCACCGCGTGGAAGGTGGATGGCCAGGGCGCTGCCGCGAACAACCCTGCGAACGACTCTCTCATCGGTGTACGAATCGTTGCGCGTGACGGCACGCTGTTGTATGCCTCGCCGCACTGGTACGGTGGGCCTTATCGCGGCAGCTATAGCTTTCAGACAGGCCCTGGAGGCTTTACCATCGTGACTGTTCTGCGCCCCAGCCTCGCCACGCGACTTGTGCCGGCAGTCGTCCGGTCAGCCGGAAGGTCACTCTACATAGGCATGGGACTGGTTGGCTGCTTGCTCCTCGCCGTTTCGCTCATAGCGTTCTGGGGTGAGATGTCACACCAGACCGAAGCGCGCACTCGGTCCATGCAGCAGCTCACAACTGGCCTGCGGCACGAGCTCAACAACGCGCTCGCCAGCGTCATGCTCGAATCACAGATGCTCGCGGCGTCAGAAGACGCGCCTGCTGACTCCCGATACGCCGGTGCCGCGATTGCGGAACAGGCTGAACGCATGCGAAAGGTGCTCCGTCGCCTCGACGACGTCGATCGGCTGCCTGTGGTAAGCTACTTCGAAGGCAAATCAATGGTCGATCTCACTGAAAATCGTCCGGTCGTAGAAGATCGGCACAAGACAGCACGCACCGGCTGACGTCCAACGACCGGCGATTCATTCGCGACGTCGTTTCGCGCGTGACGTTGGCGTCGCAATGAGAGGATCTTCAGGCCAGACGTGCTTCGGATAGCGACCCCGCAGGTCCTTGCGCACGTCGAAGTAGCTTCCGCTCCAAAAGCCGGCGAGGTCTCGCGTCACTTGCACGGGTCTGCGCGCCGGTGAAAGGAGCTCGATGGTCAGGGGAACGGTTCCGCCATCGATTGTCGGAGTCGCACGTACGCCAAACATCTCCTGCAGTCTTATCGCCACGCTGGGCGCGCCCGGGTCGCTGTAGTTGATGGCGACACGCGATCCGGTGGGTGCGACGTAATGCGTCGGCGCAAGAAGATCGAGCTGCGCCTTCCTCTCCCATCCCAGCATCGAGATCAGCGCGCGGTCGAGATCGACCGGCAACTGCGCAAAACCTGAACGGTCGAGCAGGATCGGCGCGAGCCACTCATCAAGCGTCGCCAGCAGTGCTTCGTCGGACACATCAGGCCACTCGCGGTGCCGTGTCCGCACGAACGCCATTCGTTCCCGGGTTGCTCTCGTTGCGTCACTCCAGGGCAGTGATGCGATACCTTCGCGGCGGATGACGCCCAGCAGAATCGACATCACTTCGCTTGGATCTGGGTCGCCGATACGCGATTCCTTAAGCACGATCGCGCCTAGCCGTGTGCGTCTCGACGAGCGCACGCTCCTCGTGAGCTCATCCCACTCTACAGTCTCGTCGCTCTCGAATTGATCCGCGAAATGCGTCTCGATCTCGTCCCTCGAGATCTCGGCGCCAAGAAATATTCGTGCAGCACGAGCGTCCCCGTCCAGCTCACATGCCACGATGAACGCGGCCGAGGAAAGCGCCTGCGGATGCGTCAGAGTTGCGCCTCGTCCGTTCCGCAGCAGAAACCGACCGTCCGAGGCACCACCGCGCGCCTGCGCGATTCGATCCGGATACGCCATCGCCAGAACCAGTCCGGCTGTAGCGCCGCGCGCACCGACGGCGTTTGCTATCCCGAGCTGGTGTTTGAGCGTCGCGCTTTCGGCGGCCACCCTCCGGGCGAGAGAGACGTCCACTTCCATGCCGTGCATGACGCCTGCGGCGCCGGGCGAGCGCAGTATCTCCAACCGGATCTCGATGTCCGCGTCCGGTGGTCCGTTCGCCGAGCGCACGAAATCGCGCTCCCCGAGAATGGCCGCGATGTCGCACGCGACGGCGCCAGCTCCCATCCGATGAGCCTCGATGATCATGTGCCCAAGCCTGGGGTGCACGGGAAGTTCGGCCATCCTGCGGCCCCGCGCCGTCGCTAATCCGCTTGCGTCGAGCGCGCCAAGCATCCTGAGTAGCTGCGTTGCCTGCTCGATGGCTGCGCCTGGAGGCGCGTCGAGCCACCGCAGTTCCGTGCTGTCCCTTATCCCGGCAACTGCCAGCTCGAGTACGAGCGGAGCAAGGTCTGTCTGCAATATCTCGGCGGGGTAGTGCGCGACGAGATGATGCTGCTCGTGCTCATCCCAGAGCCGATAACACTTGCCGGGACGGGTGCGGCCGGCGCGGCCGGCGCGCTGATCCGCAGATGATCGCGAGATGCGCGCCGTCTCGAGTCTGCTCATTCCGCTCCGCGCTGAGAACCGCGGAGCGCGTGCGAGGCCGCTGTCGATGACGACAGTGACGCCCTCGATCGTGAGGCTTGTCTCTGCAATCGGTGTTGATAGAACGACCTTGCGAAACCCTGGGTGCGACGGTGCAATCGCTGCGTCCTGACGCGTTTGTGGCAGGTCTCCGTAAAGCTGCTCGATGTTGACGTTGTCATCGACGCGGCCCGCGAGCAGTGATGCCACGCGGCGAATCTCTGCACCGCCGGGCAGAAACACAAGGATGTCACCGTCATCATCGCTCAGCGCCTGCACCACCTTCGACGCGACCGCCGCCGGCAGTGCTCTCATGTCCGTGCGTGCCGAATAGTGTAGCGCTACCGGATACGCCCGCCCCGTGCTCGTGATTACCGGTGAATCTTCGAGAAGTCCCGCTACCCGCGCGCCGTCGAGCGTGGCGGACATCACCAGTATTCTGAGATCCGGACGCACGAGCGAGCGCGAATGCAGTGCGAGAGCGAGTCCGGTATCCGCATGAATGCTCCGCTCGTGAAATTCGTCGAATATAAGAAGCCCGATGCCGTCGAGCGTCGGATCACTCTGAATCATTCGGGTGAGAATTCCCTCCGTGACGACTTCCACGCGCGTGCGTGGTCCGATTCGCGTGTCGCGACGGACTCTGTAGCCCACCGTGTCTCCGGTGCGCTCGCCCAGCAGCTCCGACATGCGCGAGGCCACGGCGCGTGTCGCAAGTCTTCGCGGCTCCAGAACCAGGATCCGGCCGCCATCGAGCCAACGCTCGGCAAGGAGCGCGAGCGGAACATGCGTGGTCTTCCCAGCGCCCGGCGGAGCCTGCAGCACCGCGCTGATCCCCGTGCTCAACGCCCGACGCACCGCTGGGATGGCCTCGTCAACCGGAAGAGCCTCAGTCCACGGAAAAGCCGCGCCGTCCACGTTCGAGGTTCCCATTGCTAATGGAAGTTAAGCCGGCCCCCGGTATATTCGGCGGATGGCCTCCTTCGGCCGTTCACCAAATGCTGTGAGGAATAAATGCGATTTCTGAGTCTTCCAGTGCTCGCGTCCATGGGCGTGCTGGCCGTGCCCCTCGTTGCGGCATCGGCGCCTCCGTCGAGCGATATTCTCGGCTTCACCGCGGCATCCTCCCGGATCGAGCGCGATTGGGAAGCGAAGTTTCGCGCGCTTCCCAGTCCGGCACGCATGCGATCGGATATGAAGCTCCTGTCCGCGCGTCCGCACAATGTCGGTACTCCCTACGACAAACAGAACGCCGAATGGATACTCCAGCAATTCAAGGACGCGGGTTGGGATGCGCACATCGAGCAATTCGACGTCCTCTTTCCGACTCCCAAGCAGCGCCTCGTCGAGCTCGTTGCACCGACGCATTTCACGGCCAAGCTCATGGAGCCTCCTGTTCCCGGCGATCCCACTTCGTATCAAACGTCGGAGCAGCTGCCCACCTATAATGCGTACTCCATCGACGGCGACGTCACCGGCCCGCTCGTCTACGTCAATTATGGTATACCGTCGGACTACGACGAGCTTGCGCGGCGCGGCATCTCCGTCAAGGGAGCGATTGTCATCGCGCGCTACGGCGCGTCCTGGCGCGGCATCAAGCCGAAGGTCGCCGCCGAGCACGGCGCCATCGGCTGCCTGATCTATTCCGACCCGTTGGATGACGGCTACACTCAGGGCGACGTCTTTCCGAAAGGACCAATGCGCCCCGCAGACGGTGTGCAGCGCGGAAGCGTCATGGACATGCCGACTTATCCGGGCGATCCGCTTACGCCGGGCGTGGGCGCCACCAAGGACGCAAAGCGTCTGGCGCTCAAGGACGTGACGACGCTCACCAAGATCCCGGTGCTGCCGATTTCCTACGGAGATGCCAAACCCCTCCTAGCCGCGATCGGCGGCGACGTCGCGCCGCGCGACTGGCGCGGTGCTCTACCGATCACGTACAAGATCGGGCCCGGGCCAGCGCGCGTTCACCTGGTCGTCAAATCCAACTGGGATATCAAGCCAGTCTACGACGTAATCGGCACGCTGCATGGAAGCACGGCACCCGATGAATGGATCGTCCGCGGCAATCACCATGACGCGTGGGTCAACGGCGCCGACGATCCGATCGCCGGACAGGTTGCGTTACTCGAAGAAGCGCGGGCGCTCGGTGCCCTCGTCAAGCAGGGCTGGCATCCGAAGCGCACGATCATCTACGCTGCGTGGGACGGCGAGGAACCGGGCCTTCTGGGGTCCACAGAGTGGGCAGAGCAACACGCCCAGGAGCTCGCGGCGCACGCTGTCGCTTACCTGAACAGCGATACCAACGGTCGCGGATATCTCGGTGTCAGCGGATCGCACGTGCTCGAGAAGTTTATCAACGGTGTCATGCGCGACATTACCGATCCGGAAACCGGCGCATCAGTCGCTGCGCGCGTCCGTGCTCGCGAGCTCGAGAATGCCCCGGCCGCCCGACGCCGGGATATCCTCAATCGCCCCGATCTTCATATAGGAGCACTCGGCTCCGGCTCCGACTACACGGCATTCCTGCAGCACGACGGCGTGGCGTCCATGAACTTCGGCTTCGGCGGTGAGGATCAGGGCGGCGTCTATCACTCCGTGTACGACGACTTCTACTGGTACACACACTTCTCCGACACGTCGTTCGTGTATGGCCGCGCGCTTGCGCAAACGGTCGGGACCGCCGCGATGCGTCTCGCCGATGCAGACGTCATTCCGTATGATTTCACCGATCTCGCGGAGACGGTCGGCACCTATGTCAGCGAGCTCAAGACGCTGCACAACACCATGGCGTCCGAAGCGGTCGAGCATAATCGGCAGGTGGCCGACAGCGGCTTCATTCTCACCAACGACCCGCGTCAGCCCCTCACTATTCCCACTGACGAAGCACTCGTTCCTCCTGTCGACTTCGCGCCGCTCGATAGCGCGACGGCTGCGCTGACGCGTGCCGCTCAACGCTACCAGAGCGCGTTCACGCAATCGATGGACGGCGCGGCGAACGAAAGTTTCGTCAAGCTCAATTCTGACCTGCTCCAAAGCGAGCGCCTGTTGTTATCCAGCGCCGGCCTTCCGAATCGTCCGTGGTACAAGCATCTACTCTACGCACCAGGCTTCTATACCGGCTACGGTGTGAAGACAATCCCAGGGGTGCGCGAAGCGATCGAGCAGAAGGAATGGCCGCTGGCAGCTACCGAGATGACTCGCGTCGCCGATGCCTTGAACGCCGAAGCCGCCCTGGTCGATCGCGCCGCGACGGAGCTGACCCACTGACCTGTTTCGACTCTGCTGCGGGCAGTCGCGGCGCAGATGTGCGATGCGTGCCGCACCCGTCCTATATTTCGAGTTCAGGACAATGAAACTGGCACTTCTATATACAGCCTTCGCCGGCGCCGCAGCGACTCTCGCAGGAAGTCCTGTGCGGGCACAGGTGCCTGTGCGCTGGTCAACTACTCCGGTTGCGACCCCCCTCAAGACGGACGGGATCACAAAGGTACATATCCGGGCCGATATCCAGCCGGGCTGGCACATCTATTCTCTTACCCAGGCCGCGGGCGGACCGAACCCGACACGTATCACGCTACCACCCGAACAACCGTTCGAGCTTATCGGGACCGCCGAGCCATCGCCGGCGCCACGGGTTGCCTTCGACGACGCCTTTCATATGAACGTCGAGCTGCATGAGAAGGCAGTCGGTTTCACCGTCCCCGTTCGATACACCCCCTCCGGAAAGGCACGCCCGGACTCCGTACGCGTGAACGTGCGTTATCAGGTATGCAACGCATCGCTCTGCTACCCGCCCCAGACGGCCAGGCTCGCCGCACCAATTGTGGCCCACCCCCGGTAGCGCTACGGAAATGCAGTCACTCCACGGGATGAATTCGTGAACGCGCTGGCCGGCGTCTCTCCTGGCTTCCTCTGGCTCGCCGCCACCGCAGGAGCGCTTTCGCTTTTCACGCCGTGCGTCTTTCCGATGGTTCCGATCACGGTGTCGTACTTCCTGCGACATGCGGCAACGACGCCCCGCCGGGCACTCGGCGCGATAACAGTATTTGGCCTCGGTATCATCGTCACGTTCACCGTGCTCGGCGTCAGCGTCGCAGCGCTGGTGGGTGCTGCAGGACTTACCCGTTTCGCCTCCAATCCGTGGGTCAATCTTGCGATTGCCGCAGTTTTTCTTGCACTCGCTCTCAATCTCCTCGGCTTCTATGAATTGAGGATTCCGCAGCCGGATACTGGGACAGCTCGACACTGCAACTCGGGCAAGCGGTGCGTCGGATACGACGAGTGCACTGCTGATGGGTGTTCTCTTCACACTCACGAGTTTCACCTGCACCGCGCCGTTCATTGGTACGCTGCTTGTGGCGGCCTCCCAGGGTGAATGGCAGCGCCCAATCGCAGGCATGCTCGTTTACGCCGTCGTGTTCGCGCTTCCATTCATCGCGCTCGCTGCCGCGCCGCGTTGGATCGGCCGGCTTCCGCGATCCGGCGCGTGGTTGAATCGAATCAAGGTCGTCATGGGATTCGTCGAGATCGCCGCGGTCGCGAAATTCATCTCGAACGCAGATCTCGTGTGGAACTGGAATCTGTTCACTCACGATGTGGTGCTCTCGATCTGGGTGGCGCTCGCTCTCATCACTACTTTCTATCTGCTTGGCGCTTTTCGTCTCCCGAACGACCCGCCGCTGCCGCCCGCCGCGCGCTCGAGCCCATACGGCCTCGCACGTATCACCGCCGGCCAGGCCATACCAGCCATGCTTTTCCTCGCGCTTGGCATGTGGCTCGCCACCGGTTTGGCCGGTGACCCGCTAGGTACGCTCGAGTCATTTCTTCCCCCCGTTGGCGGCGCACCGCCGGTAGTCAATTCTGCAGACGTGCCAGCAGAGCTTCACTGGCGATTGAACGATCTGCCCGCGGCGCTCGCACTCGCGCGAAGCGAGAACCGCCGCGTCTTCATCGACTTTACCGGCTACACCTGTACCAATTGCCGATGGATGGAAGCGAACATGTTTTCCCGCCCGGAAATCAAGGTCGCAATGAATCGCTTCGTCCTCGCGCGCCTCTACACCGACGGTGACGGCGACATCTATGACAGGCAGCAATCGATGCAGCAACAGCGCTTCGGCACCATCGCCCTGCCGCTCTACGCGATCGTCGAGCCTGACGGGAAGACCGTGACGACCTTCCCCGGGCTCACGCGAAGCCCCAACGAATTCCTTTCGTTTCTTTCGTCCGGTTTGAACTAACGGTTGGCACCATCTGTCCGATATGGACCAAACTTCTTCACGGTAATTGTGTCGTGTTTCGCACCACTCGAAATTCCCGTATTACGTCGTGCGCTGACGCTCGTCCTAGATGGACGCACGCGACTGCGTGTTGAGAATTCGGAGCGTTTCGGTCGATTTGGCACGCTCCCCCCGGCGCACCTTTTGGAGGCTTTACATGCTGTCCCGCCGCTCCCTTTGCTTTGGGTTCCTGCTGTTGCCGGTGCTACCGGCGCTCGGTCAGAACGCAGTTCCTTCGCGCCACTACCGCCCAGGCGCACTCGGCGAAGTCGTCCGCACCAGCGACGGGTCCGCAGGTCCGCGCCGTCGTTCTTCCAATCGATGGACTGGACAGCGATTCGGCCCAGACGATCATTACGCGTGATCTCAGTTACGGCGATCGCGTGCAGATCGTGGACGGCAACCCCACCCATCCGGCCACCGCGGAAGTAAAGGCCGTAGCCACCGCAACCGGCGTGACCGTCTCGCTCATCGATCCGTTGAGCGGTGCCGTTCGCCAGCAGCACGACTTCGCACTTCCGATTGTCATGCCGCGTCGCGATCAGGCAATCGCCGATTCTCTCAATCAGGCGTTCGCCGCACGCCAGCTGTTGCGCAACACGCAACTGGCACGCGCCCAGGGCATACGCGATTCACTGCAGGACGAGATGGCGAAAAAGGCGCCCCGCCTTCGCAGCAAGAAGGACAAGGAAGCTTACGCCGAGCTTGTATCGCAGCGCAATGCGATGCTCGGTAACACCCTCGCCGACGTGGTTTCCATCCACGCTGAGGGCGAGCGCGATGAGGCTGGACGCGCCGCGGAGCAACGCGAGGCGATCGCGCACGACTCCGTTGTGCGCGACTCCGCCGCGAAGGCTCGTCGCTGGGCGCTGCACGGTGTATCAGATGCTGTAGAGGAGTGGATGACCGGCCACCGCGGCATTGCGCAGTCACGCGTAGCGTATGTCTCTAATGGCGTGATACGCGTCGTTGATTTCGACGGAGCCAACGATCATGCAGTCACGCAGATAGATAAGGATGGAGACAAGGCGATGTCTCCGGCGTGGCGGCACGATGGCAACGCTCTCGTGTTCAGTGAGATGAGCGACGCCGGAACGCAGATCGCAATGGTCGATCTCACCACCGGCAAGACGACAGTGCTGGGCGCGACTCCGCGCGGTCTCAACATCACTCCGATCTTCTCTGGCGACAACAAGTCGGTGATCTATGCTAACGGCAACGATTTCCATACGGGCCTCGTCTCGGTTCGACTCGACAACCCCTCTTCGGTGACGCACCTGCCGCTCAGCCGCCTCTTTGACGCTGACGAGCCGATTCTGAGCCCCGACGGTTCGCGCATCGCCTACGTATCGTCGCGGCCCAAGACGCCGCAGATCTATTCCGCAAATCTGGACGGTACCGACGAGCGCGCCGAAGCTCCCGCACCACCCAAGGGGCGTGTTTACCACACGAGCCCGGATTGGAGCCCCGACGGGCGCATGATCGCCTATCAGCAGCAGAACGGCGATTTCCAGGTCTGGATCGTCGACCGGACCGACCACAAGGCTCGCAAGCTCACCGCCGTCGGCGAGAACGAGGATCCAACCTGGGCCCCCGACGCTCGACATCTTGCCCTGACTTCGAATCGTGGAGGCGCCAAGGCGATCTGGGTACTGGACATCCAGTCTGGCCACTTCCGCCAGCTCACCGCCGCCGGCGACGCGCGCCTGGCAGCATGGTCCGGGCCCCTCTCAACCACCGGAATGGGGACCGTTGCAGTCGCTCGATAGGCGGCTCGATGTCTCAGCCTAAAGCTTTGCATCTGTAACGTAGCTTTACAGCCATAACGTTCTGGTAACCGGCGGGCCACAGCGTAAGTCGTTGAATAACAACGACTTACGCTGTGGCCCGCCGGTTGCTTTAGGGGTGCCCAGCAACGATTGTCGGACCACTCTTGGAGCCAAGCACATGACTCGTACTTCAATTCTTCGTTCTCTTATCACAGGTCTGGGGCTCGCGGTCGCCATGGCGGCGTGCGCGCCGGGCGACCTGGCTGGCCCTCAGACACCAGCCGCCGCGCCCGCCGCCTCAGTTGTCACGTCTGTAGCCACTCCGTCGGCGACTGCACCCGGAGCCAGCGCCAGCGCCGGGCTCCTTGGAGCCGTTCTCCAGGCACCAACCGCATTGGTTCAGACCGTGTCTCAGGTCGTGTCGGATCTCCTGTATCCGGTCGTCCAGCGCAAGGTTGCGCTCGCCAACCCAATCACCGTGACCAAGGAGATCGGTGTCGCCGGCGGATCAGTCGCAATTCCGCAGGCAGGCCTCACCATTACCTTCGCTCGCGGCGCGCTCCTCGCCTCGACTCCGATTACCGTCACCGCAGACGCGGGCAAGGCGGTTTCGTACGAGTTTGGCCCGCACGGTACCCAGTTCCATGCGCCGGTCACAATTGCGCAGGACATGAGCCTCACAACCCTAGCTGACTGCCCGGGCTCTGCCTCGAGCATTCAGGGTGGCTACACGCCTAATGGTCTGGGCGACATAATCAACGGGTTGCTGGCCCATGTCGCCGAGCTGCTCAAGGCCACTACGACGATCGTGGTAGGCAGTGACGGGAAGCAGCACCTTGGAACATCAAGCTTCATCGTCAAGCACTTCTCGGGCTACATCCTCATTGGCGCCTGACGGCGAGGTGACGGTGACTCCCGAAACTTTCCAGGCGATGCCGCGCCCGTTCGATGACCTCCGCGCCCGCGCCGCCGTGTTCATCGACAAAGCCAAGACGGCGCAACGCCATGGTGATGCGGACGGTGCGCTGGCGCACTACGACGATGCGCTGTCGCTCATGGAGGACGAGGGTGATTCTCCAATGGCTGCCGATGTCGTTCGTTGGAAGGGATTGGTGCTGCGCGAGCGGGGGGACACGGCGACGGCGTATCGTTTTTTCAGCCGCAGCCTCGCGATGGCGGAACGGCTGGAGTACGTCAACGGGCAGGCGCATGCGCTCAACTGTCTGGGTACTATCGCTCAGCGTCGGGGTGAGTTGAAAAACGCAGAACGGTTGTATCAACAGGCTGCGCACCACGCGGAGGCGAGTGTAGACAAGCGGCTGCTCGGAATGGTGGAGCTCAATCAGGGCGTCATCGCGGGATCGCTTGGCGACTGGGACACGTCTGTCGTGTGGTTCCGGCTCGGTCTTAAGGCGTTCGAGAGCGTGGGTGATAAAGAGGGCGCGTCATGGGCGTACAACAACCTCGGAATGCAGTACGCCGCACGGAAACGCTATGCACAGGCAGTCGAAGCGTTCGAGATGGCACTCTCGATAGCGTATGATCGCGAGGATATGGTCGTCGAGGCGACGGTGGAGCTGAACCTTGCGGATGTGCGCATCACTCAGGGCGAGCTCGATCCGGCGACGCGATCCGTCGCGCGGGCGCTCAAGATCGCCGAGATCCGGCGTGATCGATTGCGGATGGCGGAGGGGCTGCGTCTACAAGCCCGGATCGAGCGCCTGCGGGGTCAACTCGGTGCGGCGGTGGAGACTCTGCGCCAGGCCCGCTATCAGGCGCGAGAGGGAGAGGACGCACTCCTCCGGCTCGAGCTTCTGACGGAGCTGGGCGAGCTGTTCCGCGAGCAGGGTGACGATGACCGGACCCGGGTTGTGCTTCGTGAAGCCCTGGCCGGCTTCACGGACATCGGAGCCATGCGTCGGGCTGAAGCCGTTGCGGAGGGCCTGGCCGCCCTCTAAGCCCCCTTTGCTGGCGCCTGGGCCGGTTCAGGTTGCCGCCGGCCAGGCCGACACTCTGAAAGTGTCTACAACCTTGCGCCAGCATTGAGCACTTACACCGAACCCGTCGTGCTGGGAAACGGATGGGCGCCGCCCCGCCTGCCCGAACCCGCCGCGAGGGAAAGTCCTCCTCAGCAGACCCCTGGATGGGCTGACGGCATGGTCGTCGGTCAGAGCGACGCCATCAACGTCGTGGTGACCCTCGCCGCCCAGGTCGGCGGCAGCCGCGCCTCCACTGTACTGCTCTGCGGTGAGACTGGAACGGGAAAGGAATTGTTCGCGCGCGGGATTCACTCCTGCTCATCGCACTCGAGCGACCCGTTCGTCGCGATCAACTGCGCGGCGATCCCGGAGACACTTCTCGAGAGTGAGCTGTTCGGCCATGAGCGTGGCGCGTTCACGGATGCACGAACGCTGAAGCGAGGGCTGCTCGAGGTCGCCGGTCGAGGAACGATCTTCCTGGACGAGATCGGTGAGCTTCCGCTCAAGCTGCAGCCAAAGCTGCTGCGAGTCCTCGAGCAGCGCACGTTTCGGCGCGTCGGCGGTTCCGTAGAGCTGCCGATCATGGCTCGGGTGATTGCCGGCACGAACGTCTCCCTGGCCGACGCTGTAGACGGAGGTGCCTTCCGAGAAGATCTTTTCTATCGTCTGAGCGTTGTGCGCCTGGATCTTCCGCCGCTCCGCGACCGCTTTGGCGACATCGAGATTCTCGCACGCCACTTTCTCCGCGAGCTCGCGCGCGAGACCGACGGCGTTCCAGCGACATTGTCGGTGGACGCGCTCGCGGCGCTCGCCAGCCACTCGTGGCCCGGTAATGTCCGCGAGCTCAAGAACGTCATCGAACGCGCGATGATCGTTGCCGGCGGAAAGACGATTCAGCGGCAGCACTTGCTCTTCCAGCGCCGCAGAAGCTCGCCGCCTGGCGTGGACACGGAGTCGGGCACCGTAATCCGGATTCCGCCAGGCGGGAAGACGCTCGACGAGATAGAGTGTGAGGCAATTCGGGCGACGCTCGTGCTTACGCAAGGCAACCTGAGCGCAACAGCGCGCATCCTGGGCATCTCCAGGCCCACACTCAGCCGAAAGCTGCGATCCGCCGGTCTCGAGCGACGGATGGTGGTGTCGACGCAATGACGGGCGCGGGCACACTCGAGCGCGGCTCAGTCTCGCGGCCGTTCGATGAGGCCGTCGGTGAAGCACGCGCTCTCGAGCGCAACGGGCAGTGGTCCGATGCTCGCGGGCGATATACTGCTCTGCTTCAGGACAAATCTCTCTGTGCAAGTGTGCGCTCGTCGCTCCTCCGGTGGATTGGACGCGCGCACATCGAGGAGGGAAGTCCGGATCTCGCGCGACCGGTGCTCGAGCGCGCGGTAGCGGATGCGGAGGAAGCAGGAGATGTCGGCGCGCAGGCCCACGCGCTCAACTGGCTCGCGATCGTCGAGCAGACGCGTGGAGATCTCGATAGGTCGGAAGAGCTCTACGCACGCGCGAGGATGTGCGCAGCCAACGCTGATGATGAGATGTTGCTCGCGATGCTCGACCAGAATCTTGGCACGATCGCCAACATTCGCGGCAACCTTGAACTTGCGCTCAGATCGTACGAGTCGAGCAGGAATCGCTTCAAGAGTCTTGGACTCTCGTCGTACGAGGCGCATGTTCTCAACAACGTCGGGATGGTGTCGACCGATCTCGGTCACTGGGACGACGCCGAAGCCGCCTACAGGGCTGCGTGCGAGGCGTGTGCCAACAGCGACGACACGGGATTGCTGCGCAGGATCGAGGTCAACCAGGCAGAGCTGTGGATTGCGCGCAAGGAGATTCAGCGCGCCCGCGATCGGTGCGAGCGGCTGCTGGAAGACGCTCGCACGGAGACGAATGCCTCGGCGCCGTGGCTTGGTGAGGTCTACAAGCATTATGGCGTGGTGTGCCGTGAACAGCACGAGCTCGATCGTGCGGATGAGTGGTTCGCGAGAGCGGCGCGCGCTGCTGCGAGCGGGCATGATCTGCTGCTTGCAGCCGAGACAGCGCGCGAGCAGGCGGAGCTGTACTGGGCGCAATCGCGTAACACGGACACGTTGCAGGCGCTGAACGCGGCGCACGGGTGGTTCTCGCAGCTGCGCGCAGAGCGGGATCTCGACGCTGTCGCGCGTCGTAATGGGCGACTGGAAGAGCGATTCCTCGACGTCGTTCGAAAATGGGGCGAGTCGATAGAAAGCAAGGACTACTACACGCAGGGACATTGCGTACGAGTCGCCAACGTCGCGTGCGCGCTAGCGGAGCGAGCTGGATTCGATTCCAAGACGTTGTTCTGGTTCAGGATCGGTGCGTTGTTGCATGACGTCGGCAAGCTGATAGTTCCGCAGGAAGTGCTCAACAAGCCGGGTCGACTGGACGAGGACGAGTGGCGGATAATGAAGCGGCACCCGGAAGCCGGCGTCGAGCTGCTCGCGGACATCGAATTCCCATGGGACATAAGACCGATGGTGAGGAATCACCACGAGCGTTGGGATGGATGCGGCTACCCCGATCGCCTCACGGGCAATGCGATACCCATGTCGGCGCGCATTCTGTGTGTCGCCGACGTGTACGATGCGCTCACGACGAACCGGTCGTATCGAAAAGGCTTCGACCATGATCGCGCCGTCGACGTGATGAGCGAGAACAACGCTACGGGGCACTTCGATCCGACGATCTTCGACCTGTTTCTCGAGTGGGCGGCGGAGCACAACCCATCGGTGAATGAGAACGCATCGTAGAACGTCGTGGCTGCGTGTCGCGCTCCTAGGCGCAAGTATCACAGTCGGCGCATGCGCGCACGACAACACCTCTGGCGGCTCCGGATCGGGCGGCACGCTCGTCATCGCGACTCCCGGTGACGCGGACAATCTCTTTCCACCGCTCACACTCAGCGATCAGGGACGACAGGTGGTCGATCAGCTCTTCGACTATCTCGCGGACATTGGTCCCGCCATGAATACCATTGGCGACGCCGGCTTCTCACCGCGGCTTGCCGATTCATGGTCATGGGCGCCCGATTCGTCGTGGATCGCCTTCCACCTGAACCCGCGAGCCCGCTGGCACGACGGAAAGCCCGTGCGCGCGCGCGACGTACAGTTCACGTTTCGCCTGTTGACCGACTCGGCGCTCGGCTCACCAGTCGCTGCAACGCTCGGTGACATCGATTCAGTGAGCGTGCGAGACTCGCTCACCGCCGTTGTGTGGTACCGGAAGCGGGCACCGGAGCAGTTTTTCGATTTCGTATACAACGTCGCGATTCTGCCGGAGCATCTGCTTCGCGACATTCCCGTCAAGTCGCTGGCATCGTCGCAATTCGCACGGAAGCCGGTGGGATCGGGACGTTTCCGGTTCGGGCGCTGGGATGCTGGATCGCGAATCGAGATCGTGAGCGATACCGGTAACTACCGCGGGCGCGCGCGTCTGGATCGGGTCGTGTGGCTCGTTTCTCCGGACATGCAGGCGGCGACGACCAGACTGCTCGCGGGAGAGGCGGATTTCCTCGAAGTCGTTCGCGGGCCGGCGGTAGAGCAGGTGACTGCATCGCCACGTCTGCGCCTGCTGACGTCGCCGAGTCTCGATTACGGGTTCATGGGTTTTAACATGAGACGCGCGCCCTTCAAGGACAGGGACATGAGACGCGCGCTGAGCATGGCGGTTGATCGCGCCGCGATGGCTCGAAATGTATTCGACACTCTCGCATTGTCGGGCATCGGACCGGTGACGCGTGCACTACCGGCGAGCGCCGGCGCGGTAGCGATCGGATATGATTCCGCTTCAGCCGCGAAGCTGCTTGCGGCGCACGCACCAGTATCTTTCAGGCTTCTGGTACCGACGTCGAGTGCTGTCCGCATGAAGTACGCGACGCTGCTGCAGGCCCAGTACCGCCGGTTCGGAGTGAACGTGACCATCGAGCCGCTCGAGGTAAACGCTTTCGTGCAGCGTCTCAGCAAGGGGGATTTCGACGCCGTGCTGAATGCGTGGCATACCGACCCCAGTCCGGCGGCGGTTCTGCAGGCGTGGGGCGCAGCTGACGCACCACCGAATGGCGCAAATTTCGTTGGCTATGCGAGCCGCGCGTTCGACTCGCTGGTGGACAGCGCGTCGCGGTCGCCCGATCCGATGCGTGCCGCACAGTACTATGGCCGCGCGTATGCCACGATCAACGCGGATGCGCCAGCGGTCTGGCTCTACGAGGCGCGGAACGTCAGCGGGGTGGCGCGGCGCGTGCGCGTGGCCAACATCCGGCCCGACGCCTGGTGGTCGGACCTGGCCGACTGGACAGTCGGAAAGCGCTGACAGCTCGCCACCTGTGCCCCGTGGCGCTGGCACCGCCTGACGAAGTGCGCCGCTGGTCCAACGCATGCGATCAGTCTGGTGACTAACATACGGGACGGCCTCCGGCTCCAGGCTGGCCGCGTCTCTTGTCCTGCAGTCCCATTCTCTCCGGAGTAAATCGAAATGTTCCTATCGAGAGCGGCTGCCGCAGCGGTCGTTTTGTTGAGTGCTGCGGCGGTTGGTGCCCAGCAAACGATGACGGTCCCCCCGCAGACCCCTGAAAGTCGGCGCGGCGCGGGCGACACGTCCATCTTTGCGCCGCTGAATCTCTACCCATCGCCGAACGTATACAGAACGGGCGACGGGCGTCCCGGCGCTCATTACTGGCAGCAGCGTGCCGACTACGACCTCCACGCGACGCTGGACACCGCTGCGAAATCGCTGAGCGGGACGATGACGCTCCGGTACACCAACAATTCGCCCGATACACTCACGTTCATCTGGGTCCAGACCGAACAGAATGCTTTTCGGCCCAACTCGCTCAACACGCTGGTGTTTGCCCCCGATAGTCGGTTCGGGTCTCGCAGCTTCGCGGGGGGTGACGTGATCGACCATTTCAATCAGGTGATAGGCGGGAAGGCCATGCCACTCAAGCTTCGCGACAACGGAACAGTGACGAAGGTCGATCTCGCGCAGCCGCTGGCTCCAGGCAAGACCGCGACGTTCGATGCAGCGTGGCACTTCCTAATTCCCGAGCACGGCGCTGACCGAATGGGGCGTGACGGCCCGCTCTTCGAGCTGGCGCAGTGGTATCCCCGCGTGAATGTGTACGACGACGTGCGTGGCTGGAACACCGAGCCGTATCTGGGGCAGGGCGAGTTCTATCTCGAGTACGGTGATTTCAATCTGAACGTCACTGTACCGTCGGGTTACATCGTCGCGGCAACGGGATCTCTGGCCAACGCACACGAAGTGTTGACGGAGGCGGAGATCGGCCGGCTCGCCAAGGCCGTGAAGTCTGCAACGCCGGTCGCCATCATTACGGCAGCGGACCTGCAGAGCGGCGCGGCGCGGCCGCGCACCACAGGCACGATGACGTGGCACTTCACCGCTCATCATGTTCGCGACGTAGCATGGGCTGCAGCCCCGAATTACCAGTGGGACGCATCGGGCTGGAAGGGTATTCTCGCCCAGGCATACTATCGTCCTAGCGCCGCTGTCAACTGGGACGATGCGGCTGATCAGGCTCGTATGTCGATCGAGGAATATTCCGAGCGCTGGTTCATGTATCCGTATCCGCAGATCACGGCGGTCGAGGGGCCGATCAGTGGGATGGAGTATCCGATGCTCGCAATGGAGACGAAGAGTCAGGACAAATTCGATCTTTACAATGTCGTGACGCATGAGATCGGGCATAACTGGTTCCCGATGATCGTCGGCTCCAATGAGCGCGTGCAGTTCTGGCAGGACGAAGGGCTCAACACCTTCATCAACACGTTCAGCGAAGCTCGCAGATACCCGCAGCGCGGCGACCAGATGCAGCGCGCCGCGGAGCAGCGCGCAGAGATCGAGGCAACGCAGAAGCTCAACATCGATATTCCGATCATAATGGGTCCTGACCGGATCGATCCACGCAAGCTGGGTTTCACCGAGTACGACAAGACATCCGTGGGACTTCAGCTGCTGCGCCAGGAGATCCTCGGGCCCGAGGCGTTCGACGACGCATTCCGCGAGTACATTCGCCGCTGGGCGTACAAGCATCCGACGCCGACCGACTTCTTCCGGACCATGGAATCGGTGAGCGGCACGCGGCTCGACTGGTTCTGGCGTGAATGGTTCTACCAGAATCCACACTTCGATCAGTCCATCGAGGATGTGCAGGCAACCGACTCCGGCAGCACGCAGCACGTCGTTGTCGTGTACGGTAATCTCGCGCGCGGCGTCCTGCCGATACTTGCCCGCTTCACGTTCAGTGATGGCACGACGCAGGACTTCAAGTATCCGGCGCTGGTCTGGAGCACCAACAGTACGCGCTACGTTCGCGAATACGACTTCACTGGCAAGAAGGTGACGCGCATCGATGTCGATCCTGATCATCTGATCGTGGACGTGGATAGAAGCAACAACACGTGGCTGGCGAAATAGAGATCCGATAGATCCAGCCGCGAGCTGGGGGCGTATCAGAGTCGACAACAGTCAGTTCGGCTCACCCATTACGGAGAATTCCAGGATGCGGAAACACACCCCCAGGCTCGCGGCGTTATTGGTCTCGCTTGCAGCCGTCGCACCACTTCAGGCTCAGCACATGGACCGGATGACCATGGTTGGCGGACAGATGATGTCGCCGAGCAAGAACATCGTCGACAACGCCGTCAACTCGGCCGACCACACGACTCTTGTAGCAGCAGTCAAGGCAGCTGGTCTCGTCCAGACCCTTGAGGGCAACGGACCCTTTACGGTGTTCGCACCAACGAATGAAGCGTTCGCCGCGCTTCCTGCGGGTACGGTCGACAATCTGGTCAAGCCGGAGAACAAACCTGCCTTGGTCAAGATTCTTACCTACCATGTGATCGCAGGGGATTACACAGCTGCAAAATTGATGGATGCGATTCAGAAGGGCGGAGGCAGTGCGACGCTCGCGACAGTCCAGGGCGAGAAGCTCACTTTCAAGATGAACGGGCCGCGCAACATAGTGGTCATCGATTCGAAGGGAAACACTGCCAACATATCGACGTACGACGTTGTGCAGTCCAATGGCGTTATCCAGGTGGTCGACCGGGTGTTGATGCCATAACGCAGTTCGTTCTCAACGAATATCTGGTGTCACACGCAATAAAGAGCGTGTGACACTTGGGTCATAGCGACATCCTGGCGGGTCCATGCATTCGGATGCACCTCTACGGTTCGATCATCGCTACGTCGCTGGTGAAGGCGCGTTGGCAAGTCTTACGCTGCTGCTTCTTCATGGAACAGGTGGCGATGGAGACTCGCTGCTCCAGTTGGGCTACACACTCGCGCCCGGCGCGACGTTACTGAGCCCGAGCGGCCAGGTGCGCGAGGGTGAATCCCGGCGATTCTTCCGACGTTTGGCCGAGGGTGTATTCGACCAGGAAGATCTGGCTTCGCGGACGCATGATCTCTGGAAGTTCGTTCGCGAAGCGGCTCTTGAGTATCAGCTCGACCCGCACCGGATTGTAGCGGTTGGTTATTCCAACGGCGCGAACATCGCGAGCAGCCTCATGTTGCGGCATCCGGAGTCGCTCGCTGGTGCAGTGCTCTTCCGTCCAATGGTGCCGTTCGTGCCGTCGCCTGGCGCGCTACTGAGCGGCATCCCCGTGTTGATCTGCGCTGGCGAGCTCGATCCGTTCCTGCCCCATGGAGATACCGAACGTCTCGCCGACATATTCCGGTCCGTAGATGCCGACGTCACCGTTCACCTGGAGCGTTCGGGCCACGAGCTCGCCATGGGCGACATCGTGACTGCGCGCGACTGGATCGCGCACAACTTCGTTTCGTGATGCGGTGCCGGATTTTGCGGCGCGTCAGCTAGCTGTTCTTACCGATTTGAGCGCGGATGATGCGGATGCGCTCATCCCACCATGAGAAGTCGTGATACTCGCTGACCTGCGCCGCGCGCTCTATCTCGTCGAGCGCAACCATCGCAGGCGCTGGGGTCGTACCTGCGCTCAGCACGGCTGCAGCCGGAAGCGCGTGGATTTCGTAATCCGGTGGTGGCAACCTTCGAACGCCGGGTTCGCCGAGCCTGATCTCGAGCGGTGAAATTACGGGAATGCTCATCAACATTTTGTGTGCCCTCCAAGGCTGAGCGCGAACGCAGCTCCGGCGAGCACCTGAAGCGCGCACAGCGAGAACAGCGTCGCGTACGTCCAGCCATGATTGCGCACCTGCTCGGGCAGCGTGCGGCGGTACAACAGCCAGCCGGCGAGGATCGTGGCAGATTCGAGTGCCACGTCGATCACCGGACGTGAGTAAAGGTTAATGCCGACTACCGGGCCGCCCGGCCAGGTTGGCTTGATACCAGTGAAATAATCCAGCCCCCAGTGTGACGCAACGACTAGAGCCACGATCAGAGCGCCCATCAAGTCCCGCGTGAAGGCATACGTCAGCACGGCGAAGACGATGGCGGCGATTCCGATCGGTATGAACCCATGTGTATAGAGGCCGTAAGGCCCGCGATCGATGTCCGCCACGCAGTACCCGGCGTCCAGCCAGTCGGGGAACTGGGCGGCGATGAGAATCAGCCAGAGGGGGAGGGTCTTGCGAAACGAATATGCGCCGAGGCCGAAGCCGACATGGCCCGCGTACACTATCGCACCTGGCCGTCCCGTCGTGCTGCGACGAGGGTGCGCCAGTGAAAGAATGTGGTCGTCAGTACGGGAGCAAGTAACGCCGCGAAGAGCGTGAGCCCCTTGGCAAGATGGATCGACATGTATTTGAAGTATGGAGCGTCCCTAAACTTAGCCGCGCTTCAGCATGCTACCGTCTCCGGGGCAGCACGGGCTATCCTGCGACTTTCGAGCGTCAAGCCTGAGCTAGCGAATTCCCGCAACCTTGTGTGTCTGGATCGACAGCCGCCACCGCGGATGATCGAGGCAGTAACGGATCGCGGCGCGCGTAGCCGCGTCCAGGTCCGGTCCGTCCATCGGTTGCAGAAAGAAATGAGAGAACCGGAGGTGGCCGAAGCGCTCCGGCGGCGCAGTAAGTTGCGGGTAGACAAGCTTGAGCTCGTCCCCTTCGGTCAGAACCAGTTCAGCGTCCGCTTTGGGACTCACGCAGATCCAGTCGAGACCATCCACTGCTGGTTGCGTACCGTTGGTCTCGACCGCCACTCGGAAGCCTCTGCGATGAAGTGCAGCTACCGCGGATGCATCGAGTTGCAACAGAGGTTCTCCGCCCGTGCAGACGACCAACCTGGCCGCACGGTCGGCGGAGTCCACGGCGTCCGGAGTCCACGCCGCGTCAATAGCTGCGGCTAGTGCTTCAGCATCGGCGAACCTGCCGCCGTCTGGACCGATTCCTACAAAGTCGGTATCGCAGAACGTGCACGTAGCGCTGGCGCGATCGATCTCGCGTCCCGTCCAGAGATTGCAACCCGAGAAGCGACAGAACACCGCTGCGCGTCCGGCGTTCGCACCCTCGCCCTGGATGGTGTAGAAGATTTCCTTGACGGTGTAGGCCATGCTAGCTATGCGCGTGCAGCGTTGGCGTACGGGATCGGATCGGTCAAGCCGGCTGCACGAAAGCCGGCGAGTCTCAGCTGGCACGCATCGCACTCGCCGCACGCCCGTCCACCGGTCGGATCGTAACAGCTCGTCGTGAGCGAGTAGTCGACGCCGAGCGAAACGCCGAGCTGGATTATCTCCGCCTTGCTGAGATCGATCAGGGGCGTTCGGATGCGCACCATTTCTCCTTCCGTTGCTGCACGCGTCGCGAGATTCGCCATCGTCTCGAACGCACGAATGTACTCCGGCCGGCAGTCGGGATAGCCTGAATAATCCAGCGCGTTGACGCCGATGAAGATGTCGCGTGCGTCAGTCACTTCAGCATACGCAAGTGCATACGACAGGAAAATCGTGTTCCGCGCAGGCACATAGGTGACAGGGATCCCGTTTCCCGATTTGATGTCGCGTCCTTTCGGTACATCGATGTCCGACGTTAGCGCCGAGCCGCCGAAGGCACGGAGGTCGATTGTGGCGACTTCATGACGCGCAACGCCGTACTGTACCGCGATTCTTCGCGCGGCGTCGATCTCGCGATCGTGCCGTTGCCCGTACCTGAACGAGAGTGCGTTGATGCTGTAGCCATGGTGCTTCGCAGAAGCCAGGACGGTGGTGGAGTCCAGGCCACCACTGAGAAGCACAACGGCGGGGCGGTTGTGGGACATGCCGAAATCTACAATGGCGGCTTCGCGGCCCCGGTATTCACCGAGTCGACATGCTCAGGTCGTTCTTAGCTCGCCCACCAGATTACGAAGGTGTGTACTTCCACGAAGCAACAGCGCCGACGCCGTCGTCATCTGCTCGCACGCGGCGCTCTGCTCCTCCGTCGATGCGCTGACCTGCATCGCAGTCGCGGCGTGCCCCTCGGCTGTTCTCGCCACAACTGCGAGGCCCTCGGTCGCTCGCTGCACGACGTGCACATTCTCGTCAGCGGTGCGGGCAACGCCTTCGGCTGCCCGAGTCGTGCGCTCGGCGGCTGCGGCGATCGACGCAAGCGCATCGTCGATTTCACGAGATACGCGCTCGAGCTCTTCCACCTGGCTCTCGCCACGCTCCATCGTGGTATAGGTTCTGTTGACGCGACTCGTCACGGAATCCGTGAGATCGACGACGTCGTCCGCGGCGGCGCGCGACTGATCGGCGAGCTTGCGGATCTCGTCAGCGACGACGCCGAAGCCGCGTCCAGCGGCTCCCGCGCGAGCTGCTTCGATCGCGGCGTTCAGCGACAGCAGGTTGGTCTGATCGGCGATCCTTCCAACAGAGACGACAAACTTGTTGATGTTTCCTACGGTTGCATTGAGAGCGCGCACTTCTTCCGCCGCCTGGCGAACTATCGTGCGCACGTCGACCAGAATTGAAAGAGTGCGCTCCAGCTCTGCACGCTTGCTCGCCGCCTGACCGTGGATCGACGATGCGAGCGCCTGCACCTCTTCAGCGCCCGCAGCGACACCATCCGCAGCATCGCGGAGCGTGTCCAGCGATCGCGTGACGACCATTATCTGCTTGACCTGTGCTTCGGCGTCCGCCGATACCTGTGTGACCGCTTCGGAAACCTGATTGGCGGTGTCCGAGATCTGCTGCGATGCGCTCGCCAGGTCGCCGGCAGAGTGCGTCACGTCGTCCGCAGTACGAGTTGCGACCGCGACCACACGAGAGAGTGAGTCGGCCGCGTGATTCATGGCCGTGGCGACTGTCGCAAATTCACCTGGCAAGCCCACACAATCGGTACGCGCTGTAAGATCGCCCTCGCTCAGGCTACGCGCATGCCGAGATAGCTCGCGCAACGGAGTGGAAATTGCGCGAATGGTGCGTATCGCGATCATTAGCGCAAGCAACGCTGCGATCGCCACCGCGCCAAGAACGGCCGTCGCGCGCCACCGAGCGAGATAGTCGAGGCGACTTGTCGTATTCGCCACCTCGGTCGATTTGGTAGTCTCGAAGCGAGCGAGCTCGTCCAGCAGGGTCGCCACGATCTGCCGCCCTCGCTCCGATTGCTGCTGCGCTTCGCGAGTACGTCCCATGTCGCGCAGGCGGTGCGCAAGTGCGTATGCATTCTCGAAGTCGGCCAGCCTGTCGTCCACCGCGGCGATCGCCGCTACTTCAGCGGGCGCCGCACGCTGCGTGGTGGCGAACCTGCGTTGAAGCCCGTGCGCCTGACGACCGAGCTGGCGGAACTCGCGCAATGAGGTCGAATCGCCGTTTGCAAGGTACGCCGAAGCGGCCTGGATCTCGCGCGTGATGATGTTGGAGTAGTCGGACGTCTGCTGCGTCGTCGAAAGCACGCTCTCCAGCTCACCGGCGACGTCTCCAGCGCCAGCACGCACGGCAATCCAGCCGATGGTGCCCGCGACCACCAGAAAGAACACAAGAGCAGCGAAGCCGGCGAACAATCGTTCGCGGATCGTGTCGAGCCGGAGGCGCTCCGCGAGACTCACTGCCGCTGCACCGGAACCATGACGCCGTTCTCAATGCGCGTCACGTGAAAGTTGTCGGCGACCGGGTCGGTGTTCGCGAACCACGTCGGGCCCGAAAGTCCAATGAACGCAGTAGACCTGTTCATCGACGCGATATAGTCGCGCACTCCCGTCCGAGTGGCGGCTCCGCTCCGGAGAGCGGTTGCCACCAGGCGAGTCGCGTCGTACGCGAGTGCGGCGTCAGCGTCAGGCGCTATCCCGTATCTGGCGCGGAACGCCGCAACAAATCGCTGCGTGGCAGGGCTGCCGCTCTGAATTGCGAAAGGTGTTCCAATGAACACACCTTCAGACGCCGCGTCACTTGCAACGCCCTGCCACCCGTCACCGCCAAGAAACAGCGCACTTAACTTCTGTCTGCGAGCCTCGTGCAGAAGCTTGAGTCCGATATCCTCGTCGCTTGCGACAAATACTACGTCAGGGGAGTGTGCCTTGAAGTAACTGACATAGGGCTCCAGATCCGTATCCGTACCGACCGGATCAGCGCTCAATACCTGTCCTTTGAAGCTGTGAAGGAATGCGTCGGAAAGACCGCGGCCGTAAGCATCGTTGTGATACAGCACGGCAACTCGAACGGGCCGGTGCAGCGAGTCAGCAAGTGAAGACGCAAAGTGCGCGAGCGTTATCCCGTTGACCGAGTCGCTGCTCGCCATGCGGAACACCCATCGCGACACGCCGGTGATATCGGGCGACGAAGGAGTAGTGGCAACCGCAGGCAGGTGACCACCGTCGTACACGTGCGCCGCGGACACCTCGGTGCCCGAGCCGGCGTGTCCGATCACGGCTACAATCTGCCGGTTCGCCACAAACTCTCCGGCGACACGTGCCGCCTCGGATCCATCGGCGCGGTCATCGCGGGCGATGATTCGCAGCGGAACGCCGCCGATACCGCCAGACTTGTTGATCTCGTCGACGGCGAGGTTGATCCCGTCCTGATTCTGAATTCCGTACGGGAGCGCCTGAGGCATGGCTGAACCGAGTAGATATTCTTTCGGCTGGCGCTGACAGGCGAGCGATGCGACCAGTGTTGCCGCCAGCACGACAAGCGGGACTCGACGATCCAACGGAACCTCCAGTGCGACCCAGGGAAGCAGCGCCACGCTATACAACCGCCAGCAACGCCCTCCTAGAAGGACGACACGGGCAATACGGTGTCACCATCCGCGGCCGCGGATGCTGGCATTCGACCCCTTGAGTCTCGGCATTTGACCGGTGGGGTTGAAGGGAAGTCGGTGGCTCCCGCCGCTGTGATTCCGGGAGACGGACCCGGTTAACTTTCAGCCATGAGCCGAGAGCCATTTACGATCGGAATCATTCAGGATGCGGTCGCTCAGGCACCTAGCGAAACGCTGGATCGGGCCGTCGCCCGTATCCGCGAGGCTTCCGCGCGCGGAGCCCAGATCGTCTGTCTCCAGGAGATGTTCAACTCGCACTACTTCTGCAAGAGTCAGAACTGTGAGCGATTCGACATCGCCGAGCCGATTCCGGGTCCCGTCACCGACAGAATGCAGGCGCTCGCACGCGAGCTCGAGATCGTCATCATCGTCCCGATCTTCGAGCGTCAGGCGGCCGGAGTGTACCGTAACTCAGCGGCCGTCATCGATGCGGATGGGTCGTTGCTGGGTGTCTACCACAAGATGCACATCCCGGACGACCCCCTTTATTACGAGAAGTACTACTTCACCCCCGGCGATTCGCATCACACTTATGACGGCGAGCGCCACCCGGGTGCCAGTGGCTTTCGTGTCTGGAAGACACGCTACGCCGATATTGGCGTGTTGATCTGCTGGGACCAGTGGTATCCGGAAGCTGCGCGCATCACCGCATTACTCGGCGCGGAAGTCATCTTCTATCCCACCGCGATCGGCTGGCATCCCGCCGAGAAAGAGGAATTCGGGGCATCGCAGATGGACGCGTGGCGTACCGCTCAGCGCGCTCATGCGATCGCGAACGGCGTCTACGTTGCCTCGCCAAACCGCGTTGGTTTCGAGGACGAGCCCGGCACTGACGGGATCGAATTCTTCGGTCACTCCTTCATCTCCGACCCGTTTGGACGCGTGCTCGCGGAGGCGGGGCAGGAGCCTGCGGTGCTCGTAGCGAAGTGTGATCCAGCGCTGATCGAGGGCACGCGGCGCAACTGGCCGTTTCTGCGTGACCGGAGAATCGACGCATATTCACCGATTCTGAACCGGTATCTGGGGTGACGCGCTGGCGGATGCCGGCCGAGTGGGAGCGGCATGACGCAACCTGGATCTCCTGGCCTCATCACGAGCCCGATTGGCCGGGAAAGCTGGAAGCGGTTCAGTGGGCGTACAGCGAGATCGTTCGCATTCTCGCGGAGCACGAGCGTGTCGAGATCCTTTGCCAGACTGCGGGTCTGCGCGACTCCGCCGCACGAATGCTCCGCTCGCACGACGTCCCCATGCAACGCGTAAACCTGCCTCTCGTCACCACAGATCGCGTATGGCTGCGGGATTCCGGCCCATCGTTCGTGTGGAACGCGAACGGCGAAGTCGAGATCATCGCGTGGGACTTTACGGCGTGGGCGAAGTACGAGAACTACGCGCACGATCGAAAGGTGCCCGCGGCGATCCAGGCTGCGACCGGTCTACCGATGATCGAGGCAATGCGTCCAGACGATCGGACAAAGCGCGTAGTGCTCGAGGGCGGCGGCATCGAAGTCAATGGGAATGGGCGCGTCATCGTCACGGAAGAGTGGCTGCTCAGCGACTCCCAGGTGCGAAATCCAGGGCTCACCCGTGAGGACTACGAGGCAGTCTTCGAGCGCTACCTCGGCTGCAACGACACGATCTGGCTGGGAAACGGATGCGTCGGAGATGACACTCACGGACACGTCGATGACATTGCGCGATTCGCCGACTTCGATACCGTCCTGCTGGCGTACGAGCAGGATCCATCGGACGCGAACCACGCGTCGTCAGAGGATAACCTCGCGCGGCTACGCCTCGCCGCGGAGCGCCAGCCTCTGGACATCGTGCTTCTGCCATTTCCGCGAGCGGTCATCATGGACGGGCAGCGCCTTCCGGCGAGCTACGCGAATTTCTACATCGCCAACGATGTGGTGATCGTCCCCACTTTCAACGACGTCAACGATCGCGTCGCGCTGGAAATCATCGCGGCGGTATTTCCGAATCGGCGCGTGGTGGGCCTGCACGCCGTTGATCTCGTGTGGGGACTGGGCACTTTGCATTGTCTTACCCAACAGCAGCCGGCGATGGCGGTCGATTATCGCGGGACATGAGCGCGGGCGACGTTGCCGGCGCAGACTACACCGTCATCTACGACGGGAACTGCGGAATCTGCACGCGGCTCGTACGCCGACTACGTAGGCTCGACACGCGCGGACGGCTCGAGATTATTCCGTCCCAGACGGCAGGGGTACATGCGCGATTCCCGTGGATACCGCCGAACGCGTACGATGAATCACTCCAGCTCGTACGCAAATTGGACGGTCGAACGTGGCAGGGGGCCGCAGCCGTGGAGCGCATTATCGACACGTTGCGCGCGGGCTGGGCAGTATCGTGGGTTTTCTCGATTCCCTTCGCGCGGCCGCTCGCTGAGCGGCTGTATCGATGGGTTGCTGATCATCGCGATAAGCTAGGCTGCGGCGAGCACTGCCAGCTTCAGACGACTCCTCGGGCGGCTGGCACGAAGAACTCGTAGTTTCCAGGGCCGCGCGCTTTTGCGGCATACATGGCAAGATCGGCGTTTCTCAGCAGCACGTCAGGATCGAGCACAGAGGTGCTCTGGTTCTGCGAGTCTCCCAGCGCCGCACATACGATCCCGATACTGGCGCCCACGACGACCTCGCGATCGTCGATGCGGACTGGCGCGCGCACCAGGTGAAGCACGCGCTTCGCCACCATGGTCACTTCCTCTGCGTCTCGCAAGCGCTCGAGAAGAATCGCGAACTCATCGCCGCCGAGTCGAGCCGCGGTATCTGATCCGCGCGTCGCGTCGCGGAGGCGGTCCGCAATCGCGGCGAGAACGATGTCGCCAGCATCGTGACCGAAAATGTCGTTGACTGCCTTGAAGCCGTCGAGATCGATGTACAGAATTGCAAGTCCGCCGCGGCCATCTTCCGGATGCGTCTTGGAGGACGTACGGTCGATGGCGTCGACTACCTTCGCGTGGAAACGGGAGCGATTGACCAACCCCGTCAACGGGTCGTGGTAAGCTCTGTGGGTGAGCTCGGCCTCGAGCTGCTTGCGCTCGCTCACGTCACGCCCGTTGATGACGAGGCCTGCAACGACCGGATCATCGATGAGGTTGGTGCAGATCGCCTCGACCCAGCGCTCGACGCCGTGGGCGTCGCGAATTCGCCATTCGCATGGTCCGCTCGCGCCGACGTCTCCTTCTCCAGCCGCGACCGCCTGCGCAATGTCAGCCTGTACCAGCGACATGTCGTCGGCGGCGAAGAACTCCCAGAATGGCTTGCCAATTACCAGCTCTGGGGCACTGCCCAGAACGCGAGCGACCGCTGGACTGGCTTCCCGCACAATTCCATCCGGCCGGAGGACGAGCACCATATCCGACGAGTGCTGCACCAGCGCACGGAAGTGCGCCTCGCGTACGAGACGGTCGGCGGCAAGCTCGATGTTCTTGCGCTGCGAGGAGATCTGGCGCGCAATCACGATGGCGGTGACGATTATTGCGCCAGCAACCAGGGTCGTGATTGGGTATCTCGCTGCAATCGATTGGCTGTGGCCTCCGCCAATCGCCGCGGCAACTCCACGAACTTCGGTGCGGTAAACTTCGATCAGAAGCGTTGAATAGATCGCAACTATGGCGGCATACGGAATGAGGCTGAGCCGACCGTGACGCGGTTCACTGGCGGCATCGAGCGAACCACGAACCCGCAGACGACGGTTCCGCGTTTGCGAAAATGCCGCAGCGGTCGCCATCCAGGCAATGAGGACGAATGTGAGATTCGTCCACGGCGTATCGCCCGACTTCTTGGCGATATACGCCCACATGAACATGACGTCGGCTGCAGTGTTCAGCAGGATGCTTACGGCAAGGATGCGAATTGCGCGTACGCTGCCTGGAAGTGGGCGCCGCAACAGGAGCGCGATCGCGAAGAAAAGGAGAACGACGTCTCCCACTGGATATGCGAGCGCATAGATCGACGTTCGCCAATCGGAGCCGGCGGCAACGAGCGCCGCGCGAAGTAGCAGATGCCACGTTAGGACGGCAGCGACAGCTGCAACGATCGCACTATCCAGCCAGAACGTCGCACGATCGTGCGATTCCATCCTGCGGACGGGGAACGTGACGAGTGCCCACAAGAGGAAGAAATAGTATGTTGCCGCGATAACCTGGATCGTTGCCGATCCGGCAACACTGTTGCCAGATGCAAGACGATAAACCCACGAAGCGCTGACGATGCCAGTCGCGACCTGGGCGATCGCGAAGAAGAGCCATGCCCGCTTCGTTGCACGGTCCAGCTTTCGCCCGAAGGCGGACGAAGCCGCCAAGGCTGCGGCTATCGCCGAGAGAACGACCAGCAGTCCTTGAGTGACGATCGGCGCCTGCGTATGACCAGCGTGCGCGGCTGTCCAATCGGAAGCTACCCATGCCGTGTAGCCAATCAGTATCAGGCTGGAGGCCGCAAACAGAGCAAAGGCCCACACGGTCGCAACGCGCCCGGGATGCGACCGGACGGCGGAACTCGGTTTGTTCGAAGAAGATCGACTAATCCCGGGGTCGCCAGCCGGTGTCGCCGGGGCTGGGAGAGAGTCAATTTCCTGGCGCAACTGGACCGCTGGCTTCATCGATTATCTGCGCCGATTGACATTCCGCGAGTTCGGGGTGGTGGCCGCGGCAGGTAGTGTGGTTGGTATGAATACGACCGGCTCCTAAATGCGTAACCGGATCCTGGCACGAGGGAACGGCATTAAATAGCTGGGGCGGCGGGACTCGAACCTGCAACTTCCCGAGTAACAGTCGGGCGGTCTGCCAATTGACCTACACCCCATCAACAAGCGTGAAGAAGTATCGTCACCAAACAAGAAAAACCCCACCAATCGGACGATCGGAGGGGAGTAGCGTTCCCGGTGCTTCAGGACTCAGATCATTCCGCGCTACGTCAACACCCTTTCCGAAAGTCTCGGTTAAGAAGGTTGCTCGACGAGTTGTTTGCGCGGGATATCGATTGCATGGAACTCACGGTACTCGTGCGTGCGAAGTTGCGCAAGAACGACTCGCACGCATTGCCGCTCATCAGCGTCGTTCGAGACGCAACTCGTCAGCGAGGGCTGCGGCGTCAGCACGAATTCCGACAGGACTGAATGAATCCGGAACCGCTCGGTCCGGATCCTTCAGACCGTTTCCAGTCAGCACACAAACCGCACACGAAGTCGCATCGATGCGACGCGCCCGGATGGCGAGGCGGAGCGCGGCAACTCCGGCCGCGGAAGCTGGCTCGCAGAACACACCCTCCAACTCCGCGACCTGGTGGTATGCGTCGAGTATCTCGTTGTCGGAGACGGCTCGGAATTCGCCCCCCGATGTCGTTACAGCTCTGACCGCGGATTCCCAACTGGCAGGATTCCCGATGCGGATCGCAGTCGCGATGGTCTCGGGGTCCTGAACTGGCTTTCCATGTACCAACGGCGCTGCACCAGCTGCCTGAGCCCCAATGAACACGGGCATGCGGCTCGCGCGTGCGTGTCTCCGATAAAGCTGGAAGCCAGCGGCGTACGCTGTCACGTTGCCGCCGTTTCCAACGGGTAATGCGACCGTGTCCGGCGCGTCGCCGAGCACGTCGCAGAGCTCGAATGCGGCAGTTGTCTGACCAGCGATACGATGAGGGTTGACGGAGTTGACAAGCGCCACGTTGTATTCATCAGCAAGCCCGCGCGCGATTGCGAGCGCGCCGTCAAAGTTACAGTCGAGCGTTACGACTGTCGCACCGGCGACCACGGCCTGCGCCAGCTTTCCGCGTGCCACCTTGCCTGCGGGGAGCAGCACGACAGCTCTGATTCCAGCGCGTGCGGCATAGGCCGCCGCACTTGCCGACGTATTTCCAGTCGACGCACATACCAGCGTTCTTGCACCTGCCTCAATCGCCTTGGCCACAGCCACCACCATGCCGCGGTCCTTGAAAGATCCCGTAGGATTCGCCCCTTCGTACTTCAGGTAAAGCCTGGCCACGCCAACCCATTCCGCGAGCCGCGGCGCTACGAGTAGTGGTGTGTTGCCTTCCGCCAGAGACAGTCGCGGGGTCCGCTCCGTCAATGGCAGAAACTCCGCGTAGCGGCTGAGTATCCCGCGAGCATAGTCGCTTTCGTCAATCATCGGGCTCGGTTCCATGGTGCGCGTTCCCATCGGAGGGAAGAGAGCGCTATTCGAGCTGCTTGCGCAAGTGCCGGCTGTGCCGACGGGTCGGGCCTGCGTGCGACGGCTTCGCGGAGACATTGTGGAAGCAACCGCGATCGGCAGTCGCTTCGCGCGACGTGAACCGGCACTCTCAGGCAGCGCCGTAGCGCGTCAGGCACGTCGATCTCGGAAGCGTAGAGCATTCTCGCGCAGGGCTGTCATGCTGCTACAACCTCTCGCCGCCGGTTATCACGCTGGGCGGGAGCAGTGGGCGAATCGTTCGCGCACGGCATCGTGCGGTTCGTGGCACGCGCGATGACTTCGATACGCTGCATGAGGTCGCTGAACTGCTCGAAAGTCAGCTGTTGATCGGCGTCCGAAAGTGCGGACGCGGGATCCGGATGCACCTCGACGATGAGGCCGTCAGCGCCTGCAGCAATAGCGGCAAGCGCGAGCGGCGTGACAAGATCGGCCCGCCCTCCCGCGTGGCTCGGGTCTACCATGACGGGTAGATGAGTCTCGCGCTTGAGCACGGGAATAGCCGAAATGTCGAGCGTATTGCGGGTCATGGTCTCGAAAGTCCGGATGCCGCGCTCACAGAGAATGACGCGGTCGTTGCCGTTGGCCATGACGTACTCCGCAGCGAGCAGGAGCTCGGAGAGTCTTGCCGATGCACCGCGTTTGAGGAGCACTGGTTTTTCGGACCGCCCGACCTCTGCGAGGAGCGGAAAGTTCTGCATGTTGCGTGCACCTACCTGAAGGATGTCCGCCACCTGCGCGACTCGGCTCACCTGGCGCGTGTCCATCACTTCCGTCACGACCGGTAACCCGGTCTGCTCGCGCACCGCTGCAAGGATAAGAAGGCCTTCATCGCCGAGTCCCTGGAACGCATACGGCGAGGTGCGTGGCTTGAATGCGCCGCCCCGCAGGAGCGAAGCTCCGGCGACGCGCACATGGCGCGCGCTCGATAGAAGCATATCATGTCCCTCGACCGAGCAGGGACCAGCAGCAATCGCCAGATCGCGGCCGCCGATGGTAAGCGTCGGTGTGATGAATACGGGGCGGGAGTGCGTGATGCCGGCCGGCGACGCCGGTCGCGCGACGAGCGTGTATTCAGGAGCTTGCCTGGACATGAGAACCTCGGTGGATGCGACGGAAAACAAAAAACCCCGGGGAAGAATCCCCAGGGCGTGTTATCGAAGGCGTTACGCGGAAATGCTGTCTGTGCGTTCTATCCTAGCAAGGCACCCGTGTGCGACGATACCACTCCTGGGGGCGTCTCCAGTAGCGGGCGTAGTACTCGCACGAAAATCGGGTGGCTGGCGAAGTGTTGCGCATCGGAAGTGAATATTGTGTCGCTGAACGCAATCGCGCAAGTGAGGCATCATCCCGCGCCCGCAGTCGATGCCTCTTTTCCATAAGCGAATAGTGGCGCCACGATGTTGCTCACACAGGATTCGATCTCCGCGGCGGCCGCACTGTCAATGGAGTAGCAGTGTTCCGCTGCCGGAAATCTCGCGTCGCGCACTTCGGCCGCGTACGTGCGAAATACGTCCTCGATCTGCGCGCCGATGTTGGAGTACTGCTTGGCAAACTTCGGCGCGATGTCGCCGACGAAGTTGCCGAGTATGTCGTGTGAGATGACCAGTTGGCCGTCGACGTGCGGGCCGGCGCCGATTCCGTACACAAGCATGTCGACACGCTCGCGCACGTAGGCTGCGGCGACGGCCGGCATCGCCTCGAGCAATACCGCGAAGGCACCCGCTTCCTGAAGCGCAGTGGCATCCTCCACAAGCTTGTCGACCGCGGCGAGCGATTTTCCCTGCACTCTGTAGCCGCTGAGCTGGCCGATGTTCTGTGGCGTGAGTCCAAGATGCCCCATCACGTTGATTCCAGCGTCGACCATCGCGCGCACGCGTGGCGCGATTCGTGTTCCTCCCTCGCACTTCACTGCGTCGCACCCCGCGGCGACGAAGCGACCGGCATTCAGTACCGCCGCCTCGTCGGATTGCTGATAGGAGAGAAACGGAAGATCGCCGACCACGAAGCTTCGTCTCGCAGCACGACACACGCACCGAACGAAGACGATCATCTCGTCCATGCCTATGCCGAGTGTATTGGGGAGACCCATCATCGTCATCGCCGCGGAGTCGCCGACGAGAATCATGTCGACACCAGCGCGCTCGGCGAACGTCGCTGTAGGGAAGTCGTACGCAGTGATGAATACCGCTGGAGTGCGACGTTCTCGTAGTGTGTGAAGCGTGCGGAGAGTGACCTTGCTTGCCATGCTCGACTCGACGATTGAAGAAGTCCCGGTCCACGTGCGCTGGCACATCAAACGAATCGACGGAGTGAATCTCCGGAAAACACAAAGCCCGCGGTTGGCCGCGGGCTTACATGCTTTTTAGCGATTTGTTTAACGTGGCTGCAATAGGCGGCAAATCACCACGGGACAACGATTGTGCACTGACGATATACGTGTCACGCGCCGCTGTCAAGTTGCGTGATGCACGCCCACTACGGCGTCATCGGCTCCAGAGTCTGATAAACGATGGTTATGACGCTCGTGCTGCCGATTGAGTCGAGCTTGCTGGGCCACGCGCTCTTGAGGAGATACCGTATCACCGGGCCGCTCGCCGCCGTGTGATCGATCTCTACGTTCTTGCGCTGAACGGTGTTCTTGGATCCTGAGTTGTCAGTCGCGATCCACGACTGGATTGCAGACACGAGAGCAGGATCGCTGGTCATCAGGGTGACACTGCCTTGCTGACTCGACTCGATCTGCCTCGACGGTAGAGTCGGATTGGAGTCCTGAGTCACCGTGACCCGGTTGGTCGGCAGGTTGGTGACGGTGGCGGCTGATCCTGCCGTGGTGCCGTCGATTTTCACCTGGAAGCTGCTCTGGGTCGTCCCCTGCGCAGAAGCTCCAGCCGGCAGGGCTGTCAGGGCTGCCGTGGCGAGGACGGCCGCCATCAATCGAATGTTTGGGACGTGCTTGAACACTGCATTCCTCCGGAAGAGAGTCTCGGTCTCTAATGGCAAGCGCTGGACCGCGGCGCCGGAAACAGGGAAATCGCGTCCGCAGGCCTGAATGCAAGGAGGGCGCCGGATCCGTGCTCGCATCCCGGCGCCCTCCCTCTCGGTGCTCGTCCCGCATTTCTACCGGCGCATAAGGGATCGCAGCACGTAGGGAAGAATTCCGCCGTTCCTGTAGTACTGCATCTCTTCAGGCGTATCGATTCGAGATTGCGCCTTGAACGTGCGAACGGTTCCATCCTGAGATGTCGCGCGAACGGTGACTGTGGCACGCGGCCGCATCTCGTCGTTCATCCCTTCGATGTCGAACGTCTCGAAGCCAGTGAGGCCGATCGACTGGCGCGTCTCGCCGTTGGCGAACTCGAGCGGAATCACGCCCATACCGACGAGGTTGGAGCGATGAATACGCTCGAACGATTCCGCGATGACGGCGCTGACACCAAGGAGCAGTGTTCCCTTCGCGGCCCAATCGCGCGATGACCCGGTGCCGTACTCCTTGCCGGCGATGATTACGAGCGGAGTTCCGTTCTTCTGGTATTCCATCGATGCATCGAAGATTGTCACCGCTTTCGCGCCCGGCGCTGTTGCTGTCCAGCCGCCTTCCGTGCCGGGCGCGAGCTCGTTGCGGAGGCGGATGTTGGCGAACGTACCGCGCATCATCACCTCGTGATTGCCGCGGCGCGATCCGTAGGAATTGAAGTCCTTCGTCGCGACGCCGTGCGCGATGAGCCACTTGCCTGCGGGACTCGATGCCGGAATCGAGCCTGCGGGCGAGATGTGATCGGTCGTGATGGAGTCGCCGAGCATCGCGAGTGCGCGCGCACCCTTCACAGACTTGACGCCGGGCGGCGTCATCGTCATGCCCTCGAAGTACGGCGGATTCTTCACATACGTCGAATCCTCTTCCCATGCGTAGAGATCGCCCTTGGGGATTGGAAGCGAGCGCCACGTCTCGTCACCTTCGAATACGTTCGCGTACTGCTTGCGGAACATGTCGGCGCGCACGCTGCGAAGGATCTCGTCCTCCACTTCCTTAGGCGCCGGCCAGATGTCGCGCAGAAATACCGGACCGTCGTTGCCGATTGCGAGCGGCTCCGTATCGAAATCGATGTCCATGCGTCCGGCGATTGCATACGCGACTACGAGCGGCGGCGACATCAGGTAGTTGAAGCGCGTCATCGGATTGATGCGCCCCTCGAAATTGCGATTGCCCGATAGCACAGCGGCAACGACGAGCTTTCCGGACTCCACCGCGTCGCCAATTGGCTGCGGCAGCGGACCGGAGTTTCCGATGCACGTAGTGCAGCCGTAGCCGACGGTATTGAATCGCAGCGTGTTGAGTGCGTCCGTCACGCCGGCGGCGTTGAAGTAATCGGTGACGACTTTGGACCCTGGCGCGAGACTCGTCTTGACCCACGGTCTCGTGCGAAGTCCCTTCGCCACCGCGTTGCGCGCGAGCAGTCCCGCGGCGAGCATAACACTCGGGTTGCTCGTATTGGTGCAGCTCGTGATCGCGGCGATGACCACCGATCCATGGCGTAGGGAGAACGTCTCGCCGTTCATGGTCGCCTGGACAGATTCGTCCTGATGTGCATCCTCGGTAGCGACCGTGTGCGGATCCAGCTGGTTCGGCGCGCTTACTGCATTGGCGCTGCGGAGGATCGCGGCGGCGCCTGCAGGTGTCGCTCGATCGAGGTCTGCGTGCAGCGCTTCGCGGAACATCGCCTTCGACTGCGTGAGTGGAATGCGGTCCTGCGGGCGCTTCGGTCCTGCGATGCTCGGTGTCACAGTGCTCAGATCCAGCTCGATCGTGTCGGTGAAATCGGGATCGGGCATGTCATCCGTGCGGTACATTCCCTGCGCTTTGCAATAGGCCTCGACGAGCTTCGCGCTCTGCTCATCTCGTCCTGTAAAGCGGAGGTAGCGAATCGTCTCGTCATCCACCGGGAAGAAACCCATAGTTGCGCCGTACTCAGGCGCCATGTTGCCGAGCGTCGCGCGGTCGGCGAGCGAGAGGGAGGAGAGTCCGTTGCCGTAGAACTCGACGAACTTGCCGACGACTTTCTTCTTGCGCAGCATCTCGGTGACGGTGAGCACGAGATCCGTCGCGGTTGCGCCGGCGGGAAGCTTGCCGTGCACCTTGAAGCCGATGACTTCCGGGATGAGCATCGACACCGGCTGTCCGAGCATTGCAGCTTCGGCCTCGATGCCGCCGACACCCCAGCCGAGGACGCCGAGTCCGTTGACCATCGTGGTATGCGAATCGGTGCCGACGAGCGAATCGGGATATGCGATTGTTTCGCCGTTTTCATCGCGAGTAAAGACGCAGCTTGCGAGATACTCGAGATTGACCTGATGTACGATACCGGTATCGGGCGGGACGACGCGGAAGTTTCTGAATGCGGTCTGTCCCCATCGCAGGAACGCGTAGCGCTGGCGATTGCGCTGGAGCTCCATGTCGGCGTTGATGAGGAATGCCGCTTCGGAGCCGTACTCGTCCACCTGAACGGAGTGATCGATGACGAGATCGACTGGTTGAAGTGGGTTGATCAGCGTTGCATCGCCGCCGAGCTTGGCGAGCGCGTCGCGCATGGCCGCGAGGTCGACGACGGCGGGCACGCCTGTGAAGTCCTGGAGGAGGACGCGTGCTGTTCTGAAGGCGATCTCCTTCTCCGCCTTCTCCTTCACCTTCCAGTTCGCCAGAGCGAGTATGTCGTCGGGTTTGACGAAGGCGCCGTCCTCATTTCGGAGCAGGTTCTCCAGGAGGATCTTGAGGCTTACGGGGAGTCGGTCCGAGTTTCCGCTGGATCGCGACGACAGGGCGTCGAGGCGGAAAATGGTGTAGTCGCGTCCGGCGACGGAGAGTGTCGCGCGGGATCCGAACGAATTCGGGTGCGTCATTTTTGTGGTTCTCGGTGCGGTCGCGCACGGCCGCGCGGAGCTGCGCCGGCGGGCGGCGGGTGCGCGGTGAAAAGCGGAGCCACTGCAAGGCGCGAGTGTCCGCGCCAGGCAGGCTTCCGAAATCTATACTATTTGCTGGCTATCTGGCGCCCGCGTCCGAGCCGCCACAGCGTCGCACGATACTGCGCGGCGCGTTGGCCGACGGAAACATCGCGGCGGCCCGCTCGGCGTGCGGCCGCGCTACCTTGCAGCCGCGGGTGTTGAGACCGAGCAGTGCAAGCCGCAGCTGGATCCGATAGCTGCCCGGGTCAAGCGTCGCGGCGCGCTGCACACTACCGAGGCGGTCGCCCGTTGCAAAGGCCTGCATGGCCAGTACCTGGCCGACGCTCCGCAGCGTGAAGAGAAAGAGAGGAACGGCGAAGCAGAAAAATGCGAGTCGCTGACCACCGGCGCCAAGTGTGCGCTCGGATCGAGCGCGTCCGCTGCTTCCGAGCGCGCCCAGGGCGGCCCAGAAGAGAAGCGTCGGGCCGGCGAGAACGAGGACGGCGTCGAAGCACCCTACTGCCACGGTGATCAGAATCGTCGCCGTGAGCGCGATTGGCATGAACGGATCGCGCGCGCCCGGGTTGTTGGCGGTGCTTCCACGTGTGGATTGGAATGCGTTCGCGATGATTCCGACAAAGGCCAGAAGAAGCGCGATCACGGCGACGATCCCACGCTCCGAGATGAGTGCTACCCAGTCACTGCTGGGCCACGGGTTGGCGGTCAGGTCGTCATCATGCAACAGCGACGGATCGTTGCGCGCCGCAAACTGCGGATAGTACACGGGCCAGTTGCCGGGACCGACACCGAGAATGGGATGCGCTTCGATCATGTGCAGCGTGTTGCGGTATTGAAGCACGCGGCCACGTCCGCTTCCGCTGTTGTAATCCACCACGCCGCGCACCGAGTCGAGATACGGAGAGTCGCTCTTCCAGTTGAGCCGATTGGGAAGGACGAGGGCGAGCACGACGCCGATCGCGGCGACGATCCCGAGGAAGACGATGCGACGTCCTGCGTCAGCGTGCGGAACGCGCAGGGCAGCCCGCCAGACCGGTACGGCGAGCAGAACCGCTACGACCAACAGCGCGAGCCACGCTGCGCGTGATCGCGACATGACGAGTGCCGCAGCAAGTACGCCACCGCCGAGCGCGCAGAGGCCGACGGCAATTATCCGCCGTGCGGTGACAGCGTACCACACGAGCAGCGGAACACCGATCGCGGAGATGTGCGCGACGAAATTGCGGTTGCCGAAAGTTCCGCCCGGGGCGCGGCTCAGAGTGAAGTAGTCGCTCTGCACTCCATACGCCTGCGCAAGCGACGTGGCGGCGCCGAGCACTGTCGCGAGCACGACCACCGCGATGACCGGTCGCTTGAGTCCATCGTTGGAGAGCGATCTGGCGCACCAGAAGAGCGCGAGGCCGGAAAGAGTAATTGCAAGCGAGCGCAACGAAAGCCATCGATTGGGTGCGAGAATCGATGACACTATCGACAGCCCCGCGAAGACGACCAGGAAGAAGTCGACGCGATTGAGTGAGATCGAGCGCAGTCGTCCCAGACACACTGCCACGCACAGAACCGCGGTGGCATGAAGTACGAGCTCCTTGGGGACGAAGAAACGATCGAGCTCGAATGGCTTGAACGGGGTCGCAGCGAGTACGACCGCCAGCGCGCCGAGCTGGAGCGCTACCAGCGCTGCCACGTGCCCTGGTCCGACTGAGCTTGCTCGCCCCTGTGAAACCATGTCCCTCTGCGTGATGGACGCGAATGCCAGCGTGGTTCGGGGCACGGATACAGCCGAACCCCGCGGCTGGTAATTTACCGGTAGACGACGATCCCAGGGTGGAACGCGGGAGCTGAATTCCGCCCGATTCGCGACCGCTCGCTCAGATCTCGATAATGGGTTCCATCAATTGACGCACATGACGAAGACTGACGATCTGTTGGCATTCCGGAAAGAGTTTCCGATTCTCGAGCGCAGCAACTATCTCGTGTCCAACTCCCTGGGCGCGATGCCGCGTGCTGTTCCGGAACGACTTGCCGAGTACGCGCGCGACTGGGCGGAGCGCGGTGTGAGGGCGTGGGCGAGCGGTTGGTGGGACATGCCTGTCACCGTCGGCGACACGATCGCCCCCCTCATAGGCGCGGAGGCGCGATCCGTCTCGATGCAGCCGAACGTTTCGATCGCGCAATCCATCGTGCTCTCGTCGATGGATTTCTCAGGCGGTCGCGACACCGTAGTGATGACCGAGCTGGACTTCCCGTCGGTGCGCTACGCATACCAGGAGCTTGCGGCGAAGCTGGGTGCGCGCGTTGTCGTCGTACCGTCGGACGACGGCCTGAGCATCGACCAGGGTCGTCTGCTCGACGCCATCGACGAACGCGTGCGGCTGGTGTCGGTGTCCCATGTACTTTTCAAGTCCGCCTTCATCATGGACGCCGATGTGATCTGTGCGCACGCGCACTCGGTCGGCGCCCTGGTTTCACTCGACGGCTATCACTCGGTCGGCGTCATTCCGGTGGATGTGAAGCGCTCAGGTGTCGACTTCCTTACTGGCGGAGTGCTCAAGTGGCTTTGCGGTGGCCCTGGCGCCGCGTTCCTTTACGTTTCGCCGGACGTGCGCGCGTCGCTCGAGCCGGCGCTGACTGGTTGGCAGGCGCACGCGCATCCGTTCGCGTTCGAGCAGGATATGGATTATGCGGATGGAATAGAGCGGTGGCTTACCGGGACTCCGGCGATACCCGCGCTGTTTGCCGCGAGCGCCGGCCCGGAAATCGTGGCGGCGGCAGGGATCGGCGCGATTCGTGCTAAGTCTGTGAGACAGACCGAGTGGCTGGTTGCGGCGGCGGACGCACGCGGGTATCGCGTGCATGCTCCAAGAGACTCAGCGAAGCGCGGTGGTACGGTGGCGTTCGATGTTCCGCACGGTCACGAAGTAGCGCAGTTTCTTCTATCCCGAAACGTCATAGTCGATTATCGTGTCGGGGCAGGGATCAGGGTGGGGCCGCATTTCTACACCCGTGACGAGGAGCTTGACGAATGCATTGGCTCGATCGACGAGTGCGTGGCCAGCGGCGAGTGGAAGCGTTTCACGCAAGCAACTCGCGCGGCGGTGGTGACCTGATTCGGGCGGCGGCTTCGCCGCAGTTATCACCTGAGCGGACGAGCCGAGACTCTAATAATAACAGGTTGCTGGCCAGTCTGGCAGACGCGTGCGGCGCGCCGGTCGCTAAAGAATCCTGTGTATTTCGCAGTCGCGGTCCGGAGCCAATATTACTGTTGCAAGCAGTTGAACTAAATGTGTATCGCTGAGTAGAATACGACAGCAACGTATCCGATCGAGGGAGGTGTGCCGGATGCCCAGCCCATTCCTATCGTCCGAAGAATATGACGAACGCGCGCACCAGCTTTACAACGAAGGAGAATACGATCAGGCACTAGCAGTACTCCGTGAAGGTTTGACTCTCTATCCCAGCGCCGTCGAATTGCACATCGGCGTGGGATACGCCCACCACGCCCGCGAAGACTTCGCGTGGGCGCGCCGTGCTTTCGAAGAAGCGCTGATCCTGGATCCAGATCACGAGGACGCTCTGGCGGGAATTGGCGAAACCCTTCTCAAATTTGGCCAGCGTGATGCGTCGCTCGGCTGCTTCAGGCGGACGCTCGAGCTCGGTTACGCAGATGATCTCGACCTCATGCTCCAGATTGGCCGCGCGCTCTTTCGTGAAGGCTTGATCGAAGCGGCACGTGAATTCTTCGAGATCGCCGTACAGAACGCTCCCGAGAGCGCCGAAGCGGTCTCGTGCGTCGGCTACGCCCAGCATCGGCTCGGTGAGGACGAGGCTGCAATCGGCACCCTTCGCTCCGCGCTGCGCCTGGACTCCGATCACGTCGAGGCCCGCATCTACCTCGGCAACATCCTCTACGACCGCGGGGACTACGAGGCGGCGCTTTACCACCTCGACAAGTCCAACCCGGACGATCACTGGGACGAGCTGGGGATCTGGCGTTTGATCGAACTCAAGAAATCGATCTTCAAGCTCCCCGACGGCGACCCCGAGCTCAAGCCGTGGGAGGAGCGCGTCCAGGAGCTTGCGGGCGAGCCGGACGACATCGACGACATGCTTGCCGAGATCGAGGCCAAGGCCATGGAGCGCGATCAGATGGCCGCTCGTGGTCAGATGGAGATGTTCGGCGCTCTCCTCAATTCGCTGGTCGAGGGCGCCGCGCAGTCCGAGGAAGCAGTCCCGGAGGTCCAGGAGTTGCCTGTCACTCAACACAGGATCGAGAGTGGCGGGCATACGTACCAGGGCACCTGGGAGGAAATCGTGCAGCAGATGCGAGATCAGAAGGCGGCCGGACTTCCCATCGACCAGTACATGGCGACGGAAGCGCGGCGCGGCTACGGAAAGACGGGCGTCGAGATTCCCTGGCGCGACCCGGAAAGCTTCATCAAGGGAAGCGCCACGGCGGGACTGCTGCGTATAGATAGGTGACGCCATCGGATCAGGCGACCGCGCAGGCGGCGCTGAACGAGGGTCGGCCGGTCTATGGCCGGCTCGACCAGATTCGAGGGCCGGAGGATGCAGCCGCTGATATCATGGAGCTGTGGGCCGCCGCGGAGTCGGTCATGCGCGCCATGCTCGGCGGCTCGACGCTGTCCGGCCAGGCACTCGTGCGCGAGCTGAGACAGCGAGGGGTGCTCAACCTGGAGCAGGCGAATGTCATGGCCAGCTTCTGGGACGCCAGGAATCGAGCCGACGATGTCGCATACAAGCCGACCCTGACCGACGTCGGTTATGCCCGCGCCGGTTACAACGAGCTCGGGCGCCTGCTCAGTGGAGCGCCGCCGACGGCTGGCGCCACGAGTACGACGTCTCAGGCCACATCGACGTTCGCCCCGGGAGGCCAGTCCGGTCCGCGCACCGTAGTGCCGCCGCCGGATCCGGTGAGGCCTCCACCAGTCGAGTCGGTACAGCGCGCTGCTCCGGTTCCGCGCCGGCTGTCACTACCGATCATGATTGGGATCGGTGTTGCCGCGCTGATAGTTGTGGCCGCCGCAGCCGCGTACTTCACTTTCGGACGATCCCATTTCGATGGTGATATGTCCAGCGCGATCAACCTGATGACCACGGGGCGGACGGAAGCGGCGCGCGCAGCGTTTGGCGCGATCGCTCACGATTATCCCAACAAGGCAGCGCCTCACGTCTTTCTATCGCGGCTTTCGCGCGAAGACAATCCACCCGACATGAATACAGCGCGCCAGGAGCTCGTCACGGCGATACGGCTGCAGCCGGATTTTGAGCCGGCGCAGAGAGAAATGGGAATCTTCCTGCTCGCTACCCACGATCCGTCGTTGGCGCGCAACTTTCTGGTGCGCGCAGTGCAGCTGGCACCGAACGACAGCGCTGCGCAAGGTTATCTCGGTTGCGCGCTCATGGGAATCAACCGCCCCGACGAGGCACAGAAATTCCTGTCACGTGCAGGCACCGGCACGTGGTCTTCGTGTACAGTTCCCTCCGGTTCACCAGCCGCTCAGGCGAGTCCACCGAAACCCTGACGGCAGATCGGCGCCGCGCATCCAGTTAGAAATCGACGCTCGGCCGCATCTGGTGCGCGGCCGAGTTTTTCATTTTACCGATACGAAATCCCATGAGCAGGTTCATCAATCCTGACGCCGTAACGCGCACCGTACTTCCGAATGGTCTCACCGTTCTGATTTACGAGAATCACGCTGCGCCCGTCGTCGCCGTGAATACATACGTGAAGGCCGGCTACTTCGACGAGACCGACGACGTGGTCGGTATAGCGCATGTGTTGGAGCACATGTACTTCAAGGGAACAAAAAAATACGGAGTCGGCGAGATCGCAAAGGCTACGAAAGCAGCCGGCGGATACCTGAACGCGCACACGATCTACGATCACACGAGCTACTACGCCGTGCTCCCATCGCGCGGGTTCGAAGAGGGTCTGGCCGTTCAGGCGGATGCGTTCGCCAATTCTGCGATCGAGGGGGATGCGCTCGCCAAGGAACTCGAGGTGATCATCCAGGAGGCCATGCGCAAGCAGGACAATGCCGGTGCAGTGACGACCGAGACCTTGTATGCGTTGCTGCACGATCGCCACCGCATCCGCCGATGGCGGATCGGGCTACCGGACGATTTGCGCAGATTATCCCGCGACGATGTTCTGCATTTCTATCGCAATTTCTATACGTCTTCCAATACCGTTCTCGCGATAGCGGGCGACGTCGATCCCGCCAAGGCACTCGAACGCGTGAAGGACTTGTACGGGTCGCTCCCATCGGGCGAGCCGGTTCGCAGTCCCGGTCCGTCAGAGCCTGAGCACTCGGGACACCGGTACAGCGAGCTGAGCGGTGATGTCGAGCAGACGCATGTCGAGATTGGTTGGAACACCGTGCCGCAGCTGCATCCGGATCTGCCGACGCTGGATCTGACCGCGGCCGTGCTCGGAAGCGGACGCGCTTCGCGACTTTACCGCGCCGTTCGGGATCGCAAGCTGGCCGGTAGTGTGGGAGCGTACAATTATTCGCCGGCAGAAGTCGGCGTGTTCGTGATGTCGTCGGAAGGCGATCCAGCGACAGCTGCCGAAGCCGCGCAAGCGATGTGGGCGCAGGTGGCGGCCGTGCGCGCGGGAGACGTAACTCCCGATGAAGTCGAGCGTGCTCAGCGATTGTTCATGTCGCGCTGGGCTCGCCATCTCGAGACCAGCGAGGGCCAGGCCGCCTATCTCGCGGAATGGGAATCGGTCGGTGGGTGGCAGAAAGGGGAGGAGTACTACGACGCCTTCATGCGCGCAGGCACCGATGCGGTGGTCGCGGTCGCGCAAAAATATCTCGCCGACGAGCGCGCCGGCGCGGTGGTGTATCGCCCGGAAAACTCCCCGCGCGTCGCAAATGACGCCGATTCATTCTGGAAGTTGCTACAGAGCGGCAGAAGTGCTCCGCTGGACGTTTCCGTCGCTCCTCCGAGTGCGCCGGTGCTGGAGCGTGCCGTCGCGAAATTCGTTCGCGAGGAAGCAGCGGTGCGCGTGTACGAGCTCGAGTCTGAGGTTCCGGTACTCGTTCGCAAGCGTGTCAGCGCACCGATAACACATATCGGAGTCTACGCCGCTACCGGATCGGCGTACGAGCGCCGCGAGCAGGCTGGAATCACCGCGCTTGCGGCACGGACTGCGTCGCGCGGAACGACACTGCGCACCTCGTTGCAGATCGCTGCGGAATCCGAACTTCTGGGCGGAAGCATCGGTGCTTCGGTTGGACCCGAGACCTTCGGCTGGTCGATTTCGGTACCGGCCGCCAATCTGCAGCCGGCGCTGGCTCTGCTTGCTGATGTGGTGCAACACGCAACGCTCGAGGACGACGCGCTGGAAACCGAGCGCGCTGCAATGATCACCGACGCGGCGCGGTTGCGTGACGACATGTATCGCTACCCAATGCGTCTCGCGACCGAAGCTGCGTACGGCAATCACCCGTACTCCATACCGGCGGGCGGGACCGAGGAATCGCTGCGCGCGTTGACTCCCGCTGATATCCGCAAATGGTATCGATCCATGCTGTTGAACGCGCCATTCGTGATAGCGATAACCGGCGACGTCGACGCTGACGCCCTCGCGAACTCCGTAGCGACAGAATTCGCAACAATCCAGCGTGTCGGTCGTGATGCGTTGCCGATTCCCGTGTGGCCCGATGCTGCGCCAGTAAATAGCGTGACGCGCGACAAGACGCAGACCGCCTTCGCACTCGGCTTCCCGTCGCCAGGCAGAACGGATGAAAGCCGGTTTGCCGCGCGGGTTCTTTCGTCGATCGCGAGCGGACTGGGAGGGAGGTTCTTTGAGGAACTGCGCGACAAGCGCTCGCTTGCGTATACAGTACACGCCTTCAGCAGCGAGCATCGACTAGGCGGGGCATTCATGGCCTACATTGCAACCGCGCCGGAGCGCGAGAGTGAAGCGCGCGAAGCGCTGCTGGCTCAGTTCGAAATACTTCGCGAAACTCCCGTCACGGAAGGAGAGCTGAGTCGTGCAAAGCGCTACATGCTGGGTATGCACGACATTCGTCAGGAAAGCGGCGGCGCGGTCCTCGGCGACATCATCGATGCGTGGCTGTTCGGTGAGGGGTTGTTCGAGCTCGATGCCTATGCGTCACGAGTCGAGTCGGTTACACTCGCAGACATACAGCATCTGGCCAGACTCTACTTCGATCCGTCGCGCGTTATCGAAGGAGTGGTCCGCGGTGAACCGGCGCGCGTGAGCGCGTAGTCGTCAGCGCGTAGTCGCCAGGCTGTCGCGCTGCTTTGGATGGGCCTTGAAAAAGGACCACATGTCGTTCGTCGCTGATGGCTCACGGCTGGAGCGGCCCCAAAAGTGCCACCAGGGCATCCTGTCTCCAGGCCACTTGTGCGTCCCGTCCTGGATCGTATAGAACGCGACTTCAGAGGCCGCCTTGCATCCCGTGTAGTCATCGAGCGTCACGTTGCCGTCTTCCAGCACCGTTGTGGCCGGTGTCGGATTGCAACCATCGCTCTTCACCCAGAAGTCAATCGATTGTGGCGCTGCGACGATCCTCCGCGGCCCGTCCTCTTCACTTCCGCCATTGTACGGGACCGTGTTATCGGCCTTCCCGTGAAAGGCGATCACCGACACCGGGTTGGTCGGTGCCGCAATGCGGAGGGTATCGCCGCGAGACGTGATTCTGCCGATCGAGCCGGCCGAGATTCCAATAGCGGCAACTCGCGATGATAACGCAGAGCCGACGCGGTACGCCATGAACGCGCCGTTGGAGTGGCCCGCGACGTAGATGCGGTCCTGATCGATGTTGTAGCGTGCGCTTATCGAGTCTATAAGGATCCGGATGAATGCGACATCGTCGACGTCGGCGCTGCCATCTACACCGGTGTGCCACACACTCGGCGAGCCGAGGGCCTGCGGGTAAGCTACAATGAACCCGTTCCTGTTCGCCTTGGTGCTCATGCCGGTCGATGCCTCGAACGTCTGGGCGCGCGCGCCATGTCCGTGCAGCAGGATCACGAGGGCCGTCGGTCGGTCACGGTCGTACGATTTGGGAACGTGAAGGATGTATTCCCGATGCTCGCGACCCACCCTGAGATCGCGCGCCTCCGATCGCGCCGGCAGCACGCTGAGCGCCGCGCAGCCGGTAATGCCGATCGGCACCGACAGCAGTATCGAGAGCGCAATGCGGCGCGCGGTCGCCAATCGCGAAAAGTAAGAGATCATCTGGTCACAGACACACGCGCTTATACGCGCGCCACGCGCAATTCATTGAGCGGCGGACTCGCGCTCCGCACCAATCGACCGGACCAGCTCCGCGAGCGCTGGCCGGAATCGTCCGTCAGGAGCGCGTAGTCCGCGCTGCGCATCGTAATCGCCGGCATCGGTGAACACGACTCCGTGCACAGCGGGCTGTGAAGTTGCCCAGGCGAGCACGCCACGCAGCGCCAGAACCTGACTCTGCTCGCCGTGTGCCACAGGATATCCTCCGGCGGCGAAGACCCAGTGTGGCTTTGGGTGTGGAGTCGCGCGCAACCATCGCTGTGCAATTCGCATGTGGGTATCCAGTGACGTGGCACCGTCGAACCCTGGCATCAAGGAGAAGCCGAGCACATCCACTGGAGAGGCGCGACTTGCCGCCCAGCTATAAACGACGCTGTCGCGTGCACCGAAGCTCGCAGCGGCGACAGCCACGCGGATGTTCGGATTAACGTGGTGCGCTATTGCCGCTGAGCGGCGAATCATGTCGATCCAGAACTCGGGCGCTCTCACGCCAAGTGTGCGTGCGCCCTCGCCGTATGGCTCGTACGCGGGCACCATGATGTTGGGCCTCAGCGCGCGCGTGAGTCGGTTGACGTCGGCGAGGCGTTGCTCCATATACGCAGCACTGGATCGGTTCAGCTCCGCACGTGCGGATCTCGAATAGCCGAGAGTGATGATCAGCACGGTGCTATCATCGCGCACGTTGTCGATCGTGCGTGCAAGCGAATCGAGTGCCTTGCCACGCGCTCCTTCCGGATCGACGACGATCGAGATGCCATCCACACCGAGCGAGTCGCTGAGCTGGAAATCATTCCTGATTGCGACCGGCGGCGGTGCTGCCCGCAGATCGGGGAATACCTTTAGCCCGAACTGAAAGTCGTCGGCGCTCCGGGCAGTGAGTACGTCGTGTTGGTATCGCGAGTAGCTGCCGATTGCCTCGCTGGCGCCGGGCAGCTCCACGAGCACGAGCGCGGTGGCGACGCTGACGCCGAGTGCCAGCACGTATCGCACGCCGATACGAAGCCGCGATCGTGACGGAAGCGCAGGAGAGAACATCGGCACGAGCAGCCAGGTCGCATGTGACAGTGCCGCCGTTCCTGCCACGACTCCAAGCGCATCGCATTGTGCTGCGGAGAGCACCAGCGAGATGTAAGGCGGAGCGTACCCGAGCGCGTTCATGTAGCGCGCAATAGCAACGATTGCGATAATCAGGTCATATGCCAGGATTGGTACGCCGAGCGTGGCACTGACTCGTCCACGCGAGACCGCGGCGAACGCCTGGACCACGAACAGCACCGTGACAACGGGCCACAGCCATGCGACGGGCTGGATGGCGCGTCCGTACACCAGCGATGCATCCGAGACTGCGACCACCATCGCCGGAACGAGCAGCAGCGCCGCAAAAGCAGTCGCGATCGTCGAAACAGATGGCGATCGACGTCCCCCGAGGATCCGGCTAGCGACGGCGATGTTCCAGAGGACGATCGCGGCGCCCAGGCCAAAATAAGCCGCCAGGAGCACGCGGTACGTGGAGAGCATCGCGCGAAGCTAGAGGGCGGCAGCCTCGCCGGCAACCCGCACTCGAGCGACTAACCCGAACACGCCGCCTTCGAATTGTGTTGGCAGTCGGCGGACCGCCCCAATACAATTCGCCATGCGCCGGAGCACACGGGTGTGGAATGTACCGAATGTGATCTCGCTATCGCGGGTGGCGTTGGCGGTAGCCTTTGTGCTCATCAACGACACGCGAACGAGGGTCGTGCTCATCGCCGCTGCGGCGCTGACCGACTTTCTCGACGGCCTCGTGGCGCGTCTGGCTGACCAGCGCAGCGTGATCGGTGCGCTGCTCGATCCGATCGCGGACCGGCTGTTCGTGCTCGCTGCGGTGTCCGCATATCTGTTGAATGGATTGCTTGGCACTGGTCAGTATTTCATCTTCATATCGAGAGACATCGCAACTGCAGTCGGATTTATCGTGGCGCGCATCATCCCGTGGCTGCGGCCGGTCAAATTCCGTGCGCGGTTGCTCGGCAAGGCGGTCACCGTGCTTCAACTGGCGACGCTCATCACTGTGTTGCTGGAGCCTGCCGCCACGTACGGACTGATCATCGCGATCGCGGTGTTGTCGGCGATGTCTATCTTCGATTATACATTGGCACTGTGGCGCGCACGCGTCCAGTAAGCCGAAAGGCCTGACAGAGGACAAACAACAATGATGAATTTCCGAGCGGCGCTACTTGCCGCGGCACTCGTTTCCGCATCAGCGATCTGCACGACCGGCGCATCTGCCCAGACTCAGCGAGTCGGTGTCAGTGTTTCGTACATCCCGACGCTCCGACTTGACGTCCTGGGTGGCAAGCCAACCGCGTTGCAGGCCGGCGCCGGGATTGCGTTCCCGTTCAGCAATTATTTCAGCATCGGTGGCACGGTCGGGGCCGGAATAAGCTCGACGGGCTTCAGTGGCCGCGTTGATGGTTACGGGCAATTCTCGCTCGATCCGTATCACCAGTACCAGTGGGAACCCTACGTCGGCGGCGGCGTGACAGTGCGCGGCGACGGCGGCGGTCCCGGCACGCGCACATATCTGCTTGGCTTCATAGGCGCGAACGGACCAAGCACGGGCGCGATCGCACCCGGCGTCGAGCTTGGCTTTGGTGGCGGCGTAAGGCTCGGCGTGACAATGAGATTCACGGGTACTCCCGCGCATCACTGATTCAAGCCCGCGAGCGTCTTCCGTTCGCGCTCGCCATGCGGCTGAAAACACAACGGGCGCCTGAAGGCGCCCGTTCGTCAAACAGCTTGCTTGGTCTTCAGCGGTTGGGCGAATCTCTCGCCCAACGTGCGGAGCTGACTGAGATCTAGCTTCGTCAACTCTGGATAGCGCTCAGCAAAGTACGTGATCGTTGCCTCGAACCACTCCTGCTGATGCTCCTGCTCGGCGCCGATAACGCCGCACCGCATGATGTGCTGAAATAGTTCGTCACGCGCTTCGTCCAACGGTGACTTCTGACTCGTTGGCGCCGAATGCGCCTGGTATCTCGGGGAATTCTGCTTCTTGGCCATTAAACCCGGTTAAGAAAAGTCGCTCTTGTACAACACCTTAATTTAACTGATTCCCGGGTCATTTAATAGTGGATGAACCAAAGCGAGCGCCAGAAATCGCGCCCGGCTCGCCCACAAATTCCAGCAGCAGCTCAGCCAGTTTGTCTGGACTCTCTTCCGGGACCAATCGCGCTACACCTGAAATACGGTTGAGACGCGCGTTCGGAATGTCGTCGGCGAGCCGGCTCGCGATATCGCGACTCAGCCACTCGTCGTGATCGCCGCGAATCACGAGTGTCGGCGAGCGTACATCAGCGAAATCGAGATCCTCGATATCGGAGCGCCGGATTGCCGCGCCAAGTGTGAGGAGGTGGTTCACGCCATCGCGGCCGGCGAACGGGGCGAGGTACCTGGCCAGAAGTCGATCCGGCATGTCCTCGGGTTTCGAGACGCTGCCCTCGAGCACCGCCTGAAGAAGGGTCGCCGCTCCCAGGACCCCTCGCGTGACCTTGAATGCGAAGCGGGCGGTGCTGCGCTGCATAACGCCGATGTCACGGGCAGGGAGCTCGTCGTACGCGGGCACGTTGATCAACACCAGCCTTGCCACGCGATCCTGCCGCGTAGCGGCCAGGCGGAGGCCCACGTCGCCGCCGAGGTCCACGCCGACAATTGTCGCTCGCGCCACCCGCAAAGCGGTCATCGCCGCGTCCAGGTACTCCGATTGAGCGGCGATCCCGAAATCGGCGTCCGGGGTGCGGTCCGACTCTCCGTGTCCGAAAAGATCGATGGCATAGGCCGTATGGCCAGCCTCAGCCAGGATCGGCGCGACCAGGCGCCAGAGGAAGGTGCAGGTTCCGAAGCCGTGGAGAAGGATGATCGGCGTGCCACCATGGCCGTATCGCTCCACGTGCACAGCCCCGGGGCCTACTGGGACACGTAAAACGTCAGCTTGCATCGCGAGATAAATTCACGGGATGGCGAATAATAAACCACCCAGGAACGCAAGAAGCGCTGCACCCAAGTCATCGTCCGGCCGCGGAGCATTCTACGCTGTCCTCGTCGCGATAGCTGTTATAGGCGTCGGCGCAATTCTCTACTTCATGAAGAGTCCTCCGGCCGCTGACAATAGTGCGGACGCGCAGGCTGCCTATGCAAAGCTCCAGCGCGATTATGCGAAGGCGGGACCTCCCAAGCCCTACACGCTTGGCAATCCGAACGCTCCGGTCGTGATCGAGGAGTTCGCCGACTTCGAGTGTCCCGTGTGCGGATCGTACGCAACAGTCACGGAGCCCGATGTGCGTAGCAAGATCATCGCGCCCGGACTCGCGTATTACAAGTATTACGACTTCCCGCTGTCGCAGCATCACAACTCCATGTTCGCGTCAAACGCCGCTGCGTGCGCGGACGAGCAGGGAAAATTCTGGGAGATGCACGACCAGCTCTTTGCAGGTCAGGACGCGTGGGGCCTGAACCCCGACGGTGAGACGCAGGTGACGGACGACCCGAAGCCGATCTTCATGGGCTACGCGAAAACGATCGGTCTCAACATGCCGCAATTCGAGCAGTGCTTCGATTCGAAGAAGTATCAGACTCGCATCGATGCGAACGCGGCCGAAGGGTTCCGTCGCAACGTCAACCAGACGCCGACGTTCTACGTCAACGGCAAGATGATGCTAGGCTCCCAGCCTTACGACGCACTCAAGAAGGCGGTCGACGACGCAACTGCAGCAGCAGGCGCAGCTGCTGCGGCAGCGAAGCCAGGCGCGCCGTCAGCAGGCGCACCGGCGGCCAAGCCGTAGATCGGAATGCGACGAATGGTCATCGCCGCGCTCGCACTGATCGGCGTGTTCGTGGCACTTTACCTCACGATGTACAAGATGGGCGCGATCGGCCATCTCGCATGCGGGATGGGAGGTTGCGAGCGTGTCAACACAAGCAAGTGGTCGACGTTCGTCGGTGCTCCGGTCGCAGCGTGGGGCCTCGCGTTCTACATCGCCACGCTGATCGTCGCGGTGGCGGGAACATCGCCCGGCCTGCTGTATCGTCGCGAAGTGTCGTATCTGCTCGCGGCGATGTCGCTCGTTGGAGTCGCATTCTCCGCGTGGCTCACCTACCTCGAGCTGTACGTCATCGACGCGGTGTGCAGGTATTGCGTTACGTCGGCGGTGATCGTCACCGCGATCTTTCTCGTGAGTATCGCCGACGTGGCGATGGTCAGAAGAACAGAGCCCGCGGAGTAACTCTAGACGCGGCGAATCGAGCGCTGTCGCGCTGCCGCGTCGTCCAGCCGCACGCGCGGCTTCACCTCGACATCCTCTTCACCGTCCTCACGCGCGCGCCGGCGGAATGGCACGAGGTCGCGTCCCAGTGTAACGAGCGCACGCGTCGCCACCGCGCTCGCCAGCGGCTCGGGGATCGCCATAACGCGAATGTAGGTATCGATCGCCCGGTCGAAGGAAAGATCCTCGGCGAGCGTGTCGACGAACATGAGAGCGTTGTCGACGTGCGCACGGATGATCGTCTCGTCGGCTCGGGCCTGTGCGAGGCGCAGCCTCCGCTCTGCATTGGGATGCAGGCGGCGTCCAAAGATTGATTCGGGGAACAGCGAGCGAAAGATCATGGCTCCAGGGATTCGTACTGCTGCTTGAGGCCCTCGACGACCGCCGAGTCTGCCAGTGTAGTGGTGTCACCCAACGCCCGGCCTTCGGCGATATCACGCAATAAACGGCGCATGATCTTGCCGGAGCGGGTTTTCGGGAGATCGGCGGCGAAGATTATGTCGTCCGGTCTTGCGATCGCCCCGATCTTGTCAGCGACGAACTGCTTGAGCTCGCTGGCGAGCTCCGGAGACGGTTTGTGGCTCGCACGGACCGTGACGAAGGCCGCCAGCGCCTGTCCCTTGAGCTCGTGCGTTTTTCCAACCACCGCGGCCTCAGCGACCGCGGGGTGCTCGACCAGCGCGGATTCGACCTCCATGGTGCCTATGCGGTGTCCCGCTACGTTGAGCACGTCGTCGACGCGGCCCAGGATCCAGAAATAGCCATCGTTGTCGCGCTTGGCGCCGTCGCCGGGAAAGTACAGATCGGGGCGACCGGGCCACTTGGAGAAGTAAGTCTGGCGATACCGCTCGTCGTCGCCCCAGATGGTCCGGAGCATCGACGGGATTGGGCGGGTAAGGGCGAGGTATCCGCCGCCGACCGGTATCGAACGAGCGTTCGAGTCGAGTAGATCAGCGCTGCAGCCCGGCATCGGAAGGGTCGCGCTGCCGGGCGTGGTGGCCGTGATCCCCGGCAAGGGCGAGATTACGATCGAGCCTGTCTCGGTCTGCCACCAAGTGTCCACCACGGGACATCTGTTGTGGCCGATATGCTCGGCGTACCACATCCATGCTTCCGGATTGATCGGCTCGCCGACGGAGCCCAGCAGGCGAAGCGACGACAGATCGTGGCGCGCCGGATATTCGTCGCCCCATTTCATGAAGGCACGGATGGCAGTGGGCGCCGTGTAGAGGATGGTTACGTGGTGCCTGGCGATCAGTGCCCAGAAACGGTCCTTGTCGGGCCAGTCGGGAGCGCCCTCGTACATGAGGCACGTAGCACCGTTGGCCAGCGGGCCGTACACGACGTATGAGTGCCCCGTCACCCAGCCCACATCGGCCGTGCACCAGAAAATGTCGTCCTCGTGCAGATCGAAGACGTTGCGCGTCGTGCTCGTGACCGCCGTGAGATAGCCGCCAGTGGTGTGGACGACGCCCTTGGGCTTTCCGGTGGTGCCGGAAGTGTAGAGGATGTAAAGCACATCTTCCGCATCCATGGTGACCGGCGCGCCGCCCTCGGGAGCCTTCGCCATCAGATCATGCCACCACAGGTCGCGCGGTTGCTGCATCGCGCACTTTATTTCCTCAGAGTGCGTACCGCGCATGTGATTGCGCTGAACGACAACGACGTGCTCGATGGACGGCGTCTCGGCGAGCGCCCTGTCGGCATTCGCCTTGAGCGCCACGACTCCGCCGCGCCGATACCCGCCGTCGGCAGTGATCAGCAGCTTCGCCTGGGCGTCGACGATGCGGTCGCGCAAAGAGTCCGGCGAGAAGCCGCCGAATACCACTGAGTGGATCGCGCCGATCCGAGCGCACGCAAGCATTGCGATCGCAGTCTCGGGGATGAGCGGCATGTAGACCGCCACGCGATCGCCCTTGGTGACTCCAAGCGAGGTGAGCACGTTGGCGAAGCGTGTAACCTCACCGTAGAGCTCGCCGTACGTAATGGTGCGCTGATCGCCGGGCTCGCCTTCCCATATCAACGCTGGCTTGGCGCGTCTTGCGCCGAATGCATGTCGGTCGACGCAATTCGCCGCGACGTTGAGCTTGCCGCCGATGAACCACTGTGCGTGCGGGGGCTTCCAATCCAGTACCTGGGTCCACGGCTCGATCCAGTCGAGACGCTTGGCCTCGCGTGCCCAGTAAGCTTCCGGATCGCGCGCGGCCTCCTCATAAATGGCCGGATCGTTCACAACTGCGTTGGCCGCGAATTCAGGTGGCGGCGGGAACTTTCGCTCTTCTGTAAGGAGTGCGTCGATCTCGTTCATAAAGAGGAAAATACAGCCTCGGCGCGTAGGCGCGACCGCAATGCCCCAGGCAGGCTAGATTGGCCGCATGACTGCTGAACGACACACGATTCTGTTCGAACGATTGCACGAAGATGTGGAGTTGCCAACACGCGCGACCGCGAACAGTGCGGGCCACGACCTGAAGGCGTTTCTGCTCGGCGAGCCCAGAGTGAAACTCAGCCTTGCAGGCCGGATGTTCGAGAGGGTGCCCGGCGAGTCGAGCGCTGGAGTCGCGCTCGAGCTTCTGCCGGGCGAGCGTGCGATCGTGCCTCTGGGCTTTCGAGCGACGCTGCCGGCCGGCTTCGAGGCTCAGATAAGGCCGCGCAGCGGAACGAGCTTCAAGACGTCGCTCGCCATCGCCAACTCACCCGGAACGATAGATCCGGACTACAACGGCGAGTGGGGCGTTCTGGTGCGGAACGACGGATCGAGCCCCATCGTCATCACGCATGGCGAGAGAATCGCACAGATGGTCGTAGCCAGATACGAAGTGCTCGAATTCGAGGATGGCACGGTACGGCGCACCACGGAGCGCGACGGTGGATTCGGCAGCACAGGACATCGTTGAAGCGCTGCGGCGTTTTCGATGCGGAAGTCACCCGCTAGATTTCGCATCGAAACCCACACCAAGAACGGCTCATCAAAGATGACCACACCCGGTAACACTCAGCCCACAGACAAGTCCGCGGGCACGCTCTCGATCACCGACAAGCGGACCGACAAAAGCTTCGACCTCCCGATCAAGGACGGCGCGATACGAGCCGCCGACCTGCGACAGGTAAAGACCGCAAATCCCGACGATGTCGGTCTGTTGTCGTACGATCCGGCGTTCATGAATACGGCCTCGTGCCGCAGCTCGATCACCTATATCGATGGCGACAAGGGAATCCTTCGCTATCGCGGCTACCCGATCGAGCAGCTGGCCGAGAAGGCGTCATTCCTCGAAGTTGCGTGGCTGCTTCGCCATGGCGAGCTCCCGACTCAGCAGGAGTACGACGGCTTCGTGCACGACATCACGTACCACACGTATGTGCACGAGAACATCCGCAACTTCCTTCAGGGATTCCGCTACGACGCGCACCCGATGTCGATGCTTCAGAGCTCGGTCGCCGCGCTGTCGTCGTTCTACCCGGCCGCCCGCAACATATTCGATCCGGAGCAGCGCAACATCTCCATAATCCGGCTCCTGGCCAAGACTCCCACAATCGCGGCCTTCTCGTACCGACACTCCAAGGGTCTGCCGGTGGTTTACCCGGACAACTCGCTGTCGTACGTCGAGAACTTCCTGTCGATGATCAGCAGAATGACGGAGCCGCGCTACGAGGCGAATCCCACGTTCGCGCGCGCGCTGGAGATTCTCTTCATCCTGCACGCCGATCACGAACAGAACTGCTCCACCAGCGCGGTGCGCGTGGTGGGATCCTCCCACGTCGATCCATTCTCGGCGATGTCCGCGGGCGTCGCCGCTCTGTTCGGACCATTGCACGGTGGCGCGAACGAGCAGGTGCTGCGCATGATCGAGGAGATCGGCACCATCCAGAACGTGCCTGCCTTCATCGAGACGGTGAAGAGCGGCAGCGGCAAGCTGATGGGCTTTGGACATCGCGTTTACAAGAGCTACGATCCGCGCGCCAAGATCGTGAAGCAGCTCGCCGACAGCGTGTTCAAGATCACCGGCGTCGATCGCGGCCTCGAGATCGCGCTCGAGCTGGAGCGCATCGCGCTGCAGGACGATTACTTCGTCTCACGCAAGCTGTATCCGAATGTGGACTTCTACACCGGGCTGATCTATCGCTCGATGGGTTTCCCGACGGAGTACTTCACCGTGCTGTTCGCGATCGCGCGCATGGCTGGCTGGCTGTCGCAGTGGGAGGAGATGCTGCTCGACAAGGAGCAGAAGATCGCGCGTCCGCGCCAGATCTACACCGGACCGGCGGAGCGCCAGTTCGTCCAGACCATCAACGTGGGACGGAAGTAAGGAGCGCACCCGAGTGCGCTCGTGAAGACGCCGATCTGCCAGATGGCAGATCGGCGTCTTTGTTTTGGATCCTGCGTGCCATCAAACTTCTAACCGCAATACCAACTGGTATCGGTCGGCGCAGCCTAACCCAGCGTCGCGGTCAGCGTGATGTCGACGTTGCCCTTCAGCGCCTTCGATACAGGACAACCATCCTTCGTCCCCGCGGCGATCTGCTGGAATTTCGCCTGATCGAGTCCAGGAACCTTCGCGTGCACGACGAGGTTCATCGTCGTGATCTTGAAACCATCGCCGACCTTGTCGATGGTGCACGACGCACTGGTCTCGACCTTTTCTGCCGGCGTTCCATTCTGTTCCAGCCCAACGGCGAGTGCCATCGAGAAACATGCAGCCTCGGCCGCTGCGAGAAGCTCCTCCGGATTGGATCCTGACGCGTTCTCGAAGCGTGACCCGAATGAATAGTTTCCGCTGATGGCGCCGCTCTCGCCCTTGAACGAACCCTTGCCGTCCTTGAGACCCTTCTCCCAGGCAGCACTTGCCTTGCGTGTGGGCACGATGTTCTCCGTTTGTAGTGAGATGACGACTGCCGCATGATGCGCGCCGCGAACGCTTGCTTCCGCTGAAGCACTGTCTCAGTGGCCGTGGATCCAGCGCCAGAATCTGTCCTTCGCCATCACTGCAGGTGGCTCCGGTAGTGTATCGGTGTGCGAAGTCGCCTCGTTGCCCGGAGAAAGAATGACGACATCCATCTCACCGTCCGTGTCGAAGCGGTCGCCTCCCGCGTTGTGCGATTCCACACGGATGCCCATGCCCGAAACGGTGAAAAGCGTGTCGACCCGTTTCGCGGATTCGAGGTTGGCTACAAGCGTGTCTCGCTCCTGGTCGACGTCTGGAGCGATGTGATGCGTGGGAAGGAGCGTGCTCGTCACTCCCGCACGCAGATCGAACGTCGCGTCGCCCAGCCAGACCGGTCTTCCGCCATGCTTGATGTCCCTTGCAAGCCAGAACCGCGCGTGGTGCCGGCTCCGGGCACTTTTGCCAACCTCCCGCTCGAACGAGAAATCCTGCGGACGGTCAAACAGATAGAGGGGGCTGAGCGGCGCAGTTGAATCCGGACGGTCGAGCAGCACGCTCTTGGCGATCGCGATGTCGCTGGCACGGGCGGCTTTGTCGGCCTGCACCCAGCCGGCGGAGCGCATCGCTGCCTCCAGCTCGGCTTGAGTCCCCACTATCGCGATGTTGATCGGATCGCCACGGGCGTGATGACGCGTCGCGGTTCGCTTTGGAAGTCCAGCCAGCTCGGGCGCATGCTCGAAGTGAGAGAACAGAGTAGGCGCAATCCAGTGTGTCGCGCTGTAAACAAGCGCCACCGCTGCAGCAGCGACCACGGCCACTATTATCTCGACGCGGCGCTGGAAGGTGCTTGGGCGCCGACTGGCCCTGTCGCCTGGGGATGCGCTCATCTTCCTCTATGACGTAGCGGTGCACCCAAAATACGCCGCGCTGATTGGGCACGTTGCAAAGACGGCGTGGCAGCCCTTCCGGATATAGATTGGCGTCTGTTCCGTTTTCCTGCAATCCGACCGAGGATTAGAGATGTTCAGCTCTCGCACAAGCCGCCGGACCTTCGTGACGCATCTCGCGGCGCTCGCGGGCGCCTCGGCCCTGCTTCCCGAAGTATCCCTCGCCTCTACCTCGACCACCCCAGGCGACGAGCCGGAAGCATGGCTGAGAGCGCTCAACGGAAAGCACCGCCAGCTCTTCCATGCGCATGATAAATGGACAAACGGGATCGAGTACGCCAAGCGGTACAAGGAATCGTATCCGGTGGAGTATGGCGTGCAGCCGGGCGAAGTCGACGCGGTCCTGGCCGCACACGGGAAGACCGGCGCGACAACCTACGTCGATGCAGCGTGGGAGAAATACGAGTTCGGAAAGATGTTCGACGTCAAGGATCCGAAGACGAACGACCCCGCTACGCGGAACATCTACTACGCCGGCGACGACGACAACCCGGGCATACGCGAAGCACTTGCTGCGGGTGTTGTAGTCCTGTCATGTCGTACCGCGCTGCGCGGCATGGCGCATGATCTGGCCAGTCAGAAGAAGTACGGCACCGCAGAAGAGATCGAGCGAGACCTTACAGCGTCGCTGATTCCCGGCGTAGTGCTGGTGCCTGCAATGATCATCGCGGTTGGAAGGGCGCAGGAAGCGCACTGCACCTACGTCTACACGGGCTGATCGCCAGTATGCGGCGGTCGGAGCAGGGACGGACTCCGCCGGATTCGTACCGTCCCTTACGAGATTCCCGCTCGCGGGCGACGCACGCGTCGCCCCTACGGTTTACGAAACGGTTCGGGTCTTTTTCCGCAGGAAGTCCATGAGGATGAACTGCCCGAGCGTCATTGTGTTGGTGAAGTACGCCTTGCCCTTGGCGATTGACGAAACGCGCTTGACGAAATCGACAAGTGCGCGATCCCGCGCAAGCATGAACGTGTTGATGACGATCCCCGAGCGCCGGCAGTCCGCAACTTCGCGCAGCGTCTCTGCGACGACATTCATGTCGAGTCCCATCGAGTTCTTGTAGATCTGACCGTTGGGAAGCGTCAGCGCACTTGGCTTTCCGTCGGTGATCATCACGATCTGGCGCATGTCCTTCTTCTGCGAAAGAAGAATGCGGCGCGCGAGCTTGAGCCCTTCGGCGGTGTTGGTGTGATACGGCCCCACCTGCGCGCGAGCGAGCGAGGATATGGGAATCTCTTCCGCAGAATCATGAAACAGAACTATGCGGATGGTATCGCCCGGAAACTGCGTGCGGATGAGATGCGTGAGCGCGAGCGCGACTTTCTTTGCCGGAGTGAAGCGATCCTCGCCGTACAGTATCATCGAGTGCGACGTGTCGAGCATCAGCACCGTGGCGCAGGAAGATCGGTATTCGGCCTGATGCACCATCAGATCGTCGTAGTCGAGATCCATCGGCACGGTGAGCGAGCCCGTGCGCGCCATCGATCGCTTGAGGGTTTCGTTGACGTCGAGGTTGAGCACGTCGCCGAACTCGTACTGTTTGCTCCAGCCATCGGACTCGATGCCGGTAGCGAGATACGGCGTGTCGTGCGACCCGAAGCTCGACTTGCCGAGCGAGCTCATGATGTGGCGAAGCGCCTTGTAGCCCAGAAAGTCGACGCCCTTGTCGGTGAGATTGAACTGGACCGATTTGGACGCTGCGTGCGACAGGCTGCCGCGACCCTCGACCGGCTGCTGTCCGGCAGGCATCTTCGGCGGTGCTTCGAGGTTGAGATAGCCTTCCTTCGTGAGCCGCTCGATGAGCTCATCGAGGAACTTGGCGAGCTTCTCCTGAGCGTCCTCGTCGCCGTTGCCGCGAAGCGCGTCGAGCATTTCGGGCGTGAACTGGCCGCTCTCTATCATCGCGTTGAGGATCGCGTCCCGGAGCGCATCCAGCGAGCGGTCGGCGTCCTCACCCGTCATCCCCCAGTAGGGATGAAAATTCTCGCCGCCGGCGAATCCCGACTGGAGGAGGAAGTCGGCCATCTTATCCAGGAGCGACTGGAGATCGACCGCGTCGGCCATCTCCGGACTGAACTTGGAGTACGTATGGAACCGCATATGTAATAATACACCCGGTACGCAATACATTTCTCGCGTGGAGAGCCCCGCCGGAATCATCACCAGCAGCAGTACCAAAAGCAGTGCCAGAACCAACCCGTTCCGTCCGCTGGTGCACCGGAATTTCCGGATCTTCTGGAGCGGGCAGACGCTGTCGCTCATCGGAACATGGATGCAGTCGGTGGGCGAGGGCTGGCTTGCGCTGCAGCTGTCCAACAGCGCGCTGATCGTGGGCGTCGTCGCTGGCGCCTCGGCTCTTCCGGTACTTCTTCTCTCGCTCTACGGCGGTGTGGTCGCGGATCGCAACGACAAGCTCAAGCTCGTGCGCATCGCACAGTCGCTGCTGCTGGTCCAGGCATCGGTGCTGTGGTGGTTCACAGCGTCGGGTCATCTCACGATTCACTGGCTCATCTTTCTCGCGACCCTGAACGGAACGATCAGCGCATTCGAGATACCCGCGCGGCAGAGCTTCATCGTGGAGCTGGTGGGCCGCGAGGATCTGGTGGATGCAATCGCACTCAACTCCGCGGGCTTCAACCTGGCCCGTGTCGTCGGCCCGTCGATTGCCGCGGTCGTGATAGGTACGCTCGGTCCCAAGTGGTGCTTCGCGCTCAACTCGATGAGCTATCTCGCTGTGCTCACGGGGCTTTTCATGATCCATGTCCCCGCGTGGCAGCGGCTCGAAACTATAGCCTCGCCGATCGAGGGGATGCTGGAGGGTTTCCGCTACATGCGAGATACACCGCTGGTGAGCGTGCTCGTTCGCGTCGTTGGTGTCACGGCGGTCTTCGGAATGCCGTTTCTCGCGATGATGCCAGTCGTGGCCCGAAACGTCGTACACTCGGGCGCCACGGGGTACGGCATCCTGCTCGCGTGCGTCGGTGTGGGAGCATTGATGGGCGCTCTCTCACTCGCCGGACTTGGTCAGCGCATCGCTCGTGGAAAGCTCTACGTGTATTCCGCCTACGCATTTTCCGTCGGACTCATAATCTTCTCGATGATGCACCAGCTGCTTCCTGCGGCGGTGATGCTGGTCTTCGTGGGATTCGCGATGATGGTGATGGGAGCGCTGGCCAACGGATTGCTCCAATCGATCGCGCCGGACGAGCTGCGGGGCCGAGTCGTGTCGGCGTACGTATTCGTTGCGGTCGGGCTCGTGCCTGTGGGGTCCTTCATCTCCGGTGCGCTCGCGCGAGTAGTCGGAGTCGACTGGGCGATCGGCGGGTGCGCCGTGATCGTGCTAGCGCACTCGGCGTGGGCCTTTGCAAAGAACCCTGCGCTGCGAACGGTCAATTGACGAGCCGATGCCCGGCGTGCATCGGCGCGAAGCTATCTTACGGTAGCAGTTGAACTTTCTCCATTCGAATCGAGACTCACATGCGCATCGCAATCGGCTCCGACCACGCGGGCTTTCGTTACAAGGAAATGTTCAAGGCGCGTCTCACTGCGCTCGGTCACGAAGTGAAGGACTTCGGGACTGATTCGGAGCAGCCGGTGGACTACCCACTGTTCTGCCATCCCGTCGCCGTAGCCGTGTCGAGTGGAGATACCGAGCGCGGCATAGTGCTAGGCGGCTCGGGCAACGGCGAGGCGATCGTTGCCAATCGGGTGCGCGGCGTGCGTGCAGCGGTATGCTGGAGCGTCGAGTCCGCCGAGCTCGGGCGACGACACAACAACGCCAACGTACTGTCGGTCGGGGAGAGAATGGTGTCCGAGGATCTCGCGATGCAGATACTCGAGACCTGGCTCAATACGCCATTCGATGGCGGTCGGCATCAACGGCGGATAGACGAGATCGACAAGATGTAGCTGGTGGAACTCGATGACGCGACGACGATGACCTGTGCGGCAGAGAATCGTCCGCCGACTTTACCTACCTTGCTCTGAACAGATAACTCAGCTTCACGAAGAACCCGTCGTTGATCCGATCGTAGCTGTTGAAGCGGAGTCCCGTCGGCTCGTTCAGCAACGATCCGTAGCCGGCGAAGAAAACCGTTCCCGGCACGGGTTGATAGGCGAACAACGCCTGCAGGTGCAGATTGTTTGCGACCGTCGCTGCGGCCGGCGCGTAGGTGCCGCTCGCCGGATCGTAGAACAGGATCTGCGCTCCTCCGTTGCGATCGTCGCGCAACGCCGCCGTATTCTGCGCATCGTACTCCGTCACAAGCCGGACGAACACGGCACGCGTGATCTGGTATTCCACCTTCACGTACGGAATCTGTCGCTCGGCGACCGTCGTTCCATCAGTGCGCCGGTCATAACGTTGAAGCGCGTACGTTCCGTCAACGCGTAGCTGTGTGGTTGGCCGCCATGAAACAGCTGCATTGACGAAGTAGATCGCGGCCTGTTCCCATTCGTAGAAATTCTCATCCTGCCCGAATATCACCGAGACGTTTGCAGACAGATGTGCGCCATTCGGAGTCGCGAAGCTTAGGATGTAATCATGGTTCGGAATCCGCCTGCGCCCCTCGAACTGCACCGTGTCTGCGCTGGTCGAGGAGTTTGGCAGCACGACGCGATAATCGGTGAACAGCGAGGGATCATAACCGAACACTTCACTGTAAACGCTCGCACCAAGCTGCCAGCCGCCGCGGAGCGTCGAAACGAGATCGAAGTGAAGCTTCTGGTTCTGCATGGTTCTGCCGCCCAGGAGTGAGCGGTATTGCCAGTCGCCGAACACTGCTACGACGCCGGAGAAGTTCTCGATGATTGCGCCGGGTTGACCCAGCCACGACAGGCGATGTGAAAGGTCGATGGTCGCGATGTTGTTGCGGCTTATGAATCCGCTCTGTGTCTGAAACTCCGGATCGATTGCGTGAACCGAGTAGTTCAATCCGAACGTGCGCCCGTTTCGGTCGAATGCGAAGTTCCACAGTGGGCCGGCGGTGGTCTTGCCTGCTACCTCTGTCTCGCTTCCCGCTATTTGAGCACTCACTGTATATATGCGGTCGAAGATCAGTCGCGTATCCGCACCGATGACGCGGTTGTAATCCCTTCCGTCCTCGCGATCCGTGTACAGAACTCCGATTCGCGAAGCGCTTCCCAGGTCGCGCTGCAGGCGCGCGATCGCGAACTCAGGATGGTCTGTTCCGGTGACGGAAGTACTCGGATCGTCGGCCGCGGCGAGCAGTGCGACGTTCGTCCCCGCAATGGTACCGGTCAGCCTACCAGCCGCTGTCGGCTGCACGATCTGCCGCGTGTAGATGAGGTTGCTCGGCACCGTGAACTGCTCGATTCCATCGAGAAAGAACGGACGCCGCTCGGGGTAGTACAACGCCTGCCGCGGATCGTATGAGAGCTGATCCACATCCGCTTCCACTTGCGAGAAGTCCGGCTTGGCCGTCGCGTTGAGCGTGAGGTTGTTCGTCACTCCCCAGCGCAGGTTGCCTCCGACGTTGGTGTGCTCGAGCGTGTAGCCGTACGGGCCAGCGGGTGCGCGCGGTGCACCGCTCGCCGTTTCGGTGATCTCCGGATTGAAGTCGAGCACCGTGCCGCGATGAAGGTCCGTGAGGCCCACGAGCGTGCCGGACTGTCCGAGGAATGATGCTGCCGCGCGACTCGCCGGCGCCCATGAGTCGTCGTATCCCGAATGCTTCACGTGACGCGTTACGTTGAATCCCCAGTCCTGCGTAGCGGCTGCCTGGTACCGGATGCTCTTGAAGGGGATGCGGATCTCCACTTCGTATCCATACGGCGTCACGCGCCCCTTGGATTGCCACACGAAGTCCGCGCTGAGATCCGGCAGCGCGCGTCCCGTGGACGTGTTGCTCGTGGCGCCAAGTCCAGCAGTGTTGTTCGATGCGCCGCTCTCCACCAGCGTTCCGTCGGCCTGGCTGCCGAGTGGATTCACCTGGAAGACGAAAGCCTGACGCTTGTCGTTGAAGGTGCTGAGGAGAAATTCGACGCGGTCCTCAGCGTCGATGTGGTCGCGGTCGGCGAGATTGGGATGCACCTCGCCGTGCGATTCGTATGCGCGCACGCCAAAGTAGATCGCGGTCGGCGAATACCAGACCAGGATCTCCGTTGAATCTGCAGCCGGCACGCCGTCCGACGGAGCGAACTGCGAGAAGCCGGTGAGCAGTGCAGCCTGCTGCCATTGCGGCTCGTCGAGCTTGCCGTCGATCGTCACGTCACCGTCCAGACGCGGTGGCGCAACACGAATGTTATGATCGCGTCCGTTGTAAACCGTCGGCGCGGTTGGCACCACGCTCGTCACGCCCGTTACAGGTGTCACGGGCGTGACGAGCGAAGCCACAAGTGCTGTGAGCAGAATCATCTATGTAAAAGTCAGTGAGTTCGGGCTGTCATTCACCGCACGATCATTCAGGCGAAAAGTGCCGCCATCAACTTAGTCCCCGAGCACTTGGTCGGCAGCCGTACGAATTCCGCCTATTGATGGAATGTCCTCGGAAGAGCGTCGCAGGACCCGGTCTTGCATTCGGTGTTTATTCGGTATATTCTAGCCTCCCGATGGCAGTTTTGGTAAACACTTGTAGTCAAGGACATGGCCGCCACTTCTGCTTTACGCGATCTACGCGAGCTGCTCGACCTCAAGTTCCCCGACGCGGTACCGCTCCAGCGCCGCCGGACGGAGATCGTGGCAACGGGCATCGAGGAGCTGGATAGCATCTTTCCCAGCGGCGGATTTCCGCGTGGACGACTTTCGGTCTGGGCGCCAGGTGGCGGGGCGACTGCGGTTCTGCGTTCGGCCTGCAGGTCCGCTGTCGCCGGTGGCGAGCGATCGGTATGGATCGACGGCAACGGCACGATGGCGGGCGCGTTCTGGGATGCAGGACCGATCCTGTTGCGTCCAAAGAGCAGGCTGCATGCGCTTCGCGCCGCGGAGTCGCTGCTGCACTCCGGCGGTTTCGCTGTGGTCGTGCTGGCCGGCGCCGATCCGGAAGGCACGGAGAACGTGCGGCTCTCCCGCGCTGCGCACGAAGGCGGCGGCGCGTGCATCGCGCTCACCGCGAGCGCCACGACTTCTGCACTGCGCGCGTCGTCGTCGATTCGGCCGCATGGTTACATATGGCGCAGAGATCCGCACGGTGACGCCGCTGTCATAGATACGGCGACGCTCGACGTGCGCATATCATCGCTCGGCTGGAACCGCAGAGCCCGTGTCATGCTTCCGGTGCGCAGGGATGAGCTGCGACTCGCTCTCTCGGTCGATCTACCGGACAGGCGCGGGGTGCGCTGATAAGTAGCGGCGCCGGCAATGTCCTTCCTCTGCCTGTACAATCTCGCGTGGCTCACGTCGCCGCCGGCGACGCTTCATGCGCCGTTGCTCACGATCGTGCCGCGTGTGGTCTCGGATGGCGATCTTGTGTGGGCAGATCTGCGCGGATTGCCCATGCGCGAGACGACGGAGCGCGTGCGCAACGCCTTCACCGCGCACAACGCGCTCTCCAGCAGCGTGAAATGCGGCGTAGCTTCCACGGCCATCGCGGCGGAGGTCGCGGCCCGTCACTCGTCACAGGCAGTCACCTACGTACGTGATGGTTATGATCGCGATTTTCTGGCGCCGTTCAGAATCAATGTGCTCGGTCCTGAGCGCTCGCTCGCCAATCTGCTTGACGGAACCGGCGTGGAGCTGTGCCGCGATCTCGCACGTCTGTCGCACGAAGAAGTGGAGATTCGCTTCGGTGTAGAGGGAGTAAAGCTCTGGCGTCTGGCGCGCGCCGACGATGCGCGTCGCATTTTCGGCTCGATGCCGCGCGCGCTTCCCGAAGCTTCGCTGGAGTGGACCGATTACGCAATACGCCGCGCAGAGCGGCTGGTGTTCGTCATCAACGCCCTGTTCGGCAACGTGTGCGAGGTTCTCAAGGCGCGCGGAACCGGCGCGGTGGCGGTGACGATAAGTTTTGCGCTCGCCAATCGTACGACGCTGGATCATCCGATTCGTGCTGCGCGCGCGACCGCTGGCCAGAATGCATGGATGCGGCTGGTGCGTCTGGAGATCGAGCGCGTGGTGTTTCCCGACGCCGTCACTGGCATCACACTGCGCGTCGATTCGGTGTCGGGGACAGGCTCCCGGCAGGGCGACGTCTTCGATCGCGGCTTCGGGAGCGAGTCGGCCGCCGAGGAAGCGTTGGGGCAGCTCATGGACGACCAGGGATCCGTAGCGGTGGAACCCGAGAACAGCGCACATCCGTTGCTGGATCGCCGCACTGAGTGGACGTCGCTATCCGCTCCTCGTGTAATGGAGCGAGCGCATGTGTACGCGACGTCACTGTCACGGAGTGGCGAGCCAGCGCTCACGTTGCAGCTTCTACCCGAGCCGCAGCGCATCTCGGTAGCGACCTTCAACAGGCGCGGTGACGAGATTCCGCGCACGTATCGCAGCGCGGGCGCAACGTACGACATCATCGAAGCGGCGGGCCCGGATCGCGTGTCGGGCGGGAGGTGGGACGAGGCCTACGCGCGGGAATACTTCCGCTGTGTAGTCGAGGACGGCGGCCTCGTGTGGCTGTACCGCGACGCACGCAGCGGTGCGTGGTATCTGCACGGCTGGTGGGATTGACGTCCTACGTAGAGTTGCGGGCTCACACCGCGTTCTCGTTCGGCGATGGAGCGGTCGCGCCAGAGACGTTGGTCGCGCGAGCCTCCGAGCTCGGATACACGGCCATCGGCATCACCGACACAGCAGATCTCGGCGCCATCGTGCGCGCGAAGGTCGAGGCCGACGATAGAGGGATTCATCTGGTCGTGGGGGCGGAGCTGCGAGTCGATGGCCGGCCGATGGCGCTCATCGCTCGTGACATTCAGGGCTGCCGCAATCTTGCCTCGCTCGTCACGCATGCGCGCGTCGGGTCACTGCGCCACTGGTCGCCCGTGAATCGACAGCGAAAGCGCGGAATGCCGGGTGTGGCGTGGTCACAGGTCGTCGAGCGTGCTGAAGGACTGCACCTGCTGACCGGGCCTGTGTCCGGTACGATCGCGCAGCTCGTGCTGAACGGCGAGCGCGAAGTCGCCGAGTGTACGCTGCACCAGTGGCGTGAGGCATTTGGAGGAAGGGTTGCGGTGGAGGTGCAGCGCCATCGCGGTAGCGGCGACGAGGGTGCGCTGGCCGGTGCGTTGGTGGATCTCGCGCGAAAGGCGGAAACTCCATGGGTCGTCTGCAACGACCCGCGGTACATAGACGACGACAGCAGGCTCGTGCATGACATGCTCACCGCTCTGCGCGCCGGCCTCGATCTCGATCGCGCCACGGAGCGCGGATTGCTGCATCCGAATGGCGAGTGGCGGCTGCGATCACCGGCTCAGATGATCGAGATGTGGGCCGGCCTGGAGGAGGGGCTCGATGAGAGTGCGTGCATAGCATCGGAGTGTGATTTCTCGGTACGGTGGCTGCGGCCACCGCTCCCCGCATTCCCGATCGCCGACGGCGCGGACGCCGACGAATATCTCCGTGCGAGAGTTTATGAAGGCGCGGATGTGAGATGGAACTCTGCGCTGAGCGAGCGTCAACGCGCGCAGCTGGAGCACGAGCTCGCGGTCATCCGGAGATTGGGCTTCGCCGGATTCTTTCTCGTGATGTGGGATGCAGTGCGCTTCGCGCGCAGCAAGAATATTCTCTGCCAGGGACGTGGGAGTGCGGCGAGCTCCGCGGTCGCTTATTGTCTGGGGGTGACGGCTGTAGATCCCATTTCCAATGGACTGTTGTTCGAGCGATTTCTGTCTGAAGCACGGATCCCGGGGCCCAGCGGTGACTACACCGAAGCGCCCGACATCGATCTCGACATCGAGCATGACCGACGGGAAGAAGTACTCGATTACGTGTACCGCGAGTACCATCGCGAGCATTCTGCGATCACGTGCACAGTTCAGACTTATCGCGCACCGAACGCGATACTCGATGCGATGCGGGCGCTGGGCTATCCGCCAGAGCTCGGCTTCGAGTTGTCGAAGCGACTGCATCGGTACGATCCCGTGGAGGGCGTCGAGAAGGTCCGGGAAGCACTGGGCAAACGATTCGGAATCGACCTTGCATGTCCGCGGGGCCGCGCGATACTCACCGCGATGCGTGCGTTCGAGGGATTGCCGCGCATGCGCTCGACGCACGTTGGCGGATTCGTACTATCGTCGAAATCCCTGGGCGACTATCTGCCGATCGAGCACACGACAATGGGGCGCACGATAATCCAGTTCGACAAGGACGACCTCGATTACATAGGCGCGCCCAAGTTCGACTTTCTCGGTCTCGGCGCGCTCGCACTTGTGCGGCGCGCATTCGACTCGATCGAGAACAGGAGCGGCGAGCGTCTCGAGCTGTACGGACTTCCACATGCCGATGAGCCGACGTTCGAGATGATCTCGCGCGGCGATACCATCGGCACCTTCCAGATCGAGAGCAGGGCGCAGATCGCTTCCATACTCAACACGCTTCCGCAGACGATGTACGACATCGTCGTACAGATATCGCTGATTCGCCCAGGTCCCATACAGGGCGCATTCGTACATCCGTACACGAGAAGACGGAGAGGACATGAGGCTGCGAGCTATGCGCATCCGTCTCTGGAGCCCATCCTCAAGCGGACTTATGGGATTCCGATCTTCCAGGAGCAGGCGATGGCGATTTCTGCGCTGCTCGGAGGCTTCACTCCTCCGGAAGCCGATCGCCTGCGCAGAACCATGGGGAATATCCGCAAGAAGGAACGGCTTCAGACGGTGCTGGCGGAGCTGACCGAGCGCATGGTGAATAACAGGGAGCCGGATCCGCCGGTTTCGCGCGAGGTCGCGGATCAGATAAGCCGCGACCTGTTGACGTTCGCCAATTACGGGTTTCCGGAGTCGCATGCGTGGAGCTTCGCTCTCATCGCATACGCGACGGCGTATCTCAAATGTCACTATCCTACCGATTTCTATCTTGGCCTATTGAATGCACAGCCGATGGGGTTCTATCCCAATGCGACGATCATTCATGAAGCACGAAGACGCGGTGTTGAAGTGAGACCTCCGTGCCTGCGCGACGGTAATAGAACGTGTACCACCGAGCGTGCGACAACATCCGAGTGGCCAGCGTTGCGCATCGGATGGAGACACATCCGTGGTGTCGGTGATCGCACACTCGATCGATTGTGCGGGGCTCGAGCCGTCGCTCCGTTCACTTCGATTGCTGACGTTGTGGCTCGCGTCAGGCTGACGCGGGCTGAATCGCTTCAATTCGCGCGCGCGGCTGCGTTCGGTGCGTGGGAGCCGGATCGCAGGCGAGCCGCCTGGGAAGCGTTGCGCGTGGTAGGCGACGACCTGCCGCTGGCACCCGCGCACAGTTTTGCATATGAGCCGCGAGCGCTGGACGAGCGAGAGCTGATATTCATGGATTATCAGGCCACAGGGATATGCGTGACCGGTCATCCGATGGAGCATCTGCGCGAGCGCCTCGCAAAGGCAGGCGTGATGGCCAGCTGCGACCTGCAGGATCTGCGCGATGGCCAGCGCGTCCTGGTCGCCGGCCTGGTTACTGTGCGCCAGAGGCCGGAGAGTGCGAAGGGGACCATTTTCATCCTGCTCGAAGACGAGTGGGGGTTCATCAATGTGATTGTTTCCCCGCAACTCGTGGAGCGATATAACGACATCGTCAAGTTCGCGCGTTTCATGGTAGTGGAAGGGCAATTCGAGCGAGACGGCGGAATGACGAATGTCGTGGGACGCAGATTCAAGGAGTTGGATGGAGGCCAGCTGGCCTATGGATCGCATGACTTCCATTGATTCGAGGGATCGCAGCGTGCATGCTGGGCGCCGTTTCAAATGGTCGTCGCTCCGCTGCAGGCTGGGAGCCGCATGTTGAATGTCGTCATCCTCGCGTAAGCGGGGATCCACGGGCCGTTGATAGGCGTGCACCATCTCGTTGCAGGAGGATTGTGGGTCGCATTTCGTAGGGCGCGGATTTATCCGCGCCGCCATCTCAAATGGGCGAAGACGGGTCTTGGAAACGGGTTAATCGGCAACGAGGTGCAGGGCACGAGGTGCACGGTATTACCAATGGCCCTCATCGCACATTTGGGATTGGCGGCGGGGATAAATCCCCGCCCCACGCAGGGCGCGACGTAACGGCGTTTCCTATGGTTGGGTGAACGGCGTTCGACGGTCTGCCGGTTCGACGGATCAGCCACCGTTCGGTGTACGGGGCGTTTCTAGCGATTGTGTTCGACGTTATCGGCACGGTCAACGACGATGGTTCAACGCGGCCGGCGATTCCCGGGATCGTGGCCAACGTTATCGGCGTTTCCGAGGTTCGTGTCAAGTTTATCGGCGTTGCCAAGGATCGTCGATGTGCGTTTGGGTTGGGCGGCGCGGATAAATCCGCGCCCTACGATTTGCCACCCACCGGCATTCCTGCAACGAGACGGTGTTGAATGAATCGTCGGCCGTGGATCCCCGCCTGCGGCGAGGATGACAACGTTCAACAAATCCGGCGTTGCCTGAGTCCCAGCCTTCGGCGGGATGACGACATTCGACGTGCATGGTGCCCGGCTGTCCCACTCAACGCTTGACGGCCCCACAGCCACCGCTCACACTTCACCCATGCAACAAACCAGGCCACAAATCAAACCACTTCCCAACTTCGCGAGCGACAACTGGGCTCCGGCGCATCCCGAAGTAATGGATGCAATAGTGCGCGCCAACAGCGGGCCCGTGCAGTCATATGGCGGCGATCCGTACACGCTGGAAGCGGAGGCGCTGATACAGGAACACTTCGGATCCGCGGCGCGGCCATTCTTCGTATTCACCGGAACGGCGGCCAACGTGCTCTCGCTCGAGAGCTGCGTTCGATCCTACGACGCGATAATCAGCAGCGACACGGCGCACATATACACGAGCGAATGGGGCGCCGTCGAGCGCATCACCGGCTCCAAGGTTCTTCCCATTCACGCTCCGGACGGCAAGCTGACGCCGGACGGTGTCGCGGCGGCCATCCCGGAGCAGCACGGGCATCCGCGCGCCAGACCTGGTGTCGTGTCGCTGACACAGGCAACCGAATACGGTACGGTTTACACGCCTGATGAAGTCCGTGCGATAGCTCGCGTGGCGCGAGATCACGGTCTTCGCGTGCACATGGACGGCGCGCGCCTCGCCAACGCTGCCGCGTCGCTCGGGCTGTCTCTGCGCGCGGTTTCCACTGATTGCGGCGTCGATGTCCTCTCCTTCGGCGGAACGAAGAACGGCGCGTCCTGCGCCGAAGCGGTGGTATTCATGAATGACGATCTTGCCCGTGATTTCGCGCTGAGACGCAAGCAGGCTATGCAGCTCGCCTCGAAGCTGCGCTTCGTATCCGTGCAGTTCACCGCACTTCTCAAGAACGACCTGTGGCTCAGGAACGCACGCCATGCCAACGCGATGGCCAAACGACTCGGCGACGGACTTGCCGCGATTCCCGGAATGACCATCACCCAGAAGGTCGAGGCGAACGAGGTGTTCGTCGCGGTGCCAGAGCAGGCCATCAAGCCGCTCAGTGAATTCGCGTCGCTGTCCCTCTGGAACGAGGCGACGCGCGAGCTGCGACTCGTCTGCTCGTTCCAGACGACCGAGGAAGAGGTCGATGGGTTTGTCGATCGAGCGAAGGTCGTAGCTAGCTGACGGAGGGCAGCACGCTTGCTCGTGAGCCTCGGGTGCGGTACAATTGCGCGCGCCACCTCGAGGAGCCACCGTGACCGAACCCTTCAGCCGCCGAGTCCGTGCGGCCGCCCAGCTCGCTTTCGTAGCCGCTACCTGTGTTGCTGTTCGCGCAGCAGCCCAGGCACCGCAACGAATCGATAGCATCTACTCAGCCCAGATTCGGGCGCTCACTCCGGTAGACCCGCACTGGAAGTTCACCACTGAGCTGGTGGATTATCTCCCGTACTCCGCCACCGTGCCCACGCCGCTCAAGGTACTGGGCTACGTTCCAGGCACGCTCGGGCGGTTGTCGCGAACGGCCGACCTCAACAAGTACTTTCGCGCGCTCGCCGCAGCTTCACCCCGCGTCAAGGTCTTCTCGGCGGGCAAGAGCGATGAAGGGCGCGAGATGATCGTCGTCGCGATCGCCGACGAGGGGACGATCGCCAGGCTCGACGACTATCGCGCGAAGATGACGCGCCTCGCGGACCCGCGCGGACTCGACTCGGCCACCAAAGCGCAACTCGTGCACGAAGCCAAGCCCATCTACTGGCTGACCGGTGCGATTCACGCGCCGGAGACCGGCAGTCCCGAGATGCTGATGGAGCTCGCGTATCGTCTCGCAGTAGACGAGAGCGATTACGTGAAAGACATCCGCTCCAATGTCATAACGCTCATCACACCGTCCACCGAGATCGACGGTCGCGATCGTGAAGTCGATGTGTATGGTGAATCCGAGCGCCTGGGCCTCGGACCGCAGGGCGTGCCACTGCTTTACTGGGGCAAGTACACTGCGCACGACAACAATCGCGATGCGATCGTCGTGTCGCAGAAGTTGACGCAGAACGTGATGTCGACGTACCTGTACTGGAAGCCGACCGTCCTGCATGATCTCCACGAGTCGGTTCCGTTCCTCTACACCAGCACCGGTACCGGACCTTATAACGACGAATACGATCCCATCGTCATCGACGAGTGGCACACACTCGCGTATCAGGAGATAACCGAGCTCACTCGTCGCGGGCTGCCCGGAATCTGGACTCACGGTTTCTACGACGGCTGGGCCCCGAATTACACCGTTCTCTCTGTCGGGAATCTTCACAACTCGATCGGCCGATTCTACGAGACCTATACGTCATCGGGCGCCGGCTGCACGATCGTGAACCTCCCGGCTGCAGATACCACGCGAATCTGGGATCGACCGAATCCGCCGGTGAATGGTGTGAAGTGGTGCATCCGCTCCAACATCAACTATCAGCAATCGGGGGTTCTCGTTGCGCTCAAGTACGTCGCAGACAATCGCGACGTATTCCTCAACAACTTCCTCTCGAAGACAGAGCGTATGATTGCGCGCGGTCGAAACGGCGCGCCGTACGCGTTCGTGATACCGCGCGGGCAGCGTCACTCCGCCGAAGCGGCGGATCTCGTGAATCTCTTCCGCACGCATGGTGCCGAGGTGCAGGAGGCGACAGCGGATTTCAACGTGACCGTGGATTCAGCTGCCACGCGTCGTGATACCGCCGCGCGAGGCGGCGATGCGCCCCCCGCGCCTGCGCGGCCGCGCACGCGCTCCGTGACCGTCGCGGTACACGCTGGAGACTGGATCGTGCGGCTCGACCAGCCATATGCGGCGCCAGTCCGTACGCTGCTCGCAATTCAGAAATACACCGCCGACGATCCGCCGCCGTACGACGACACCGGCTGGACGCTCGATCAGCTGCGCGCCGTCGAGACGCTCAAAGTCACCGATTCTGCCGTATTCGCAGCGCCGATGCGGCTCTTGACGAGCGACGCCGCAGTGCGCGGCACGGCTACCGGTACTGGCCCCGCGCTCATCGTGAAAAATATCGGTGACTGGCGGTCGGCGGCCCTGCCGTGGAAGATCGATGGCGCCAAGGTGGTCGTTGCCGATTCCGCATTCAGCGCGGACGGAGTGACGTATCCGGCAGGCACGTTCTTCATCGAGAAGGACAACGCCACGGTACGCGACGCACTTCGCACACTGGGAGTGAACGCCGTAGCCACGAGCTCGTCCGGACCAGCGAGGGAGCATGCCATAACGCTGCCGCGCATCGCGTTGATGCACACCTGGACCGAGACGCAGAACGAAGGCTGGGTGCGCTTCGCATTCGAGAAGATGGGAATCCCGTTCACGTATATCTCCACACAGACGCTAAGCAAGCCCAACGCACTCGATCGCTTCGACGTGGTAGTGTTTGCGCATGTGAATGGTCCGGTCACGACGATGATCAACGGTCGTCCGATGGTTGGACCGGCAATTCCGTGGAAGACAACACCATTGACACCCAACATCGGGAAGATCGACCAGACGGACGACATCCGTCCTGGAATGGGCTTCGATGGGGTCGCAGCACTGCGCCGCTTCGTCGAGCGCGGTGGACTCCTCATCACCGAGGGCAACTCGTCGCGGTTTCCGATCGAGACGGGCTTCACGACGACTGCTTCGGTCGCGCCCGCGCCGCGCCTCAACGCGCGCGGCGGTATCTACCGCGCAACGATCACGGACCATGAGAGCCCGATCGTTTATGGCTACGAGTCCAATCCGTTCTCGGTTTACTTCAATCAGTCGCCGGTGCTCGCGGTGTCGCGGCGCGACACGCTGGAGCGAGACGAAGGCATCGATCCGGCGATAGTGGCGGCGCGCGAGCACACACGCGCACGCGCAATCGTGTCGTTCGTTCGCAACCCAGCGGACCTGCTGGTCTCCGGTCTTCTCGTGAATGGTGACGAGCTGGCCGGAAAGGCGGCCGTCGTCGACGCGCCGCTAGGTAAAGGCCACATTGTGCTGTTCGGAATCAGGCCGCTGTGGCGCTGGGAGACCCAGGGCAGCTTCGCCATGCCGCTCAACGCGATCGCCAACTGGAATCACCTGTCGCAGTGATTCGGGCCCTGCGCGTATAATTTGAAGCATGTCGCGTCCATACATTCTCGCCGAAACTCCGTGGAAGACGGTGCGATCCACGGAGTACAGCGTCGCTGTGCTGCCGTGGGGCGCGACCGAGGCGCATAACTATCATCTTCCGTATGCCACCGACGTGATAGAATGCGATGCGGTCGCTGCCGAAGCCGCGCGGCGCGCGTGGAGCGCCGGTGCCCGTGTCGTGGTTCTCCCCACGGTTCCATTCGGCGTCAACACGGGCCAGCTCGACATCGAATTCTGCCTCAACATGAACCCGAGCACGCAGGCAGCCCTGCTCGGCGATCTCGTCAGCGCGCTCGAAGGGCAGGGCATACGCAAGCTGGTCGTGCTCAATGGCCACGGCGGCAATGACTTCCGCCAGATGATCCGCGAGCTTCAGCCAAAGACCAGCGTGTTTCTGTGCACGCTCAACTGGTATACCTGCGTAGATCCATCTACCTATTTTGATGAGCCGGGCGACCACGCCGGTGAGCTCGAAACCAGCGTGATGCAACACATCGCGCCCGAACTCGTGCTCCCGCTCTCGGAAGCCGGTGATGGGAGCCAGAAGCACCCGAGCATTGCGGCACTTCGGGAGCGTTGGGTCTGGGCGCCACGACCCTGGACGCGCGTGTCCAGAGACACCGGGACCGGTAATCCAGCGATGGCCACGCCGGAGCGTGGAGCGCTGTTCTTCGACGCCGTGAGTGCCAGGATTTCCGGCTTCCTCATCGACCTCGCCGCCGCCGATATCGACACACTGTACGACGACTGACGGCGATCAGCTGCGCTCGAAGTAGAGCCTCGAAGCTCTCACGACCGCGTCGGCAGCGCCATCGATGCCGAGCGCGTCGGTGTTCACGCAGAGATGGTAGTTCTCGATTCCGTGCCAGTCTCGACCCCAATTCGACTTGACCCACGCCGCGCGGTCCTGGTTGACTTGCAGCACGCGCTTCTCTGCCTGTGCATGGTCCAGGGCATCTCGATGCATGCAACTGCGTGTGAGCGCCTCCAGGGGCGCATAGCAGAAGACTCCGAACACGTCGCCGCGGGATCCGAGCATCATTTGCGCGCCGCGCCCGACGATCACCACTGAATCGCGTGCCACTGCCTCCTCGATCACTGTCCTGGTCACATCCAGTAGCCGTTGCTCGGTCGGTGGGAATTGAGCCGCGGCCAGTGGCGACATCATCTCCTGAGTGCTCATTGCCATCGCTGTCGCCACCCGCTCCGCGAGCGACGGCCGACGCTCTTCCCGGGCCGCGACTTCCGACACGCTCAACCCTGTACGCGCCGCCACCTCATCGATGACGGCGTTGTCGAGGAGCGACCATCCAAGCGCCGCCGCAACCTGGGCGGCCACAGCCGAGCCCCCGGAGCAGTACATGCGCGAAACTGTGATGATGGACATGCCGGAACCCTCGTTAGGACGTTTCTAGGCTGAAAGGCCGCCGAAATAATCCTCGCCCGGTCGGCGTCGCTTTTCACTCACGGCCCGACCGTAACGTCCCTCGTCCGAGCGTGAGATCTTCCGCCGCGCTACGAGCGCTTCGAGAACCAGCTCGCACGCTGCCGCGAGCAGCGGTACATCGGATTTTTTCGCCAGACCAGCCTCTTCCACCGTGTCGATGAGAGTCGGCACAGCTTCGAACCCCTTCACGACCGATGCAGCGGATACGTCGTCCGATACCTGGAGTGCGCCGCCCGCATCGAACCACATCACGATCTCGTCAGTGTCCACGAGGCCGGCGCGCTCGCGAAACGTCGCATCTGAAGCTCGCCGGATCAGCTCGCGCGCAATCGCCGGCCCTCCAACGATCTCGCCCTCGTACTCGAGCTCGATCTTCCCTGTGATCGCAGGCAGCGCGGAGTACACGTCGGCGATCCGCGGAACAACCTCCGACTCACGAGTCTCCACGGCTCGACGCTCAGCGTTCGATATAACGTTCTCGAGTACTGTGATCGGCATGCGCTGAGAGACACCCGAGCGACGATCTATGCGCTTGTCGGTGCGAGCCTCGAACGCGATCCGCTCGATCACCTCCTCCATGAAGTCGGGAACCCGGACACGCATCGCGCCGCGCTCGGCCCACGCTTCCTGGCGGGTGATCGTCATTCCGATCTCGACCGTCTCCGGATAGTGCGTGACGATCTCGCTTCCGATGCGATCCTTGAGCGGCGTTATGATCTTCCCCCGCGCCGTGTAATCCTCGGGATTTGCCGAGAAGACAAGCAGCAGGTCGAGTGGCAAGCGAACGGGATAGCCTTTGATCTGAACGTCGCCTTCCTGCATGATGTTGAAGAGACCGACCTGCACCTTGCCGGAGAGATCCGGTAGCTCGTTCAGCGCAAATATTCCACGATTCGCGCGTGGGAGCATGCCGTAGTGAATGGTGAGCTCGTCAGAGAGCAGGTGCCCTCCGCGCGCAGCCTTGATGGGGTCGACATCGCCGATTATGTCGGCGATGGTCACATCCGGAGTCGCGAGCTTCTCGACGTACCGGCTGTCCCTGTCGGCCCAGCCGATGGGTGTGTCGTCGCCGGCTTCGGCGATCAGCTGCTTCGCGTATTTGGAGATAGGATGAAACGGGTCGTCGTTGACCTCGCTCCCCGCGACGATCGGCACAGCGTCGTCGAGCAACGTAGTGAGCGCTCTGAGGATCCGCGACTTGGCCTGCCCGCGGAGTCCGAGGAGAATAAAATTGTGGCGGCTGAGCACCGCATTGGCGATCTGCGGCATGACAGTGTCCTCATAGCCGAGCACACCGTGGAAAAGCGGACCGCCCTGAGCCAGGCGGTTCAGAAGATTGCCGCGCAGCTCATCCTTTACCGTCCGGTTGATCCTGCCCGGTGCGGCATAGGTAGACTTCTTGAGCGCGCCAAATGTTTGTGGAAGCGGGGACACACTACTCTCGGTTAGAGTCGGGCCTGGGTGGTGATTGAGCCTGAGACGGAGCCACTGACTGAGCGCGATTATTGCTAGGCAAGTTCCGTGGATGTTTGACTACCAGTCGCGAAACCCTCACGTACGTCGTAATTTAGCTCGGGGGTCGTGGTACTTGACACCGATTCTGGTAGGCATAGATTCGACCCCGCGCCACATCCGGGCATCGCGACTGCGTGCACGGACCCGGGCGATCACCCTCTGAACCTCCAAGGAGATTCTCGTATGAAGCGCCTGGCCCTCGTCGCCGTCGCCCTGCTCGCAGTTGCAGCTTGCTCAAAGAAGGATGAAGCTGCTACCGACACCACCATGCCGGCAGCTGCAGCACCTGCAACATCGACCGATACTGCAATGAAGATGATGGATAGCTCAAAGGCGATGACAGACACCGCCAAGAAGATGCTGGACTCGGGCAAGGCGCTCGCACGATTCAGCAAAGAAAGCAATGAAGAAGCCGTAGTCTTCTTCACGTACAGAGCAAAAGGCGCGATCAGTCGATCGCGCCTTTTGCTTTTCCCGTAATGACAGCACTGGTCGAGCCTCCGTCCCAGTGCACATCGATCGACTGTCCGTCATCTATCTCGCGACGCACCATACCGATCCCGATCGTGCCGGCAATCTCGCTCCTCGCGGTGCTGCGCACGTCGCCGATGCTCCGGTGCTCGGCGTCCTGCAACACAGCTCCATGGGGCGGCTCGGGGCCGTCCGCAAATGTCAGACGACGAAGACTGCGGTTCACGTGTCCGCGAAAGTGAATTCGCGCGACCGTTTCCTGCCCTATGTAACACCCTTTCGTGTACGATACGGCGTGCACGTCGTCGAGATTCGCTTCCTGCGGGAGTGTGTTCTCGTCCATGTCGATTCCCCACTCGGGATATCCGCTCTCGACCCGCAGCACATTCATGGCTGATGCGTCTGCATCGACCGCTCCGGCGGCGCGAAGCGCGCCGCGCAGGTCGTCGAGATGGATCCGGTGCGCAATCACCGAATACACGCTCGTGCCACGGGCACCGATTTCCGGAAGGCGAACTATGGTGACACTGGCGGTCCCGATCATTCCGCGAATGTGCCAGAACTGTGCAAGCGCGTTGAGCGCTTCAAGTGAAACGCTATCGTTCGATGCACGCGCGATCACGGCGGCAGCGCCATCGCCCACCAGAGTAAGGTCAGCGGTGTCACCGGAGATGTCAGTGTGCGTCGCAAATCGTGGATTCACGAACTTCGTGAGCATTCCCCGCAGGCCGGGTGCTGCTGCCGGCGCAGTGTGGATCTGGAGTCTGTCCTCCAGCATCAACACTATCATGTCGGCGACGATCTTTCCCTTGGCTGTGAGTGCGGCAGCGTACTGGCCATGGCCCGGCTTCAGTGCGGCAACGTCGTTTGTGATCAGTCCATTGAGCGTTGCTACAGCCTGCGAGCCGGAGATTTCGATACGCGCGCGGTCAGATCGGTCAATCAGCAGCGTAGGATGCATCGAGTAAATCTATCGGATGCACAACGCGCGCCCGCATCTCCGCGCGTAGCAGGCCGGCCCCGATCTGCATGAGACAACCGGGATTCCCCGTCGCGACGAGCGATGCATGCGACATTCCAATGCGCTCGAGCTTGCGCTCCAGCACCGCATTCGAAGTCTCGGGCTCGATGAGATTGTATATGCCGGCACTTCCGCAGCACTGGTCGGACTCTTCCAGCGGCACGAGCTGAACCCCCGGAATCGCTCGCAACACGGCAAGCGGCGCGTCGGTCACGCGCTGAGCATGCTGGAGGTGACACGGCGCATCGTACGCCACCGTGAACGGAATGGGTCCTCCAGATTGCGGACCTGATGCTGCGAGCAGCTCCGATACGTCACGTACCCGTGATGATATGTCTCTCGCGCGCGCGCTCCATTCGGGGTCTCCACTCAGCAGGTGATCGTACTCTTTCATCATTGCGCCGCAGCCCGCAGCGTTCGTGACGACGTAGCGCGCCCCGGATCGCTCGAACGCCGCGATGTTTCGCCGGGCGAGCCGTCGTGCCGCCTCGAGGTCGCCGGCATGCGCGTGAAGCGCGCCGCAGCATCCCTGACCTGGGGCACGCATCATTCGATAACCGTTCCGCACCAGAACGCGCTCGGTCGCGCGGTTGGTTTCAGTGAACAGGCCTTCCATCACACAGCCGCGCAACAGCACAGCGTCGCCGTTGGCGCCATCACCTTCGGCGCGGTACTTGGCACGCTCGAGCGGATAATCGGTCGACGCCAGCATCGCCATCGCAAACCCGATGCGGCCTGGCAGCTTCATGAGCAGCGTCGGCAGTGGTGTCGCCGCAAGGAATCGCGCACACGCCATTGCGGTGCGCATGAGTGACCGATGCGCGAACACTCTCAGTAGAGTGCGGGCAAGCACGGTCGGTGCCTCTCCGCCTCGCAAGGTTGCGCGCGTCGCCTCGAGCAGGCGGCCGTATGGCACCCCCGACGGGCACGCGGTCTCGCACGCGCGGCACCCCAGGCACTGATCGATGTGCTGGCGCAGGTCCGGATCGTCCGGTGGAAGAACACCATCCGCGAGCGCACGCATCAACACGAGACGCCCGCGCGGTGAATCGTTCTCGTCCTCGAGCGCGAGATAGGTCGGGCATGCCTGCAGGCAGAATCCGCAGTGCACGCACGCATCGAGGCCGGCTTGCTCCTGCGCGAGCGGCGTGTCGGACCGCGATAGCGGCGCCGTGGGACGCGTTGTCGCGCCATGGCTTTCGATCGGGCTCACGGCGCGTCCCCCATGATTCCAGGATTGAGAATCCGGTAAGGATCGAACCGCTGCTTTATGAGAGCAGAGAGCGCCGAGTGCACGACTACAGGCTCGCGGTATCCGTGGGATGCCGGAAGCGCTCTCCGCATGTGGGCGACCGAACCGTCGCGCATCGCGCGCGCGCGGACGCGAAAGGTAATTTCCGTGATCACACCCAGTGTACCCCACGCGCCGATCATCAGCCGCGTGAGGTCGAAGCCGGCGACGTTCTTCACAACTCGGCCACCCACCTTGATGAGCTCTCCAGTGCCAAGCACAACGGTCATGCCCAGTACCTGATCGCGCGCCGTCCCGAAGTACGCTGCCGCCGGGCCGAACGAACACGTGGCGACGGTCGCACCTGCAGTCACGTCCGGCGCGCCTGCGGGATCGAGCGCGATCCACTGATCATGCGTGCCGAGCGTCTCACCGAGCTCGCGCAATGTCGTTCCGGCGCGCGCGGTGACCGTGAGATCGTCGGGCACATACGCGACGACGCCCGAATCGTCAGCGAGGGAGAGATTGGCTTTCGCCGCCACTGGCGAGCCGGCATCGAGCCACGTTCCGCGACCCACGATGCGCAGCGGCATGCGATCGTTTGCGGCATCGCGCACCGCTTCCGAGATTGTGGCGTCACCGCGCACCGGTATTCCCCGCGTCTGCGGACCGCAATGCCGGAACCGCGCTCCACTCGCGACACGAATGCACGGGAACGACCTTGCCGGGATTTGCCCGTCGCAACGGATCGAATGCCGTGCGAAGGTCGCACATCGCGGCGAGTGTCGGCTCGTCGAACAACAGCGGCATGTATCGCAGCTTGTCCAGGCCCACTCCGTGCTCGCCGGTGATGCTTCCTCCGGCGCTCACGCACGCCTGCATCATCGCTGCCATCGCTTCGTGCACGCGCCGCGCCTGCTCGGCGTCGCTTGCGTCGTAAGAGATGTTCGGATGCAGATTCCCGTCGCCAGCGTGAAATACATTGCACACCCTGACGCCGTAGGAGTCGGCTATCGCAGTGATTTTGGTGAGTACTTCGGTAAGGCGTGTGCGTGGAATCACCGCGTCCTGCACCGCGAGGCTTGGTGCAAGGCGGCCCATCGCGCCAAACGCCTTCTTCCGCCCCTGCCACAGGCGGGCCCGCTCGGCTTCGTTCGTCGCAACGCGCACCGCTCGTGCACCACACTCCATGCACAGCGTCCGCACCTGCTCCATGTCCGCATCGGTGTCTTCGAGCGTCCCGTCGAGCTCGATAAGCAGCACCGCTGCAGCGTCAGCTGGATATCCGGCCGCGAATATCGACTCCTCGACGACGCGAATGACGCCGCTGTCCATGAACTCGAGCGCCGCTGGAAGCACACCGGAGGCGATGATTGCCGATGTTGCCCGCGAAGCGTCGGCGATGTCCATGAAATCAGCGAGCGCCGTGCGTACAGCAGCGGGCTTCCGTGTGAGACGCACGGTAATATCCAGCGCGACTCCGAAGCATCCCTCCGATCCGACGAATGCGCCAAGCAGATCGTAGCCGGCCATGCCACCGTCGCGATCGCCCAGCTCGATAATCTCTCCGCTGGGAAGAATAACGGTGGCCGCAAGAACGTGGTTCAGCGTGACACCATACTTGAGGCAGTGCGGGCCGCCGGAATTCTCGGCGACGTTTCCGCCAATCGTGCACGCAGCTTCGCTGGACGGATCGGGTGCGTAGAACACACCGTGAGGAGCAAGTCGCTTGTTGAGCGCAGCGTTCACGACTCCCGGCTCGACCGTAGCGCGCATGCGCGCGATGTCCATGTCGAGCACGCTCTTGAGCCTATGCAGCCCGAGCAGCACCACATTGTCCGCGAGTGCACCGCCGGAAAGACCCGTGCCGGCGCCGCGCGGCACGAACGGCGTGCCTGTTTCCGCCAGCGCGCGCACGACGCCGATCACTTCGTCACGAGTGCCGGGAAAGACTGCGACCGTCGGCCGCATGTGGTAGCCTGGCAGTCCATCCGACTGATAGGCGAGCAGCTCTGCATCGCGTACCAGCACGTAGCGATCGCCGACTATCCCTCGCATGGTGTCCAGGAGCGCTTCTGCTGTGGATGCGGATGGACTCGTCATTCTTTCGGTTCCGGCGTGTCCGATGGCGGGACCACGATTCTGAGCGAATCCTTCGCGAACCGGTACTGGAGCGGCATCGTGTGCGTGGTGATCTCACCATCGACTGCGATATGATGACGTGCGCCACGCATCCTTATGACGCATGAGTCGGTCATGAAACTGTCCAGCTCCGGTGTGTGCGCCACCGTATCGAGCCCCCGCGTGGCCGCATCGAGCGCTACCACCAGCAGCCGCGCGGCGCGGCGCTCGCGCACTACTATCACGTGCAGGCACTGACGGCCTCCCTGCACGCGGCTGCCGAGCGTCGGTGACTTCGTTTCCCGCTCGCCTACGCCGACAAAAACAATCGGCGTGTCGTAGCGCCGCTGCTTGCCGTCGACGTCCAGCTCCACTGCGACGGGGCGCATGAAGATGAGCATCCTGAAGACCGCCAGAAAACTCGCGATTCGGTATCCTACCCATTTCTCCATACGGTTTCTGAACCGAACATACGCGACGTATGCGCCCACCGAGCTCGTATTCAGGAACATCGCGTCGTTCACGTATGCAACGTCAGCTTGTGATACGGAGCCGTGCGCAGCCGTTTCTGCGGCGAGAAAAGGATCTGTCGGGATTCCATGGTCTCGCGCGAAGTGATTTAGGGTTCCACCCGGTAGCACTGCGAGGGCCGTTCTTGTATCGCACACTAGCTGGGCCGCCGTCGCCACGCTCCCATCTCCGCCGGCGATGACGATTCGCTCCGGATCAGACTCCATCGCCTTTCGGATATGCTGTTGCAATTCGGCGGGAGGCGACTCGCAAATGTCAAAGCCGCCAGCCTCGACGAGCGCGCGCTTCGCAGTGGGCGCGGTGCCGGCGGCATTGTTGACGAACGCAGGGATCACAGGGGATAAAATAAAGCGAGGGCCCCATTGAAGGACCCTCGCGCAGTATCTGGGGATGTGTTGTTTACGCCGCGCCCCAGAACCCTGATAGCGCGCCACCATCCGGCGACTGGCGCAGTTTCTCGAACGCGCGCTCGCGAATCTGACGAATCCGCTCGCGAGTCACGCCGAGAAGCGATCCGATCTTCTCCAGCGTCATCGCTTCGGAATCCTGACCGAGGCCATAGTAGAGATAGAGAATCTTCCGCTCGCGTGGCGTGAGATATTTCTTGAACGCCTTGTCGATGGACTCGCGCATCAGCTTGAAGTCCGTGACCTCTTCGATCTCGCCGCCATCCACGCCGGCGAAGCGCTCGCCAAGCGTGGACGCCTCGCGATCGCTGCGGTCGATCGGCGCGTCGAGCGATATCTCCGTCGCCGACATCTGGCGCGACGCGCGCACCGTGTCCGGCGTCTCCTCGAGCAGACGGCCCAACTCGTGGTCGGTTGGATCGCGCTTCAACACCTGCGCCAGAACCGTCTCTGCGCGCGAGAGCTTGATGAGCTGCGAGTTTTGGTTGAGCGGGATTCTTACCGACCGCGTCTGCTCAGCGAGAGCCTTGAGAACCGCCTGACGGACCCACCACACTGCGTAGGAGATGAACTTGACGCCCTGGTCCGGGTCGAACTTCCGCACCGCCTTCAGCAAGCCTTCGTTGCCAATCGCCACAAGCTCGCTGAGATCGAGGCCGTGCCCCTGATACTTCTTCACGTACGAGATGACGAAGCGCAGATTCGCCGTGACGAGTCGCTCTGCCGCCCGCTCGTCGCCACCCTGGGCTCGGCGGGCCAATCGTCGTTCTTCCTCTACATCCGTAATCAGAGGAAGCTTCTGTATGTCGTGCAGGTACTGGTCGAAGGCTGTGGAGGGAGAAGAACGAGCAAATCCCTTTGGCCTACTCTCGACCGCTGCCGGCATAGACGCTCCAGTTGTGGGCTGAAGCAGTCAGACTAATGCCGACAAACACTTTGGTCAACAGCCATATTTCGTGCCAAACGAATGTGATGTGTCAACCAACTGGCGCAACACTGGCGCAAGCGGCCTGAAATCGCTTCGCTCAAGTGCTTGGCGGGTCTTTCTGTCTGCCGCGGCTCGTCGCCTTGAGAATACCCAGGCCAACCAGGACGATTACGCCGACCGCGATCCACATGGTTGGAACGTTCAGCAGATAGGCCCCTATGGCGAGGCCTACTATCACAACGAAAAAGCCGATGAGATACGTGGTGAACGCCGACATCACTTCTCCGGATTGAGGACCAGGGTGGCAGTCCCTCGCTGGCGACCGAACCTGCGCGCATCAGAGCAAGACGGAGTCCAGATATCGAGTGTTTTTCCCTTGACCTTGCCGCCGGTGTCATCTACGAGAAACCGCCCAAGGTCGTGCTTTCCGAGGAAGACCTCGACGTAACGTGCCAGAGGGAAGATGCGAGGGTCCGCCGCGACGATCCCTTCACGGACCCAGTGGTCGCGACGGGTAGTCCCCTGAAGGCAATACTGCGTGAGCGACACCTTGAGGGGCATCCCCACCTGCGCGCGCGCGAATGCATTGCGGAGGTGGGCCAACTTTGGAAGCGCGGGGAGCCTGGGCAGAATCCTCTCCGCCTCCACTATGATTGGCGGGAGCATCGGCTCGGCGTAAACCACCACCGGAGGATGGCGAAACACAGCCGGCTGTGAATTTGGGAGGCGAAAGAGCCCGCTCTTGATGAAGGCGGCGGCAATGAGGGCAGCAAGGACGGCGCGGCCCACCTCCCATCGCTTCACGCGAGTGCCTCCGCGACCAGTGCATCCGGCAACCGGACCGTGAAACCATTGTCAGCGGCCGCCATCGTTCCGATGCGATATGGCACCGCGTATTCGATCGAGCCGGATCGGCTTTTCTTATCGCCCAGCATCGAATCGAGCACGGCAGCAGCTGACGGCCCGCGGGGCCTCGAAGTGGGAAGGCCGGCCGCGACCAGCGCTGTACGGATACGGGCGGCCGTGCCGGGGCTGGTGATCCCTGCACGTTCCGCGGCGGCGGCCTCGATCAGCATTCCAACGCCGACCGCCTCACCATGACGCATGGTGAAGCCGCTCAACAGCTCGATGGCGTGTCCTACCGTGTGGCCGAAGTTCAAGGCTTTGCGAGCTCCCTTTTCCCGTTCGTCCGCTGCGACCACTCCAACCTTGAGCCGGACGCTCTTTTCAATGACGTGATTGAGAGCAAGAAAGTCACGCTCCCGAGGCCTCTCCGCAAGGAGCCGGGGGGCCGCGTCGCTCACGAAATCGAAGTATTCGGCGTCGGCGATCGCTCCATGCTTGAGCGCTTCGGCCAGGCCGGCCCGCAGGTCCGGAACGGGAAGGCTGTCCAACACCTCGGGGTCGATTATCACCGCACGCGGTTGATGGAACGCGCCAACGAGATTCTTGCCATGGGGAGTATCGACACCTGTCTTGCCTCCGATCGACGCATCTATCATCGCCAGAAGGGTGGTTGGCACATGGACCACGGGCACGCCACGCAGGAATGTTGCCGCGACGAAGCCGGCGATGTCGCAGACCACCCCGCCACCCAGCGCGACGATGGTTGAATCGCGCCCGAATTTCGCGTCGAGGAGCTGATCCGTGAGCAAGCCCCAAGTGTGTCTCGTCTTGTGCGCCTCACCGGCAGGAATCGTGAGGAGCGTCGCAGTGTCGCCTAGCTGATCGGTCAGACGCTTTGCATAGATCGGCGCGACGTTGCTGTCCGAGATGACCGCGTATCTGTGGGCTGGCGCGACGTCGGTGACTATCGAGCCGGCGCGGGCGAGCAGGTTCGGAGCGACGCTGATTTCATAGTCGCCGGCGTCGATGCGAGCGGCACCGGGATTTTCGCCCGGAGCCGTTGCAGCGGCTACCACGTAACTTCGCCAGCTCCAGCGCGCTTGTTCGCGACGCGCGCCAGTGAGAAGAGCAGGTCGGACAGCCGGTTGAGATAGACGACGGCCAGCTTTGGAAGCTCCACGGAATGTTGCAGGTGCACGACCTTTCGCTCGGCGCGCCGACACACGGTGCGTGCGACGTGAAGCGCCGCAGCTTTCTGAGTCCCGCCTGGAATGATGAAGGCCTTCAGGGGCTCGAGCTCATTGTCGCACGCGTCGATCGCGTTCTCGAGCTCCGTGATGCGCGCATCGTCGATCTGCGCCTTCGCGAGCTGAGCGTGCATCTTCTCGACGTCCGGCGTGGCGAGCAGGGCTCCGATTGCGAAGAGATCGCGCTGCACCGAAACGAGCACCTCGTCCACTCGGGGCATCGGATTCGTAGCGCGAGCTGCGCCGAGGACTGCGTTGAGCTCGTCGACATCACCGTAAGCGTCGACGCGAGCATCGTCCTTCGGCACGCGGCCACCGCCAAAGAGACCGGTCGTGCCGGCATCACCGGTTTTCGTATAGATCTTCATAGTCATCTCCGGCTAAATTTCGCCCTTATGGAGCACGAGATCAAAGACGTAACGATATTAGGCGCCGGGCCAACCGGACTTTTTGGCTTGTTCTACTGTGGCATGCGCGGCGCTAGCGCGCAAGTAATCGACGCCCTTTCGCAGACGGGCGGTCAGCTCACGGCGCTGTATCCGGAGAAGTACATCTTCGACGTTGCCGGCTTCCCGAAGGTTCTGGCCAAGGATCTCGTGCGCGCGCTGGAAGCGCAGGCGGCGCAGTTCGGCGAGCCGGTTCATCTCAATCAGCACGTGACTGGTCTTGAGCAGAAGGAGGATCACTTCGTGCTCGTTACCGAGACGGATCGCTTTCCGACGCGGTCGCTGCTGCTCGCAGCTGGAATTGGCGCGTTCTCGCCGCGGCGTCTTCCACAGGCTGTGGCGGAGCCGTGGTACGGAAGGGGAATTCAGGACCGCGTGCTGGACCCGGAGCAGTATCGTGGCAAGCGGGTCATCATAATCGGCGGCGGTGATTCCGCGTTCGACTGGGCGCAGCAGCTGCGCGGCACTGCTGAGACGATAAGCCTCGTTCACCGCAGCGACAGATTCCGCGCCCACGCGTCGACGGTCGCCGATGTTCTCGCGTCCGCTGATGCGGGACAGACGCGCCTGTTCACATTTCACGAATTGCACGACATCCACTCGAACGGTGATTACTTCCACTCGGTGACGCTTCGTCATGTGAAGTCGAAGGAATTGGCGGAAGTGGAATGCGACGTGATCCTGCCGATGCTGGGGTTCGTGAGCGATCTCGGCGCGCTCAAGGATTGGGGCTTGCATCTCGAGAACGACGAGATCGTCGTCAACAGCCAGATGGAAACGGGCCGCGCCGGTATTTACTCAGCGGGCGACATCTGCACGTATCCGGGTAAGCTCAAGCTCATCGCAACCGGATTCGCCGAAGCCGCGACTGCCGTGAATCAGGCCGTCCACTGGATTTATCCGGAGAAGAAAGTCGCGCCGGGCCACAGTTCCAACATGGCGGTGTTCGGGCAGAAGGACGACTGACACGCAGGTCTTCAGTGTTCTGATGCGATAATTGCGTCCGCTTCGATCTCCACGAGCATCGCCGGATCGATCAGACGCCTCACTTCTACCATCGTCGCCGCTGGTCGCACGTCGCGAAAGAATTCGCCATGCGCGCGGCCTATCGCTTCCCATTGCGAGATGTCCGTCACGAACATACGCGTGCGCACCACGTCGGAGAGTGTCGCGCCAGCTTCGGCTAGCGCCTTCTCAATCGTGCGTAGCGTCTGAACTGTCTGCGCGTAGGGATCACCGATGCCGACAATTTTTCCGTCAGCTCCGATCGCTGTCGAGCCAGCGACGTGGACGTGATTACCGATGCGCACTGCGCGTGAATATCCAACAATCTCCTCGAACGGGCCGCCGCTCGAGATGTTCTGACGATGGTCGGTCACAGGCTCACTCGCTTGTCGGCCTTCGCGTAAGCGAGGTCGGTCAGAAGATTTACAAGAACGAAGATTACGCTGAGAAAGAGAATGCTGCCCTGAATCGCCGGTAGATCGCGCCGCGAGATCGCGTTGACGACGTAGCGCCCCAGCCCGGGCCAGCTGAAGATCGTCTCAGTGAGGATGCTACCTGTGAGATAATAACCGAAGTCCAGCCCGAGCACGGTTATGACCGGAATCAGCGCGTTGCGCAATCCGTGCTTCAATACGACCGCACGCTCGCTCAATCCCTTCGCTCGCGCGGTGCGGACGAAATCACTGTTGAGCACGTCGAGCATCGCCGAGCGTGTTACGCGTGCGAGAAACGCGACCGATCTGGTGCCGAGCGCGAGTGCAGGAAGGATCAGGTGCCGAAGTCCGCCGTATCCCGAGGGCGGTAGCCAGCGAAGCTTCACCGAGAAGAACAGAATCAACAGCAGTCCGACCCAGTAGACTGGAAACGAGATGCCGAGATATGCGCCGCCAAGTGCCATTCGGTCGAACCATCCGCCGGGCCGTTGCGCACTGACAACGCCGATGAAGATGCCGGTAATCGATGCAAAGAGCATCGCCGTGCCCGCAAGCAGAAGTGTCTTGGGAAAGCGCTCGAGCACGTCGCTCAGAATCGGGCGGCGTGTGATGTACGACGTGCCGAGATCGCCGCGCAGCACACCGCCCGCATAGTGCGCGAACTGCGACGACATCGGCTCGTCGAGGCGAAGCTCCTTCCGGAGCCGCGCAATGGTCGCAGAATCAGCTCGCTCGCCAACCATCTCCTGTACCGGATCGCCCGGAGCGACGTACAGCAGCAGAAAAGTGACGACGAGAACGCCGAACAAAGTCGGTATCGCGAGCAGCAAGCGCCGGATTATGTACGCGGTCACTTCGCGGCAGCCTTTTTTGGGTGCTCGATGTACGCCGTCGTCCAGCGCTCACCGGTGAAGATCGACGGCACGGTGAACCCCTTGAGCCACGGCTGCACGGCATACAGCTCGGTATAGAAGAACATGAAGAGCATCGGCGCCTGCGCGTGCGCGATCGAATCCGCCTGCCGGTAAAGGACAAAGCGTTTCTGGTCGTTCGGCTCGCGTCGCGCGGCCGATACGACGCTGTCGAACGTCGCATTGCTGAAGAACGAAACGTTACCACCGACGCCCTTGTTCGCACTGTGGAGCAGCGGATACAGAAAGTTCTCGGCGTCCGGATAATCCGCGTACCAATCCTTGAGCGCGATGTCGGTCTTGCCGTTCCTGGCGGCCTCGCGCATGGACGACGCATCGCGCTGCACCAGCTTCACGCGAATTCCGACGCGCGCGAGATATGCCTGAATTGTCTGTGCAATCCTGGGAAACTGCTCACTCTGGGACGTCCACAGCTCGATGTCGAGACCGTTGGCGTAGCCGGCTTCCCTGAGCAGCGCTCGGGCGCGTGCAGAGTCATAGGGGTACGGCATCAGCGATCTGTCATAGCCATCCAATGATGGCGGAATCACACCGGCTGCGAGGGTGCCGCGGCCGCCCATGAGGCGCTTCAGGATCATGCCGCGATCGACCGCGAGGTTGATGGCCTGGCGCACGCGCACGTCGCGCAATGGTCCCCGCGTCGTGTTGATCGCGCCGTAGATAAGGCGGAGCGAAGGCGCCGATTGCAGCAGGGGACGCGTTTCATCGTTCGACTCCCAGGACGGTGACTCCTGGGCAGGAACTTCAAACACGTCGACATTACCGCCCTCGAATTCAGCCTCTGCAGTGCTCAATTCGGGGATTATTCTCGCCTCGAGAGAGTCGGCGATGGGCGCACCGTCGTGGTAGGCGGCGTTCCGAGCGAAGAGAAGATAGTCGTCGTGATGCCACGCGACGAATTTCCACGGTCCTGTGCCGATTGGGTGCTCGCCAAAATCGGGCGGCGTGCGCATGGGCACGATAGCCGTGGCAGGCATTGCGAGCATCTTAGGGAAGATCGCGAACGGCTCAGTGAGCGTTATGCGAATCGTGCTGTCGTCGACGACCTGCAGTCCTGCTATGCTCCTGGCTGTACCGGCGGCATATTCACGCGCGCCGCGGATCGGATAAAGGGGCCAGCCGCGACCGCCTCGCGTGGACGGGTCGAGCACCCGCTCCCATGAATGTCTGACATCAGCTGCGGAGAACGGGGTTCCGTCATGAAACTTCACTCCATTCTTGAGATGGAACGTGTAGGTGATACCGTCTGCCGCCAGCTCCCAGGAGGTGGCAAGGTCCGGGACTACCTGCGCTCGCGGCGTGAACCTCGTAAGGCCGTCGAACACGTACGAGACTGCGCGGCCAGTGGGGACATCAGTCGAGAGCGCGGGATCGAGTGATCTCGGGTCGTAATTGTCGCGCGAGTCGATGAGGGTGCGACGGTCCGGGGTCGACGATCCACCGCAGGCGGCGGCCAGGGTCAGCGCTGCGAGGACGACGCTCCGTGATGCGCGAAATCCTCGTGGAAAGAGGCCTGTTGACATTATAGGGGGCGAGGCGAGAACTTACCGGGCTATCATTAGAGCGTCAATGTGACCGCGGACATCATCAAGAGGATAATCACCGCGGCCACCGTTCTGGCCGCTTGCTTGGCCCTGCCAAGTATCGCCGCCGGACAGGACCTGCGCTGTGGCGCAGGCGACACCGAGGTTCGTGGCCTCGATTTCTATGGAAATCACGAGTTCACTGACGCCGAGCTCTCCAACGCAATAGTGACGACACCGTCGTCGTGGGGCCGACGGTATCTCGATTTGCCGTTTTCCGCGCGCCGGTGCCTTGACGAGCAGGAATTTGCGAACGATCGCCTTCGCCTCATACTCTTCTACCGCCGCCGCGGGTTCCCGCGCGTAAGCGTGGACACCGGACGTGTGGCGGCGGGACACAATGGCGCCCGCGTGCAGTTCAGCATCCACGAGGGTCCGCAGACGATTCTTCGGTCGCTCGTCATCAAGGGTCTCGACTCACTCCCGAATTCTCGATCGGTGATCACCGGCATTCCGATCGCCGCTGGCCAGCGGTTCGACCGCACAAGGATCGATGCCGCGATCGACCTGATGACGCGAAGGCTTCGCAACAGCGGCCATCCAGCGGTGAGCGCCCACAACAGCTTCGCCACCATCGATAGCGGGCTAGTCGCCTTCGACACGCTCACGGTCACTCCGGGTACGCTCACCCACTTTGGCGGAGTCCGGATCGCCGTGACTCCGTCGTCGCGCAAGAAGCAGCAGATCTCGGATCACATCATCAACCGGATCGTAGGCATCGATTCGGGCAGTCTCTATCGCGAGCAGTCACTGATCGATGCACAGCGCTCTCTCTATCAGACGGACGCCTACAGCCACGTCGCGATCGCACTGGATAGCGCGGGCGGCAAACGGGTCGGCGCCGACTCGATCGCGCCGCTCGACATCGCGCTTGCGGAAAATACGATGCATGCTGCACGCGTTGGTGCGGGTTATGGTACCCTCGATTGTTTCCGCGCCACCGGCGAGCTGGACGACTACAATTTTCTGAGCGGGGCGCGACACCTCACCATCCAGGGACGCGTATCCAAGATCGGAATTGGACGGCCGCTCGATGGTGCATCGGATCTCTGTCCACAGGCGAAGTCGGATCCGTACAGCAGCAGGCTCAACTATTACCTCGGTGCGACGCTTCGCCAGCCGGTCTTCTTCGGGCTGCGGACCGTGCCCACGCTCACGGCATACACATCACGCGTCAGCGAGTACAAGGTCTACGTGCGCACCACGCTGATAGGAGGAGTCGCATCGGTACAGTATCAGCGCTGGCCACAGGTGCCGGTAACGTTCGGCTACACGATGGACTTCGGACGCACCGAATCACAGCCTGCGTTGTTCTGCGCGGTATTCAATCTTTGTACCGCGGAGGAGCGCGACAGGGTTCAGAGCAATCAGCGGCTCGCCGTGGTAAATGCGGTCGTATTGCACGACGGCACGAATGACCCGGTAAACCCGACATCCGGATCGTTATCGAGGTTCGAGGTTCGACACTCCTCGCCGCTCGTTCTGTCCGACACGGGCCTTCAGTTCAATACATTGAACGGTGAGACTTCCCGGTATGTCGCGATTGGTGGCGGCAACGTGCTGGCGATGCATATTCGAGCAGGTCTAGTGTTCAATCAGGATTTTCAGACGAACATCGGCTTTATTCCACCGCAGGAACGACTCTACGCGGGCGGCCCGAGCTCCGTGCGCGGATTCGCCCAGAACGAACTCGGTGCGAACACATACATCGCACCGTCGTACAGTACGGTGACCGTGATCGACACTGCGGGTCACACGGATACGTACTTCCGGTACCTCGGAAATCAGAAGCCGAGCAGAGTCGTGCCCGTGGGCGGAAACAGTCTTGTCGTCGCGAATCTCGAGCTGCGACTGCGAAGTCCGTTTCTCCCCGACGTTCTGCAGTGGGGGCTGTTTGTCGACGCGGGAGACGTCTGGAATCGTGGGGATGTCAGCGCTTTTGGCGGCTATCAGATCAAGGTCACGCCAGGCATCCAGGTAGCCGCGCTGACCCCGATTGGGCCAGTGCGGGTTGTGGTTGGATACAATCCGTATAAGCCCTCGACCGGTCCGCTATACTACGAGAGTAACACCGGCACGGGCGCACTTCCCTGCGTCTCGCCCGGTAACACCCTCAAGGTGACAACGGACAACAGCGATCCGCAAAATCCCCAGCTCGTGCAGGCGGCCGGTGCATGTCCCGGCTACAATCCGCCCAGCAGCAAATCGTTCGGGAGCCGGCTGACGTTCGGCCTGGCGATAGGGCAGGCGTTCTAGAGTCGTGACACTTCGCGGTCGAATCGTTCTTGGCACCGCTGCCGCGCTGCTGACCATCTTCTCGCTCGTGGTGCTGGCAGTCGTTGCCATCACCCAGACAGCGCGCGGAAGGGAGCAGATTCGTCGGCTTATCGTGTCAGCGCTCAAGCAACGGGTGCATGGATCGCTGTACATCGGTCCGATAACCGATGGTTTTTTTACCGGCGTCACCATCGATTCGCTCGCTATTCGCGATACACAGGATTCGCTTTTCATAAGCACCGGCCGAGTTTCCGTGCGCTACGATCTACGCGACCTGCTCGCGCGTCGCATACTGCTTCACGACATTGTGGCCGAACATCCCGTGGTGCACATACGTCAGCATGAGAATGGCGACTGGAATTTCCGGGATGTCTTCCCCGCATCCAAGCCGACCCGGTTCGAGACCAAGTCGGCGAGTCCTTACATCGTTCTCGACTCTGCGCTCGTGCACGATGCGACCTTCGTACTCACGCTGCCGTGGCATCCGGCGCCATGGCTCAAGCGTGCCGCGCTGGACAGCGCGATTCATTTCGAGCTGACGCGCACCGATCACGACATCAAGCGGACGAGCGAGGGTTTCGCGCGCACGTGGCAGTGGAAGGGAGGCGACGTCGCCATTCCGTTCGGGCGAATCAGTGATCCCGACACCGTCGGGATGCTGTTCCGCATCAGCGGGCTCAAGGTGAACGAGGCAGACCCGCCCTTTCTCTTTCGCAATGCCAGCGGCGTCATCAAACAGCTCGACGACTCCATCTGGCTGGATATACCGCACGTGGATCTGCCGGCGTCCACAGGGCGTGCGAAGGGCAAGATCGTGTGGGGCAGCGACCTCCCGATCAGGTACAATGTGCACGTTCACGCCGATTCGATGTCGCTCAACGACATTGCGTGGGTGTATCCAACGCTTCCGCGCACCGGATCGGGTAAGACGGAACTGGACATACGCACCGAGCCGAAGAACCCGCGCCTGACGGATTTCGCTCTCACTTCGATGGACGTACACTCCACGCGCTCGCACCTGCTCGGAAGGATGACGTTCACGATCGGCGACGACACGCTCAGTGTCACCGACGTTCAGCTCGCCGCGGCGCCCGTCAACTTCGATCTGCTTCGAACTCTGAACGGTCGTCAGTTTCCATATGACTGGCAGGGCGATATCACGGGGACTGTGCGCGCCTCGGGAGGAAATCTTGCCCGCTTCAAAGTGGACGATTCGCAACTTCGCTTCGCAGACGCGAACGTACCGGGGGCCGTAACGGTCGCAAGCGGAAAGGGCGGATTGAACATTTACGCGCCTGCTTTCACCGAGTTTCACGAGTTTGCGGTGAACGTTGCGACGCTCGACCTGCGCACTCTGCAGTTTCTCAACAAGAATTTCCCGAGACTTAACGGCACGGTCTCAGGGACGGCAGTTCTCGATTCCAGCTGGCTCGACGTGCGATTCCATGATGCTCAGCTCACTCATCGCGACGGTGACGGTCCGGAGTCGCATGTGTCCGGCAATGGTCGCGTTACCTGGGGCGACAAATATCTGACGTACGATCTCGACCTCCAGGCGCAGCCGCTGGCATTCGAGACTCTGCGCAAGTCCTACGTCAACCTTCCCTTGCGCGAATCGCTGAGCGGCCCCATTCGCGTTCAGGGACAGAGTCCGGATCTCCGGTTCACCACTTCGCTTTCCGGAGATGGCGGCACTCTCGCGTTTGACGGGCGCGTGGATATGGACCCGCCGGTCTACGGCGCTCATGGCACTGGAAGCGTAGCGAGCGCGAACCTGAGTGCCCTGCTCGGGAATCCATCGCTGCCTCATACCTCGCTCAACGGTACTTACACACTCGACCTCGTTGGCGACTCGCTTCCGGATTTCACCGGCACCGCTTCGGCATCGTTACTCGAATCCCGAGTGGGCAGCACAGCGCTCAGTCCATCGTTCGCGCGCGTACACTTCGGCAACGGTCTCGTCAGCATCGATACTCTCGTTCTCGCCGAGGGCAGCAGCACCGCTGAAGCGCATGGCACGATGGCGACCTCGGCGAACCAGAGCGGTGCGCTCCACTTCCAGGTCAACCTAGCATCCGTGGGTGAACTGCAGCGCCTGCTTTCGACGGGGGCGACGGGAGCCGCCGCGAGCTCGATGTCGGGAACCACGTCCGGCGCAATTACGATACGGGGAACTCTGAGCGGTGCGCCGAGTCAGCTGCAGGCAGAAGGCATAGCGTCATCGCGTGACATTGCTGCGGGTCCAGCGCGCATCAAAGAAGTGCATGCCAGCTATGCGCTTCGCGATCTGGGGGCCAGGCCAAGCGGCGTCGTCGCGCTGACTCTGGACACACTCGCTGCCGGCCCGATCCCGATCTATCAGGCCACAGTCGGATTGCGTATCAGCAACGGTAACGACGCAGCGTTCAGGGCTGATCTCATCGGCAGCGGCACCACGCGCGCATCTGCATCCGGCGAGATCACGAACGCCGATAGCGGTGTCGTGAAGTTCAGAGTCGACTCCGCGCACCTCGATGTCGATTCGGTGAACAGCTACGCGCTTGGCGCGCCGGTGCATCTCCAGTCGAGCTCACGCGGAATAACGGTTGATTCACTGCTCCTCTCCCGCGCTGGTGGCGGCTCCGTTGCAATACGCAACATCGCATTTCTCGGCGATTCGATTCGCGGCTCGTTGCGCACCGAAGGATTCAGTCTTGCACTACTCGAGCTCCTTGGAAGCGGCGTTTCGAATGTCCGCGGAGCGCTCACCGCCAATATCAGCGTTGCCGGTACAACGACGCACCCGCATCTGAGTGGCAGCGTCGTCGTCGACAGTGGCGCCGCTACCGTCGTTCCGATCGGCGTCAGACTCGATCGTCTCGACGCGAACATAGCGTTGAGCGGCGACACGGTGTTTCTTCGGAAGCTCACCGCAACGACGACACGCGAGCGGCGCGGCACGCTCGATGTGACAGGCAGTGTCGCGCTCACGCAATACGATAATCCGGTCTTCGCGCTGAAAGCGACGGCGCAGAACTTTCGCGCGATCGATCGGCGCGGCCTGGCGTCGCTGGACGTGAGCACGACTACACCCATTTCGCTCAACGGCCCATATTCGGGGGCAACGGTGACGGGCGCGGTACGCGTCGATCGGGGCACGGTTTACATTCCGGAACTCATCACCAAGCGACTCGTAGATCTGAACGACCCCGAGCTGCTCGACGTGGTCGACACGACTGTCGCGAGCAACCGTGCAATCCTTCCGACGGCGCCAAGTGAATTCACCAAGAATCTTCGCCTGGATAATGTCTCGATCGGAATCGGGGACGACGTCTGGCTTCGATCCGCAGAAGCGAACATCAAGCTCGGCGGCACACTGAACGTCACACTCGGACGCAGCCCGGTGACCGGCGAGCGATCACAGCTCGCGCTCGATGGGCAGCTCAATGCGGTGCGCGGAACCTACCGGCTGAACGTGGTTCCGTTCGTCCAGCCCACGTTCGATGTCGAACAGGGGACTCTTCGCTTTTTTGGTACGCCCGATCTCGACCCCGCGCTCGACATCACCGCGATCAACACGGTACGCCGTCCGCGCACCAGCCTCAATGGTCAGGACATCCGAATCCGCGCGACAATCGGCGGAACGCTGTCGGCTCCCTCGCTCGCGCTGTCCAGCGCGGACAATCTCCCGCTATCACAATCGGATCTGCTGAGCTATCTCATCACTGGTGAGCCGGCGTTTGCACTCGATTACACGTCGACCCAGTACATCAACCAGCTTGCGAATGTCGCCGTGCGCTCGGCTGGTAATCTCATCAGCAGCGCCATTCCGAGATCCGTGTTCGACGTGGTCGAGCTCCAGACGCCGGCGCTGCTTGCACCACAGGAGCCCGGCACTACCGACAACTCGACGTTCTACAGCAATCTGCTGAACACGCGCGCCCTTGTCGGCAAGCAATTCAACAACAATCTGTTCCTGAATTTCAGCACCGGCTTCTGCGCCGAAAACTTCCGCACAGCAGGAAACTTTCAGCGCAACCTCGGGCTGCAGCTCGAATATCGCCTGAGCCAGAGTTACACCGCACAGCTCGGTGTCGAGCCAGGCACGACGGACCTGCTCTGCGCGCGGCCCGGTGCATTGCAGACCTTCCAGCAGACGCCGCCGCAGCTCGGTATCGACTTCCTCCGCTCCTGGCGCTTCTGATGCGCGGCGCCACTGCTGGCGAGCGCCAGTCGCGCATCGAGAACGCGTTCCTTATCGTGAATCCAGCATCCCGCCGCGGCGAGCAATCTATGCAGACTGCAATCCGCGAGCTGGCGGCCCTCGGAGTCTCGTGCGATGCCGTCATCACGAAGCATCGCGGACACGCGGGCGAGCTCGCGGCTGCCAACGCACGCGACTATCAGGCAATCTTTGCCCTTGGTGGTGATGGAACCGCGGTCGAGATTCTCGACGCGCTAGCCCCCGGCGGGCCACCTGTTGGCGTTCTGCCCGGTGGGACCGGCAATCTTCTGGCGCGCGCGCTGCGAATCCCACTGAATATTCGTCGCGCGGTGAGGGCGGTCGTGGCGGGTGATGAAGCTCAAATCGATCTCGGGCGGCTGGGCGACGGCACGCGATTCGTGATCGGGGCCGGTGTCGGAATCGACTCGTCGATGATCGCCGGTACCACGCAGGCCTGGAAGCGTCGCGCCGGAGTTCTCGCTTACATCATGAGCGGCGCTGCACATGTGCTTGCCCGGCGTAGATTCGTGGCAAGGGTAACTGTCGACGGCGTCTCGCATTCTCGCAACGCCGCTGTGGTGCTGGTCGCCAATTTCGGCGTGTTGCTTAACGGCCTCGTGACCCTCGGGGCCGGCATTCAGCAGGACGACGGCGAGCTTGACGTCTGCATCTTCGATCCAGTCAATTTGTCCGATACCCTTAGAATATCTAGAAAACTGATGTTCCAGGACTTCACTGTCGACCCGGCAATGACTTATTTGAAGGGGCGGGAGATCCTGGTCGAGACCGATCCGGCTCTCCCAGCGCAGGCCGACGGGGAACTGATCGGGACGTCGCCATTCACCGCGGTCGTCGAACCACTTGCGGCGCGGCTGCTGGTACCGCACTGTCAAATAAATCGTCAGTAGCACAAGTCGCCCCGCCACCTTTATCAAATCCCTGTAGCGACTGCCGTGGCCCAACGTCTCACCCTCAGATTACGACACGGAGAACCGGTGGTTCTCGCGCTCGTCGGCACGTCGCCAGCGATGCGAGAGCTTGCCGCGCAGGTCGAGCTCCTATCGGAAAGCGGCCGGACATGCGCGCTCATCGTCGGTGAGAGCGGTACTGGCAAGGGCGAGATTGCGGAGCACATCCACGCGGGGAGCTCCCGATCGGCTCTCCCGTTTCTCGAGGTGAATTGCGCTGGTGCTCCGCCGGCGGTGCTGCGGACGGAGCTGTTCGGTGGGGAAGGTGCCTTCGGCTCGAATCCTGGCTCGGGCCTTCTCGATGCAGTGCTAGGCGGAACCGTCTTCGTCGACGAGGTGTCCGATCTGAGTGATGAGCTTCAGTCCACGCTGCTGCACGCTCTCGATGCGTCAGACTCTCGCGCGGCGAGTGGCGAGGCCGCGGCCGCGGTGATCGCTGCCTCGAGCAAGGATCTCGTGAGCGCGGTGAACACTCATCGATTTCGCGAGGACCTTTACTACCGGCTGACCGCCGCGCCCCTGCACGTCCCGCCGCTGCGGGCACGCTCACGCGAGGACCTCGCCGAGCTGATCAACACGACGTTTCGCATCGTCGCGCTCAGTGTATCGACTTCGCCGCGAGACATCGCTGATGACGTGGTCGAGCGGCTGGTCGCGTACCCATGGCCCGGTAACATTCGGGAGCTGCGCAACGTGCTCGAGCGGGCGGTCATGACCGCCCGCGGCGAGTCAGTGCTTCAATGGCGGCACCTGCCGGCGGAGGTGCGCGAGCTCAACAGCGGCGACAGTGCATACACGCCTCGTACGCTGATGGACATGGAGCGAGCGCACATCCATCGCACGCTGCACGCGCACAGCCTGAACCGGACCCATGCCGCGCGTGACTTGGGAATATCTCGCGCCACGCTCATCAGAAAGATCAAGGAGTACGGTCTGGCCCTTCCGGGTGGGGGCGCATGACGGAGCTTCGCGAGCGCGACGCGATGATCTGCCGGAGCTGCGGTCTGGAGGAGCGCGCGTCTGAAGGCTATCCCTGTAAGGATTGCGGCACGTTCATATGCATAATGTGCGTTTTCAAGGGTGTCGTGCGCTGCGAGCGCTGCACGTCGACAACAGCTGCCCCGCCAAGTGTCCGCGCTGTTGAGGGTAACGCGTCGCAGGCCGCACCCGGTTCGGCGGAACTGGACTGGCCCGAGCATTGACGACTGCTCCGTTCACCAGCGGGAGTCGTACGCAGTCCGGACGTGCCACCGCTCGAGTCGCGATCGCGCCGCTGATGGGAGAGGCTGCTGTTTCATCCGGGCAGGTCTCCCAGCTGCTGCGCGGCCACCAGGCCGACATCATCGACACCGATGGAAAGTGGCTGCGATTGCGCGCTGCGGACGGCTACGAGGGATGGTGTCACCGCGGCTACGTCGACACGAATCCCGCCTTCGTCTCGCTACCGCTCGCATCGGCGTGGGGAGCTGAGCATCGCATGTCGATCGGATGCACGGTGCGCACCCGTTCTGGCAGTGAGATCGCGCTGCCGCTTGGTGCGCTCCTCGACGCCGATGAGGAAGTAATACACGGTCTCGCGATGAATCACCGCGCCCGCTCCAGATATTTCGCATCGGATGCGGAGTCCATCACGCAACGTTCGGTGCAACTGTTCAACGGCGTGCCGTACCAGTGGGGCGGAGTTACCACATGGGGCGCGGACTGTTCAGGGTTCGTACAGACGATGTTCGCGCTGCACGGCACGCAACTTCCGCGCGACGCGTGGATGCAGGCCGATCGGGGCCGCAACGTCGCGAATGACCTCGCAGATCTTCAGCACGCGGATCTGCTCTTTTTTTCTGAGCGAGACGACGGGCGCCCAACACACGTCGCCATGTCGCTCGGCGGCGCAACCTGCGCGCACTGCTCACTCGCTAATGGCGGCTTCGGCATCGATACCCTCGACGCCGACGATTCGGTAGCGACCGGATTGCGCGAGACGTTCCTGTTCGCGCGAAGGATATTGTAGCGCTACGGCGCGACAGACTACTGCGTGCGATGCTCCAGTAGTCGTTTTGTCATGAGCTCGGCGAGCGCCCGTTGCCACCTGACTGGCATGAACGTGTGGTCCGCGCCAGGTACCACATCGACCGTGAGTTCTGCGCGGCGCTTTCGACGCTTCAGACGCGACGATATGTAATGGTCGAAGTATATCTGAGCCGCGTCTCGTTCACTGAAGATGAGGTGGATTGCGACCCCTTCATCAAACAGGGAAATGGGATCGGGGCGCCTGTGCGCCGTGGTGCTTACCATACGCGCTATCCGAGCCAGCGCATTCTGGGCGCCATCGCGCAGCCGCTGGGACAGCAGGGTGCTTGTGCGAACGAGGTTGATCCGACCGCTGAGAAGTCGTCGCCACTTTGCCGGTTTCGCAAGAGAGCGAAGGACTCGTCTGGTTTCGGCGATGCGGTCGTATCGCGCGCCACTTACGATCGGCTCTCCTGCTGTGTGGTACAGCGGCGGATTCACGGCAATGACGGCGCTGACCGTTGCCTTGTCGCTATGAATGGCGTGGTAACCACCCGAGCAGATTCCGGCCAGAATTATCCGTGAATGTCCTCTATGCTCCCGCATGTATTCAATCGCCGATCCGACGTCCTTCAGCGCAGATCGAGGATAGGAATCAATGATGTCCACGCGTTCGTCCCTGTCGCTGTCGCCGATTCCTGTAAGGTCAAAACGCAGGACCGGAAACCCCAGGGCGGCCCAGCGTCTCGCGAGGGACGCGTACATCCCGTGGGGTCCTACACGATGGTCCGAGCCGGTATTGAGGAGAATCACTGCCGGATTGTCAGAACGGATCTCCGGCTCGCTGACAGCGCCCACCAGATGATCGTCTGAAAAAACAACGACCGACTCTCTCGTTCCGCCGTAGACAGTCGTATGCGGTGCCGCGTGCGATGGTACGCGCGCGGGACCAGACAACGAAGCCTCAAGTGGGTACTTGTTGTCCACCCAGTGCACGATAGTATCGATCGCGTCGCGCGGCAGAACCGAGTGCAACGGAGTGACCATCAGCGATGCGTGGCCGCCATATCGCGCCTCCTCGCAGTTGACGCCCGATTTCCTGATTGCGTTTACGAGGGACTCTTCCGTGGCGACGACGTCGTCACGGGTCATGACCAGGATGCTGGCTGCTCGAAAACCAATTCCCTTATCCAGCTCGATCCGGGCAATGTCTGCTACTGCACGTGAGGCCAGCAGGAAGCCGCTCGCCTCCAGTCCGTCCTCGCTCGACGTCAGGTCTTTCGGCTCGTGCGAGGCTGCGATGCCCAACATTCGTGTCTGCCGCAAGAAGGACCGGCCGGTCGTGCAGGGACTCCACAGTACGAGCGAGTCCACATCGGTGCGGCTCGCGGCGGCGATCGCCGCCAGGCTTGCGCCAAGGCGCAGGCCCACCAGTACAATCTTCTCGCAGTTGCTTCGTCGAATCAGCTCGTCCGCGGCGGTCGATATGTTTGAGGTCCATGTGGGCACGGACTGGCTATTCTCTGCAGCCGCGACAGAGTCGCCAGAGCCTTCGTAATCGAACCGAAGTACCGGGAAGCCGGCGTTTGCGAGGTGTGATGCCAAGACCCGGAATGCACGGTAGCTGCACATGTACTCGTGGCCGACAGGCTGGCAGAGGAGCACGCCGCATCGGCGCATCCCTCGCTGCTGCTCACCTGGCGAAAACCATCCGGCGAGCCTGCGTCCATCACCGAAGAATATCGGTTCCGATACATGCATCACGCTTGAAACACCAACGGCGGCCCGTTAAGTGGGGACACGCGACCGCGAAGGCGCGTTTTTCCGTCCGTCTGCGTGAGGAGAACCGTCCGCTCCATTCCGGGCGCGAGATGAAAGTAATTGTCGCTCGGGCGCCAACCGAGTACATCGATTGCCACTGCCAGAGCAAGCTCGTCCGTGCTGATCGTGAGGGCATACTGATTCTCACTGATACGCTCAGCGCGCGCTTCAAGGGCCGCCTTCGTGCGCGGGGCGGAAAGTCCAAGTGGGAAGTGAAACGCTTCCGAGAGTACTTCTCCACTTTCTGGATCGAGCAGAGTTGCGACAACCGCATCGTGATTGGGTGGGCCAAATCTGTACGCGTAGCTCACGTCGGTGAACGATCCAAGCAACTGATCGGCGCTGAGAGAAAATGCAGAGCGCGCCGTAACAGTGACTCGTGTTGCCGTTCCTCCCACACGGATCGTTTCCCGGTACATGGCGAAACGAAGCTCGAGTGATTTGTCCACGGGGCCGTCATTGACCGCGTGCAGTGCCACTCCATTCAGGCCTTCGTCTGTCATCATGACGCTGATCGGCCGAAACGCGCGCGAGAGATAATAGTACGCCGCCTTTGGATTGCCATCGTAATCCAGCACACCCCAACCGGCACCTGGATGGACGTCGCGGTACAGCCAGACGAGCGCACCGTTGCAGGTGGAACCCGTACGCCTCCACTCGGCTATCGTGCGGGCCATCACTTCTCCCGCCGCAACTCGACCGAGCAAAAGGTAGCGCTCGGGATCCCCGTAGCGAACAGCCGCCGGATCGACACCGAAAATCTCGCGCACGTAATGGTCGCGTACGTCTTCGAAATCCCACGCAGCTCCGTTGTCGCGCGGAACGCCGCGCTTCCAGTCCGGATGGTGGCCGCCGCCCGCGGCGCCACACGGCATGCGATCCACGAATTGCGGCTCGGGCACGTTCGAAAGCGCGAGAGTCTCGGATGCGAACCGCACACCACTCGCCCGCACATCCGACTGCGGTCGGAGGTACGGACCGTACCCGAAATAATGAGCATCGCCAGCATCTACATGGAACGGAAGCACGCCGCCACTCGGCGACGATGGCCAGTAAGGAATGCTTGGTGCGTGCTCTGCGACAAGATCGGGCAGTCGATCGGCGAACAGCGCGCTTCGCCAGTCTGAAGCGGGCAGACCAAGCATCGCGGCCTGCTGCTCCACCTCGCTGTTGCCGCATACAAGGGCGAGCGACGAGTGTCCGCCAATACGCTGGAGAAACTGCCGGGCTTCGAGCTCGACGCCCGCGAGAAAATGTGGGTCTCCAGTCGGATAATCCATGTTGGCGAACATAAAGTCCTGCCACACCATTATCCCGAGCTCGTCACACAGATCGTAGAAGTCGTCATGCTCGTATACCATGGTCCCACCGACGCGGAGCATGTTCATTCCACCGTCGCGCGCAAGCTCGAGCGAACGACGATACTCCGCAGCTGTCGTGTGCAGCCTCAGTGAATCCGGCGGGCTCCAGCATGCTCCGCGCCAGAAAATTCGCTCGTCATTGATCCTAAGTGCGAAATCACCATTCGTCGTATCGAGCCGGACGGTCCGGAATCCTACGCGACCGATGGACAAGCAAGCATCCGATCCGCCCGACGTCACACGAACTGACGCTCCATACAGTGGTTGCGCGCCATGGGTATGCGGCCACCAAACAGCGGCATCCGGAACGCGAATCGTCGCATGGATCACAGCATCGTCGCCCGAGTGACGAACGATCGCTGCTCGCTCGATGTTTCCGATAGTTACCGAGGCCGAAGTAATCGGCGCGTCACCGGAGGCTCGGACGTGAACCGCAACCGACACCAGACCGTCAGTGCCATCGAGTCGCGACATCACTTTGCGAGAAACCACGCGCACGGTTGTGTGCGGCACAAGGGTTACGCTCTTCCAAGGCCCGATCGGCTGCGGAGCCGACGACCACCCAGGCATGCGTCCGAGCAGTGTGGTGCGAATCCAGCGCAGATTCTGGTTGTTGACGAGCCGCGTGCGCCAGCGCGGACGTGGGCGCCTCTCCGCAAGGGCGCGCGCCAGGGAGGCAAAGCAAACCACAAGCTCGTTGTCTCTCGTGAGCGCCGATCCCACATCGACAGTGTTCGATACGAACATGTTGTCGCTCCTCAGGATATGCGTCCCGTTGAGCCACACGTCAGCGATTGTAGCCAGCCCCTGGAAATCGAGCGACGCGCGCGATCCGGCGCCATCACAGCAGAACTGACATCGATACCACCAATCGTAATCGTCAAGCGCTGGGGGCGACGACCAATCCCACTGACCAGCCGCCTGAAGTGCAGCGGCGACGGTTCCTGGCGCGGAGGCGGCGATCCACGATTGATCCCGAACGGCGAGCTGGTCCGGATGTGCAATCGAACCCGGTTCTGCGCGCACAACTTGCCACGCGGTAAGCTCTACCCCGGGGCCAGCACCGGAAGGCCGAGCGAGCGGCGTCGCAATTTCGTCCAGTCGCTCAGATAGCATAACGCGCGGCCAGATCGGCTGTGGCGCGATCCCAACCGGACTCCATCCGGTCGAATAGCGATTCCACATCTACAGGTTTTTTCGTCGCCATCATGCGAGCCAGTTTGAACTGCACCGCCTTTGCAGCCGACGCGATCTCGGAGAAGTCTGCCGCGGCCGCAATCTGGTGGCCGCTGTGCAGACTCAGCCAGCCGAGAAACGTCGACGCCATTTCGGAGCAAGCTCCGCACTGTCGAAGCGTAGCGAATGCATACTTGTAGAAAACCGACATTTCCTCAGCCGCAAGCCACGCAACATCAGATGCATACCGAGCGCGGTATCTCGTCACTGGATTCTCGCGCGGAATCCGCGCCACGTAGTCGCGTGTGAGCGCATTTGCGAGCGAGGTCAGTTCGTCGTCGCTCCTGCGCACAATGCGGTCGAGCTTTGCGATCTCGGTGTACGGAGCCAGCGAGCATGCCGGAGAATTGAAGATGCCGTCGAAGTCGACGCCCTGGAGCTCAAAGTACCCGGAGTTGTGAAAGTAGCCCATGCGTCGGTTCTGGATGTCGACCGATTCGACAGCGACCGTGGTTTTCGTATGTTCGATTCCGTATGCCACGCCTGCGGTGTCGGGCAGGTGATACGAATCCACTTCGACGAGTGCGACGCGGCCGCGCTCCACCTGTTCGGCGACGTGGGCCAATACGGAGCGCCAGATCGTGAGCTCCTGGACGTCGACGCCGTAGAGGCGATAGAGGTCCGCCGCAGGCTGCTTGAAAAACGTCCACTGATCGCCCTCGAAGTCCATCGCGAGGGTGAACGCCATCGACGCGACGGGGTCGAGCCCCATCGTGTGAAGAAGCTCGATCCAGAGATCTACGTAGCAGTTGGTTTCAACCCAGACGCGCTCCGTACGATGCAATTCGTGAGCGCGGTACGCCATCGCGTCCACGCCGAACACCGTGCGGTTCACAGCCCGAGAGTTGTCCGAACCGATGCCGGCCATGCGGAGATATCGAAGCCGTGGCACCGGAATAGCGCGAGTGTAATCCGTTCGAGGCCGAAGCCGACGCACGCAGTATGCGCGACCTCGCCGTTCTGGGTCCTGATCTCGAACGCGTCGCCGAAGTGATTCTGATGATAGTTGCACGAGACGACCGCGGTCAGCGCGTCTGCGCTCGCGATTGGTACTACGATCTCGAACTTCAACGCCTGTTCTCTCTGGCTTGCCGCGAGCATGGAGCCGCCGCGCCCGAAGAAAGGGTCATTTGCGACGACCGGTTGAGCATCCAGACCGACCGCTGCGAGCATGGCCTGCGCGCGCTCGAGCCACATGTCACGGAAGCTGCTCACCATCGCTGGTGTGCCTATCCGCACGTACTCATGCATGCGGAACACCTGCATGCGCGCCGGATCAGTCGACGGCTCGTAACGGAAGCAGTACGACTGAACGTCGAAGAGGCGCCCCTTGAGCGGCAGGACGCCCGAAGCAAGCGGATACACGGGGTAGCACGCAGCCGGTGTCAGAACGAGATCGGTGCTGTGAAAGTGTCCCGTCCAGTCGGATCCGCTCTCGACCATGCGCAGCATTTCGGCGTGGTCACGCTCGTTTCCGCGAAATCCGTGGACAGTGCCAGTCAGATGCGGAAACGACGTGAGATAGTTGCTGCGCTCGAAATCCGCGCGGCTGATGACGGGTGGAAACCGATAGACTTCAGCGTTCTGGTCCACGGCCGCCTCGGTAACGAACCGGTCGAATCCCCCAAGCACGCGCTCGAAGACTCCGCTCTTTCCGTACACGCCCGCAACCCCGGTGTCGGTGATGACCCCGCTCGCGATGAGAGCAGCAAGATATTCGCCTCTTGCCGCGGCCAGCTCGGTCTCACGGTCGGCTACGCTGTCAATCATCCTTGGAAACCAGAAGCATGGCGGCGTTAGCACCGTAGATACGATCGTTGTTGATCATCAGCGCGGCGCCATAGGCATCGCGCAGGAGCCGGCCAAGTGAAAATTTGGAATCAATCCGGTAGCCGGACATGCCGCAGATCAGGATCGCCTGACTGACGATGTCGACCACCATGGTCGAGCAGGTCAGCTTGAGGTTGTTCATGCGGATGGCGAAGCTCATACCCGACGCCGCATCCACGTCGTCCATGTTCGCCTCGTAATCGCGCACCGAATCGTTGACCAGTGCGCGCATCCCCTGCAGCTTGCTCACCACCTCGGCGAGCCGCACGCTCGCGGCTGGTGTCTTGCCCGGGCTCTTGCGTGCTTCGGCGCGAATGTATGCGCGGGCTCTCCCGACAGCGGCGGTCGCAATACCGAGCCAGAGAGAAGTCCAGACAATGTGGGAAACCGGAAGCATCGTCTGGCTGGAGATGTCCGCGAATGTTGCTGGAAGGATGTGGTCTTCCGTGGTTGCGGCAGTGAGCACGAATCCAGGACTGCATGTCCCGCGAAATCCCAGAGTATCCCAACCGCTGGTCCGCTCCAGCACGAATTCGTCGCGGCGCAGGAGCACGAGGACCTGGTCGCTTGGCGGAGAATCCGGAGTGCGGCGCGCGGTGGCGAGAATGGCATCTGCGTATTCACCGTACGAGATTACGGGCGCCTGTTTCCGGAGCGATATGGATCCGTTGTCATTCTCGACCGAGCAGACGGACGAACGTACGTCGCCGCCAACTCCGATCTCGGATGTTGCGGAAGCGATGAGCGACTGATTGTCGGCTAGTTCCGCAAGATACGACGCGAAGAACCGCGAATCGCGCGCGTGACGTACGATGCATGCTACCTGGATCTGGTGCATGGCGAAGATCATCGCGGTGGCAGAGCAGTGCTGGCCAAGTGTGGCGCAGATTGCAGAGACGTCGGCAGTGGAGCATCCTCCGCCACCGAACTGAGCGGGAATCAGGATGCCGAGCATGCGCTCCGCGCGCAGAGCATCGAACGATTCGGACGGAAAGCGTGCATCGCGATCAACCGCGTCGGCCGCCGGTGCAGCGATCTCGAGGCCGATGCTCTGTGCTTTCTCGAGTGCGCCGAACGAGCGGTTCATTACTGTGATGGACATCGACGCGCTCAGGCTCTACCCGCCGGTTGTCCGGCGGTTAGCTCTGTTATTGATTCGCGGATGTTGGCGATGGTTTCGAAAGTTCGCCGGCGAAGCATGCGCTCCGGAAATTCGATCTGGAATGCGTCTTCCAGACCCAGCATGAGATTTACCGTGGCATGCGAGGTCAGGCCGCAGGCGTAGAGGTCCGCATCTTCGGAGATGGCGGAGACGTCGCGGTTGAGGCGGCCGTACTGACGCAGGGTGTCGCGAATCTTGTCAACCATGGTGTGTGTTCGTCGTGCGCGGAATCGAGTTGTCTGCCGGCGAAGTCGAAGCCGACATACGTGGGCGGGAGACCGCGCACCCATCGCCCATTTGAGGACACATCACCCTGTGTCCCGCTCAAAGTGCGAAGAGAACGACTAAATGCCGCCGTTCCGGCGCGGCGCTCCTCTGCGTTCCAGTATCGGCACACCCCGCGGAAGAGTTCAAGAAAACTCAGGCTTTGTTTTCGCTAATCCGCTTGAGCGGCGTCAGCGGCGGACGCCGCCGCTCCTCATGAGACCATCACTGGGGATGTACTGTATGGGAGGGCGCTCGCAGCGGGGCCGTTGACGAAAACCGTGACACGGGCAACGGGTTCGTCGTCCAGCTCGACCCGCATGGTATACTGGCCCGAAGAGTCCAGCGGGAGATCGACGACGGCGATTATTGGAAGGTCCATCTCGAGCGCCGCGGTGGGGCCAGCTTCGACCGCGAGCTCGCCGCTCGACGTCCAGAGCTCCGTGTCGCGCGGATTGACCCAGTGGAATGCGAGACGGTGAGTTCCGGAGTCCGATGCAGCTCCCTTCACGCGCACGACGAAGTGAGCACGCGGATGCATGGACGGGAAGCCGCCCACATGCAGCGCGTCGAATATTCCAAGGACATTGAGCTTGCCTTCCTGCGACAAGTTCGCCGCATCCGCGAAAACTGCGAAGGATATGTGCACGCCGAAAGATACTAGATTTGAGGATGCCAGCCCAAACCAGATCGTTCGGTCCTACAGATGCGCTTCTGCTTCTGATGGCGACGATCTGGGGGATCAACTACAGCGCCGTGAAGGTCGCCGGGCGGGCATTTGGCTCGCTGCAGTTCACATGGATGCGCGTGCTCATCGCGACGGTGATCCTGCTCGTCGTGGCGCTCATCCAGCGCAACAGATGGCCGCAGAAATCCGACATGTTAAAGCTCCTGGCTCTCGGGATGGTCGGGAACGGACTATATCAGCTCCTCTTCATATTCGGCGTTTCACGGACACGCGTGGGGAGCGCCGCTCTCATCATCGCGGCCGCGCCGGCCTTCATCGCGCTCCTCAGTATCTCGAGCGGCGTCGAAAAGGTGAGTCGGCGAGCGTGGGCAGGCATCGCGTTGTCGATCGCGGGCGTTGGCGTCGTCATGCTCGGAAGTGCAGCAGGGGGCAATACAGGTGAGGACACGATCCTCGGCGTTTTCATAGTTTTCATTGGAGTGCTGTGCTGGAGCGGCTACAGCGTCGGATTGCAGCCGCTGACACAGCGAGTCGACGCGGTGCAATTGAGCGCGCTCACGCTCGTTGGAGGGATGATACCGCTCGTCTTCGTTACGCCATGGGCGATTCGGGGAATCGCTGCGGCGCATGCGTCGCCTACGGCGTGGGGCTGCGTACTTTACAGCAGTGTAGGTTCGATGGCCATCGCCTATCTGTTCTGGTATCGCGGGATACGGGTGCTGGGGCCCACCCGGTCTTCGGTCTACGGGAACCTTCAACCGATCGTCGCCATCCTCACCGGGTGGGTAGCGCTCGGTGAAGCGCCGACGATCTGGCAGGTATCCGGCACGGTCGCCATCATCGGTGGAATATTTCTCACGCGTGCGTGATCAATCGCTCAACAACAATGCAATGCAACACCTAGTTCTGTTCGACATTGACGGCACCATTCTCCATTCGGGAGGCGCCGGTCGCGACGCGATGGAACATGCGCTGACCGCTGTATTCGGGACGCCGGGTGATCCAGCAATGCGCTACGACGGAAAGACCGACAAGCAGATCGTGCGCGAGTCCATGCTCGCTTCAGGCATCGACGAAGCAGAGATCGATGCACGCATGGACGAGGTCGTGGCGCTCTATGTGGCGTCGCTGCCCGAACGGTTGAACGATCCCAGGAGGGGCGTGGGAATGTATCCCGGTGTGGCTGAGCTGATCGACACAATTCACAGGCGAAGCGACTCGGTGCTGGGACTTCTTACGGGAAATGTGGAGGCTGGCGCGCGACTCAAGCTGTCGGCGGTTGGCCTGAATTTTGACCAGTTTCGGATCAACGCATTCGGCTCCGACAGCGAGGTGCGCGGAGAGCTTCCGGCGGTGGCGCATCGGCGAATGGAGGAGGAGTTCGGTGTCGCACTGCGAGGGCAGGACGTGGTAGTGATCGGCGACACGCCCGCCGATATCGCTTGTGGTCGCACGCTAGGCGCGCGCGCGATCGCTGTAGCAACGGGATGGTATTCGGTGGAAGATCTCCGGGCGCACGCGCCATTCGCCGTATTTCCAGACCTGAGCGACACCAGCGCCGTACTCGAGGCCATTACAGGATGAGCCAGCCAACGCGGGAAGTCGAGGTAAAGGCGCGCGTGGACGACGTCGACGAGGCGCGCCACAACATCGAAAGCGCCGGTGCAGTGCTCGTGTTCGAGGGGTCGCTACGCGATCGTCTCTACGACACTCCGGCGCGCACACTCGCAGCTCAGGGTCTCGTCTTACGCATTCGGATCTATCGCTCGCACCGCGGCGCGACGCACGCGCATCTGGACTGGAAGGGACCGACCAGGAAAGTGAACGGCTTCAAAGTGCGTGACGAGCTCACCACTGGCGTTACCGACCCGGATGCGCTCGCGAGCATGCTATCGCGCACGGGCTTTGAAGTTGTCGGCGAGATCGATCGGGAGATTGCACAGTACGAGATGCCGTGCACGGACGCCGACGGGCGCTCGGTGGTCGTCATAAGGTTCGAGCGCTATCCACAGATGGACACGCTGGTCGAAGTCGAAGGCACTGAGGCCCGGATCGAGGACGCGATCCGAGCACTCAAGATCCCGCGCGAGCGCTTCTCCGGAGATCGACTGACAGATTTCGTTCGGGCGTTCGAGAAGCGTACGGGACAGCGAGCCGCGGTGTGCGACAGCGCTGCTGACGCACTAGAGTAAGCACCGACCGTGGGCTGTACCGATCGTCTGCCGGAAGCTGTTCCGACGCTGCCTTACACCGAGCGTGGCTCGGCGTGGATGCCGGGAGATTTGGCGCTGACGTTGTAGCGTAGCCGCATGATGATCACTCCCGCTACGACGAATCCTACGGCGAACACCTGCGCGGTGGTGAATGGTCCGAAGAAGCGGTCGTCCTTGGCGCGGAAGATCTCCATGAAAAAGCGCTCGATTCCGGCGAGCATGCAGTAGAACCCGAAGAGCCAGCCTTCCGCGTGCACGTGATCGCGCAGCCGCCAGAGTATCAGGAACATGACGAAGCCGAGTACCACTTCGTAGAGTTGCGTCGGGTGCACCGAGACAACCTGCATCGGATTCATTCCGGCGGGGAATGGCATGTGGAACATTCGCGTCATGTTCTCGACCGTGCTTGGCGGTGCGCCGTTCGGAAAGGCGACGGCCCACGGACCATTCCACGGTCGCCCGTAATCGTCGCCGACCGCCCAACATCCGGTGCGGCCGATCGAATAGGCTGCGGCGACCGCGATGCCACCAACGTCGGCGATGCGCAGTAGTGGCAACTTCTTGCGCCATGCAACGAACAGAACCGCGATGATGCCACCAATCAGACCGCCCCAGAAGACGAGACCGGAGCGACTGAAGAGTGCGCTCACGTCTTCCATGAGGATCGCGTAGTAGATCTTGCCGCCAAGAATTCCACCAATCACAGCCGCGAACACGAGATCGGAGATTGGTGCGGGATCGTAACCGCGGCGCCACATCTCATGCTGCGCGATGATCTGCGCGATTATGAACGCGGCGAGCATGGCGATGCCGAACCCGGTGAACTGGAATCGACCGATGTCGTAGGTGAAAGCGTTCTGCGTTATCGAAGCGAAGATGTGGGTCATGCCTGGCCGGGAAGGGGTGCCGTCGCACGTGCGGCTTGGTCGAGCGATGCCCGCTCACCTTGATTATAGCGGAAGAGCCCTGCGCGGGCGATCATGGCAGCGTTGTCCGTCGCAAGCCGTGGTGTGGGCGCAAAAAGTTGAGCCCGGGCGCCTGCGCGGGCGCGAATGGCGGCGACAAGCGCGCCGTTGCACGCTACGCCGCCTCCAAGAACGATTCGGTCGCGACGATACATGGTGGCGGCCCGCATGGTCTTTTCGGCAAGGGTCTCGATGAGCGCATCCTGAAAGCCGCGAGCGATGTGGGCACGGTCGCGCTCGATATTGTCGGAGCCGCGCACGGCGTTGAGGACGGCCGTCTTGAGCCCGCTGAATGAGACGTCGAAGTACGCAGGATCATCGGGTGGCGTATTCTTCTGAAGCATGGGACGTGTGAACCTGAAACGCGAAGGGTCTCCTTCGCGCGCGAGGGCTTCGACGTAACGCCCACCGGGATAGGGCATACCAAGCATCTTGGCGACCTTGTCGAATGCTTCTCCGGCCGCGTCGTCGCGCGTTGCGCCGAGCAGTTTGTATTCGCCCCACGCTGGTACGTCGAGCAGCAACGTGTGGCCGCCTGAGACAAGCAGTGCGGTGAATGGAGGCGCCGCTCGCGCGTCGTCCAGCGACGTCGCGAAGAGATGCCCTTCCATGTGATGCACGGCCACGAGCGGAATATCCAGCGCGAGCGACAATCCCTTCGCATAATTGAGCCCGACCATGAGCGCGCCGACGAGACCCGGCTCAGTAGTTACAGCGATCGCATCGATGTCGTGAAGTGTCGAGTTCGCCTGCGCGATCGCCTCGCGAACCACCGGAACGATGGCGGTGAGATGCGCGCGCGACGCAATCTCCGGCACAACGCCACCGAAAACCTTGTGGATATCCTGCGACAGTATCACGAGCGAGCGGAGTGCCGGAGCATCGGCTGCGTCGTCGATCACGGCGGCCGATGTTTCATCGCACGACGTTTCGATACCGAGTATCAGAGTCACGACGGGCTCACGCCGTCACTCGGCGAGCAGCTGTTCGATGAGATGACGATTGCCTTCTGAATCCCAATCGATCGCCATCGCTACTTTCTTTCTGATGACGCCGTCCTTTCCTACGATCACCGTTTCAGGGTAGCCGGTCACCTGATATGCGCGCTCGATCTTGCCGGCGGGATCGTGCAGTACGTCGAACGTCATTCCCATCTGATGAACGTACGCGAGTATGCTGGCATCGCTGGCCGAGTCGTCGATGCTCACTGCAACGACTCGCAATCCCTTTGGTCCGTAAGTCTTGTAAAGCCGCTCGATGCTTGGAATCTCGACGCGGCAGGGCTCGCACCAGGTTGCCCAGACGTTGACGAGAACGACCTGTCCCTTGTAGTCGGAAAGCGACTTCATTCTGGGCGGTGTGTCGAGCGTGGCCGCCTGAAAATTCGGTGCCCGGGTGCCGGCGCCGAGCGGGGTGAGCTCGTTGCCGAGTACACGTGTGATCGCGAAGCCGATCGCCCCGACCGCGATGAGGACGATGGCGACGACGCCGAGCTGCTGTCTACCGGTCATGCTACCTCCGTCCCTGCCGTCTTCAGTGCGCCGATCTCCTGCGCTGGAGTGGTGGCGGAGAAAATTGCGTGGCCGGCGACGAAGGCATCCGCGCCGGCGCGGCGACACTGAAGAATCGTGTCGCGCGAGATTCCGCCATCGACCTCGAGATCGGCGCTGGAGCGAGCGTCGTCGAGAAGACGCCGCGCACGTCGGATCTTGTCGACCGACGCCGGTATGAATGCCTGGCCACCGAAGCCTGGATTCACAGTCATGACGAGAAGAAGGTCGATATCGCTCGTCACTTCGCGGACCGCGTCCAGCGGCGTAGCCGGATTGAGAGCGACACCGGCGCGGCAGCCGAGCGATCTGATGTGACTAAGATGCCGCTGAAGGTGAACCGTCGCTTCGGCGTGGATCGTCAGCCCGGTTGCACCGGCCCGCGCGAAATCTTCGAGATACGATTCCGGATGAATGACCATGAGATGCACGTCGATCGGGAGATCCGTGCACTCGCGAACAGCGTCTATCACCTTGACTCCGAATGTCAGGTTTGGGACGAACTGTCCATCCATTACGTCGACGTGAATCCAGTCGGCGCCCCCCTTCTGACACATCGCGATGTCGTCGCGGAGGCACGCGAAGTCAGCGCTGAGGATGGACGGTGCGATGCGAATCGGATTCACGATCTGGTCTACCTGGGGTGGGTCGTATCCCGCGGGATTGAGTCCGCGGCGGGCCTGATGCGCGGCAGGTTCGTATCGCGCCGTACTCGCATTGTATCGGCGGTGGAGTCCCGAGGAAAGTACGAGACGGTAAGCATCACGTTTGCACCAATCGCAATCATCGAATCCGCAGGCGGCTGCTGGCGCAGAACTGTGTTAGGCGGCTCGAAGGAACTGGTATCCCGGGTGACTACAGCGTTGAGACGGAGATTGTCCAGCACGCCGCGAGCGTCCGGGAGCGACATTCCAACCAGATCCGGAGCCGGAATCGGTGTCGGGGGCGCGTCGGGTACCAACCGGGCCGATACGGGGGGCGGTTCGGCTGGTGTCGGGATGGATTGCGCGGGAATCCCCGTGTCGATCGGCGCGAGGGTCGTCGACGAGTCAGGGACGTACTGCGGCTGCGCTGACGGAACGATCTTCGTTGGAAGGACGAAGATGAAGATCACGACGTAGGCGAGCGCGAAACCGCCGATGCCGATCACTAAGTAAGGAAGCGCACGCCGCAGGAGCGCGCGAAAATTCACCTATTCGGATCTCCGAAGTCGTGCGGCGAATGCACCGTCCGTACCGTGCTTCTGCGGCAGGACGCGCAATCTTCCCGCATCGAGTGTCGAAGCTGGTACCGCACCATCTGGCGGCGGTTCCAGGGTGAAGTCCGGATGCTCGTTGAGGAAGGCTTCGACCTGCACGTCGTTCTCTTCCGGCTCGAGCGAGCAGGTGCTGTAGATGAGAAGACCACCAGGCCTGACCGACTCGGCGGCGGCGCGAAGAATCGAGCGCTGAATCGCCGGCATTACCGCCAGGTCGGAGGCCTTGAGCCGCCACCTCGCATCTGGGTGACGCCGGAAGGTGCCGGTGCCGGTGCACGGGACATCGACCAGCACGGCGTCCATGCCGTGCACCGCAGGGTGACGGGCGTCGTCGACCAGCGGGATGACGTTGGTGGTGCGAAGCCGCTGGGCAGTCGAGACGATGCGCTGCATGCGTGCGGCAGAGCGATCCGCCGAGAATACGACGGCGGCGTCGCGCGAGAATTCGAACGTCTTGCCGCCTGGCGCAGCGCAGAGATCGGCGACGCGGGAACCGGCAGGAACGGCCGCGTAGCGCACGACGAGCGTGGCCGCGGGGTCCTGGACGAAGAACATGCCGCGCGAGAAAGCGTCGAGCTCGACAATCGAAACGCCATGCCCGAGCTCTATCGAATCGCTGACCATGGGGGCGTCGTGAACGGCGACACCCACCTCAGCGAGCGCCGCGGCCAGCTCGGCGCGACCGGCGTTGAAGGGTCGCAGTACGACAGGTGCCTCGGTGTTGTTCGCGGCGAGAAGAGCCGCCGTGTCCTCGGCACCCCAGCGCGCGATCCAGCGCGCAACGAGCCAGCGCGGATGCGAGCTTGCCAGCGCGAGTGCGTCGATTGGATCCGGGGGGGTAGCTATGGCCAGATTGGTGCGCTCACGATCGGTGCGGCGAAGAACGGCGTTTGCGAGCTTGCTGGCGCCGATGCCGTGACGAGTCTTGGTGAGCTCGACCGTCTGCGCGATGGCAGCGTAAGCAGGGACCGATCCCATGCAGAGCAGCTGATACGCGCCGAGGCGGAGAAGGTCGATGAGATCCGGGTCAAGTCGAACCAGGCCGCCACGGACTCTGTCCGAAAGAACCGCGTCGAGAAAGGCGCGGCGCCGCATCATGCCGTAGAGCAGCTCCTGGGTCCACCGCCGGTCACGCGAGTCTATCTGTGTGGTGTGACGCTCGAAGGATGGATCGAGTAGCTGCCCGGCTCGTACATCCGCACACACCTCGGCGGCGATGATCCGTGTCGGCGTGATCGGCGAGCTTCGTGCCGCACTCGTTGGCGATGAATCGCTAACCTCTGAGTTCACGCTTTCAAATTCCGGAAATTGACAGGTACGGGGCTGCGTCTTGTTGCCGCATTGGCGGCACGCTAAAGTACGCGCAGAAACCTGCCCCCGCTGGCGTAAGGGACCGGTTATTTCGTTCGCTACTGGCGAAAGGAACGTCGCGCAGGGCGCTGCCAAAAGCGGCCGTCCCGAACTCGTCGGCGCCGCTCCTGCCAACCGCCCCCCGCGAAGTGCACGAGCTATGGCGTGTCACTAGGCCCAAGGGTTACGGAAATCAAAAAATCACTGTTGCGCAGATAAGTCCGCATAATCGACGATATCATGCGCAGTTGTAGTCCTAAGCTTGTGATTAGCTAAGCGAGTGTCGTGCCGGGCGAATATATAGTGAACAGATGTCTCCGCACGAAAATATCCATATTTGTCCGACTTTGCGCAAAGTCAGCCCGATCAGGTCGGCGGCGGACCGCCGTCGCCGGTGCGTGAGGGGCGTAGTTCTGGAATTCGAAGTGACCCGCTGGCCGCCTCGCACATCGTCCGGCGCCGGTCGGAGTTGCTGCGGCGATCCAGGCTGACTGCTCGAATCGACCAGGCGGCGTGCGAGTGGCCGATAAGGCCGCTTCCACGTGCGACATGATCATACAATGGTGCGGTTTGAGTCCAACAACCGTTGACCGTGTGCGACACATTTGACGCTGCGCGACGTCGAATAATGCGTTCGAAGAGCCGCGCCGGTAGCAGCGTTTGCACTATTCGAGCGCGTCGCCAATCGAAACCCCGCGTCCGCGGTGCCATTCGATCGCCTGCATGCGGCGCTTTCCCGCTGGCTGTACATCGCAGACGCGGACGGCACCATCCGCACAGGCGACCACCAGACCCTGATCGCCGGCTGAGAGCACCTCTCCCGGTTTGCCGGTCACATCGAACATCGTTCGTGCACCGAAGAGCTTTACGTCGGCGCCCTTGTGCGTCGCCCAGGCGCCCGGACGGGGGTCATACGCGCGAATTGCGTTCGCCACCTCCCGGGCGCCGAGCGACCAGTCCAGGCGAGTCGAGGCCCGGTCGACTTTCGGCGCGTAGGTCGCGAGCGAGTCTTCCTGCGGGCGCTCAGTAGTGCGGCCCAGCTCGATAAGCGCGAGGGCCTCGATCAGCGCCAGCGCTCCAAGCTCCGCGAGGCGCCCCTGGAGCTCGCCGCAGGTCTCGTCGTCAGCGATCGGGGTGCGGGACTGCAGCAGGATCGGGCCTGCGTCGAGTGCCTGCACCATTCGCATGATCGTGACTCCGGTCTCGGTGAGTCCCTGACGAAGCGCCCCCTGAATCGGGGACGCGCCCCGAAGCGCCGGCAGCAGCGAGGCGTGGATGTTGAGTGTGCCCAATCGTGGGATATCGATGATCGCGCGCGGCAGAATGTGCCCGTACGCGACCACGACGGAGAGGTCGGGGGCCACCACTTCGAGCAACTCCTGAAAGTCTTCCTCGCGCGGCGATTGGGGCTGAAAGACAGGGAGCGATTCTTCGACCGCGATGCGCTTGATTGGCGGCTCCGTCACTACCCGATCCCTGCCGACTGCGCTGTCCGGCCGCGTGACGACTGCGCACACCTCGAAGCCCTCGCCAATCAGTGCGCGGAGCGATGGTGCAGCGAACTCGGGAGTGCCCCAGAACAACACGCGCATGGCGCGCTACAACTCGGGCTCGAACGGCTCGCCCGAAGCGCCCGGCGACGTCTCACGCGAACGTGATCGCCTCGAGTACTTCTTGCCAGGCTCGAGCTTGCGGACGAAGCCGGGATAGTTGGCGGCTTCCTTCTCCCACTTGCGCGCCGTGAATTTGCGCTTGATGAGGCTCATGTAGTCGATGAACAGCTTGCCATCGAGATGGTCGATCTCATGCTGCACGCACCGGGCTGCGAGCCCCGTCAACTCCACCTCGAAGGTGCTGCCATCGACGCCTGTGGCACGCGCGACGATCCGCGCTGCGCGATCCACGTCGCCAAAGATCTCGGGGATGGAGAGGCAGCCTTCCTCGGCGCGCTCGGAGCCTTCGCTCTCGATTATCTCCGGATTGATCATTGCGAGAGGATTGTCGTCGACGTCCATCACGAACACGCGATCACCGCGACCGACCTGAGGCGCGGCGAGACCAATGCCTTCGGCCGCGTACATGGTTTCGAACATGTCGGCGATAAGCGCGCGGAGCTCGTCGGTGACACTCTTCGTGGGAGTCGTACGCTCGCGAAGAATGGGATCGCCGAGCACGCGAATGTCGAGGACCGCCACGCGAGCTACTCCTCGGTGCCCGTCGAGGTCTTGCGCACGATCTTGGCAATCCGTCCGCGCTCGATGATCAGTCGCGTATCACCGGACTTGATCGTCACACGGTCATCGAGTGACACCACGGGATTGCCGTCTTTGGTCTGCTGTGCGATGTAGGTGACCTCTCCCACGATGCCGCCCGCTGTGACGATCTCGTCTGCGCGACGGAGGCTCCTGAGCATCGTGTCGTGCTCCTTTTTCTGCTTCTGTTGCGGTCTGAGGAGGACGAAGTAGAAGATGGCGCCGATTGCGCCATACATGATGATCGTGCTGACTAACGGATTGTTCATCGTGTGAGTTCAGATTTGGCGAAGTAGCGCGCGAGCCACTCGGCGCTCCACCGATCGAACGTTCCGCTGGCGATCTGGTCTCGGGCGGTACGCATGAGTCGAATCAGGAAATGTACATTGTGCAGCGAGAGGAGGCGGAGTCCAAGGATCTCCTCGCTGACGAAGAGGTGTCGCAGATACGCGCGGCTGAATCGGGTGCACGTGGGGCAGTCGCAGTCAGGGTCGAGCGGAGCGGGATCGGTGCGCAGCTCGGCCCGCTTGACGTTGAGGCGCCCATCGTGGGTGAAGACCGCCCCCGTTCGGCCCATGCGCGTCGGCGCAACGCAGTCGAAGAGGTCGACCCCGCGCCTGACGCCCTCGAGGAGGTCTTCGGGAAAGCCGACGCCCATCAGATAGCGTGGCCGGTCCTTGGGGAGGACGCCATCCGTGGCTTCCAGAATAGAGTACATGTCAGGCTTGGACTCACCGACGGAGAGGCCGCCGATGCCAAATCCGACCCATGGGGCGAGGTCGGTAATACGGGCAACGGATTCGCGCCGGAGCTGTGCGTGAATCCCACCCTGAACGATCGGGAAGAGCGCCTGCTCGAACGGCGCTGTCCCGGCTCCCTGGTTGAATGCGGTGAGGCAGCGTGCGAGCCAGCGTACACTTCGCTCCATCGCGTCACGGGCGACGTCCTCGCTGGACTGCCCGGGTATAACGTGATCGAACTGCATCATCACATCGGCGCCCAGATTTCGCTCGATTCCGACGACGGTTTCGGGGGTGAAGAACTTGGCGTCGCCGTTGATGTGACTCCGGAACTCGACCCCTTCCTCCGAGATCGTTCTGAGGGTCTCGAGCGAGAAGACCTGGAATCCGCCGGAGTCGGTGAGCAGGGGCCTCTCCCAACCCATGAACTTGTGGAGACCTCCCATCTCTCGAATGAGCCCGTCGCCCGGCCTGAGGTGCAGGTGGTAGGCGTTTGATAGAACCATCGAGGCGCCGGCGCGACGCAGGTCGTCTGGATCGAGCGCCTTGACGGTGGCGAGCGTGCCGACCGGCATGAACGCAGGAGTGTGAACGTTGCCGTGCGGCGTCGCGAACACTCCCGCGCGCGCCGCGCCCTGTGACGCTATAACCTCGAAGCTGAACGGCATCGCGTCAGATGATGAGCATTGCGTCACCGTACGAGAAGAAGCGATAGCGCTCCTGCACCGCGGTGTTGTACGCGCGCATCGTGAGGTCATATCCGGCGAATGCGGCGACGAGCATGATGAGGGTCGAGTGTGGCAGGTGGAAGTTGGTGAGCAGGTGATCGACCGCGCGAAAGGTATACGGCGGCCGTATGAAGATGCTCGTCTCGCTCGCTCCGGCGGCGACTTCGCCGGTGACTTGCGCGGCGCTCTCGAGTGTGCGAACGGTAGTGGTACCGACAGCCCACACTCCTGCGCCGCGCGCTCGCGCCGCGGCCAGCCGCTGCGCAGTCATGGGGGAAACGTCGTACCACTCCTCGTGCATCACGTGCTGGCCCGGGTCGTCGACTTCGACTGGCTTGAACGTTCCGGCACCGACATGGAGCACCACATCATCGACTTCGACGCCACGATGTTGCAACTCGCGCAGAATCTCTGGCGTGAAGTGAAGACCAGCGGTGGGCGCTGCGGCGGAGCCGGTCTCGGCGGCATAGACGGTCTGATAGCGCTCCGCATCCGGTGCTTCATCCGCGCGCGTTATGTATGGCGGAAGTGGAACGTGTCCGTAACGCTCGATCGCATCGGAGTCGCTCAGGTTCGTGACCAGCTCGACTACGCGTGTGCGGCGCTCAGTCACTTCGAGAATGCGAACATCGAGCTCGTCGCCGACGTGGATCTTGCGGCCGGGCTTCATCTTGCCGCCGGGCCGGACCATCGCTTCGTAGCGCGATTCGCCGAGTCGCTTGAGCAGCAATACTTCGGCGGGCGCGCCGGAGTCGCGCGTGCCCAGCAGACGCGCGCGCATGACGCGAGTTGTGTTGCGCACGAGGACATCGCCTGCGGGGATGTATTCGATGATGTCGGCGAAGCGCCGGTGTGCAATGGTTTGCGCGGCGCGATCGACGACCATGAGCCGACTGTCGCCGCGCACAGGTGGCGGCGATTGCGCGATCAGCTCTGGCGGGAGCTGAAAGTCGTAGTCGGAGGTTCAGGGCGCCGTGCATGAGAGTGGTTTGCAGGATAATGATAATCCCGCCGTGCGGGAGCTAATCGGTCGCGAACGAATCGCTGATATCATCGAACTGTCAGCCAGAACGCAAGACTATTGGCATCCTGTGTCGCTGTACCAACTCCGCCAGCGCAACCCCGGGCCAGGGTGGTGGAATTGGTAGACACAGATCGTTGCCAACGGTCTGGCCGAAAGGCCGTGCGAGTTCGAGTCTCGTCCCTGGCACGGGCTGGCTGATTGACAGATTCGCAAGGCAGTCGATATTACATGGACCATTGGCGATGACCTGAGCGGTGGCAACACCGCGATAAAAGAAGCTCCGAGGAATTCCTCGGAGCTTCTTTGCGTTAGCGAAATATGTCAGAGCAGGTTCGTCTGCTCTGCCTGCATCGGCGGGATGAAGCCGAAGTGTCGGTATGCCTGCGGCGTCGCAACGCGCCCGCGCGGTGTGCGCTGCAGGAATCCGTTCTGGACGAGAAACGGCTCGTATACTTCCTCGATCGTTCCCGCGTCCTCGCCAACCGCGGCCGCGATCGTCGTTATTCCAACTGGACCGCCGTCGAATTTTTCGATGATCGTTCTCAGCAGGCGCGCGTCCATGTCGTCGAGTCCGAACTCGTCGACGTCGAGCATCTGCAGTGCCTCGTCGGCAACGGGCAGAGTAATGATTCCGTTCGCACGCACCTGCGCGTAGTCGCGCACCCTGCGCAACAACCTGTTGGCGACGCGCGGAGTTCCGCGCGAACGGCGCGCGATCTCGTGCGTGCCGCTCGCGTCGATCTCGGTTTTCAGGACTTCAGCGGTGCGCCGCACGATCAGCTCGAGCGCATCGACGGGATAGTAGTTCAGCCGCTGCTCGATACCGAAGCGCGCACGGAGCGGAGCGGTGAGCATGCCCAGTCTCGTCGTCGCGCCGATGAGCGTGAAGCGCTCCACCGGCATCGTTATTGTCTGCGCCTTTGGACCTTCGGAAAGACGGATGTCGATCTTGTAGTCCTCCATCGCTGGATACAGAAACTCCTCGATCACCGGGCGCAGCCGGTGGATCTCGTCGATGAAGAGAATGTCGCCGGCGCGCATGTTGGTGAGCGTGCCAACGAGATCACCCGGCTTCTCGAGTGCGGGCCCGGACGTCGTGTGGATGTTGACGCCCAGCTCGCGCGCGATGAGCTCCGCAAGGGTCGTCTTGCCGAGCCCGGGCGGCCCGAAAAAAAGTGTATGATCGAGCGGCTCGCGGCGCGCGAGCGCGGCGTCGATGTAAATGCGCAGCGATTCCTTCACCTTCGGCTGACCGATGAATTCGGCGAGCTTCTGCGGCCGGAGCGACAGCTCGACGACCGACTCTTCGGCGATTACTTCCGGTGTGGTGATCTCGGCGCGGGACATTGTCGGGGTGTCCAAAGCTACTCCGGTCATAGGCTAAGAATACCCCGAAGATACACCGAAAACAAGTGTCGAAGGACCGTCCGTTCCGCCCGGATGCCCTGGTCAGCGATGCAGGGATTCCAGCCGCTCGGCGGCTCGTCCGAGGGTCTCGAAGGTCTTGCAGAACGCAAACCGGACGGACGCGGTGCCGCGTCCCGGATCGCCGTAGAAGCTCGTTCCCGGGACCGTCGCGACGCCGATCGTTTCGGCCAGCCACACGGCGAATTCGCGATCGTCGCGACCGCTGTCGATCGCACTGAAATCCGCGAGCACATAATAAGCGCCCGCTGGCGGCGTGCATGCGAATCCCGCCTGCGTCAACGCGGTCATCATCACATCGCGTCGTTGCTTGTACGCGCGCTGCATGTGATTGTAGTAGTCGGCGTCGAAGGCCATTCCGACTGCACCAGCGGCCTGCAGCGGTGCAGGTGCGCCGACGGTGAGAAAATCGTGAACCTTCCGGATTGCACCTGTGAGCTCGCGCGGCGCGATGACGTAGCCGAGGCGCCAGCCCGTGCAGGAGAAAGTCTTCGAGAGCCCGGAGATTGTGACGGTGCGCTCGCGCATCCCGGGCCAGGTGGCGATTGGATGGTGATGACCGGCGTAGACGATGTGCTCGTAGATCTCGTCTGTGATCACCAGAAAGTTGTGACGCTGCGCGAGCTCGGCGATCGCCGAGATCTCGGCGCGCGAGAAAACCTTTCCCGTCGGGTTGTGCGGCGTGTTCAGTATGAGTGCTCGCGTGCGCGGTGTGATCGAAGCTGCGAGTCGCTCGATGTCGAGATCCCACGTTGGAGCGAGAAGAGGAACGAAGACCGGTTTCGCTCCTGCGAGCACCGCGTCGGGGCCGTAGTTCTCGTAGAAGGGCTCGAAGATTATCACTTCATCGTCCGGTGTCGATGAGCGCCATGAATGTCGCAGCCATCGCTTCGGTTGCGCCGCACGTGACGGTGACTTCGGTGTCGGGATCGACGGGCATGTCGTACCATCGTCGATACTTCTCCGCGATCGCGATGCGCAGCGCCGACGATCCCCAGGTTATCGCGTACTGGTTGATGTCCCCCATCACCGCGGCGCAGGCAGCCTCCTTCATCGGTGCCGGCATGGGAAAGTCCGGGAAGCCCTGCGCCAGGTTCACCGCGCCGGTGCGCTGAGCGATGCGCGTCATCTCGCGAATCACCGACTCGTTGAACGTGATTGTCCGCTTTGCAGTGTGGTTCATGGGTTCTTGAATCACGAGAGAGAGTCGCGCAGTGAAGAGTGTTTGGCTCGCTAACGAGCCGCGATCCGCGCGAGAGCGTTTCGAATCAACTCGGTTGCCGCGATCGGACCGGTCGTGGCATCGAGCGTCGTGCGTACAGCGCGCTCGGAGTCCGCGAGCGAGTACCCGAGTGACACGAGTGCGCGGATGGCGTCCTCCGCAGCCGCTCCGGGCAGCGGCGCGCCAGACGGTCCCGTCACAACATCCACGTCACGCATCTTCGTGGCGAGGTCGAGAATCATCTGCTCGGCCTTCTTCTTTCCAACCCGTGGTACGCTCTGGAGCGTGACGGCGTCCTTCTCGACTATAGCGCGCACGAGGCGCGCGGCTGTGAGAGTGGAGAGAAGGCTCAGCGCGAGTGCCGGCCCAACTCCGTTGGCCGTGCGTACCAGATCGAAAACGCGGCGCTCGATCTGCGATGAGAATCCAAACAGCTGCCATCCATCTTCCTTCACGATGAGCGATGTGAAGAGCGAGACCTGTGCGCCAATTGCCGGCAGCGTTTCGTATACCGAGAGCGGGATCTGCAGCATGTAACCGACGCCGCCCGGCGTCGCTATCTCCACGCGATCGAGGTCCTTGGCTTCCAGTATTCCGCTGATGCGGGATATCATCGTGCGGCCGGAACGCTGGGGGACACCATCATCGATGGCACGCGCGACGACATCACGCAAGTCAAAGCGGCCGCCACTCCATCAGCGGCATCGGACGGCGTTGGAACGGACTTGAGACGCAGGAGGCGGGTGAGCATGAACTGGACCTGGGTCTTGGTCGCCGCACCATTTCCAACTACCGCTTTCTTTATCACGGCGGGCGGATATTCGACGATAGATACACCGGCCTGCTGGCCTGCGAGAAGTATCACGCCCCGCGCATGGCCAAGCACGACAGTTGTTCGAACATTGTGCGCGTAGAAGACGTCCTCGACTGCGAGCGTGTCTGGTTGGTGGGTGCGGATCAACTCGGTCACGCCTTCGTATATCTCGAGCAACCGCTGAGCGAGCGGCTCGCGTGGTCTCGTGCGGATGACGCCGCATTCGACAAGGGTGGCGACGCCGAGGCGTTCGCCCCGCACCACCCCGTAGCCAGTGACGGCCGTCCCGGGGTCGATGCCGAGCACGAGCACTACGCCGTGGCCATTTCGTCGGCGTCCATCTCGAAGTTGGCGGCGACTTTCTGGACGTCGTCGAGCTCTTCGAGTGCTTCGAGCAGCTTGAGGAGCGAAGCTGCGGCTTCTCCGGAAACGTGAACGGTGTTCTTGGGGATGTATGCCACTTCCGCTTCTGTAACAGCGACGCCGTGCGACTCGAGCGCGCTCCGCACCTCGTGTAGCGAGTTGGGCGGAGTAGTTATGATGAACTGATCGTCCTCGCGCGCGAAGTCCTCGGCGCCGGCGTCGAGCGCCTTTTCGAGAGTTGCATCCTCGTCAAGGCGTGTCGCATCCACGTATATCTGGCCCTTCCGGTCGAACATGAACGAGACCGAGTTGGTCGCACCAAGGTTTCCGTTTCCGCGCGAGAGTCTGTGACGGATATCGGCGACCGTGCGCGTAGGATTGTCGGTGAGTGCAAAGATCATTATCGCGACGCCGCCAGGCCCGTAGCCCTCGTACACAATGTCCTGATATTCCACGCCTTCGAGATCGCCCGTGCCTTTCTTGACGGCACGCTCGATGTTCTCCTTGGGCATGGACGCCGCCTTGGCGGTGTCTATCGCCGTTCTGAGGCGTGGGTTGCCGGCGGGGTCACCACCGCCGAGCTTGGCGGCCATGGTGATCTCGCGAATGAGCTTGGTAAAGTGCGCGCCGCGCTTCGCATCAGTCGCGGCCTTGTAGTGCTTGATCTGCTTCCACTTGCTATGGCCTGCCATGGACCCTGCGTCTGTCTAAGGGGTTTGTTCGTAATATAGACGGAGCCGCTCGGCGAGCGCACCGAGCTCCTCCAGTGCAGTCACTGACAGATGTCCTGTAAGGACATGCATCAGCTCGCGCACGCTGGCGGCTGCTTCCATGCCACTCGCGACGCTGGCGTCGACGGCTCGAATTACTGCCATGCGCGCAGGCTGCGGCATTGTGAGGGCGGAGAGCCAGTTCCTTGCTCGCTCGGCGCGAACGGTGCGTTCGGAGATGCCAAGCAGAGTTGGTGGAATTGCGGCCAGCATCAGGCGGGCAGTAGTCACCGCGGCCAGCGCCATCTCCCGGTCACCGCCGAGCGCAGCCGATCCGGCGCACTCTGCGAGCGCGGGGACCGAAAAAAGGACAGGTTCCAGCGAGTAGGGCGGGGACGGCGGAACGGTCGCGCGGGAGCCGGCGACGGCTGCCGGAGTCGCCGGCACTTGAATGGCGGTCACGCGCGGAATCTAGGCACATAATTGTGGAGGGGCTACATTGAACGCTTGTCCGAATGGTGGGGCGGATACCTTTACTAAGCCATGGCTTTGAGAGCAAAATCTGTCCTTTGGGTGGACGACGAGAGCGACCTGCTGGAGTCGCACCGCATTTTCCTGCGTTCGAAGGGTTACGACGTGGAGTGTGCGACCAATGCGGACGACGCAGTGGAGCTTCTGCGTCGGCAAACGTTTGATCTGTTGCTGCTCGATGAGCAGATGCCGGGAACGCGGGGGCTAGAGGCGTACCGCGAGGTTCGCGAGATAGCGCCGAATCTTCCCGTGGTCATGGTGACGAAGAGCGAGGAGGATTCGACTCTGCGCGAGGCGATCGGTGTGAACATTCGCGAGTATCTCGTGAAGCCCGTGAACCCGAGGCAGGTGTTGTCGGTAATCACCCGAATTCTCGACGGACCGCGCATACGGTCGCAGGCGATCGCACGGGCGTTCGTCGAGCGTTTTCGCGCACTGGAGCTGGATCGTGCACGGAATCTCGATTGGCGCGGGTGGATCGAGCGATACGACGAGCTGATGCGCTGGGATGTGGATCTGGCAGAGGCCGACGAGCGCGGCCTGTACGATTCACTTCAGGGCCTGTACGGCGACATGCATCGCGAGTTTGCGGATTACATGCAGGCGGCATATCCGTTGTGGCTGGCGAATCTGAACGGCGAGCGACCTCCCCTCTCGATCGACATCGTGGGCGAGTTTCTCAATCCGATTCTTCAGCGCGAGCGCGCTGCGGTCTTCATCGTTGTGGATTGTCTGCGTCTCGATCAGTGGCGGATTCTGGAGCCACTGCTGGCGCCGTATTTCGAAGTCGAGACTACGCACTACTACGCCGTGCTTCCGACGGCGACTCCGTATTCGCGGAACTCTCTTTTCAGCGGGTTGTTTCCGGCGGAGATCGCGGCGCGCTTTCCCGCCTGGTGGGGGGCGCAGGATGACGAATCGCTCAACGCGCACGAGCGCGAACTGCTGGAGGCTCATCTGCGCGAGCTGCGGGGCGAGACACACGTTCGGTATCAGAAGATCTCGACCGCCAACGGATCCGACGATCTCGAGCGTCATATGGGGACTGCGATCGCGCCGGACGGCGTTAGCGCATTCGTCTTCAATTTCGTCGATCTCCTGACCCACGGGCGCAGCGAGTCACAGATTCTCTACGAGGTGGCCCGTGACGAGATTGCGCTGCGGCGACTGACGCGCCAGTGGTTCGAGCGGTCTGCGCTGCTCGCTCTCCTGCGAGAGGCATCGGCGCGCAAGGTGTCGGTACTTCTCACGACGGATCACGGGTCGATTCACTGCAATACTCCCGCAACCGTGTTCGCGAAGCGCGACGCGAGCGCCAATCTGCGTTACAAGTTCGGCGAGGATCTGCGCGCCGAATCACCGGAGCAGGCGCTCTCGTTTCCCGATCCTGACACGCTCAAACTTCCGCGGCGGGGTCACAATGTGAACACCCTGCTCGCGCGCAACGACTGCTTCTTCGTGTATCCGACCAAACTTCGCGAATATCAGAGCCGCTATCGCGGCTCGTTCCTGCATGGCGGCGTGTCGCCGGAGGAAGTAATTCTTCCTCTCGCGCTCCTCACACCCAGAAGGTAGTGGCGACCGCTATCGAGCCGGCGCCGCCGCCAATGGAAATGGGCGCGAGCACCCGCGGCCCGGGGATATCGATATACAAGCGGCTGTTACCATTTCTCAGGCCGCACACGTGGCGGATGGTTGGGGCGATCCTCACGAATATCGGCGCAGGGTTGCTGGACGCGTTTTCGGTGGCCCTGTTGGTGCCGTTCCTCAACACGCTCTTCGACCGGCCGCCGCTGGACATCAAGGCCGGATGGGTGTCGAGTCTGCTGCATCAGACCGTAGGACGGCTGATGGTGAGCGGCGACAAGATGGGCTCGCTCCGGAACGTGATTTTCGTGGTGATGGCAGTAGTCGTCGCGAAGAATATTCTCGTCTGGATAAGCGGTCAGCTCGGCGCCGAGCTGCAGGAGTTCGTGACGCGGGATCTGCGCAACTCCGTGTACAAGCATCTCGCGCGACTTCCGCTCGGCTATTTCACGAGGACCAAATCCGGGCAGATCATCTCCCGGATACTCAACGACACGTTCGAGACGAGGCTCGTACTCACTCAGATCGTGACGCAGTCGTTGCAAGCGGCGGCGCTCGTTGTTTCGACCATCGCGTTTCTGTTCGACATCTCGTGGCAGCTGACGCTGATGGCGCTGGTGATCGTGCCGATTCTGAGCCTGGTGCTTCAGCCGCTTCTGCGCAAACTGCGGCGCGGCAATCGCCGGCGCGGCAACCAGCACGGGGAGATGGCGAGCGTGCTGCAGGAAACTGTTTCGGGCATCCGTCTCGTCAAATCGTTCGGCGCCGAGAACTTCGAGGAGCGGCGCTTTACGGATGCGAGCGATACCTACGCGCGCACGACCGTGCGGCTCACCCAGCTCTCCTTCCTCGCGCCGCCAGTGACGGAAGTCATTGGAATGCTGATTGCGGTGACGCTGCTGTGGGTGGGCGCGCGACAGGTTCTCGTCGACCGATCACTCTCCGGCGCCGACCTTATCACCTTTCTCGTATTCGTTCTACGCTTGCTCCAACCCCTCAAGCAGCTCACCGCCGTGCGTGCAACGGCGCAGTCATCGCTCGCGTCAGCGGAGCGACTGTTCGACATTCTGGACACGCCATCGGAACAGGAGCGAGATCGGGGGACGGTGCACGTCGACCAATTCAAGCGAGAGGTTCGGTTCGACGACGTCGGCTTCTCGTACGAGGGTACTGATGGGCGATCCGAGATTCCAGTGCTGCGCGACGTTTCGTTCGCAGCGTCGCGCGGCGACGTGATAGCGCTCGTCGGCGCGAGCGGCGCGGGGAAGACGACTCTGGTGGATCTCATCCCGCGCTTGTACGAGCCGACCTCGGGGAGCATCACGATCGATGGGGTTGATACTCGCTCGATAACGCTGGCATCGCTCCGATCGCTGATTGGAATCGTGAGCCAGGATACGGTGTTGTTCCACGACACGGTACGGAACAACCTCGCATACGGAACGGGACAGAAATACAGCGACGCGGAGATCGAGGACGCGGCGCGCGCGGCCAACGCTCATGGATTCATCACCGCCCTTCCAGATGGATACGGCACACTGCTCGGCGAGCGAGGCACAAGGTTGTCCGGCGGCCAGCGCCAGCGCATAGCGATCGCGAGGGCGCTGTTGCTCGATCCGCCAATTCTGATTCTGGATGAGGCTACGTCGGCGCTGGATACCGAGTCCGAACGCCTGGTTCAGGCCGCGATCGACCGGCTGCTCGAAGGGCGCACGGTATTCGTCATCGCACACAGGCTATCGACGGTTCAGCATGCAACGCAGATTCTCGTGCTGGACAAGGGACGAATCGTCGAGCGTGGGACGCATGACGAGCTTCGGGCTCACAACGGCACGTACTCGCGACTCTACGACATGCAATTCCGTAACGCTACCGACGTCGACGCTGCCCGCGAAGTGACGGCGGTTCCGACATTCGGCTGACGTGAACTATCTATTCCTTCATTCTGGCCGCGAGTGGTCCGGAACGGCACGTGTCTTCGTAGCCGCGTCGCTCGGGCTCGCGCGGCGTGGCCACGCCGTGACATTCGCGGCCGAGCCGGACAGCACGGTCGAGCGCGTAGCCTCCGAAATGGCGAGCGCACCGGAACGACTTGTTCTGGATATAGAGCCGGTGACGTTGCGCGGCACGTGGCTCGGAGCGGCGTTTCGACTACGGCGGCTTGCGCGGCGTCACGCCGCCGACGTCGTCTTCATCCATACAGATCGCGAGCACCTTGTGGCGGCCGCAGCCTATCGCTTGGGCTCCCGCGCACGGGTGATCCGTCGCATCCGCGCCGGCAAGACGTCCGACATTCGGCGGACGGGAAGAATTGCCGCGCGCATTGCCCCCACGTGCTACGTCTCAGCGACTGAACAGGATGCGCAGGCGGTGCGCCTTCCGCGCGGTGCTTCCGGTCACGTCATAGCACCGATGGGCGTGGCTGAGGCGCCGCCGCAGAACGCAACCGATCTGGCGGGCGATGATGTGAACGTCGTCTGCGTGCACGACGCGTCGTCGAGGAGCCGCGCGGCCGCGGCCATACGAACCGTAGCAATGCTGTCGCCCCGTCACCCGGGACTGCGATTGGTGATCGTGGGTGAAGGCGCGTACGATGACGATCTCAAGATGCAGGCGGCGGCGCTTGGGGCGCTTCCGCTGGTGACTTTTCTGGGCGACCGCGCGGATCATCTCGCCGTGATGCGCAGCGCGAAGCTGGGTTGGGTCGTCGCCGACGCCGATACGGCGGTGTACGGAATCCTCGACTTCATGTCGCTCGGGATCCCGGTGCTCGCGCCCGAGCGCTCGGTGGCGCAGAACTACGTTCTCAACGACATCACCGGAATTCTGGTTGCCGCCGATGACGCCTTCATGACAGCGGCAGCTGCAGCGGAACTGCTCACGAGCGATAGTCGCCGCGAAGCGATGGGAGCTGCCGCGCGAGCTCGAGTCGCGCGCGAAGGAGCGGAGGCGGCGATGATCGACGGCTTCGAGCGAGCGGCCGCCGCCGCGACCACGCGGCGCAAGCGCTAACATGCCGGATTCGCAAGGCCTCGTTCAGGTGTCGATTGTTATCGCCACGCGGAATGAAGCATCCAACATCGTGGCGTGCATCGACTCCGTCCGCTGGGCGTCGGAGATACTTGTGGTCGACGATGCCTCGGGCGACGACACGCGCGAGCTCGCTCACAATGCCGGCGCTACGGTGATCGAGCCCACTGGATCAGCGACAATTGGTGCGTCGCGAAATGCGGCGATTGCGCGCGCACGCAATCACTGGATCCTGGTCGTGGACGCCGACGAGCGCGGGACTTCCGATCTTGCAGCGGCGGTGCGCGAGGTGATTGCGCGACCGTCGTCTGCCGCTTACCGGGTTCCCCGGCGCAATTACTTTCTCGGTCGAGAGGTACGGCACGGCGGCTGGCAGCAGGACCGTCCGGTGAGACTTTTCGACTCCGCGCTCCGGTATGACGACAGCAAGGTGCATGAGCACGTCGTCACGAGTGGCGAGCCGGCGACGCTCGGTGCCTCGCTCCTGCACTATCCATACGCGTCGCTGGATATTTATTTCGAGAAATTCGTCCGATACAGTAAGTGGTGGGCCGAAGATCAGGCAAGGCGCGGGCGTCGACCGTCCATCGCGGCGATCGTACTCAAGCCACCCGCGCGATTCATCTCTATGTACTTCTTCAAGCTGGGATTCCTGGACGGCGCGCGCGGGGCCATACTTGCTGCTCTCGCAGCGGCGAGCGTGTGCGCGAAATACGCACGGCTCTGGGCTGTGGAATGCGAGTCCTGATCATCGGCAGCTCCAATCCATGGCGCATGGAAGCAGCAACGGAGCGAGCGCTGAAACGTGCGGGACACCAGACACTGCTGGTCGACGATCGAAGGATGAAACGCGCGATCGGTCGAAGAATGACCCAGCATCTCGTTCGTGCGCGTGCGCGGCAGTTCAGGCCGGAATTCATCTTTCTGTCCAAGTGCCTTGCTCTCGATCTCGAAACGGTGCGGCGACTGATCGCGGATACGCCCAACGCCATGTGGTATCACGATCCGCAATGGTTTCGCGATACAGCGCGTCCGGACATCGGTCACATCGCGGCCGTCGGAAGGCTTGCAGCCACGTTCTTCGTTACCGGCTTTGAAGAGGAGTGGCGCTCTCTCGGGATGAACGCGAGGTTTCTTCCGGCCGCTGGCGATGCAGGCATCAAGCCAGTTGCGCCAAATCCCGCGTACATATCGGATGCGGCCTTTATAGGAACGGGATACGATGAGAGCCGCGCCGAGCTGCTCCTGCAGCTAGCCGCCAGCCACGACGTGCGCGTTTATGGACCCGGCTGGGAACGATGGACGGCGCAGCTCAAATGGAACGGACGCAGCGTGGAGGGGGTGGAATTCGCGCAGGTGTGCTCGAGTGCTGCCGTAACGCTCGGCATAAATCCATCCCGCGCCACCGGTGGCATGACGTACACGTCGGACCGCACGTGGATGGTCATCCTCGCCGGCGCTTTTTATCTGGGACAGGGAACGCCGGGGGTAACACAATTCCTGGAGGATGGCGAACACTGCGCATGGTATTCGGACGTAGCGGATTGTGCTGCGAAACTTGACCATTATCTCGGCGAGCCGGCAGCACGGGAGCGAATTCGCAGAGAGGGGGAGCGATTTGTTCGCGCGAATCACACGTACGATCAACGCATCGCCAACCTGCTGTCGGGCGAAGCGTGGACCGCGGACTCCGTCGTCGTCGATTAGGGCGTGCAACACCTGCTCGTGACACGGGACTTTTTGCCAGACCTCAGCGGTGCTGCTCGTCGGTGTGTATCGCTCGCGCGACGCTATCCGGAGCCGATGTCCGTTTCGACGGTAGCCGCGCGGGACGCGGCACGCTACGATGCGACAGAAGACTATGCGATAGACCGGCAGCGCTTCGCGTACAATCGGGCACCCGAGCTACTGCAGCGGCTCCGTTGGCAGAGATGGTTGACGAAGCGCTGTCGGGCGCGCGTGCACGTGCTGCACTGCGGCGATATCAGCGTCGTAGGAACGGTCGTGCGCCGCACTCACAAGCGCGTGGGGATACCCTACATCCTGTATGTCGACGCCGGCGAGCTTCGGCAAGCGGTCAAGGCCGTCAAGGGCGGTGTGCGCGGTCGTCGATCGGTGCGGCTCGTGATGGGCGACGCTGCGGGAATCGTTGCGACGTCCGAGGAAGTTGCGAGCACCGCTCGCGAGCTGATGCTCGAAGCGCGGATCTCGCAGCCACCGCCAGTTGCGGCCATCGGGCTCGGTGCCGATCCTGCGCTATTTGGACCCGGACGCGATACCGGCACGCTGCGCCAACGTTGGGGAATCCGACGTGCGCCGATCGTGCTGACGGTGGCGAGACTTGCTCCGCACAAGGGCCAGGACACCGGCATACAGGCGCTCGCTCTGCTCCGGAGAGAATTTCCCGAGTTACGTTACGTGCTGGTTGGCGAAGGGAGCGACGAGGCGCGGCTCCGGAATCTTGCGGCGGATCTCAATGTGATGGACCGAGTGGGGTTCGCCGGACCGATGCGCGATGACGAACTGCCCGAAGCATATGCGACGTCGACCATCTACCTTGATGCTTCACGGGTTGCGACAGATACAGACTACGGCGGACATGGGATCGCTTTGATCGAAGCACAGGCAACTGCGCTGCCAGTCGTGGCGAGCGACGCTGGGGGCGCTCGCGGCGTCGTACGCGACGGCGAGACTGGTATCGTGCTCGGCACGAGCGGCGCTGCGGAGATCGCTCAAGCGATCGCGTCTCTCCTCCGCGACGCTGACAGGCGGAGAGATATGGGGATGGCGGGCCGCGAGGCGGTCGAAACGCATCTCAACTGGACGCGCGTCGCGCGAGATACTGCCCGATTCGTACGCGAGTGTGTCGCCAATGGCTGACGCTCCCAGGCCGACGGCGTCGCATCGGGCGGAGTACTACGCCCTGCGGACGGTCATCGGGGCGCTGCACGCGCTACCGTGGAACGCGGCATGTGCTTTCGGTTCGGAGCTGGGCACGGTCGGCTACAAGCCTCTCGGGATTCGCAGGCATGTGGTGGAGCGTCAGATCGCGGCTGCCTTCCCGGAGCTTTCCGAGGCCGAGGTGCGATCGATGGCGAGGCGGGCATACGCGCATCTGGGGAGATCTTCCATCGAGACAGCGCTGCTACCATCGATCGGACAGGATGGTGTGCTCGACATGGTGGAATCCGTGGACGGCTTCGAGCTCGTCGAGGATGCGATATCCCGCGGCAACGGTGCGTTGCTCGTCACCGGACATCTGGGCAACTGGGAGTTGGCTGGCGCCTATGTGGCTGCGCGCGGCGTCCCGATGGATGTTATAGTGCGCACGCAGGCCAACCCGTTGTTCGACGCATACATAAACGAGACACGTGCGACGCTGGGCATGACAGTCGTGCGAGATCATGAAGCGGCTCGAAGGACGCCCCGGTCGCTCCGCGAAGGTCGCGCTGTTGCCTTCGTGTCGGATCAGGGAGTGATGGGACTCGCATCGACCTACGCTACATTTTTCGGACGACCTGCGAAGACGCCGCGCGGCGCGGCGGTCTTCGCGATGAAGTACGATACGCCCACGCTGTTCGTTACCGCGCTGCGGCAGGCGAGCGGACGTTACCGCGTCAGCGTTGAGCGGGTACCAATAATGCGCACCGGAGATCGTGAAGCGGATATCGATGCGATCGTTGCCAGCTACACGGCAATTCTCGAACGGTGGGTACGGACGGCGCCGGAGCAGTACTTCTGGCATCATCGCCGCTGGCGTCGCCAGCCGGAGGGAACGCCACCGGAGCTCAGGGACCCGAGCCTGTGAGCACCCTCGATCGTCTTCGGGATGATACTCGAACGCGAATCGGTGTCGCAGTCATCGCGATAATGGTCGTGATGGCAGTGTTCGCGCCGCTCGTAGCAAGGCAGGACCCCAACGCGATCGATCTCATCAACCTGCTGGATCCTCCGTCGCGCGCACACTGGCTGGGCACCGACGTGCAGGGCAGGGACGTCTGGGCGCGTCTCGTATACGGCGCTCGCGTCTCACTCGCGGTTGGACTCGTGTCGCAGACGATTGCGGTGACACTCGGCATTACGCTCGGACTTCTCGCCGGCTATTATCGTGGCTGGATCGACGAGATCGTGATGCGTCTCGCTGACGTTACGCTGGCGTTCCCGACGTTGCTACTGCTCATCGCGATGTCGGCGGCTTTCCAGCCGTCGATGACGGTTGTGTTCGTGACAATTGGCGTTGTAGGATGGGCGGGAATCGCCAGACTCGTCCGGGGACAGGTGCTCGTCGTAAGAGATCTCGAGTATGTTCAGGCTGCTCGCGCGCTCGGCGCGAAGGGCGAGCGCGTAATGTTGATCCACGTTCTTCCAAACGTCGTCGGGCCGGTTGTGATAGCGGCAACGCTTGGCATCGCCGGTGCGATAATGGCTGAGGCGGCACTGTCTTTTCTTGGGCTCGGAATTCAACCGCCCACTGCGAGCTGGGGGAGCATGATTGCCGACGGACGCGATCTCGATCAACTGCGTAACGCACCGTGGACGTCCGTGTCACCTGGTCTTGCAATCGGGGCTGCTGTGCTCGGATTCAATCTGCTCGGCGACGCATTGCGTGACGCGCTCGACCCGCGCGGCACTGGAACTGGGTGACTCAGGTGCGTTCCGACGATCAGAATGCGGTAGCTGCAGCCCGGTTGGACAAGTGGCTCTGGGCGGCGCGGTTCTTCAAGACGCGTGCGCTCGCCGCAGAGGCGATAGACGGCGGAAAGGTCCACCTCAACGATGAGCGCGCCAAGCGATCCAAGAGCATCAAAGTTGGCGACGAAGTGCGTGTGCGGTTGGGGCCGTACGAGCATCGGGTAATCATCCGGCTGGTATCGGATCGGCGCGGGCCGGCCTCGGTCGCCGCGACTCTGTACGAGGAGCTGCCGGAGAGCCGAGCCCAGCGAGAGGCGCTGATCGAGCGCCGACGCATGGAGGCAGCTGCTGGTGCGGACGATCCTGGCCGGCCAAGCAAGCGCGATCGCCGCCAGATCGAGCAGCTGCGCAGGCGCGGGAACTGACGCGATGCACGAAGTAGCGACGCTGGGCGCACCGTGAACCTCGTGTTCCGGATGTTGCGTGTGCTGCTGCTCGCGCGATGGCGCTCGCCCGTCGGTCCGCTGGACGAGACGTCGCTTCCCTTCAGAGTGTGGCTGACCGACATCGACATTCTGATGCACATGAACAATGGGCGTTATCTCACGCTCATGGATCTGGGCCGCGCCGACGGTATTATTCGGAACGGCATCCGAAAAGCGTTGAAGAAGCGCGGTTGGTATCCGGTGGTCGCATCCGAGACGATTCGATTTCGTGAATCGCTTCCGCTATTCGAGCGCTTCGAGCTGCGCACGCGCACGCTGGGCTGGGATGAGAAGTCGTTCTATCTCAGGCAGTTGTTTCTCGTGCGTGGCCGGATAACCGCCATCGGGATCGTGAGAATCCGGTTTCTCAAGCGGTCGGGCGGAACGCTCTCCGCTCCGGAGGTCGCCCGCGTGATTCTGCCGAATACCGCGTCCCCGCAGCTTCCTGGGTACATCGCCGCGTGGCGCGAAGCCGAATCCGGTTATTCTCATGCTACCAGCATCGAGTCCTCAAAGAACCACTGGACGAGTCTTGGCGTATAGAAGGAGCAGCGAGAGACTCAAGACTTCGCCCACGGATTCCATTAACCAAGCGGCCACTACAATGCTTAAATCGCGGCTCGTTCCGATTCTCATAACGCTCGGCGTGATCACCGCCGCAGCTTCGACCACCATCATTGCCGCGTCGCCCAGCCGTGCGACGGCTCCGACTGCACAGATAGACACGGCGACGTTTGCAGGCGGATGCTTCTGGAGCATGGAGCGCCCATTCGATCACACTCCCGGCGTGACATCCGTGATCGTGGGGTACACCGGGGGAACTAAAGCGAACCCGACTTATGACGACGTCGGGACGCGAACGACGGGCCACGCGGAGTCGGTGGAAGTGCATTATGACCCGAGCAAGATCACATACGAGAAGCTGCTCTACGTATACTGGCACAACATAGATCCGATCACGCGCGAAGCTCAGTTCTGCGATCACGGCGATGAATACCGCACCGCGATCTTCTACCACAACGACGCTCAGCGCAACGCGGCTGAAGCGTCGAAGGCCGAGCTGGACAGGTCAGGCCTCTTCAAGTCGCCAATCGTGACGCAGATCGCTCCTGCTTCCACGTTCTGGAAGGCTGAAGAGTATCACCAGCACTACGCTGATAAAAACCCGATTCAGTACAACCTGTATCGCGCTGGCTGCGGTCGCGATGCGCGATTGAAAGAGCTATGGGGATCGAGCGCTGAACCCAACGTCCCGCCGATGTGATGGGTCGCCAGCGGGATTGCCTGCGCCGAAGGCTGGAAAGGGGTATCGCCGCGTAGGTTGAAAGTCGTCATCCTCGCCGAAGGCGGCGATCCACGGACCGCCGATACGCGTGCACTGTCTGGTTGCAGGAGGATTGTGCGTCGCGTGTCATAGGGCGCGGATTTATCCGCGCCGCCAATCCCAAATGGCGATCGACGATTATTGGAAACGCCGTGGACACCGACTACGCCGACGCCAATCATCGATCGGTGAACGGCGTTCGGCGGTTCGGCGGTACCGGCGGGGTCAACGACGATGCATTAACGTGGCCGGCGTTCCCAAGGATCGCATCCGACGTTATCGGCGTTTCCAAGGATCATCGATGTGTCTTTGGGTTTGGCGGCGCGGATAAATCCGCGCCCTACGATATGCCAACCACGACCCGCCCGCAACAAGACGGTGCACGCGTATCAGCGGTCCGTGGATCCCAGCTTACGCCCGGGATGACGACACTTTACGTGCACGACATTCCCGATCGATGACGGCTCGCAACGTGCACGGCGTTGCCCGAATACCAGTCTCACGCAGGATGACGACTTCTTGGTTCCAGGGGAGGATATATCCTTTACGCTTCCTAGTCGGTCAGCTCGATCACGGCGTAGTCGCGCGAACCTTTCCTGAGCAGCAGATACGAGCCGGCAAGCGGTGTCATCTCGCTCAAAGCCGTTCCCGCACCAGCGCGCTCGCCGTTCACATACGCTCCGCCCTGATCTGCGAGACGGCGCGCTTCGCCCTTTGACTTCGCCAGATTCGTGCGCATGAAAAGATCAGCGAGCGTGAGCGGCTCGCCGCGTGACACGGATGCGCTCGGCACTTCCCGTGCGAGCGCGGCGAGCGCGGCGCGCGAGAGCCCCGAGACCTCGCCGCGTCCGAAGAGAACGCGCGAGACTTCCTGCGCGATATTGGCGGCGTCGACTCCGTGCACGCGCGACGTTATCTCCATCGCCAGAGCGCCCTGGGCCTCGCGCCGCTCCGGATGCTCGACGACGTCCTGCTCCAGTGCGAGAATCGCATCGTGATCCATGAGCGTCATCAATCGCATGTATCTACCGACGTCGCGATCATCCGTGTTGATCCAGAACTGGTAGAAGCGATACGGTGACGTCAGCTCCGCATCGAGCCAGACCGCGCCAGCCTCCGTCTTGCCGAACTTCGCGCCTGACGCCGTCGTGAGCAACGGAAACGTCACGGCGTGCGCATCGGCGGAGTCCATGCGGCGGATCAGCTCGACACCGGCGGTTATATTGCCCCACTGATCACTGCCGCCGAGCTGCAGAGTGACGCCGTCCCGCCGGCGCAGCTCGACGAAGTCGTACGCCTGAAGCAGCATGTACGAGAATTCGGTGTACGAGATGCCGGCCTCCATACGCGATTTCACCGAATCCTTTGCCATCATGTAATTCACGGTGAGATGCTTGCCCACATCCCGCATGAACTGCACGGCGCCCATCCCCATCAACCAGTCTGAATTGTTGCGCAACAAAGCGGCGTTCGGCCCGGAAAAGTCGAGAAAGCGCGCGAGCTGCGCGCCAATCGACTCTGCGTTCGCCTGTACCTGCTCCAGACTCTGCAACGTGCGCTCGACCGTCTTGCCACTCGGGTCGCCGATCATCCCCGTGACTCCGCCGACGAGCGCAACCGGACGGTGGCCGTGTCGCTGGAGATGCACCAATCCCATGATCGGAACGAGGCTCCCGATGTGAAGCGATGCCGCCGTGGGATCAAATCCCACATAACCGGAAACCGGGCCGCCTGAAAGAGACTTGTCGGCGCCCTCTGTCTGCTGCGCCACCATCCCGCGCCACGTCAGTTCGGTCAGAAAATCAGATTCGGACATCGCGGGTAATATAGATAGTTGCTGGCCCAGACGAGCTTGCTTGCCGGCGCCCCGCTTTAAATTCATCGCATGGCCGGTAGAACCAGCAAGTCAAAGACGCTTTCCTTCAGGAAGCGCCACCCGACAGCGTCAAGGCTTCTCCTCGTTGCCACCATACTAGTGGTGACGTTCAGTGTTGGACTCGTGTACAGTGCCTGGGTGCTCGTTTGCGAGGGCGACCGGTGTCCTTCGGTCCAGGCGCTCGAAGCGTACACGCCAAAACAAACCTCCAAACTCTACGCCGTAGACGGACGCTTCATCGCCGAGCTTGGTACCGAGCGCCGGACCCTCGTCAAGCTGAGCGAGATCCCGAAAATCGTGCAGGATGCGTTCGTCGTTACCGAGGACAAGCGGTTTTATTCACATTCCGGAATCGACTGGTACCGCGTCGCGGGAGCAGTCGTCGGCAACATCCGGAGTGGGCGCTACGCGCAGGGCTTCTCCACGATCACGATGCAGCTCGCGCGCAACATATTTCCTGAGCGCATCTCGCGCGAGAAGACGATCATACGCAAGATCAAGGAAGCAAAGGTCGCGCGCGAGATAGAATCGAAGTACAGCAAGGCCAAGATTCTGGAGCTGTACCTCAACCAGATCAACCTGGGCAATGGCGCGTACGGAGTGGAAACGGCGTCGCAGCGATATTTCGGAAAGTCCGTCCGCGATCTCAACATCGCCGAAGCCGCGACGCTCGCTGCGCTTCCCAAGGCGCCTGAGCGATACAATCCACGCCGCTACCCCGATCGCGCGATCCAGCGGCGCAACACCATCATCGAGCTCATGCGCGAGAACGGCGCGATCTCCGATGCCGATGCGAGCCTCGCGAAAGCCTACCCGCTCAGACTCGCCACCAAGGTCGAATCCGGTGAGACCGCGCCTTACTTCGTCGAATGGGTACGCCAGCAACTGGATCAACAATTCGGCAGCCAGGTTTATAACCAGGGGCTCAACGTCTACACGACGCTCGATCTCGACATGCAGTCCGCGGCGGAACGTGCGCTCGAGCGTCAGCTTCGCGCAGTCGAGGGCGGTCGATACGGCGCGTACAAGCATACGACGTACGAGGAATACGTCGCATCGCTGTCGAGCGGTGAGTCCGGTAACGGTGTGTCGCCGTATCTCCAGGGCGCCTTCATAGCGCTCGATCCGCGCACCGGCGGTGTTCGCGCGATGATCGGCGGACGTGACTTCTACGACTCCAAATTCAATCGCGCAACCCAGGCGCTGCGCCAACCGGGATCGACGTTCAAGCCGATCGTCTACGCAGCAGCCGTGCAGAGCGGCAAGCCGGCGTCGACGATCATCGACGATTCTCCGGTGTCGGTGCCGCAGGCCAATGGCACGGACTGGCAGCCGCAGAATTACGACCTCAAGTTCGAGGGGCCGATGACGATGCGTCGCGGACTCTATCAGTCGCGAAACATCATCGCCGTGAAGACCGGCATGGACCTCGGTCCCGCCAAGGTTATCGAAGAAGCTCGCAACTTCGGCATAACGACCCCCATCCCGCCATATCCGTCCATCTACATCGGCTCCGCCGACGTCATACCGCTGCAACTCATCGCCGCCTACTCGGCCTTCGCGACGCTCGGCGTGCGCGCGCAGCCCAACGCCATACTGCGCGTCGAGAACAACAAGCATCAGGTGATCTGGCAGCCGACGCCGGAGCGTACTCAGGTCCTGTCGCCGGAAGAGGCGTGGATAATGGTGAGCATGATGAAGGACGTCGTCCAGCGTGGAACCGCCTATGGCTCCGTATGGGACGCCGGCTTCCACATACCCGCGGGCGGCAAGACGGGAACCACCAACGATGGCACCAATGTGTGGTTCGTCGGCTACACGGCGGATCTCGTTGCCGGTGTATGGATGGGCTTCGATCGGCCGCAGACGATCAAGTCGAACGCACAGGGCGGAATCCTCGCTGCGCCGGCCTGGACATCGTTCATGACAGAGGTGTATCGGCGAAAACCGACGCCTCCTGATTGGCCGATGCCATCCGACATAACCACGCGCGAGATCGACCCGAATACGGGGCTTTTGTGGACTCCCGACTGTGGCGGAATCGCGACGACGGAATACTACATTCCGGGAACCGAGCCAGTTAACGAGTGCTCTCCGTACGCCGCACCCGCCGGCGCAAGCCCCGGTACTCCACCTCCGCGCGACACATCGTACCAGCACCGATGACGCGCTGATGCTTCGTTACCGTGCTCGCTGGGTTCTTCCGATGACCGCGGCGCCGATCGAGAACGGCGTCGTTGCGTGCGAGGACGGCATCATTCGCTTTGTCGGTCGCGTCGACGATGCGCCGCCGGGCGACGATTTGGAGCTGGGCGACGCCGTACTGTTGCCGGGACTCGTCAATGTGCACACGCATCTCGAGCTCACCGCGATGCGCGGCTTCCTCGAAGGACTTGGCTTTGAGGAGTGGATCGACATGCTGCGCCGATCCCGCACCACCGTGCTGGATGACGACGCTCTTCTCGATTCCGCGCGATTGGGCTTAATCGAAGGCATCGAGCACGGCATCACGACCTTCGCCGACACGAGTGCGAGCGGCCTTCCTGCGCGCGCCATGCGTGAATGCGGTGTTCGTGGCGTCATGTATCAGGAAGTGTTTGGTCCCGATCCCGCTATGTGCAGCGAATCGCTCGCGGATCTGGATCGACGCGTACAGGCGCTTCGGGCGGACGAGACAGATCTCGTCCGCATAGGTGTTTCGCCGCACGCTCCGTACACGGTCTCGGACGAGTTGTATCGCGCGGTCGCCGCCTACGCTGTGGCCAATTCGCTCCCGATCGCGATGCACATTGCGGAGAGCGGCGCCGAGCAGGAGCTGGTGTGCCGCGGCACTGGCACTTTTGCCCGGTGGCATGGCAAGCGCGGAATAGCCGTCCACGCCCGCGCTCGTTCCCCCATCGCACTTCTCGCGGACATTGGTGCCTTACCTTCCCGGGCTCTCCTGATCCACGCCATAAACGCGGACGCCGCAGATATTCGAACGATTGTTCGATATGGCGCATGCGTGGCACATTGTCCCACGTCGAACGCGAAATTCGGCCATGGGATAGCGCCGCTTGCAGCGTTCCTGGACGCCGGCGTGAATGTCGGGCTAGGCTCCGACTCCGTCGCGAGTAACAATCGCATGGACATACTCGATGAAGCGCGGCTCGCGGTTCTCCTGGCCAATCTTCGAGCGCGATGCCCCACCGCGCTCACCGCCGAGCGCGCGCTCCAGCTCGCGACCATCGACGGTGCGCGAGCGCTCGGCATGGAGGGAGTCGTCGGGTCGCTGGAGGTCGGCAAGAGCGCGGACCTTGCTGCCTTCCGGATCGATGCGGCTCAGGCCACACCTGCCGAAGATCCGGAAGCGGCTCTGGTGTTCGCGATGGGTGGCACGCGCGCGTCTCTCGTTACAGTCGCAGGTCGTCATCTCGTCGAGGGCGGAGAATTGACCATTCATCCGGGCGGCCTGCATGCGAGGGTCGCTACGTACGGTCGCGCACTTCGCGTGTGGCGGAGCGCACAAACGAGCGGCGGGCCCTCGCGGGAGACCGCTCCAATCCCTTAGTTTAGGTCATGAGCACGCACAAGATCTGGCGTGACGGGACCCTCGTCGACTGGCCGGATGCGACGATCCACGTCATGAGCCATGTAGTCCATTACGGATCCTCGGTGTTCGAGGGGATTCGGTGCTACAACACCCCTGACGGGCCGGCAATTTTCCGCCTGCACGATCACATGCGTCGGTTCCAGGACTCCTGCCGCATCTATCGCATGCCCATGCGATACTCGAGCGCGGAGCTTGCCGCCGCATGCAGCGAGGTCGTGGCCGAGAACGAGCTGGCTGCCTGTTATCTCAGGCCCGTTGCACTCAGGACCGGCCAGGAAATGGGAGTGCTTCCAGACAAGGCCCCAGTCGAGACGTTCATCATACCGTGGGTCTGGGGACGCTATCTCGGTCATGAAGCGCTTGAAGAGGGTGTCGATGTGTGCGTCTCGAGCTGGAGGAGACCCGCACCCGACACCATGCCGACGCTCGCCAAGGCTGGCGGCAATTATCTCAACTCGCAGCTGTCAAAGATGGAAGCGCGGGCCGATGGATATGTCGAAGGGATAATGCTCGATTCGTTCGGATTCGTCGCAGAGGGCAGCGGTGAGAATCTGTTCGTGGTGCGCGAGAACACGCTGTACACCTCGACGATATCGTCATCGATTCTGAACGGAATCACCCGTGATTGTGTAATAAGGATCGCGCGCGATCTCGGTTACGCCGTTTCGGAGCAGACCATCCCGCGCGAGCTGCTGTACATCGCCGACGAGGCGTTCTTCAGCGGCACCGCCGCCGAGCTGACGCCGATCCGCACGGTCGACAGGATGGAGGTCGGCGCTGGCAAACCTGGGCCGATAACGCTCGCGATTCAGAAGGTGTACATGGGCATTGCGACAGGCAAGATGCCCGACAGATACGGCTGGCTCACCCCCGTGGAGAGTCGAGTTACGGTCTAACAGAAAATTGCGCGGGGCGGGGATATCAAGTCTTCGCCCCGCGCAGCAACGTGGGCGAAGATCGCCCTGACAAGGAGATTATGAGCGCCGGCTGTCTTGCTCTCAACGCTTCGTTCGAACCTCTGACGATGGTTCCCGTACGTCGTGCGCTCAGGCTTCTGCTCGATGGCAAGGCGGAGATCATCGAGACGGACGCCGACAGGTTGATCCGCTCCGAGCGTCTCTCGGTCCCGCACCCGGCGGTGATCCGACTCACGCGGTTCGTCCACGTACCTCGCAAGTTCCGACGCCAGGTCACCAACACGTTCCTGTTCGCGCGCGACCGCTACACCTGCCAGTTCTGCGGCCGCAAGCAGTCCGCGCTCAAGGGCCGCGAGTCGCTCACGCGCGACCACCTGATTCCATTGTCGCGCGGCGGTCTCAACGTCTGGACCAACGTCGTCACGGCGTGCAGCCCGTGCAACACGCGCAAGGCGAACCGTCTTCCGAGCGAGATCGGTATGCACCCGCTGACCGCGCCGTTCGAGCCGCACTTCGTGCAGCTCGCGTGGGCGGTCCGCCGTCTCACGCCTGCCCAGTCCAAGTACATCGAAATCTTTTACGGCCGCGCCACGCTGGACGACCTGAGGTCGATAGACTCCACGCTCGTGGCCGGGTGAAGCATTCGGCGACGGGCGGTTGGGCCGCGCCCGATTCGGCGTATTTTTCTGCATGACTCATTTTGCCGATCGGATAGCAACACTCGGTACCGAGAACGCCTTCAGCGTCGGTGCGGACATCGCCAGGGTGTCAGGCGCGTGGGATCGATGTCGTCAAGCTGAACATTGGTGAGCCGGACTTCGATAGCGCGGCGCACATCAACGAAGCCGCGATAACCGAAATCAGGCGCGGCAACTCGCACTACTGTGATCCGCAGGGTGTGATTGGTCTGCGGGAGGCGATCTGCAACCACATCGCCGAGACTCGCGGTCTGCACGTGACGCCTGATCGCGTGGTCGTTACGACAGGTGGCAAGCCTGGAATAGGATTCACGATTCAATCATATGTGAATCCTGGCGACGAAGTCATCTATCCAAGTCCTGGCTTCCCGATCTACGAATCGTGGATTACGTATTCCGGTGGCAAGCCTGTCCCGCTGCATCTCCGCGAGGAGTCTGGTTTCACGTTCACCCCCGATGACCTTGCTGCGCTCATCACGCCGCGAACACGTGTGATCTTTCTGTGCTCACCATCCAATCCGACGGGCGGAGTACTTTCGAAGGAAGAGCTCGCCGGCATCGCGCGTGTCATCCGCGAAAAGGCGCCGCCAGACGTGCGTGTTTACTCGGATGAGATCTACGAGCAATGCATCTTCGATGGCGCGACGCACCACAGCATCGCGGTCGAGCCGGAGATGGAGCAGCGCACGATCATCTCATCAGGCCACTCCAAGGGCTTCGCGATGACCGGCTGGCGACTTGGCTACGTCGTTCTGCCGACCGCTGCCGAGGCTGCGATCTTCAAGCAGCTCACCATCAATACGGTGTCGTGCGTACCGCCGTTCATCCAGGAAGCCGGGCGCGTCGCGCTCACCAGCGACGAGTCTGCGCCCGAGATTGCGCGCATGGTCGCCGCATTTCAGGAGCGCCGTGACTGGATCGTTCCCACGCTCAATGCAATGCCCGGAGTGCGCTGCCAGAACCCGAAAGGAGCATTCTACGTATTCCCCAACGTTGCCGGCGTGTGCGAGAAGCTCGGGATCATCGACACCTATGAGTCGCTTCCGGCTGACCGCCGTGCGCGCACGAGTCCGTCGGCGATGCTGCAAATGTTCCTGCTGTACAGCTACGGCGTAGCGACTATGGATCGCAACTCGTTCGGGAAGATCGGCGCGGAGGGTCAGCACTTTCTTCGTCTATCGATCGCGACAAGCCTTGGCCGCCTGAAGGAAGGCATCACCAGAATGTGCGAGGCGTCGAACGACTCCGCTGGCTTCGCGCGCTTCATGGTAGAGGAAAAACTCTACAGCTAGCACGTCCCATCATTCAACGAGCAGTAGAATGAAAGCAAAGCAGGTCTTTGTCACACGTAGAATCCCCGAAGTGGCGCTCCCGATTCTTCGCGGTGCCGGTGCAACCGTGGTTGTCGGTCAGTCCGACGAGGAAAAAGGACTTGGCATGGATGAGCTCATCGCTGGTGTCCGCGAAGCGGATGTGCTCCTGCCATTGCTCACGGAATCGATCAGCCGCGAGATTCTCAGTGTGAATCCGCACCTCCTTGGTGTTGCGAATTATGCTGTGGGTTTCAACAACGTCGATGTCGGTGCGGCGACCGAGCTCGGCATCCCGGTGTCCAACACTCCCGGCGTACTTACCGACACGACCGCGGATCTCACCTGGGCACTCATTCTAGGAATAGCGCGACGTATCGTGGAAGCGCACGAATACATGGTGGCCGGACGTTACAAGCTGTGGGGCCCGAATCTTTTTCTTGGTGCTGACGTGAGTCCCGGTGGGACGGGCAAGCGCAAGAAGCTCGGCATTGTCGGCTACGGTCGAATCGGGGCGGCTGTCGCGCGGCGCGCGATGGGTTTCGACATGGACGTTCTGGCATACGATCCACACAATCCCGGCGCGATCGCGGCCGATGCAGCGAACCCGGCGATGCATGTACGCGCGGCGGAGCTCGGCGAGCTATTGCGCGAAAGCGACTTCGTGTCGCTGCATCCATTGCTCACCCCCGAAACGCGCCACATGATCGGGGAGCGCGAGCTCGGGATGATGAAGCGCTCGGCATACCTCATCAACGTTGCGCGCGGTCCGGTGGTGGACGAGGCGGCGCTCGTCGAGGCGTTGCGGAACGACGTGATCGCCGGCGCTGCGCTCGACGTGTTCGAGGACGAGCCGCTCATGGCGCCAGGACTGGCCGAGTGCCGTAACGCGCTGCTCGTTCCGCACATTGCTAGCGGGAGTCAGGATACCCGTGACCGGATGGCCACCATGGCTGCGACGAATGCAGTTGCGCACCTCGGCGGCACGCGCGCACCCAACGTCGTGAATCCGGAAGTGTACGACTCTCCCGCATACCGCGCGAGGAGAAGCGCAGCGGGCGCTTGACCACGCGATGAGCGAGGCGATTCGCAGGGACGCAGTGACGTGCGCTCTCGCAGCGATCGCCGCCGTCGACCCAGGTGATCTTGTACGTGCTGCACTCGCGCGGAGTCCTGTCGACGGCGAGGTGTCGCTGGTCGCCGTTGGGAAGGCGGCCGGCATGATGATGTCCGCCGCGATCGAGATTCTCGGCGACCGCGTAAAGGGCGGTGTGGTGATCTCGCCCGACTCCGTCAAGTGCGCAGATCGCGTGACCTGCTATGTAGGTGGCCATCCGATCCCGAACGAGCGCGGGGCGGCGGGGGGGCGCGCGGTATTGTCGATGGCCAGATCGCTCGAGTCGCGCGACACACTGCTGTGCCTCCTCTCGGGCGGCGCCTCGTCGTTGATGGCGCTCCCTTCGGACGGCCTTACAGTCGCGGACATCGCCGGCACCACCTCGCTTCTGTTGCGTGCGGGCGCCGCGATCGACGAGCTGAACTGTGTTCGTAAGCACCTCGACCAGCTCAAGGGCGGCCGGCTCGCTGCCGCGGCGTTTCCGGCAAGAGTGCTTGCGCTCGTACTGTCTGACGTGGTCGGTGATTCACTCACCACCATTGCCTCCGGTCCGACCGTGGCCGACCCCACCAGCGTTGCCGACGCGATTGCGATTCTCGAGACGCGCGATGTGTGGGATGCTGTGCCGACTGCCGTGCGGCAACACCTGGAGGGCGGCAACGACGAGTCGCCGAAACCAGGCGACGCGCGCCTGGAACGCGCCGAGAGCCGCATCATCGGCAGCAACATCGCGGCAGCCGACGCTGCGTGCGCGCAGGCTCGGTCGCTCGGTTACGCCGCTCGCGTCGTCACGACGTCGATGACAGGCGAAGCAAGTATAGTCGGCGCCGAGATCGTGCGCGCCACGCGCGAGGAGTGCGAACGCGTCGGCTCCCGCGTGGCTCTGGTTTTCGCTGGCGAAACGACGGTCACCGTTCGCGGCAACGGCGTCGGTGGCCGCAATCAGGAGCTCGCGCTCGGCGCTGCACTCGAGATGGACGGCACGAGCGGCATGGCCGTTGCGTCGCTCGGCACCGACGGTATCGACGGCCCTACCGACGCGGCGGGGGCGGTCGCCGACGGCGAATCGATTCGTAGAGCCCGTGCGCGCGGCCGCGATCCGATGGCCGCGCTGGCCGAGAACGATACTTACAATTTCTGGAAATCACTTGGCGGCCTCGTGCGCACCGGTCCAACAGGGACGAACGTAATGGACATCGTCGTGGCCGCCGCCGTTCCTACTACGGCTTGAACACGCCCGTGCTCGCCTGATACTCGATGCGCTCGCCGCCCAGCAGTCTGACGACGAGCGTTCGTACACCGGAGCTCACGGCGGTGCCGGGATTGCGACGACCGCGCACGGCTGGACGCAGTTCGCCGCGCAACCAGCGCTGCACTTCATCGAGATCGCTGAGCGACATTGCTTCGACGTTGAGCGTCAGTGCGTAGTAGCTCTTCTCACCGATGCGCGGCAGAGAGATCGCCGCGGGATACGGCTCTGCGAGTTTCGCATCCACGTCGCTCAGGTCGGTGTATTCACCGATCACAACGGCACTCTGTGGTGTGGCGCGGATGAGCTTGTAAGTCTTGGCGAGTGGATCGTATTGAACTATGAACTCCCACTCCGACGTAGCCTTCACGTCGTTCACGAAGGTACCGGCGGCCCAGCGCTCCAGCTTGTAGTGCAGGCGCGCCGGAAAGCCGTTCTGGATCAGGTCGGCCGTTCTTCCCGCGGCAAGGACCTTGATCGTTCGCACGGTCGGCGGAAGCGTCGCGAGATCGGCCGGAGCGGGCAGCACGAGATCCACATGGGCGGACTGTGCGGCGATGCCGCCGGCGCAAATGCACATGCTCAGGATCAGCACTACAAACCAGCGCACGTTCAAAATCGGCGTCGGATGCGTACGAAGAACCGCAACGGCTCGTCGGTGTCGGAGACAGCCTTCGCCACGTAGGCGCCGATGAGCCCGAGATCGAGACCGATGCCCACATCGCTCTTGTATTCGGCCGGCCACGGCGTGGTAGTACGCCACCCGCGGCCTACGTCCACGAATACCACGCCGACGGGGCTCGCGGTGAACCCGACGCTGCGAAGCCGGAGGGCGGGGATGTTGAAGAAGTCGAATGGGTGCGAAGCGAGTTGCGTGCGCAACTCCACCTGCCCGAGAACGATGCGATCGCACATCACTGGATTGTTGGCCGCTATCACTCCCGGCGACGTGCACTGCATCACGTCGGCCGCACCGCCCATCGTTTCACGAAACTCGTAGCCCGGAAGCACGCCCGGCCCGGTCACCGAAAGCTTCCGTTCCAGTGGAAGCTCGTCGCCGCTCACCCAGCCGGCTGCGACTATTCTGCCGTCCAGCTGCGTTCTGGGCGAGATGCGGTTGTAGCGCCGCAAATCGAAGAAAACGCGACCGTAATCGACTGGCTGCGCCTCGCCAGAGGTGGCCGACGGCAGCGGTTGCTGTACCCGCGGCGCAAGGATCGCGGATGCACTCGCGCCATGCTCGTATGTGGCATTCAGGAACCACCCGCCGGACGGCTCGCGCTCGTCGTTCCGCGTGTCGAACGTGCCGCTCAGGTCAAGAAGATGAAACACACCCTCGTCGACGGTCGGGTTCGGACGCCAGCGGGCATTCTCACGAAAGAGCGTGAATGGATCGCGATCGTCAACCGAAGACCATCGCTCGAGCGCATAGCCGGCAGCGAACGACGCTTTCTGATTGAGCGTCCACGACGCACCTACTCGTCCCCCGTGTTTTACGTAGTAATCGGAATAGTCGCGCCGCAGGAGGAACGCGGCGAGTCCCTGCTCCGGCTCCGTCATCTGCCAGGCTTCGATGGGCGTGACGACGTCGTAGAGCCGGCCGTCGATCCCGAATGCCTTGTCGGGCCCGAATCGCATCTGCAGCCGCGCGTCGTGGCCGCCGTCCGGCTCGGACGTGCTGAAATTGCGTGCGGTGCGAGCGATGAAATACGCAGATCCCTCGAGCGCGAAATTCTGCGACTCGACCGTCAGCGCCGGTCCGAACAGGATGGACAGGCCTTCCACGCGGTTGTACGTCTTCCCGGACGAGATGCTTGGAGCGAGATGGATGTACGGTCGGTCGGTCGCAGCCACGCTGTCATGCGTCGCTAGTGTGTCCCGCGACGGAACGGTATCGGCGCGCACCGAAGCACTCTGCGCGAAGCCATTGCGCGGATATGCGACGAGCGCAGAAACGGTGCACAGCACAATTGCGATAGCCGCCATCCCGAGCCGCTTCATCCGCCGGTAAAGATTGGCGCGATCGGTCCGCAATCTGCGTGCAGCCTCGGCGATATTTCCCGACGCCCACGCAAGCGCGTCGGAGATCATCTTGCGCTCCAGATCGTCGAGCGTGTCAGTGAGGCTGCGATCTTCGCCCGCGACGCTCGATACGCCGGCCGCATCTCGCGCCACAGGCAACACTGCGGCAACATCCCCGATCGTAACCCGCGAGTCGTTACTGAGAATCGCGAGTCGCTCGACGATGTTCGCAAGCTCACGCACGTTGCCTGGCCACTCGTACGATCGCACACGCGCTTCGGCCTCCGCTGTCCATGTGAGAGCCGGCCTTCCCGTGCGCTGGTGCTGCGATTCAGAGAAGTGATGAAGCAGCTCGATCACGTCATTACCGCGCTCACGAAGCGGCGGTAGATGGATCGGAATCACATTGAGGCGGAAGTACAGATCCTCTCGAAACGCCCCGTCCGTCACCGCCTGCGCGAGATCGTGATTGGTCGCCGCAATGATGCGCACGTCAACCTTGATGGTCTTGTTGCCGCCGACACGCTGGATCTCCTTCGCCTCTATCGCGCGTAACAGCTTCGCCTGCGCTTCCATGCTCAGGTCACCGATCTCGTCAAGAAACAGCGTGCCCGTGTCTGCAAGCTCGAACTTGCCGATTCGCCGCTCGGCGGCGCCGGTGAACGATCCCTTCTCGTGACCGAACATCTCGCTCTCGACCAGATCGCGTGGAATTGCCGCGCAGTTCACCCGTACGAATGGACGATCGCGTCTGGGGCTGTGCTCGTGGATTGCGGCTGCGACGAGCTCCTTGCCAGTGCCGGATTCACCACTGATCAGCACGCGCGCGTCGCTCAGTGCGACGCGCGCCGTGAGTTCGCGGACGCGTACCATCGTCGCGCTGGAGCCGACCATCTCTCCGGTGCGACCCAACTCCGCGCGCAACACCCGCGCTGCGCGGCGCGCCTGCCTGAGCTCCAGTGCGGACCCAAGCGCCAGCAACACCGTTTCGGGCGCGAGTGGCTTCTCGAGGAAATTCACGGCGCCGACTTTGGTCGCGCGCACCGCGTCGCTCAGCGAAGCGCGCCCGCTCATCATGATCACGGGGAGATCCGACCACCGCTCGCGAATCCTGGCGAGCGTCGCAATGCCATCCATGCCGCCCGGCATCATGAGATCGATGAGCGCTACGTCCGGCTCTTCTTCTTCTACCGCTCTTACACCGGCTGCGCCATCCGCAGCCTCGCGTACCTCGTAGCCCTCGGCGGAGAGCAGCGCACCAACCATCCGCCGGATGTTCGGCTCGTCATCAACGATCAGAACGCGCTGCACGCGACGTCAGGATCGTCGCGCAGCTTCGGACAGGACCGTTCCGTCCGGCTGCATGGGCGGCGCTGCTGGCGCAGCAACATGCGCCGGTGCCGCAATTGCGACCGGATTCGCGCGCCCCTCCGAGAGGAGCTTCGTCGTGAAGCGCTGCCCCTCCGCGATCCGCTCCACCTCGGTTGCCATCGCCTCGATTGACTGCTCTATACGATCCAGTCGCGTTATCACCTCGCCGCTCGGCAGTGAGTCACGCATCGGTTTGGACTCGACGCGCTTGGTGTAGCTGCGGACAAGTGGAATTCCGAGTACGATGCCCAGGATCATCAGCATGCCGCTCACTGGTACGATGACGTCGGGACCCATATCACTTGCTCCGTGTTGCGTTGTTGGCGTTCACCAACGCGGTTTCAGCGCCACGTCCGGTGTTTTCGCTCAGCAACTTGGTGGTAAAACGCTGGCCCTCGCCGATTCGCTCGATCTCAGCGGACATCGACTCCATGCCGACCTCCATGCGTTCCAGACGCGCGACGATGTCGGAGACGGGCAGGTCCCTCTGGCCTTTCCTGTCCCCACGCCGCAGGTACATGATGCACAACGGCAGAACGGTCGTCACGCTTATAAAGCAGACGCCGCCAATGAGCGCACCCAGCACATCCTTGTCCATCGTCAGCCCCCCGTCTTTCGCGACGTCGATCGGAAGTGTAAACTGAATCGTGGTTCCGGTCCCGACGTCGCTTTTTGCCGACACTTCTCCGTCGTGCGCCCATACTGCCTGGCGCGCAATTGCCAGCCCGAGCCCGGTCCCGCCTGCTTTATTTGTCACGTAAGGCTCCCAGATTCGTTTCAATTGCTGCGCGCCAATTCCGGGACCGTTGTCCTCGATCGCGATAGTGACAGCAGGTTTACCCTGAAGGGACGATTCCGACACGCGAACCGTCAGCGTTCCACTGCCACCACATGCATCTACGGCGTTGATCAGCACGTTCGAGACCGCGCCAGCAAGTGCATCATGATACCCTGTGATCATCGGGAGCGATTCTGCGACATCGAGCGCGAGAGTCATCGTCGGTGGGACGGTCGCCGTTGCCGCATATCGCACGAGCTCGCCAACGTCGATCTCCGATGGAGGCCCTTCCGGCAGTCTTCCGAACTGCGCAAAGCTACGAGCGGTGCGCTCGAGCCGCTCCGTTTCGGTCGCCAGGACTTCGACGGTCTCGGCAAGCTCCGGCGGTGACCCGCGCCTCAGACGCTCGATCGCGAAACGAATCGGCGTGAGCGGATTCTTGAGCTCGTGCGCTACCTGCCGAGCGCTCTCGCGAAATGCGCGCAGCCGCTCGGCTTCCACCGCTCGCTGGCGCCCGAGATCGAGCGCAACCGCGGCCATCTTGAGCCGTTGTCTCAGAATCTCGAATTCCGGCGCGCCGCGCCGTCTCGGGGCGGATGGAAGCTGCTCGCCGCGGCGAATCAGCTCGGTCCAGTCCACCAGCTCGTCGATCGGACGGCTGAGCTGTCTGCTGAGATGTCCCGCTACTCGCGACGCGCCGAATCCGATCGCCGCGAGCACGATTATCGAAGACACGACGACGACCTCGGCGCCGCGTCTCACCAGGTAGTTGAAGCGCTCTGCCTGCTCCAGCGAGGCTTCGAGCTCGCGCTCGTGCTCACTGAACGCGCGTCGCTGGCTCCGGTTCAGAGGTGCCGTTTGCGCCGCCGCGATCGCGCGACGGCCAGTCGCCGCAACGCTGTCCCAGCCCGCGCGTCCAGTCACGATCGGCAGCGCACTCCCCAGCGTGACGCCCCACAAAACCGTGAGCAGGGCGGCCGGCACGAGCGCGAAAAGAGACAGGATCAGGAACAGGCGCGTGCGGTAGTGCAGTTGCTTCGGGGGCATGTCCTGGTAAATTACATGGGATTGCGCGACTTCGAGGATCCGCTGCTCAGGGCAAAGCTCAGGCACCGGCACCTGAAGTCGCGCGGAATTGAAAACTTACAACCGAACGTATGCCACCTCGTCACATCCGGCCCCCGGTCGCAGCTCGCGGCCCGGTAGCGCCGGTGCATCGCGGCCCGCAGGCCGCCGCGCTCTCCGCCTCCGGCGGCGCCTTTCACGCTCCAAACGCCGCTCTTCTCATCGATTTCGACAACGTCACGATGGGCATCCGCTCGGACCTCAACGCCGAGCTCCGCAGCCTCCTCTCCTCCGACATCGTGAAGGGTAAGGTCTCGGTCCAGCGTGCTTACGCTGACTGGCGACGATATCCGCAGTACATCGTTCCGCTGTCCGAGTCGTCGATCGATCTCATCTTTGCCCCCGCCTACGGCTCGTCCAAGAAGAACGCCACCGACATCAGGCTCGCTATCGATGCGCTCGAGCTCATCTTCACGCGTCCAGAGATCGGCACGTTCATACTTCTCAGCGGCGACAGCGACTTCTCGAGCCTCGTCATCAAGCTCAAGGAGTACGGCAAGTACGTCATCGGCGTCGGCATTCGTGAGTCATCGAGCGATTTGCTCGTGCAGAACTGCGACGAGTATTACAGCTACAACGCGCTCGCCGGTCTCGTCAACACGCGTGAGGAAGATGTAACGAAGTGGGACCCATGGCAGCTGGCTGGCGAAGCAGTGCAGCGCATGAAGCGCAACGGCGACGTCATGCGCGCAGATCGCCTCAAACAGGTGATGCAGCAGATCGACAGCTCGTTCGATGAAAAGAATCTCGGCATGTCGAAGTTCACCCGCTTCGTTCAGGAAGCCGCGCACCGCGGAATCATCACGTCGCACAAGATGGATAACGGCCAGCTCGAAGTGGATGTTCCAAAGGCTGGCGGCGCAGCGACAGAGATCGCAGCCGAGGGCGCAGCTGAAACGACGCCGGCAACATCCGCGGCCGTCGCTCCGCGTGAGCCGCGCAGCCGTCGCGGCCGCGGTGGACGCGGTCGCGATCGTGAGGAGCGTCGCCCGCGTGGTGAGCACGCTGAACAGACGACCGGCGCAGAGCAGGCAGGCGCCGTGGCGGCAGCCGAACATGAACAGTCAGCACAATCAGAGCTGTCGTTCCCCGCGCACGCAGCCGCGCCACCAGCCGCACCGATTCCGTCAGTAGCGGCGGAAACCCGCGCCGCACAGCCAGTCGCGGCCGCAGTCGCTCGCCCAGTCGCTACCCCGGTCGCTTCGGAAACCTCAAGCGCATCGAGCGATGGAATTGGCGCCGGCGGCATGCGACTCACGCGCGACGAGGCGTTCGACCTCATGCGCCGCGCAGTGGCACACATCGCCGCACACGGCGGCGGCACACGTGCGAGCGATGTACGCGCGACTGCTCGCGAGCTGCTTGGTCGCGATAGTGAGAGTCTCAGCGACCGGAACTTCACGCGCATCCTCAAGGACGCGCACGACTCCGACATCATCGACCTGCGTCGTCGCGGCGATGACTACGAAGTGCGTCCCGCAGTTGTCGCCGCACCGATCGGCGATCAGCTCGGCGCAGCAGCGATCGCCAACGCTCCGGCGTCGCCAGCGGCCGCAGCACCCGTTCCACGCGGCATGGGGGCGCGTGGCGGCGGTGGACGCATGCAGCGCGGCGCGAAGTCCAACGCGCCACCGCTGGACCTGCTGTCGGTTGGCGTCGTCGATTACGATGCACCATTTTCCACTCCGCTCCCGCCGACGCCAGCCATCGCGGCACCCGTGCCTGCGGTGCTTGTGAGCGAGCCGCCTGCGCAGGCTGGCAGACCGGCGCGCGGCCGAAAGGGAACCGCCAAGAAGGCAGCCGCCGCGGCGAAAGCGCCAGCTGTCAAAACCGCGCCTGCAAAGACCCCCGCAAAGGTGGCAAGCAAGTCCGCGAGAAAGAAGACGGCAGCGAGGAAGTAGCCGCCGCTCTTCAGCCATGAAATCCGGCCGCATCGTTCCGGCGAGCTTCTACGATCGCGACACCGAGTTCGTCGCACGCGACATGCTCGGCATGCTGCTCGAGTGCCGCACCGCGCTGGGCACTGCGAGCGGCCGGATAGTGGAGACGGAAGCGTACCTGGGCGAGCACGACGCTGCGTGTCACGCTGCAGCTGGCCTCACAACGCGCACCGCGCCGCTCTACGAGCGTGCCGGCATCGCGTACGTGTATTTCATCTACGGCATGTATTGGTGCTTCAACGCCGTCACCCGGGCGAAAGGGTTGCCGAGCGCGGTGCTCGTTCGCGCCATCGAGCCGGTGGACGGCATCGACCTCATGCGCCGGCGACGTCCACATGCGCGGCGCGAGCGAGATCTCACCAACGGACCCGGCAAGCTCTGCCTCGCACTGGGAATCGACGGCTCCATGAACCGGCTGTCGCTTCAGCGCGGACCGCTCGTGATCCGGGAATACGATTCGTTCAGCGATGCCGCGGTCACTATCACGCCGCGCATCGGCATTCGTCACGCCGCCGACTGGCCCATGAGATGGCTCGTCAGTGGCAATGAGTTCGTGTCGAAGGGATAGAACGGCAATAGCACAGCGCAAGCCTGCGCTGTGCTATCGGACCCCTGCGACTGGTGCTACTGGCTGTCGATCGAGCTGCCGAAGTTGTAGCGGATGCCGGCGACGATGCTTGTAATCGGCTTCGACACGAGGAAGTCGTTGCTCGACGGAATGAACGATGCCTGTGCGAATATCGCCGTGCGGCTTATCTGCCACTGCGCGCCCCCCAGCACGAACACGGATGAGCGACTGCGCGAGTCATCCACAGTCTGGCTGAGCGTCGGCGGCACCGGCGTGTTGAGCGAGTCCGGCTCTATGTTGGTGCTTCCAATGAGCGACAGCGCGAATCCCAGGCCGGCGTAAGGACGGAAGTGACCGCTGTGCCACGGGAACGCGACGCCGCCCACAGATATTGTCCTCAGATCGTGAACCCCTACCGGACGAACACCGTTCGATGAGCTTGGATCGAGGATCCCGGAAGTCTGCGAGAAACTGGCCTGGTCATATGCGACGTAGAGGCCAGCATTGGAGCGAGTAATCATCCACTCGGCGCCCAACGTACCGACCTCGCTGTTGCCGCTCTTGGTCGGCGTGCCGATCGATGTGACTCCCGCATGCACTCCCCAGAACCACGAATTCTGGAAGAGCTGCTCTTCCTGGGCGTGCGCTGTAGCGGTCGCGATGCAGAGTAATAGTGGAAAAGCGGCTAGCAGACGAAGGCGCGTACGGCCCATACTGACTCCTACATTATGAGATGATTCCGAGCTGCCTCCCCACCGAAGTGATGGCAGCCACGGCGCGATCCAGATCGTCCCGGGAGTGCGAGGCGCTTATCTGACAGCGAACCCTCGCCTGACCCTGCGGCACGACCGGAAAGCCAAAGCCTGTCACAAAGACGCCTTGGGCCAGCAACATGTCACTCATACGAATGGCCGCCGAGGTCTCTCCAACGATTATCGGCACAATCGGGGTCTCGCCAGCGAGTGGCGAGAAGCCCGCCTCCTCGATCGCTCCGCGGAAATACCTGGCGTTATCCCGGAGCAGCCTGACACGCTCCGGATGGGCGGTGAGATAATTCACCGACGCCAGCGCGCTCGACGCCACAGTGGGCGGTAGAGCGTTGGAGAACAGCTGTGGGCGCGATCGCTGCGTCAGCATGTCGCACAACGCGTCGGGGCCCGCTACGAAGCCACCAGCGGCACCGCCAAGCGCCTTGCCGAGCGTCGACGTGATAACGTCGACCTCGCCCAGCACGCCGAAGTGCTCGGCCGTACCGCGGCCGGTTTCGCCAAGCACGCCTGTCGCGTGCGAATCGTCCATCACGACAATCGCGTCATACTCGCGGGCGATGTCCAATATTTCCGGAAGCTTTGCGATGCTTCCTTCCATGGAGAACACGCCGTCCGTCCAGATGATACGGCGACGCGCAGACTTCGCGCCTCGCATCTTCTCGCGAAGATCGTCCATGTCGGAGTGTGCGTACACGCCCGTGGTGCATTTCGTGATGGATTTGGCGAGCCGCATCGAGTCGATGATCGACGCATGGTTGAGCGCGTCGGAGATGACGAAATCGCCGTCCTGCGCGATGGATGCGGTGAGACCCTCGTTCGCGTTCCATGCGGATACGTAGCTGAGCGAAGCCTCCGTTCCAACCAGCCTGGCAAGCGCGCTCTCGAGCTCGCGGTGAACGGTGAACGTGCCGCAGATGAAGCGTACGCTGCCCGTTCCGGCGCCGAATTTTCTCAGTCCCTCGATGCCGGCATCCACGACTTCGGGCTGGTCGCAGAAACCGAGATAGTTATTGGATGAGAGGATCAGGACGTCGCCGCGCCCTTCCATCTTCACGTGGGCCGACTGCGGCGACTCGAGGTAGTTGAGCCGCTTGTAGACGTTCTCGTCCTTGAGCTGCTGGATCGAGGACTGGAGTGACGAAACGAAATTCTTATTTATCATGGTTTCACCTGATGGGTAATTCCTCGCCGTTCCCGCCAGCGCGGGAGTTACGACGGCGGGATTTCAGTCCGCGATCTCGAAAACGACCTTGCCGGCGTGTCCGGATTTGATCGCGGAAATCGCGGCGTCGAAGTCGGCGAGCGGGAATCGGTGGGTGATGACCGGAGTGGGGTCGAACTCACCGGATCTGAGAAACCGTGTCATCTGAATCCACGTGTCGTACATACGTCGGCCGACTACTCCGTAGATCGTGATTCCCTTGAAGATCACTTCCGTGGCGAAGTTGATATCCATGGGTTTGGCAGGGATACCGAGCATCTGCACGCGGCCGCCCACGCGCACGAGACCGAGCGCCTGGTGGATCGCGGACGGCACTCCGGACATCTCCAGTACCACGTCGGCGCCGAGTCCGTCAGTCGCTGATTTGACAGCCGCTTCGGCCTCGTCCGGGTGAACCACATCGTGCGCACCCATCTGCTTCGCGAGCGCCAGACGGGTGTCGTTCACGTCCGACGCGATGATCCGCGAAGCGCCCGCGGCCTTGCAGATACCCACGGCGAAGATGCCGATTGGACCGCATCCGGTGATCAGAACCACAGAGCCGGGAATGTCCGCAGTGAGCGCGGTATGAAAGGCGTTCCCCATGGGATCCATGATTCCGCCGATCTCGTACGGAGTGGAATCGTCGAGGTGCCACACGTTCGTGGACGGCATCGCGATGTATTCCGCGAAGCATCCGTCCCGGTCCACGCCGATGATTTTAGTGTAGGGACAGACGTGCGAGTTGCCCGTTCGGCAGAGGAGACAGCGACCGTCGACGATGTGTCCTTCCGCAGTTACTCGGTCGCCCTCGTGAACGTCCGTGACCAACTTGCCGACACTCACAACGTCTCCGGAAAACTCGTGTCCCACCGTGAACGGCGGATGACAGCGACCCTTCGCCCAATCGTCCCAATCGTAGATGTGCACGTCGGTTCCACACACACCAGCGCGCCGAACTCGGATCAGCACTTCATCGTCGCGTATCGCCGGGATGGGGACATCGCGCATCGTAAAACCCGGACCTGCGACTGCTTTGACAAGCGCTTTCACTCGTTCAAACTCCAGTACGTGGTTAGTGTGTTGACGAAATCTGTAACTAAAGTATTGCCTTGCAAATACACGATCCGTATATTCTCTAGTAGTTACGAATTCGTATAGCACGAAATGTGCTGAGTTCGTAATGGCGCGGGCGATCAGGATCAGTCCGCGTGCTGTGCCCAGGCGGCCCACCGGGGGAACGCCGGGTAGGTGAACTCCGATAGGAGATGCAATCATGGCAGCAGCGAAGAAGGGTGGACGTAAAGGCGGTGCTCGCAAGAAGACCGCTCGCAAGGGCGGCGCGCGCAAGGGAGCCCGCAAGGGCGGCGCACGCAAGGGCGCAGCGCGCAAGAAGACCGCTCGCAAGAGCACTGCCCGTAAGGGCGGCGCGCGCAAGAAGAGCACGCGCAAGAAATCCACTCGCAAGAGCGCGGCTCGGAAGAGCTCCGGCCGTAAGTCCACTCGCAAGGGTGGCGCGCGCAAGAAGACCGCGCGGAAGAGCTCTCGCCGTAAGTCCAGCTCTCGTCGCGGCGCAGGTAGCGCCGGCGCCGCGGGCGCAGCAGTCACGATGTAAATAGTTCGACAAAACAAGAAAGCCGGCGATGAGCCGGCTTTTTTGTTTTCTGCTACTCCGTCTTTCCTTACGCTGCCTTGGACTCCCCGTCCACAGGCTCCGGCGCAGGACCCCACACATACGTCGAGAAGATGGGCGTCGGCTCGTCCCGCGGGCCACGCGATATGATAATCCCGAGCGGCTCATTCGAGCGCTTCGTGTCCGTATTCTTTGTCATGTCGATTGCCTCCGTCATGCCCCTCGTCAAAGCAGAGCAGGGGCCACGTTTACATACCAGGTGGCAATCTCTCCAAGTCGTTAAGGCACAACATTTTACGCAATGCCACGAATCGGCTGCACACAGCACGACCGATACGAATGGACACGATTATGTAAAAATGCCCGTGTCAGTTTGACACGGGCATCGGAAGTGTATCACACCACGGACGTGTCTAGGCGGCGCCCTTTCTCGCGACGAAATTGGTAGGAACGCTGCCTTGCAGCTCGACTGAAACCTGCCAGCCACGATACTGAGCGGACAGCTCACGCATTGATGGCGCGTCTCCGTCCATGGCGCTCACGAGATGCACACCGCCGTCGCGCGTCACCTCCTGCAACAGGAGGATCACCTCGCGCCGCTCTTCCTTCGAGAGGCCGCTGAATGCGCTCGGTGAGCACACGACGGCACTCAGCTCCACGTCGCGCGACCACTCGCGAAGATCCGCGATGTAGCCGTGCACGCGATCCAGCAGCCCCGCTTCCTCGGCAGCATTCACGATACGCTGAACTACGCCTTGCTCGCTGCCGACTGCAAATACCTCGTAGCCATGGGCCGCCAGATAGCACGCCACGCGCTCGTTATCGTTGCCGCTCACCAGAATATTCGACTCGGCGGGCGGCCGAACTTCACGTGCGAGCGCGCAGTCGGGCGAGAATCCCCAGTGCTCCGGACGCTGGCGCTCGCGCTGATCCTTGAGGCGCTTGCGACGCCACGTCTCGTAGCTGACGAGACGAAGTCGCTTGAAGATGATACGGTCGACCTCTTCCCATACCACCAGCTCGGTGAGAGCCAGCTGCTGCTCATCGCGCAGCGCGCCCACAGCCTCGTCGCCAAGCTTGAGCAGCGAGCGTCGCGGCAAGGACTCCTTGTACGCCTCGATTTCGTTCTCGACGTAGAGTTCGTATTCGTGGCGGAGTGATCGCTGCGGTCGGTTGGACATGCGCAGTGGAAGCTAGAGTCAGAGGTGCGGCGCGCAAGGGGCAGGTGGCCGCGGCGCCGAGTCGAACGCGTGATTCATAAGTGCGGGAGCGACGCCTGCGTACCGATCGACTCAGCTTTCAGCTTCGAGCAGCGCCCCTTTCAAATAGCCGGTTTCCGGGATCGTCAGGACTTCGGGATGATCCACCGACTGACCGGTAAGCTCGCGAAGAATTATCCGTCGGCCGCTGTCTGCCGCCGCAGCCCGCAGCATGTCGAGAAACAGAGGCCTGGTGAGATGAAAGCTGCAGCTCGCGGTGAAGAGAAGACCGCCCGGTGCCAGCAGCCGCATCGCACGCATGTTGATATCCTTGTAGCCGCGGATCGCGCCCTGCAGCGATGGCTTGTTCTTGGCGAAAGCAGGCGGGTCGAGCACGATGGTGTCGTAGCGGCCGTGGTCGCGCTCGCGCTCACGAAGGAATTCGAACGCGTCGGCGACGACGAAATCGATGTTGCTCAGTCCATTCCTTTCGGCATTCTGGGCAGCGCGGCTGAGCGCGGCCTGGGATGAGTCGAGCGCAGTGACGTGATCCGCATTGCGCGCTACGTGGAGAGCGAAGGATCCGTGATAGCTGAAGCAATCGAGGGCCGCACCACGCGCAAGTTGTCCGATCAGATGCCGGTTCTCGCGCTGATCCAGAAAGGCGCCAGTCTTCTGACCTGTCCACGGAGCGGCCAGATAGCGCACTCCGTACTCGCTCACCTCGATCTCGGTCGGAATCTCGCCGTACAGCAGGACGGTCTCGCGACTCAGACCCTCGCGCTCTCTCGAGCCGGCATCGTTGCGCGCAAGTATGCCTGCCGGGCCAAATAATTCTACGATCGCGGCGATTATGTCCGCGCGACACGCTTCGATTCCCGCGCTGGACAGCTGGACGACGAGATGATCGCCGTACCGGTCGATCACGAGCGACGGCAGCGCGTCGCCCTCGCCATGTACCACTCTCCACGCGTTGGTGTGATCCGCGAGGCTGGATCGCCGAGCCGCGGCTGCTCCAATCCGGTTTTTCCACCAGTCGGTATCGATGAGAGCGCGCGAGTCGCGATCGAGCAGACGGAGCGATATTTCCGAGCGCGGACTCCACAGCGCGACCCCGAGCGGGCGCTCGCGCTGGTCCTGAACGACGACTACTCCCGCAGCCGCGGAGGGCGCTTTCGCGACATCGCTTCGGAAAATCCATGGATGGCCGGTATCCCAGCGCTGTGCGCCGCGCGCTGATACTAGCGCTACAGGCCGATGTTGGGGCGACGACATCGCGGAAAGTACATGGTTCTTGCTATAGGAGTGAACCAAATGAAACGATTGCCCCAAGATCCAATCCTGCTGACCGCGCCGGCTGCAGCAGCTGTTGCCTCCACAGCCGTCGCCTTGTTCAGGCAGCACAGGCTATCGATGAAGTTCGAGCGCCTCGGCGCGGCCGCGCTGGAAACGCTGCTCAACGCGATAGACGCCAACGATCCCGTAACGGGTGCGCACGTTCGACGCGTGGCGCGGTATGCACTGGTCATCGCAGATTGCATGAACGTGGATGACCATGCGCGCCACGCGGTCGAACGGGTCGCTCTATTTCATGACATCGGAAAGATTCACGAAGCGCTGTTCGATGTAATTCACGATGAGCACAAGCTCGACTCCAGCGAGCGGCGCGAAATACGAACGCATCCGGCCCGAGGCGCAAAAGTGCTGGAGCCCCTGCAAGCTTTCTATCCGGAACTTCCCAAAGGAGTTATCGCACATCATGAGCGCTGGGATGGTACCGGTTACCCGAGTGGTCTCAAGAAAACCGCCATACCGATCTCCGCGCGCATCGTCGCCGTAGCCGACACCTTCGACGCAATCACGCACTCGCGCCGCTATCACGCGGGCCGGAGTTTTGCCGCCGGAATGCAAGCGATCGGCGAAGGTCGCGGAACGCAGTTCGATCCGGATCTCGTGGATCTGTTTCTCTCGCCGCCGGTGAAGTCGCGCATTCGATCCGAGATGCGCGCCGCTGCTTCTGTGGAAAAGCGGCGTCATGGCCGGCGACACCCGCAGCGTGGTGAGCGGATGGATGCGCCGGACGTGAGCTTCCGCTGGCGCGAGACGTCGCCGACCGGATAGCAGGCCCGAACGCTAGCCCTGGTGCCGCGCCCGTGTCTTGGGAGTCGGGTGTGGTGAACTGTCCACCGCCCGCTCGGCGCGCACGGCGCGCTTTGCCTGCTCATGGCCCGCCATCGTCGCGCGGAATTCATGGTGCCCATCGGGCGCCGCCACGAAGTAAAGAAAGGGGACGTTCGCCGGCCGTAATGCCGCACGCAGGCTCGCACCGCCGGGTGACGCAATCGGTCCCGGCGGAAGTCCGGGATGCAGATACGTGTTGTACGGCGAGTCGACGGTGAGATCGCGGTACAGCACGCGATCGGTGTGATGGCCCAGCGCGAACTGTACGGTCGGATCCGCCTGCAGCGGCATTCCGTCTTTCAGGCGATTGTAGTAGACCGCAGCGATCACTGGCCGCTCCTCTGGCAGTCTGGCTTCCTTCTCCACAATCGAGGCCATCGTGACGATCTGATGGCGTGTGTAGCCCAGCGCCTGTGCCTGCACGGAGTACTCGGGCTTCCATTCTCGCTCGAAGCGCTTGACCATCTCCGTAACCGCCTCGCGAGCACTGGTTCCTGGCGCGAAGACATAGGTGTCGGGGAATAGATAGCCTTCGAGCGTGGGTGCGGGATCGCCGACTCGCGCGCGGAGCGCCGAATCACGGACCACGACATCCACCGAATCGCTCGCCGTGTTGAGGGCGCGCACCAGCACAGGCGTGATCTGCGCAATGGTGAATCCTTCCGGGATCGTCACTCTATTGATGATCCCGCTTCCGCCATTCAACGCACGCACCACATCGCTCCACGCAGTGCCACGGCGAAGGAGATATGTACCGGCCTGGATCTGCCGGTCGCGTCCATGCAACCGTGCGTAGACGCGGAACAGGAACGCCGTTCTTATGACTCCCGACGCGGCCATGGAATCCGCAGCTACGCGAAAGGAGGCACCGCGTGGCACGATCACGCGTACAGGATTCCCATGCGGCCCGCTGCATCCGGCGATCAGGAGCGATCCGGCGAGCGCCATCGTGCGGGCCAGCCGCGCGTGCTGGGAGATGTGCATGCGTCTACTCGGGAAGATTCAGAGCGTGTTGCAACAGCAGCGCCGCCGCCATCGCATCCACGTCGCCCTTTCGCCCTTTGGTCGAGCCGCCCATTTCCCTCACACTCCGCAACGCGGCGGAGGTGGTGTACCGCTCGTCCACAAAGCGAACGGGAAGCGATGTTCGCTCCGTCAGCGCCGCGCCAACCAGTCTCACCTCCGCGCAGCGTGGAGTTTCCTCGCCGGCGCCATCGAGGGGCAGACCAAGCACGAAGCCGGCCGCCTCGAGCGCCTCGGCTCTCCGAATCAGCTCCGCGACAGGCGGCCGCTTACCGGCCCTGCGCTCGATGAAGCCCGCTGGCGATGCGATAGTGCCCGTCGGATCGCTTATCGCCAGTCCAACGCGCTTCTCGCCATAGTCGACGGCAAGCAGTCTGCCGCGCATCAGCCTTCCGCCATCTTGCGAAAGAATTCAGCATTGTTCTTCGTGCGAGACATCTGCTTGAGCAGAAAGTCGATCGCATCCGTCTCCGGCATGTCGGACAGGAACTGACGCAGCAGGGTCGTGCGATTGATCTCGCTCTGGTCCAGCAGCAATTCCTCCTTGCGTGTGCCGGACTTGAAGATGTCGATCGCGGGATAGATGCGCCGGTCCGCGATGCGACGGTCGAGCACGAGCTCCATGTTACCCGTGCCCTTGAACTCCTCGAAGATCACGTCGTCCATCCGGGAGCCGGTCTCGATCAGCGCGGTTGCGATGATCGTCAGCGATCCGCCGCCGTCGATGTTGCGTGCAGTGCCGAAAAAGGCCTTTGGCTTCTGCAGCGCCGTCGCCTCGACGCCACCTGATAGAATCTTGCCCGTCGTTGGCGCGACCGTGTTATGAGCACGCGCGAACCGCGTTATGGAGTCGAGTAGAATTACAACGTCGTGTCCCGCCTCGACCAGCCGCCGCGCCTTCTGGAGCACCATGTCGGAAACCTGCACGTGACGCGCTGCTCCCTCGTCGAACGTGGAGCTTATCACCTCCGCGCGCGGCACCGTCGCCTTGATCTCGGTCACCTCTTCCGGCCGCTCGTCGATGAGCAGCATGATGATGCGCACCTCCGGATGATTTTCCGAGATCGCATTCGCCATCTTGGTAAGCAGGATCGTCTTTCCCGCGCGCGGCGGAGCAACTATCAAGCCTCGTTGCCCCTTCCCGATCGGCGCCATGATGTCCACGACGCGCATGCTCAGATCGCCGTCCGAGGTCTCCAGGCGAAGCCGCGTGTCCGGATACTGGGGCCGCAGTGAGTCGAACGGGACGCGCAACTTCGTGACGTCCGGCTCGAGGCCGTTGACCTGCTCGACGCGTAGCAGCGCCAGATATTTTTCCCACGGCTTGGGCGGCCGCACCTCGCCGAATATCTCGTCGCCCGTGCGCAGATCGAACCGCTTGATCTGTGACGGCGAGACGTACACGTCATCCGGTCCGGCCAGATAGCTCCAGTCCTGACTCCGAAGAAAGCCATAACCTTCCGGCAGTATCTCCAGCACGCCTTCCGCGTGCAGCGACACCCCGGCGTCGAGCAGGCTCTGGCCGATCTTGAGGATCAGTTCGGGCTTGGTGAGTCCGTCAGTGTGCTCCACTTGCAGGCCATCGGCCATGCCGTGAAGCTCCGCCACTGTCTGTCGCTTGAGTTCCGCTATTTCCACAAGGAATTGCTGTGCGTGTTGGTGTGCGTGTGTTGGTGTGCGTCGCGTGGGTATGCGTTGTCGTGCGTCCGTCGATGAACTACGCAGTGCGACGCTAAAACGTGATGTAGCGAAGTGGGTGTTTCTTCGCGTCCTGCACGACGGAATCAAGACGGGCATGCAACGTGTCCAGCTGCGCCGCCATCGCCACGCCACGCTCCGAGCTGCCGCTGTATCGAGCGACACGCGTACGAAGATCCGCCACAGTCGCCAGAGCTTCGTGCGCCTCGACCACCAGCGCCGAATCTCGGCGGAATCGGCCAACCTCGCCCGTTCCGTTTGCCGCCTCGTCGATCGAATCAACCAGCGCGTGCAGGTACGCCGTCTGTTTTCGCACGCTGGCGCTGTCCCGCACGAGGCTTGCAATCGTGCCGTGCGAAGCGAGCGCTCTATCGGAGAAATTATCGACAGCTCGGTGCACCGCCTCGAGCTGTTGCAGCGACAATTTGTCGATCTGCGATACCTTGCCTGCCGTGGTGTCGAATTCCGAGTGGATGGAGTAGCCTGTACTGATAATGCTGGTGAGGCTGTCGCCGAGCGAGGAAAGGTCGGCGAGTCCGGAGCGCGCTTCGAGCTGGGCCTGCGCCCGCAACGTGTCGCCGTTTTCGACGGGCGGCGCGGCCGCGGTACCGAACGAGATATAGACCACCGGACTGCCTATCAACCGCCCGCCAGGCTGGATCTGCACATCCGAGTTGCGGCGAATGTACTTCACGTACTGATCCAGCACGTCCATCGCTATCGCGACTCGCTCGGTAGTGTCGCTCGAGGGCGGACGTAGCTCGACGGATCGTACGAGCCCGACTTTCTGCCCGGCCAGTCGCACCTCGGTGCCGTTCAGCACACCCGCCGCGACATCGGTGACCATGTATATCCGCGTCGTCTTGCCGTGCAGCGCACCGATGCGTGCGAAGTACAGCACGGACGACACCACCGCGACAATCACGGCAGCGACAACGATTCCAATCTTTACTTGAGACCAGTTTTCGGCGCGTGGCATGCGGCGGGAGGGGTGCCGGAGTCGAGCCTGCGAGGTGTTGGGAGGGAGAAGTGCGCGCGGCGGGATTCGAACCCACGACCTTCGGCTCCGGAGGCCGACGCTCTATCCAACTGAGCTACGCGCGCAGCTTGCTATAACCCTCTAAACTAATCCGGTGCCCCCCGGAGGCGCCAGCGCGGGGAAGGGAGGGCCGTCATTCCCGCGAAAGCGGGAATCCATCTGTTGCCGACCAGCTTGCGATTGCCGCTCCAGCCAGAGATCGATAACATGGATTCCCGCTTTCGCGGGAATGACGACATTCGTGGGGTGACGCATGCGTCACCCCTACCGACCGCCGTTATCCTCCTGCAGCGCCCTCGCCTTCGTCCTCCGGCTGAGAATTGTCCTTCACCTCCGCGGTGCTCGGCGTGATCGCCTTCCCGCCATGCGACGTTAGAAACGCGTTGACACTCTTGAGCCCACCCAACGTCGCTGACAGGTCGCGAAGCTGAGTATCGAGCTGCGCCGACAGGATCTTGTAAACAGCGTAGGACTGATCCGTCGGACGCGCATCGGCGCCGCCGACTACCGAGCCGAGCGCCGCAATCTTGTTGTTGATGCGGATTGGATAGTTGAGCGGATCCTCGCTCGCGTGACTCTGCGTCTGGTAGATGGTCTGCTCGATGGTGGACAGCCTCGCGAGCATCGGAGCTGCCTCGTGCTCGAATGCGGCGCGATCACCTTCGGGCAGCGCAGCACTTCGCTGCGCCACCTGCCAGCGCATGTTCCGGATCGTGCGCACGGCGTTGTTCGCGGCACTCAGCGTGTCGCGGATCTGCATGAGGAACGCGAACTGTTCGTCCAGATCGTGCTGTGTCACATGTGCGCGCGGATCCTTCAACAGCTCGAACTTCTGGCTCTGCGTGGCCCCGCCCGTGGTCATGCGTACCGTATAGGTGCCCGGAGGTGCTGCCGGGCCCGTCACACCGCCGCCCCAGAATACCAGCCCCTTGAACGTCGCTGCGTCAGGATAACGCAGGTTCCAGTCGAATGTGTTGAGCCCCGCCTTGTTCGCGACTCGTGTGCTCTGTGGTCCACCGCGGCGTCCACCGCCTGCAGCCGCCCCCGCGCCTTCGGCGGCGCGTTCCAGAACGCGGATACTGTCTGCACTCAACCCCGCCTTCGTCAGACTGTCGCGCAGCGCCACGCGCTTGTCGGCGGCAGCGATGCTGTCGGCGCGCTCGGTCGAATCCTGCTCACTGCTGAAGTGCCGGATCAGCTTCCCATTCGCGTCGAGGAAGTCGAGTGTCACCACTTGCTTGGGCGACTTGAGCCAGTAGTACACGACCGCGCCAGATGGCGGGTTCGCCGCGCGCGGCGGATCACCGTTCGCGCCGGAGCTCGCGCCACCGTAGAAGTTGGTGCGGTAAACCTGACGCGGCGCGAACAGGTGAGCGCTCGATGTCATTATCGCCGGCGTCAGCTGCCGCAATGTCGAGATGTCGTCCATGATCCAGAATCCGCGGCCGTGCGTCGCTGCGATCAGATCACCATCCTTGATCGCGAGATCGTGCACTGGCACCAGAGGCAGATTGCGGCGCAGCGACTGCCAGTGATCGCCGTCATCGAACGAGACGTACACGCTACGCTCGGTGCTCGCGAAGAGCAGTCCGCGGCGAACCGGATCCTCGCGCACCGAGCGCGTGAATTCCGCGTCTGGGATACCGTCGACTATGAGCTTCCACGTACGACCAAAGTCTGTCGTCTTGTAGATGTACGGACGCATGTCCTCCAGCTGATAACGATTTGCGGCGACGTACGCCGTACCAGCGGAATAGTGTGACGGCTCGATGATCGAGATGCGCGTCCACTCCGGCAGATCCTTCGGCGTCACGTTGGTCCACGTCTTTCCGGCGTCCCGCGTCACGTTGATCAACCCGTCGTCCGACCCGCCCCAGATCACGCCTGCCTGAACCGGCGATTCCGCAATCGCGAAGACGGTTCCGTAGTACTCGACAGAGGTCTGGTCCTTCGTGATCGGACCGCCCGACGGCCCGAGCGTGCGCGGATCGTGGCGCGTGAGATCGGGACTTATCGGCGTCCAGTGTTGGCCTTCGTCGGTGGTCTTGAAGATCACGTTGCTTCCCATGTACATGATGTTCGGATCATGTGGTGACAGAACGATCGGGAAATGTCCACTGGAACCTGTATTTCGTGTCCGATGCGTCGTGCCCCATGGGATTGTCGGGCCACGGATTGACATCGCGGCTGAGTCCTGTGTTGGCATCGAACCTGGTGAGCAGTCCGCCATACGATCCCGCGAAAACGACGTTCGGCGAATCGGGGCGCACCGCTATGTAGCCGCTCTCACCGCCTCCCACGTCGTACCAGTCGCTGTTCGCAATTCCACCTTCCTTCCTGCTCGGCCCGCACAGCGTCGAGCGGTCCTGCTGTGCGCCGCACACGCGGTATGGGAAGTGTGTCGTCGTTACGACGTGATAGAACTGGCCGCTCGCCTCATTTTCAGGCGTCCACGTCTCACCGCCATCGACGCTCACCGTCGCGCCACCGTCGTTGGACTCGATCATTCGCTTCGGATCGTTGGATGCGATCCACAGATCGTGGTTGTCGCCGTGTGGAACGCTTATCGGCTTGTACGTCTTGCCGCCGTCGGTGGAACGAAAGAAGCCGACGTTGGTTACGTAAACGCCGTTCTCGTTCTTCGGGTCGGCGAATATGCGCGTGTAGTACCACGCGCGCTGCCGCAGCTTGCGCTCGGAATTGAGCTTCGTCCACGTCGCGCCGGCGTCGTCGGAACGAAATACGCCGCCGGAATCCGCCTCTATGATTGCCCACAACCGTCCCTCTTTCACTGGCGACGCCGTGATGCCGATGTTGCCGATTATTCCCTTTGGAAGGCCAGGATTGCGCGTTATCTCCGTCCAGTGCTCGCCTCCATCCGTCGACTTGAAGATGCCGCTCCCTGCGCCCCCCGAGACGAGCTTCCACGGCTCGCGATACGCCTGCCAGAACGCGGCGTACAGTGTCTGCGGATTCCTTGGATCGATCTCCAGGTCGGTTATGCCGGTGGAATCGTTCCGGAACAGCACCTTGCGCCAGGTCTTGCCGCCGTCGGTGGTCTTGAATACGCCGCGGTCGGGATTCGGTCCCCAGACATGTCCCAGCGCACCGACGTAAACGATGTCGGGGTTGGTCGGATCGATCCTCACCCGCGAGATCTGGCGCGTGTCTCTGAGTCCCACGTACGTCCATGTCTTGCCGGCGTCGGTGCTCTTGAAGACGCCGTCGCCGTTGGACACGTTGCCGCGGATCGGCGACTCGCCCGTGCCCACGTACACGATGTTCGGATTCGACTCGCTCACGGCGATCGACCCGATCGTTCCGCCGAAGTACTTGTCGGTAACCGCCTTCCATGTGATGCCACCGTCGGTGGTCTTCATCACGCCACCGCCTGTCGTCCCCAGATAGTACTCGCGTGGCCTGCTCGCCGAGCCCGCAACAGCGACGGAGCGGCCACCGATGAAGGGACCGATCTCGCGCCACTTGAGAGCCGTGAAGCCCATCGTGTCATAAGTGGTGGCCGGCACCTGTGCGGGCGCTTGCGCCGGTATCCCCGACGCGACGAGAGCGGCGAATACGACGGGGATGATGGAGCGGCTGAAAAGCTGGCAGACCTTCACGTGCAACCTCCAAAGACTGAGATCCGGGATGACGTTCAACGCCTAAACTATCGTCTATCGGCAAATCTCGCATTGGGCCGGCGCCCTGAAGATGCTGCGTCACCCGAATAGATTTGTCGCATGCCTTCATCTGCTATCAAGCTCACAGTCCTTCCCGGCGACGGTATCGGTCCCGAAGTGGTGTCCGCCGCCTTGAAAATCATCTCTGCCGCCGGTGTCACGCTCGACGCGGATGTCCAGCTGGCAGGCGCCGAAGCGTTCAAGCGCGGCGTCGAGTCCGGAGTTCCGTCCGACACCATCGAATCCATCGAGCGCACGCGGCTCGTCCTCAAGGGACCGCTCGAAACGCCGATCGGATTCGGCAACAAGAGCGCGAACGTTACGCTTCGCAAGCTCTTCGAGACGTTCGCCAACGTACGGCCGGTGCGCGAGCTGCCCGGCGTCAAGACTCCGTACGCGGGGCGGCACATCGACATCGTCGTCGTTCGCGAGAACGTCGAAGATCTCTACGCCGGCATCGAGCACATGGAGACTCCGGCAGTAGCGCAGTGTCTCAAGCTCATCACGCGACCCGGCTGCGAGAAGATCACCCGGTTCGCATTCGAATATGCGGTGGCCGAAGGCCGCCACAAGATCCATTGCGCGACCAAGTCCAACATCATGAAGCTCACCGAAGGCCTGGTGCAGCACACGTTCGAGGACATCTCGAAGGAATACGCGTCGATCGAAGCGCGGCACATTCTCGTCGACAACTGCGCGCATCAGCTTGCGATGCACCCCGAACAGTTCGACATCATTCTGACGACGAACATGAACGGTGACATCCTTAGCGATCTCACCTCCGGTCTCACTGGCGGCCTGGGCTTCGCTCCCTCGGCGAACATCGGAAGCGACGTCGCGATGTTCGAAGCGGTGCACGGATCGGCGCCGGACATCGCTGGAAAGAATCTGGCAAACCCCACGGCGCTCATCCTCAGCGCGATGATGCTGCTGCGTCATGTGGGAGAAGGGAAGATTGCGAGCGAGATCGAGAACGCCGTGCTCGTCACGCTCGAGAGCGGCGTGCGCACCGGAGACATGGAAGGCACGAGCGCTCCGTCGTCGACGTCGCAATTCACCGACGCGATAATCAGCAATCTGGGCAAGACGTCGAAGCTCGCAAAGCCGCGCGAGTTCAAGCATATCAACGTTCCGCGGAGCAGCAACGAAGTTGGCCATGTGGATGTCGCCTCGCGGCAGGTCGTCGGCGTCGACGTCTTCGTCGAGTCACTGGAGCACCCCGCACAGCTCGGCGACACGCTGACGAGACTCGCCGAGGGTACCGGGCTCGCTCTCAAGGTCATCTCGAACCGCGGAACCGCTGTGTGGCCCGAGACCGGCCACGGCACATCACTCGTCGACGCCTATCAATGTCGCTTCATCGCGTCGGGCCCGGTCGAGAGCGAAGTCAGCGACGCGGAGATATTCGATCTGCTTCAGCGCACGTCATCAACCTATCGTTGGGTGCATGTCGAGAAGCTCCAGCGCTTCAACGGCAAGGACGCGTTCAGCAAGGCGCAGGGCGAGTCGTAGCCGCACGAAGCGAAACTGGTTGTGCGAATGTTTTAGGGATCGCATGGTCGCAGAAAAAGCACGTGGATGCATGATGCATCCACGTGCTTTTGTATTCGTTTGTTCTTCAATCAGTCAACTTGCGCGCGCCTACTGATCTCCGCTCATGCCAATGACGCCCGAGATCCCATATATGAATCCGTTGGATCCCATGATGCCGGGCTGGACGATCGGTTGATCGTTCACCTTGGGCATGCCGTTCGCATACGAAAAGCGGATCCGAGAGCCGTGCATGTTGGTAGCAGTCTTGAGCTTCAGGATTTCGCGCGTGTCAATCTTGCCGCTCACCATCATGTTGAGCAGCACGTTACGGAGCCGTGTCGTATCTGCTCTCAACGAAGCGAGATCACCTGGCGGCAGCTTCGCCCAAGCGTCGTCGGTAGGCGCGAACAACGTCATTGGAGCTGCGCCATGTAACGATGGCATCAGGTGCGCTTCATTGAGCAGCGCCGTCATCGTCCTGTAGTTCGGCATGCGCGACAACGTCGTGCCTATCGAAGCGTCGCCCGTGTTATCGTTGGTCGTCACGGTCGTCGTCACGACCGACGTGTCCTGCTTCACGTGAACCACGGTATCCTGATGTACCGTTACGACGGTATCGCGGCGAACGACACTGGATTGGGCAACCATTATCGATGGCACCAATCCAACGGTCATGCCGATGGCGGCTGTCATCCAAAACTTTCTAGTACTCTGCATATGTAGAATCTCCGTGGAGGGTTTGATAGTTCGAGCGGATGCTTGGCAGGCACCAACAGGATCTACAAGTGCATAGGAGGGGCCACGTTCCGAAGCCCGCAATTATTGTTTGCGTGGCTCGATCGTTCGTTCAAGACTACTTTTGCGTCCGGTTTCCGATCCTATATCCTTGCCTCGAGGCCTGAATGCGCCGAAGCTTGGGAGGTAACTGGCAGACACCCGTAATGAGTATGATTATCGCTCAATTATTCGGTGAACAGTTCCCTGACAGCTTTCAACCACCCGTGGTCCCCCTAACTCGCACTCTGGCCGAATCTCTGGCATTGAACAGGACCATATAGATGTTGTTCGTGGGTGTGACCGCGGTGGTGTCCATACTCGTGGTCTGGCTCGGATATCCACTCGCGATCCGGGTGTTGGGCGCTTTCCGGCACGCAGCGGAGATCGATCGCTCGGCCGATCTGCCCTCTGTCTCGGTGCTTTTGCCGCGCCTGTCCTTTGCGGGAGCAGTGTCAAGAGCATCCTTCCACCAAAAAGCCGCGTGGGTGGCCGCGCCGTCTTTTGGCCTCTTCCTGCCGATCCTCTTGCCACTCCCGCTCTGCCCGTTCCGCCGCCGTTGCTCGCGTCTTCTCCTCTCTTCTGGCGAGATTGGCCTCGCCGCTCTCTGCGTCGCCGCTGGCTTCAGCTCATGCGCCGGGAAACCGTCACGTTTTCCTGGCTGTCTTCCTCTCCGCCAGAACCTCCCGTTGAGCCAGACGAGACCGTGTTGACTCGCCAACAGCGCGCCCACTACCGCCTCTCCTGGTCGCAGCGTCTGGCTCGCAATGCCCGTCCTGCTGATGCTCCCAGGCTGACGGTCCTCTTACATGGTCTGCCTGCTCGTTTCTTCGAGACGTTCGGCGCTCCTGCTTCGGCCGCTGCGTAACGCTCGTTTTCTCCCTCCCTCCCGCACCACTTCTCCCATTCACTCCTGGTTGGATGGCTCTCATTCATCGAAAAATATCTCTCTATCAAATTCGCTCATCCTTTTTTCTGGCCGTATTCTTCCTTGCCCATCCTCCTCTTGAGTTTATCTCGTTGCGCATCCCGTGGGTCCCAGAACAGATTTTT
>CAVSUQ010000006.1:0-108654 GCA_963731305.1 uncultured Gemmatimonadales bacterium | reverse complement strand
GGGTAATTAGTCGCGCCGGCACCAAGCGCATCCTGAATCTCGCGCGTCAACTTGGCAGGAATCGGGAAATAGCGCGGATCGAAATCCCCGACAGTGAGATCCACGATCCTGACACCAGCCGCAACGCGCGCTCGAACGTCGGCTGCAACCTGCAGAATTCCAGACTGCGGCAATCCCGTTACGAGCTGCGAGAGCGACGCCTTCAGACGCGCCTGATCACCAAAGTCCGGAACTATGATCCTTCTATCTTCACCGCGACTCACTACCGTCACTTGAGAAGTCCGCGGTCTTCCAGCATCGGCTCGATGCGCGGATCGCGGCCGCGGAACTCGCGATACATTTCCGCCAGGTCGCTCAGTATTCCCGCGCGAAAGGATTGTCTCGCTGAACTGGTCACCGTTTGCGCGAGTCAGGCCACCGTTCTCCTTGAACCACTCGTACGCATCCGCGTCGAGCATCTCGGCCCAGAGATACGCGTAGTATCCGGCAGAGTATCCATTGGCCCAGATGTGCATGAAGTAGCTCGAGCGGTAGCGCGGAGGAACGGTGCGAAGCTTCACGTTGTTGCGCTCGAGCGCACTCGCCTCGAATGCATCGACATCCTGCAACGGCGAGTCGGGCGGAAGCGTGTGCCACGAAAGGTCCAGCAGCGCGGCTGCAAGTACTTCGGTCAGCCTGTATCCCTGATTGAACTTTTCGGCAGCCTTGATGCGGTCGGCCATCGCCGGTGGCATCGGTTCGTCCCGTCGCATGATGACGGACATAATTCGCGAACACCGACTGCTCTGTTGCCCAATGCTCGTTGAACTGCGATGGAAGCTCCACGAAGTCGCGCGCAACGCTGGTACCTGACAGGCTCGGGTATTCCTGATCCGCAAAGAATCCGTGCAACGCGTGCCCGAACTCGTGAAACATCGTCGTTACATCGTCGAAGCTCAACAGCGCGGACTTGCCAGGCTGCAGGCCTCGTGAAATTCGCGACGTTGAAGATGACTGGTTTCGCTCCCAGCAGCTTGACTGCGTGACCATGAGTGTCCATCCACGCGCCACCGATTCTTGTTGTCACGCGCGAAAAAATCGCAGTAAAACAGCGTGAGCGGCGATCCGTCGGCGTCCGTGACCTCGAAGACGCGGACGTCCGGATGATAGACCGGAATATCGTAGCGCTCCGTGAACGTTATGCCGTATAACCGAGTCGCGGCGTAAAAGACTCCGTTCTGCAGCACGTTCTCGAGCTCGAAGATACTGCTTGATCTCTTCCTCATCCAGATCGTACTTCGCGCGCGCACGCGCTCGGCGTAGTGCTCCCAGTCCCACGGCTCGAGCTGGAAACCCTCGCCTCGCTTCGATTATCGCCTGGATCGCGCCCCCTCAGCGCGCGCGTTGGCCGTCGCAGCCGGAACCAGATCGCGCACGAACTCGAGCGCAGCTGCCGGTGTTCGCGCCATCTGATCCTGCAACGTCAGCGAGGCGAAGGTGGGGTATCCGAGCAACTTCGCGCTCTTCTGCACGGAATTGTGCAAGACGCGAAACTGATCGAGCGTGTATCGTTGGCATCGCCACGCTCAGTGCGAGTCCACGCGGCATCGAAGAGTTGCTTGCGCATGTCTCGACGCTCGCAGTGAGAGCGAGTGCAGGCTGCTGCGTCGTGTTGTGAACGGAATCACCCAGGTCTCGCCAGTTCCCGTCCTGCGCTGGGCGTGCAGCTGCAGCGATCTCGGCGTCGCTCATCCCCGCCAGCAGCGCCGGCGTCCGTCACCACGAAGCCGCCAGCCTTGTACGCAGCGAGCAGCTTGTTCGCAAATGCCGTACTGAGAGTTGACGCTTCCTTGTTGAGCTGCTGAGCTTCTCCTTGTCGGCCTCGCCGACTGCGCACCATTTCGTACAAAGCAATCGTTGTAATACCATTGACGAGCTTGGCGGATTCCGGATCCAGGCTCGAGCGCATCTCGCTGATTGTAGACAGTGCTCGACGCGCTGAAAAGACGCGGATCCAGGAAGATCGCATCTTCGTGCGCGGCGAACAGCGGAGCCTCGTCCTGCTGCACCTTCTGCAACGCGTCGCTGGTATTGGCTCCCGTGATCGCACTGAAGGCGTGCATGACGCGATTGAGCAGCTCGCCTGACCGCTCCAGCGCGACGATGGTGTTCTCGAACGTGGGCGGCGCCGGATTGTCGATGATAGCGGCCACTTCGGCGAGCTGCTGGCGCATCCCCTCTTCGATTGCAGGCAGGTAGTCGCTCTCCTCTATCTCGTCGAACGGAGGCGCCTGAAAGGGCAGCGAGCTTGGCGCGAAGAACGGATTCATTCGAGTCGTCGGATGCAGTCATTGCGATGTTACTTCGCCGTCCACTTGTTGTTGGTTGTGTCTGCGTCCATCCAGATGCCGCCGTCCAGATCCAGTGAGCGAATAGTCTTGCGTGCAGGAATGTCTGACAGTTGCTCGCTTTTGATTGGCTTCCCATATCGCCGGAGTCTGATGGAAGTGTCGCTGAATCTCCATCGGTATATTGACGCGCACGTCGACCGGCGCGGCCATGCCACCGATGTTGTCGATGACGAGCGAATAGCCATTGCCGCCTTCTTCACGCTTGCCACTGCAAGGTCGATGTAATTGTTGCTGAAATACCAGTCATTCCAGAACCAGTTGAGATTCCTGCCGGATCACGTTGTTGAATGTATTGAAGAAGTCCCATGGTGTGGGATGCTTGCCGTGCCAGCGATCCATGTACGCGTGAAGCGCCTTCTTGAACGTCGCGTCGCCGAGCAGATCCTTGACTGCGAGATAGCCGAGCGAAGCTTTGCCGTACGCATTGTTGCCGTACGCGACGCCCTTGAGGACGTCGGCCGGAGTGACGATCGGCAGATCCTCGAGCGGCGACGGATCATGAATCCAACGGTTCACTCGGAACGACTTGTAGAAGTCCGAAGCACGTTCCTTGCCAACGTCCGTCAGCCCGATGAGGTACTCGAACGTCGTCGCCCAGCCCTCGTCCATGAATGCGTAACGCGTTTCGTTGGTGCCCATGTAGAACGGGAAGTACGTGTGCGCGATCTCGTGCTCGACGACAGAGCTTGGAGAACGATGTGTCCTTCTCGCTGCCGTCGTTGACCATCATTGGATACTCCATGTCGGCGGAGCCCTCGACGATCGTCGTCTTCTCGTACGGATATGGAACGCCGGGCCAGTTGTGTGACAGCCAGTCGAGCGCGTGCTGGCCATACTGCACCATGTGATGAAAGTCGGCCGCGGTGTCGTCGAATGCTGACTGAACGCTCGCACGTCGATGCGCGGCGTCGTCGACTACGACGCTCGCCGCGTCCCAGTCGTAATGATTGCTTACGGCGAACGTCATGTCGGGAATGTCACTCGCCCTGAAGCGCCAAGTGTTGGTCGGGTGCTGCGTCGTCACGCTGTCGCCGCCCATTTCTTCCTTCGTGGCGACGTGGATCACCTGATCGGAAGTGAGCGACGTCTTGAAGCGCTGGAGCGGCGCAGGCTGAAGTACTTCTTCAGGGTTCAGCAGCGTTCCCGTGCCCCACACGACGTAGTTCGCCGGAACGCGTCAGCGACACGTTGTAATCGTTGAAATCGCTGTAGAACTCCTGGCCGTCGGTGAAGTCCATCGTGTCCCAGCCGTTGTAGTCGTCGTAGACGGCGACACGCGGATAGAAGTACGCCAGGTAGTACGTAGTCGAGTCGAGCATTCCTTCGCGTCCGGCCTGCAGCGAGATCTCGTAGTGCCAGTCGAACGAGAGCTGCACGGAATCGTGCGGCATGAGCGGCGCTGGCAGCCTTACGCGTCTGCCAGGTGAACGTGCGCGGGCTGTCGTTCCACTTAACAGCCTGTCCATTCACCGAGAACGCGTCGATGTGAGTGCCGGAAGTCAGATAAGCCGGCGCCGCGCCGCCGTCGCGCGGGGCGCCGGGCTTGTGGATGTTGATGAACAGCTTGATGACGAGATCGCGCAGCGTGTCAGGGCTGTTGTTGGAGTAGCTGATCTGCTCCGTGCCCCTGATCGTCCGATCGGGCGGCGCCACGGTGAGCGCGATGGAGTAGCGACCGTGGTTCTCCCAGTAGTTGGGGCCGGGCCGTCCGTCGAGAGTGCGGGTTCCTTTTCTTATTGCTTCCTTAACGGTACGCGGCATGTAAAGCGTTTGCGATACAGGCGTGGGAAGCAGCGGAACACCGACCAGGGCTACGAGCCACGACTTGGTGACGATTGGTCTGGCGAGATTGGAGAGCAGGTTTGTAATCATCGGATCGGCTGACGTATACGTACGAATCGGCAGCGCCAGGGCAGGAGGGGAGGGCGCTCCGTCGTAAGATGATCACAAATTGAGTGTGTTCGATAGCCCGCCGGTCGAGCGGTGGCCAGACGCGGGCTAACGGCAGTCCGCGAGCGATAGTGACGCAATGGCGTCACATCGGACCGGGCCTTGCATCGCCCGGATTGCGCGCCAACTTGCGTGGCGAGTGCATACCTATACGGAGCAGACGATGGATCAGGACGATACGTGGACAGAAGTCGATCGCTACCTCGCTGAAAAGCTGATTCCGGCTGATTCGGTGATGGACTCTGCGCAGGCGGCAACAGCGGCGGCGCGAATGCCGGCTATCAGTGTCTCTGCCACGCAGGGCAGGCTGCTCCAGATTCTCGCATCGAGCCTCCACGCCCGTGCAATCCTCGAAATCGGCACCCTCGGCGGCTACAGCACGATATGGCTCGCGCGCGGAATGGCGCCTGGCGGCAGGATCGTCACGCTCGAAAAAGAACAGAAGCACGCTGATGTCGCCCGGGCGAACATCGCGAACGCGGGATTCGCCAAGGTCGTCGACCTGCGCGTGGGTAGCGCGCTCGACATTCTCCCGACACTTGGCACAGAGGGACTCGGCCCGTTCGACTTCATCTTCATAGATGCGGACAAGCAGAACATTCCGAAATACTTCGAGTGGGCGCTCAAGCTGTCGCGTAGCGGAAGCATGATCATGGTCGACAACGTCGTGCGCGATGGCGACGTCGCTGACCCGGACAGCGACGACCCGAATACGCAAGGGGTTCGCGAGTTCTTCGACATGGTCAACCAGACACCGCGAGTGACGAGTACTGCGATCCAGACGGTTGGTGTCAAGGGTTACGACGGATTTGCGCTTGTATTGGTGGGTTGAAGTCTGATGGGGACATGGGGTGATGCAAGGATGAGCGTGGAGCAAACCATTTTGTCTGCGGCACCATCTTATTAGATGACAGCGGCGATGATCGAGTTCGCTGGTTTCCACGATATCCACAAATCCGTACGTGCCCCATCCAATCCTGCACATCCGCTCGCTCGTGCCGTATGCGCTCGGCGCAGCTACGTTACTTGTCTCTATCGTACCCACCCCGGCCGGCGCGCAAATGCAGGCTCAGGCTGCGTCGCTCCCATCGACCAATCTCATCACGACGGTAGCGGCCGTACACGCCGACCATCCTCCGGTAATCGACGGCAAGGATGACGATCCGGTCTGGCGAACAGCACCGCTCGTCACCGCGTTTCGTGAATTCGATCCTGTGGAAGACGGCGATCCGCGCTTTCGCACCGAGTTCCGGGTCGCCTACGACAGCCGGAACATCTACGTCTTCATACGTGCGTACGATCCCGATCCATCACAGATCAGGACCACGCTCGCGCGACGCGACGTTCGACCGCCGACGGATCAACTGAAAGTCATGATCGATTCGTACCACGATGGGCGCAGTGGATTCGAGTTCGCCGTGAGCCCGGGCGGGGTGAAGCGTGATTACGCCATGTATAACGACACCAACGAAGACGAAACATGGGACGGCGTCTGGGACGTCGCCACCACCATCGACTCGCTCGGCTGGACCGCCGAGTTCGCGATACCGATGTCGCAGCTTGGATTCAGAAACGTTTCAGAGCACACGATCGGATTTGGAATCTGGCGCGACATCGATCGGTTCAAGGAGAGGGTGAGCTGGCCGCTGTTCAGGCAGAGCAGGAACGCGATGATATCGCAGCTCGGCACGGTGACCGGTATCGGTGATGTGGGGTCGGACCATCCGCTCGAAGTCGTGCCGTATGTCGTCACGAAGAACGTTTCGACAGTGGGTGCGACGGACTATGGGCGCGCCGAGCGTCTGTCGGGCGGTGCGGACATAAAGCTTGGAGTCACGCCGGGTTTGCGGCTCACTGCCGCCATCAACCCCGATTTTGGTCAGGTTGAAGCGGACCCGGCCGTTCTCAACCTGGGAACTTTCGAGACGTTCTTTCCGGAGCAGCGTCCGTTCTTCGTCGAAGGGCAGGGGCGTTATGCGTTCAACATCAACTGCAACGTCGTCAACTGCAGCTCTGAAGGATTGTTCTACTCGCGCCGTATCGGCCGCGAGCCTCAGCTATTCGATGCCTATGGCGACGCCAGCTCCCCGACCGCGACGACGATACTCGGCGCCGCCAAGATGAGCGGGCGAATCGGTAAATCGCTGTCGGTCGGCGTCCTGGACGCGGTGACGGCTTCCGCCACGGGCTCGCTCGGTAGAACGATAGAGCCAACTACGAATTACGGCGTAGCGCGCGTGCAGCGCGAGTTCAGAGACGGCGCGAGCAATATCGGAATCGTGGCTACGAGCGTGGATCGTGCCAACGACTCATGGACATCTGATTCACTGAGACGGACCGCAAGCGTGGGCGGAGTCGACTTCTCGCATAGCTTCCTGAGTCGCAACTATACCGTCTCAGGGTCGTACACGGCAAGCGAGGTGACAGGAACTCCATCGGCGATCACCAGGACGGAGATGAGCCCGGTACACAACTATCAGCGTCCAGACGGCAAGCTGCACGTCGATTCCACGCTCACCTCATTGACGGGTAACGCGCAGGAATTCCTGTTCGGCAAGTATGGCGGGGGCATCACGAGATTCGAGACGAGCTACGAGCGCCAGTCGGCGGGTTACGAGGTCAACGACGTGGGATACCTGCGCCGCGCTGACCAGCAGAGCTGGAGCAACTGGAGCTCGCTGCAATTTCGCAAGCCGACGCGATTCTACAATAGCATGACAATCAACGGAAACTTCTGGAACCAGTGGACCACGGATGGGCTACCGCTCGAGCATGCATTGAATACGAACATCCACTTCACCTTGCACAACAACTGGGCAATCGCCGCAGGTCTGACAAACGGCCAGCTGGGCTCGACATACTGCGATCAGTGCGCGCGCGGAGGACCGGCAGTGAGACAGTCGTCCTATCTCTCGCCATGGTTATCCATTCAGGGCGACGATCGCCCGCGCATTTCACCATCGCTCAACCTGAACGCCATGCGCACCGACGCCGGATTCTCGCATATGGTGGCGGTCGAACCGAGCGTCGCAGTTCGCGCCTCGAGCCAGCTCCTGTTTTCGCTCGACGTAACAGGAACAGGGAATATCAACGATACGCAGTGGATCGGAAATTTTCAGGACGGATCCACGAATACGACACACTACACATTTGCGCGTCTGAATCAGACGACGCTTTCGACGACCGTCCGGGCCACATACATCTTCACGCCGGCGCTGTCGCTGCAGTTGTATGCGCAACCATTCGTGTCGAATGGTACGTTCTCCAATCCGCGAGAGCTGAGTGCGAGCCCAAGAGCCACGGACTATGCGGACCGTTATCAACCGTACGCTCCGCCACCGTCGGCACTGACCGGATTCAGCGACCGCGAGTTCAACTCCAACACCGTGCTTCGCTGGGAGTATCGTCCCGGATCAACCGTGTATTTTGTGTGGACGCAGGGACGTCAGGCGTACGACAACTCGCCGGATACGCGCGGGTGGACGAATACATATCCGGACCTGTTTCGTCTGCGACCGGATAATACGTTTCTCGTGAAGGCGAGCTACTGGTTGAACCGGTAGACGTTGGAATGAGGACATTCGACGTGCCCGACCTTGTATTGTCCGTTGCGCCGCGCATTTTCAATTGGTGACCGAGCGCCCCGCAAGCAGAACGGCAGTCAGCGTCGCGACACTTCGCGCCGCGCACCAGCTCGTCGATGAGCCGCCCAGAATCCTCGACGATACCGTCATCGTGCGGTTACTGGGACCGGCGACGCCGGAATATGTGCAGGAGCACATCGAGCGATTTCGCGAGCCGCGTGCGATGGCGCTCCGTGCGCATGTTCTTCTCCGGAGTCGGTACGCTGAGGAACGATTGCAGGCTGCCGTTGGCCGCGGGATTACCCAGTTTCTCGTGCTCGGAGCGGGCCTCGACACCTTCGCGTACCGGCAGCCGCCGTGGGCGTCGTCGTTACGAATATTCGAAGTAGATCATCCGGCGAGCCAGCAATCGAAACGCGAGCGACTCGCGTCGGCTGATATCGCACTTCCGGACAATCTCACATTTGTCTCGGTCGACTTCGAGCACGAGACTCTTCGCGAGCGCCTTGCCGCCAACGCCTTCGATTTCTCGGCGCTCACCTTCGTATCGTGCCTCGGAGTACTCGTTTACCTGACGAACGACGCCGTCGTAGATCTTTTCGACTTCGTGGGCTCGCTCGGGCCGTCGAGCGAATGCGTGCTCACTTTTGGCGGTGCGCGGCCGCAGGATCCGAACGTGCCGTCGCTCGCGGACATGGCTGCCGCTGCTGGCGAGCCGTTCCTGTCGGTGCTCGATGTGGATGCCTTGCGCGCCCTTTGTGTGCGGGCCGGTCTCGAACCGCCGGTATTTCCTACCGTTGCGGAGCTGGAGCGCTTCGTCGGCGACCGAAGCGACGGTCTCCGCCCTCCAGAGCGCCAGAGCATCGCAAGTGTGACGGTGGCGGAGCGCGCGTAGACGCGCTATTCTCTCCGTACCATCAACCCATCAAGGACCATGAAACTCCAGTTTCGGTCGTTTGCGACAGCCGCGATGCTCGTAGCGGTCTCCGCTCCACATGCGCATGCGCAGTCTCAGACAGGTTCGAGCGCTACGAGTGCAGATCCATTTCTCTGGCTCGAGCAGGTTTCCAGTCCGCGATCGATGGCGTGGGTGAACGCGGAGAACGCGAAGACAGTCGCGGTACTCGAGCACGATCCGCATTACGCCGCGCTCTACGCAGATGCAGTGAAGCTCGCTGAGGCACGCGACCGGATTCCGGTGCCGTCCATAGTCGACGGGCAGATCTACAACTTCTGGCAGGATGCGGAGCACGTTCACGGCGTGTGGCGGCGTACGACACTTGCCAGCTATCATACTGCTACACCGGCGTGGACCACCGTCCTCGATCTCGACGCGCTTTCGAAGGCAGAGAAGGCGAACTGGTTCTGGAAGGGAAGCACGTGCGCGGAGCCTGCAGAGAAGCGTTGCATGGTATCCCTGTCCGATGGTGGCGAGGATGCGGTCACGGTACGCGAAATCGATCTGCCGAGTGCGAGTTTCGTCAAGGATGGATTCGTTCTTCCGCATGGAAAGCAGCGCGTGGCGTGGCAGGATGCGAATACGCTGCTCGTGTCGCGCGAGTGGGCGCCCGGCGAGATTACGAAATCAGGCTATCCCTTCATCGTCAAGCGCATCAAGCGTGGACAGCCGATGTCGGCAGCCGTGGAAGTGTTTCGTGGAACGGCGAGCGATGGCGGATACGGCGTTTCGCCAGGCACGCTGGATGATGGCGAGGGGAATCACGCTGTGCTCATCTCCCGTCCGTTGAGCACGTTCGAGGCGGAGCAGTTCATAATGACGCCGAACGGCTTCGAGAAGATCGGGCTTCCGCTCAAGTCCTCGATCACGGCGCTGGTCGATGGTCGTGTGGTGATATCGCTCGACACGGCGTGGGCTCCGTCTGGCGGCACGCCCTTCCATGCCGGCTCGATCGTATCCGTACCGCTCGCCGCGATGCTCGCGAATCCGGCGAAGCTCGCGCCGACGCTCATATTCGCACCGGGTCCGCGCGAATCGGTAGGCCAGGCTGCCGCAACGCACGACGCGCTCATCGTGACCCAGCTCGATAACGTGCGAGGGCGCGCGTATGTCTATACGCCAAGTGCGACGGGATGGACGCACACGAAGATCGATCTTCCGGATAACCTGTCGATCGGCATCGTCGACGCGGACATCCATTCGAACACTGCATTCCTGAGCGTCGCGGGCTTTCTGACGCCGAGCTCGGTCTGGCACGTCGACACGAAGAGCCATTTGTTGATGTCGATAAAGTCGCTGCCGGCCAAGTTCGATGCATCGAATGAAGAAGTCGAGCAGTTCGAGGCGACCTCGACCGATGGAACGCACATCCCATATTTCGTCGTGCACAAGCGCGGTATGAAGCTCGACGGCCACAATCCGACGATTCTCTACGCTTATGGCGGATTCCAGGTATCGGAGACACCATCGTATTCCGCAGACAATGGAAAGCTCTGGCTGGAGCACGGCGGAGTGTGGGTGCTCGCCAATATCCGCGGCGGAGGCGAGTTCGGACCTGCGTGGCACGAGGCCGGTCTCAAGACACATCGCCAGATCATCTACGATGATTTTGCGTCGGTCGCGCGCGATCTGGTGAAGCGAGGCATTACGAGCACACGTCGGTTGGGAATCGAAGGCGGATCGAACGGTGGCTTGCTGATGGGCGTCGAGTTCACGGAGCATCCCGAGCTGTGGAACGCCGTCGACATCCAGGTACCGCTGCTCGACATGCTGCGCTACGAGCAGATCGAGGCGGGAACGTCGTGGGTGGGCGAATACGGGAGCGTGTCGAACCCCACGGAGCGCGCGTTCCTCGCGAAGATCTCGCCGTACAACAACGTTCGAGCTGGCGTGAAGTATCCCGAGCCGTTCATCTGGACGACGACCAAGGATGACCGCGTGGGTCCGCAGCACGCGCGCAAGTTCGCCGCGAAGCTGGCTTCCATGAACATCCCGTATCTATTCTATGAAGTCACCGAGGGCGGCCACGGATCCGGCGCTAGTCTCAAGGAGCGCGCTCATACATCCGCTCTCGAGATGACGTACTTCACTCGCAAATTGATGGATTGAGCACGACATGACACAGACTGGCACACGTAATCGTGAAGAAGTGGCTCGCTGGGCCACGGGGCTCTACTCCGAGCATGTGGATCACAAGGACGCCGAGGGGTTCGCCGCCGTGTTCACGGAGGACGGCAAGCTTCAGTTCGGCAACAACGAAGCAATCGCGGGTCGCGACGCGATCCGTACCGCGATAACGCAGTTCTTCAGCGCGTTCGCAACGCTACGCCATCATTCCGGGCGCACCTGGCTCGACGGAGACACGCTGATTCTCGAGGCCGTCGTGACGTACATGCGCCACGACGGACATCAGGTCACCGTGCCGGCTACGACGATCTTCCATCTTGCGTCCGATCCCGGGTCGCCTGAGATCGTTGCCGATGAGTGTCGCATCTACGTGGACCTCACGCCATTGTTCGCACCGACAGCTGAATGAAGAGCCAGCAGGAGAAGTGTGAGATATTTCGCGCGCTGCATCAGCGTGAGGGCGCGTTCATCATACCAAATCCGTGGAACGTCGGAACCGCGCGACTCCTCGCCGCCACCGGATTCGAGGCGCTGGCGACCACAAGCATCGGTTACGCATTCTCGATAGGGCGGCAGGATCACGGCGTATCCCGCGACGAGATGATCGCGCACGTGACCGAAATGTGCTCGGCGACCGACTTGCCGATCAGTGCCGATCTCGAAAATGGATTCGGTGAAGATCCCGAGACAGTCGCAGAAACTATTCGCATGGCAGCCGCTGCCGGGCTGGCCGGCTGCTCGATCGAGGACAGCAGCAACGACGACAGCGATCCCATCTACCCGATCGAGCGCGCTACGGAGAGAATACGGGCCGCTGTGGAAGTCGTGCGCGGACTTCCATTTCCGTTCATGCTCACCGCGCGCGCGGAAAATTATTTCAACGGCCGCAAGGATCTGAAGGATACGATCCGGCGGCTCCAGGCCTTTCAGGAAGCCGGCGCAGATGTGCTCTACGCTCCGGGAATTACCGACATGGCGGAGATAACGACGCTCGTGAAGGCAGTCGATCGGCCCGTCAACGTTGTGGCAGGATTACAGGGACTGCACTTCAACATGAGCGACCTGTCAAAAGCCGGAGTCAAGCGCGTGAGCGTTGGCGGCGCACTCACCCGCGTGGCGCTCGCCGCGGTGTTGAATGCAGCGCGCGAGATGCACGATCACGGAACGTTCGAGTTCGTGAACGGCCCCATCACCTCGCGCGAGATAAGCCAGCTGTTGGACGCCTGAGGGCACGTCAATACCGCCAGCTAACCGTATCCGCACCAGCTGGCGCAGTGCTTATGATGTGACGCGCCATCACCGGAATGAAGCGCTGATCCACCGTCATGCTGCCAACTCTCAGTGAGTGCTGCGAATCTCCGGTCCAGCAGTGCTCGTATCTGTCACCGTATTCGATCGACCCGGCGTAGTACGGATTCTTCGTCGTATCGAGAAAATCCTGCATCAGGTATACGGCGTTGTTGAGATGCCAGCTGTCCATCGTGCCCGAATAGATGTGGATCTTGCCGACGAGCTTCGGGCCGAGCGTCGGCCAGTCGCGCTGCAGGATGTTGCGGAGGTCGTAGTGATCCTTCCAGTACTGCGCGACGTTGTGATCGATGTGTCCGGTGAGCTTGTCGTATATCCGTGCTGGATATCCATCAGGACCGGTTGGGCCGAACACTGCTTCCCAGATGTCCCACTGCTCGGTCGAGCGATCCTTCTGGCCCTGCACATACTCCCAGTGATTGTCGTTCTCGACCGTCGTCTGCAGGTGGCCCAGATAATCCCGACCTGACGGTTGCGGCGTCTTCTTCCAGTCGGCAGTGAAGTAGAACGCGCTCGTGTCGCTGTAGATGTTGATGGTCTCGTACTGACGGAAGTCCACCGGATCGGGACAGAATGCCCACGCGCCGTTGAAGTCGTCGGGATAGAAGATCTGATCGCCTAGTGACTCCCATCCGCCGGTTGATCCACCGAACAGCGTGCGCGACCAGCCCTGTCCGATGCCGCGAAACTTCTTTTCGACGTAAGGGATGAGCTCTTTCACTATGGCGTCGCCGTACGGACCCAGGTTCGCGGAATTCACCGCGTACGAATCATCGTAGTACGGATTGGCGTGCTGGATCTTCATCACCAGCATGCGCGGGAATTTTGGCCCGGTCCACTGTTTATAAAGGTCGTAGGCGTACGCCTTCCTCGTGCTATCGCCTACGCTCTCACCGGGCGCAGGCGGGTTCGGGCTGAACTCTCCGAAGCCTGTTGGATAGTGACCCTGATCCACGGCGAGCGGATAGTGCGCATTCGGATGGTCGTCGAATCCGGCTGGGAGCAGTACATACGCCCCGAGATACATCGGGCGTCCCCAGAACTTCGAGAGCAGCTCACTCTTGATACGGACGTACTTGACCCACCTGGTGTCTACTGGATCGGGAATCGGTGGGATCACCCTGCTCATGCTTATATGGACGGTCTGCGCTGACGACGGGTCGATGTGGACGTGCATCGGCGCACTGTAGAAATTTCCCGGCTTGCTGAACCAGTGTTGCCCCTCGCCCCTGTCCGGCGCCAGCTTGAGCGTGTGACCGTCGGCGCGGTGGAAGGTTTCATACCGCTGCAGCACTGCCTGCACCTGGTAGTCGCCGGCCGGAATGTCCGCCACGCTGCGCAGCGGCCAGCCCAGTACATTCGCGTCGATCACAGCCGACTGGCCCGGAGCGAGTCCGTCGACGTCGAGACCAAAGCCGGGCTGCACGCCGGGAGAGTAGACCTGGTATTCGAAGCGTGGCTCGCGCGTTGAGTCGCGCGACACGATGAGAATTATGTGGCCATCCTGCCTTTGGGATGAAACCGAGGCCGGAAATGATACTTCGAACCGCAACCGCGACGAGTGAGCAGCGTCGCTGGCTCCCTGTGCGGCGAGAGCACCATCATGGGTGGCGAACGGATTGCCGATGACGGCCAGAAGCAGCAACGCGGACAGCTCCGCAAGCGTGCGTGCGCCGTTCCGAACTACAATCATTGAGATACCAGACCACATTTGAGACTCCTCCCTCGTGAGGCGAAGCTAGACTTCTCAATTTGCGGCGTCAAGTTTTGAGCGATGCAACAGAGCCTGTATTCTTCACGGCCTTACGCCTCTGCAGTCATGCCTTCCTGCCTCGCATTGTTCGCAGAAATGGTCCCGGGGCGGCAAGCCGCGGCCTACTTCGGGCACGTCGGTTTCACCCAGGTTCGGGTCGTGACCGATCGTTTCGCGTCCGACTTGGACGTGGTCGAATTGATGCGGAGCACTCTTCCGTAAAGCTGTCCGGTATGGCATGTTCCACGCGCAGGCCGCGCTGCATATTTCCGGCGCTGGCCAGCGAAAGGCCGTTCCTAACCATCCGGGAAGAGCTATGACACGTACTCGGTTTCTCACTTTCATCGCCTGCGTATCCATCGCGCTGCCAGCTCTCACACTCGGCGCGCAGAATCAGGGTCCACCGCCCAAGCCAAAGAATCTCAAAGTCTTCCCGAAAGACATCCCGGTCCGTGCACTGCTCGACACCATGGGCACCTTCACCCGCGCACTCGGTGTCAACTGCTCCTTCTGCCATGTAGCCGAGGAAAACGGACCGCGCGATTTCGCATCGGATCAGAAGCCGAACAAGGAGAAGGCGCGCACGATGCTGCGCATGGTCGAGGCGATCAACGGTGAGTACCTGCCCAAGCTGCCGTCGCGATTGCAGCCGCCGGTCGTCGTGACGTGCGCGACGTGTCACCGTGGCGTTGCAGAGCCGCGCCAGCTCGAGCAGGTGATTCTCACGCGCTACGATTCGGCCGGCGCTGATTCGGCGATCGCCCTGTATCGCGATCTGAGACAGCATTACTACGGCCGCGCATCGTACGACTTCGGTGAAGCGCCACTCAGCATCGTTGGGAGCGAGCTGCGCGAGCAGAACCATCTTGCCGACGCAGTGCGCTTCTATCAGTTGAATCTGGAGTACGCGCCAAACTCGGCGTCCGCATGGTCACAGCTCGCCGGTGCGCAGCTCGCGTCAGGCGATACCGCGACCGCGATCCAGAGCTTCGAGAAAGCGCTGACGCTGGATCCCAAGGACAGGCAGGCAACGCGCGCGCTGCAGACGCTCAAGCCGAAGCAGTGATCCGAGACAGAAACACTGCATGTCGGCCGCTCCGAAAAAGAAGGATGTAGCGGCGGAAGTACCAGTTCTTCCATTCACGCACCGAGCGGCATGGAAGAAATGGCTCGACAGGAACCACGCGACGTCTTCTGGTGTGTGGATTCATTTCGCCAAGAAAGCCTCAGGCATCCCATCGGTCACCTACGCCGAAGCGCTGGACGTTGCGCTGTGCTACGGCTGGATCGATAGCCAGAAGAAGGGTCATGACGAGAAAACGTTTCTCCAGAAATTCACGCCACGGGGAGCGCGCAGCATCTGGTCCACGATCAATCGCGATAAGGTACGCGCGCTGACCGAGAGCGGCGACATGCACGCGGCAGGTCTCGCGGAAGTCGAGCGTGCGAAGAAGGACGGTAGATGGGATGCGGCGTACGAAGGCCAGGCCCGCGCGCAGATTCCTCCCGATTTGCAGGCCGAGCTCGACGCCAGGCCAAGAGCGGCGAAGTTCTTCGCAAAGCTGAGCAGCCAGAACCGCTACGCGATTCTATTCCGCCTTCATACGGCGAAGAAGCCGGAAACCCGCGCGAAACGGCTCGCGATTTTCGTGGCGATGCTGGAGCGGGGCGAGACGCTTCATTGATACCGCGCCGTCATTCCCGCGAAAGCGGGAATCCGCGGACCGTTATTCATTCAACACCGTCACGTTGCAGTACGCCGGTGGGTGGCAAATCGTAGGGCGCGGATTTATCCGCGCCGCCCTCTCAAATGGGCGACGACGGGTCTTGGAAACGGGTTAATCGGGCAACGATGTGCACGGCAACGATGTGCACGGAACGATGTGCACGAACGATGTGCCGCACGATGTGCCCGGTATTACCAATGGCACTCATCGCATATTTGGCATTGGCGGCGGGGATAAATCCCCGCCCCACGCAGGGCGCTACCCGCCGGCGTTTCCTATGGATAGGTGAACGGCGTTTCACGATCGGTTCGACGGTTCAGCCACCGTTCGACGAATCGGGCGTTTCCAGGGATCGCGTTCGGCGTTACCGACGTTACCAAGCATCATCGGTCGCGCATTGGGATTGGCGGCGCGGATAAATCCGCGCCCTACGATATGCCACCCACGTTTATGGCTGCAACGTAACGGTGCCCAAGGAATCGTCGGCCGTGGATCCCCGCTTACGCGAGGATGACGACTCTCAACCATTTCGGCGCTTCCTTACGAAAATCTCGCTTTCGCGGGAATGAAGAGGCTCTACCGTAGCGCGTTCCACACCAGTGGATATGTCGACATGCTCTGCGCGCGATACTGCGGCCGGAATCCGAACAGCACGACGTGTCCCTTTCCCTCCTTCACGTCCACCATCGCCGCCTTGCCATTGATGTGCTGCGCACCAAGCAGCCAGCCCGACAGCAGCGGATCGCCCTGGCTCTGATAGCGCGCGACGATTGTGGCGCGCGATGGATCGGTGATGTCGAATGCCGGGCCCTCCTCGAACCACACGGCTGACTGCGGCGCAGTCAGTCCCGCAGTAAGTGGATTGGCGCGATCGAACTCAACGCGAAAGATCGAGCCCGGCGCGTAGAAGTCAGTTGGACGCAAGCCTGCGAGCGCGTTCTTTACCGGAAGCTTGAGCGCGTCGATCGCATACTCGCTCGCCGCGTTGAACGCGACGAGTGTGCCGCCGCCGTCCACGAATGCTGCGAGCGCCTTCGCGCCTTCGTCACCCAGTCCGCCCTTGAGCGAATCAGGATAAGGGCCGCGCGGGCCAGCGGTGATCTGGCGCGCGTTCTGATCCGGAAGAATTATCGCGTCGAAGCGCGCGCCGAGGTTTCCGGCACGAACGTCCTTCGCGGTGATCATCGTGTAGGGGATGTGATACTGATCGAACACCCACTGCGTCCACCCCTGATCCATCGATGGAGCCCAGTTCTGGTACATCGCAATGCGGCGCGTTTTGTTGTTCGTGAGACCGGTCGCGATCCACGGGAGCGCGCGCACCGGCGCGAGCGGCGTCGATGCAGCGGTGACCGAGTCGCGCACGAACGCCACGTCGAAGCCATAGAGCAGTGGAAGCGTGTGCGCGGTGACATCGTACGGCCGCTTCGGTGGTCCGCCGGGGTATTCGAAGAGATTCGGATAATGCTGATCCTCGAGCAGCGTCTTCGCGAAAGCACCGTACGGCTGTGCAGTGTAAACGATGTAGCTTCCCGCGGGATACTGCTTGCCGTCGGCGCTGAACGGCGCGGTCGTGCGGCGCACCGCAACCTGCCCGCGCTGGAGGATGCGCAGCGCCGTATTTATTGCGGTATCGCGTGCAGGCTGCTCGGGGATGACGATCGTCGCAGGCCAGCTCTCCCGTCCCGATGCCCGGTTGCCCATCACTGCGTTGTGCTCCACCTGCTCGAAGCTGCGCATCCATTCCGCGCGATCGGCCGAGGCCTGCGCCAGCAGCACCATGCTCGCCTCGGTCTGATAGCGAACTATGTCTCCGATCGTCCACTTGCCACCGGGCCACGTGGTAAGGAAATCGACGCCCGTCTTCTTGGGGTCGACGTTGTAACCCGGACGCAGCGAGTCGAACGAGACTGTGATCGGCGATGCGAGCGCCGCGCTCGCCGTCTCCGTGAGGATGCGAATTGCGCCGTGGTAATGCTGGAACGCGCGCGCCGGCGTCCACGCGTCGTAGGATGTGTTGTTCGCAATGCCGGTGAATCCGTCGGCCGTCATGCGCCACGTCATCGACTTGCCCATCTGCGCGACGCCGGCCATCAGGATCGGGTCGATGTTCGGCTCGATGGGATCCATGTACGGCGGGATGAAGATCCGCGTCCCCTCCGACCCCTGCTGGTGGATGTCGTTGACTATCTCCGGATGCCACCGATCGTACAGCGAGTCGATCACCATCTGCGTCTCGACCTGCGTGAACGCGTACCAGTCGCGATTGTTGTCGTGACCCGTGTAGTGATGATACAGAACCGGCGGCCCGGTGCCTTCCCACGGCGTGCCGATGGAGCTGCGATACCAGTCGCCGACGATGTCGACACCGTCAGGGTTGAGCGACGGAACGAGAATCACTATCGTGTTTCGGCGGATCGCCCGCGTCTCTTCATCCTCGTCGGCGACGAGCTTGTGCGCGAGCACGCATCGGCGTGAGAATGCCGCCGACTTCGGTCGAGTGAATGCTCGACGTCACAAGAACGACGAGCTTGCCGTCGCGCTCGACGTCCGCAATCTGATTTGCCGTCGCGAGCCGCGGATCCGCGAGCATCAGCTGCATCTCGCGATAGTTGGTGAGGTTCGCGATCGTCGCCGAATCGCCGATGAACGCTGCTATGAACGGCCGTCCAAGCGTCGTTTTCCCGAGCGTGTGAACCTGGATCCGTGGCGACGCCTTCTGAAGCGCATGGAAGTACGCGACGATCTGCTGCCATTGAGGGAGCTTTCGGTCGGTGCCGGGCGCGAAGCCGATTACCGAAGCGGGCTCGGGCACCGCAGATCCGACACTCTGTGCCGCTGAGCGAGTGGGCGTGCAGGGAAGCGCGGCGACGCACACGGAGAGCGCCGCGATCAGACGAGTGCGCACGATGGGATCGGCTCCTGTTGGAGGGGTCGTTCTGTGTACGACACACGTTACACCTTCGTTGGCGCGGCGCAAGCATCATGCGCGCGCTCGCGTTCGTCTCTAGCTCAGTGAGCTCGGCGCATCCGGATTCGCATTGTCCGACACGCCGATTCCAAGCCGGTTGACCAGCTCTCCACCAAGCCACGACGTGATGAGTGAAACGATCACACCCAGTACGGACAACACCAGCGCGGTCACACTGGGCGGCTCCGAATTCGGAATGCGTACGTAGAAGCTGACGGCGAAGAGAAGGATCACGGCGAGGTTTCCCAGCCCGTGCCACTTGCCGACTCGCTTGGCCCGCGTGTCGGTCGGAATTCCCATGAAGTCGATGAGGCCGAACACAGCCGCAACGACTCCGCCGATCAGACCAGCGCCGATCAGATAGTAAGCGACGTGCGACCACTCCGGATCATGCGTCACGAGCTGGATGATGTCGAAGATGAGACTCGTCGCGAGCAGCCCGAGTGGAAAGACGATCAGCATCTGGTGGATCGGATGCCCCAGCATCCTGGCCTTGGCTTCCATGGCGCTTTCCCTGGGTCTGATGGTGGCTGGTCCCGCCCATGCAGCCACTTGCATTTACCATGCTGACGCCGGCCCATTGCGACCGGGCGTATGACTGTTTATACATTCCGAGTGAATAAAGTTACGGTCGGCGTACTCGGCGCCTCTGGGTACGCGGGTCGCGAGATTTGTGATCTTGTGGCTCGGCATCCCTCCATGGAACTGGCCTTCGCGTCAGCGAATTCCAGGGCTGGGGAGCATATTTGTGCTTCCGGGCGCTCAGTCACGCTCATCGCCACCGAAGAAGCCCCGCTCGACTCCGCCGACCTGGTCTTTTCGGCGCTCCCGCACGGCGCCTCCGCAAGCTGGGTTCACGCCGCAAGCGATGCAGGCGCTAGGGTCGTGGACCTTTCGGCCGACCTCCGACCCGGAAACGAGGCGCCCGCATCCTCCTATAGTATCCCGCGAGCCCCTTACGGCCTCACCGAGCTGATGCGCCCGGAGCTGCATGACGCGAGCGTCATCGCCAATCCGGGCTGCTATCCGACGGCGGTCCTCATCGCCCTCGCGCCGCTTCTTGCGCGCGCGCTCACGCTGCCTGGCGCGACAATCAACGTGAACGCGGCCAGCGGAGTCACCGGTGCGGGCTTCACGCCCAAACCGGAGCTCATGTTCGCCGAAGTCGCCGAAGACTTTCGCGCCTACGCGGTCGGCAACGAGCATCGTCACCTGAACGAGATGCGCGCGGTCGTCACCCATATGGGCGGCGACAACGACATTCTCTTCACGCCGCACCTGCTCCCCGTAGCCCGCGGAATTCTCGCGACCATCGCCGTGCCTGTCGTCGAGACTATCTCTAACCCGGTCGAGATATGGCGCGACGCTTATCGCGACGAGCCGTTCATCGAGATAAGCGACACGATGCCGTCATTGCGCGACGTCGTGCGCCGCAACGTCGTGCGCATCAGTGTGAAGCACGCCGCCAACGTGCGCCAGCCGACGCTCCTGATCGTCGCGGCCATCGATAACCTCGTCAAGGGCGCGGCAGGGCAGGCTGTGCAGAATGCAAATGTCATGTTCGGATTCCCTGAAACCACGGGACTCCCGGCGTGACGGACATGAAGCGGGTGATAAAGCTCGGTGGCCGCGCGCAATCCGCGGATGCGCTCGCGCCGGCCATCGCGTCCGCCTGGAGCGCGAACCGCGCAATGTGCGTCGTGCACGGCGGCGGCGACGAGATCTCCGCACTCCAGCGCAAGCTCGGCGGCGAGCCGCGCTTCGCGGGTGGCCGCCGCATGACGACCGCTGACGATCTCGACATCATTCGCATGGTGCTCTCGGGTGTCGTCAACAAGCGCCTGGTGTCGCGCTTCAACGCCGCCGGTGCGCCGGCTGTCGGCATATCGGGCGAGGACGCCTCGCTCATCTCCGCCGCTCCGCTGGGGATCACAGAGTTTGGATATGTCGGCATGCCGGTGAGTATCAACACGTCGCTGATCGAGACGCTCTGGCTCGCTGGCCTGTTACCCGTGATCTCGCCACTGGCATCGAGCGCCGAAACGCCCGGCACAGCACTCAATGTGAATGGCGACGACGCAGCGGCAGCGATCGCCGTGGCACTCGGTGCGGACGAGCTGCTGCTCATCGCGGACGTCGAAGGTGTGCTGGATGAAACGAAGAACGTGATCGATCAGCTCGACGTGGACGAGGCGCGCTCTCTCGTCGCGTCGGGTGTCGCGGTGGGCGGAATGGCTGCGAAGCTCGAGGCGGCGCACGCTGCGCTCGCTGGTGGTGTTCGGTCGGTGCGAATCGCCGACATGGACGCGCTCGGGAATTCTGAGCGCGGCACATTTATTACACTTGCAACGGTAGGCGCAAAGTGACGACCATGACTTTGCCTGTGATGCAGATCTCGAACGAGCTGGAAACGCCAGCTCCGGCCCCGACTCAACCCGCGCTGCTCGGCACCTACAAGCGCCCGCCGATGGAGATAGTGCGCGGCGACGGCATGTATGTGTATGACGCGAACGGGAAGGCTTATCTGGATCTCGGAAGCGGAATTGCCGTCAATGCGTTCGGTTACAACGATCCCGGTATCGCGCGTGTGATCCAGGAATCGGTTCAGACCGGTGTAATCCATACGTCGAACCTTTACCGCACGCGGCCGGGTGAAGAGCTCGCGCAGTTCATCGTCGACCATTCATTCGCGTCGTCGGTGTTCTTCTGTAATTCCGGTGCCGAGGCGAACGAGGGCGCGTTCAAGTTCGCGCGCAAGTTCGGTCGCAGTATCTCCAAGGAGAAGACGGGCATCATCTCGCTGCGCGGCGCGTTTCACGGCCGTCTCTTCGCGTCGCTGGCCGCGACCGATCGGGCCGCATATCAGGCGCCGTTCCTTCCGCTGGCGCCTGGCGTATCGATCGCCGAGCGGACGATCGAGGATCTCGACGCTGCGCTGGACGCGCGGACAGTAGCGGCCGTGATCGTGGAGCCCGTGCAGGGCGAGGGCGGCGTTCGTGTCATCGATCGCGGACTCCTCGCCGAGCTGCGCGCGCTGACACACGAGCGTCGCATCGCGCTCATCTTCGATGAAATTCAGTGCGGCCTCGGTCGCACCGGAACTCTGTTTGCGTACGAGCAGACCGGTGTCGTTCCCGACATGATAACACTCGCCAAGCCCATCGCAGGCGGCCTGCCAATGGGCGCCGTACTGCTGAGCGGAGATATCGCCGCTGTGATGAAGCCAGGGGATCACGGTACGACGTTCGGCGGCGGCCCACTCGTGGCGAGCGTTGCTCTGCACGTGGTGAAGCGTATCGCCGAGCCGGCGCTTCTCGAGCAGGTGCGCGAGAACGGCGCGCGGATGGGCGAGGAGCTTCACGCGATAATGCACCGTACCGGTCGCATCCGTGCCGTGCGCGGCAGGGGACTGATGTGGGGGCTGGACGTCGTCGAACCTGCCGCAGGCGTGGTAGCACGTGCAATGGATGCTGGCATGCTGATTCTTTCCGCCGGTGAGTACACACTTCGTCTGCTTCCGCCGCTCGTCATCTCGCGCGAAGATCTCAGGGAAGGCCTCGAGTGCCTGGAAGAAGTGCTTCGATGAGCCCTGGCGTCGTGCCGCCGATCATCCGTAGCGCGCGCGAGTGCGACGTCGATGGCATCGTATCGCTCGTCAACGGTTACGCCGCCGAAGCGATCATGTTGTATCGGTCGCCGGAATCGGTGCGCATGACACTTCACGATTTCGTTGTTGCGGTCGATGAGAAGGGAACCGTGATTGCATGCGGCGCGCTCAAGGAATATTCGCCTTCGCTCGCCGAGGTCGCGTCGGTCGCTGTCGCGCGCCAGGCGCACGGCCTCGGGCTCGGCACCGCGATCGTCGCAGCGGTCGAGGGCCTCGCTCGCAAGCGCGGGATCGACGAGCTGTTCGCACTGACATTGACGCCCGGATTCTTCGAGAGCGCCGGTTATGTCGTCACCGATCGGGCGCAGTACCCTGAGAAGATCAGACGAGACTGCCTGCGCTGTCCGCGCAGAATACGCTGCAACGAGTACTGCGTGGCGCGTGCAGTCCAGGAAGAGATGGCAGCCGCGGCGTAGCTCGGCGTGGCACTCGCCGCGATACCGGCCCTAGCAATGTCCCAGAAAAATCACAGCGGCGAAGTGGAAGAGTATCGAGAGCAGGAACACCGCACTGGTCATTATTCCAGCGGCGGCCATGAAGCGGGTCCGACCTTCACCTGTATCGAGCAGCCAGTGTGCCTCGCCCCCGGTTTCACCTGACGTGTGCCGCCACGCTGTGATGGCCACCAACAGCGCGGCGATTCCGATCACCGTTGCCAGTATGCTTATCGCGACGAGTGAGATCGAGAACGACGCCTGGCCTGTCACGGGAACCGCCAGTGGCACATACCTCGGGTAGCATCCGTGCGCTGCGATTGCGTAATTCACGATGAGTTGAACGGTCCACGCAGCCGCACCCCCGAACAGTCCGAACCATATCTGGAACGACGAAACGCTTCCGCGCGCGGGCGCCGGATGGCCGGGCTTGCCAGCACCGCCGACGCTCTGGCTCGCCTCGGCGTCCTTGTTCGAGCCCGCGCGGGTGTCTGTCATCGACCGAGGTAGGGTGTGATGTACAGTGACGTGAACACGGCCAGCCAGACGATGTCGACGAAGTGCCAGTACATCGTGACGTTCGCGACCGATAACCAGCCGCTGTTGAGTCCTCGCGCAGCTGCGCGCGAGCCGCGGAAGAAGAGCGTGGCCAGCATGATTATACCGACCAGTACGTGCGCACCGTGAAAGCCGGTGATTGTAAAGAAGAGAGACCCGTACGCATCGGTGGTCGGGGTAAATCCCTTGTGGGAGTACTCCACACCCTGAATCAGCAGGAACACAATGCCGAGCAGGATCGTTATTCCGATCCCGGTGCGTAATACTCCTGTCCTGTCCCGCTCTGCGCGTCTACGAGCGCTCTCCAGCACTACACTGCTGACAATCAGTATCACTGTATTGATGATCCCGAGCGTCAACGCAGGAAGACCGCCGGTTGGCCACGGGTTGGCGGACATCGACGCGAGATAGAAATAGCTTGCAAGCAGGTACGCGAAGAACGACGCCTCGGTCGCAATCACGCACACCATTCCCCACCACGCCGCCGAGTAGCGCCCCAGTCCGTTGATGGGCAGCGCTCCAAAGACCGTATCTACTCGGTCTGCGACGAGGCCCGGTGAGGGAGACAGCCATCCGATCGTGCTGACGATCGCAACCACGAACCCTGCGATGGTCAGGACGTTCGACGGCAGCAACAGTCCATAACACGCCGCGGTGAGCGACACGGCCAGCACCAACGGCCACGGGCTGTCTTCCGGCATCCGCATAACGGTCGTCGGATCACCGTCCAGAATAGACGTCCCGAATGTCTCGCGGCCGGTTTCCAGCACCGGCCCATCGTCGAGAATGCTTGCGCCGGTGCCCTCGGCGGGCAGTCGATCCTCCCAGAGAGGATGACGGCTCGCAACGACCGGTATCGTTGCGAAATTGTACGGAGGCGGCGGAGAGCTCATCGACCATTCGAGGGTGCCCGCATCCCAGGGATTGTGCCCGGCAATCATTCCGTTCCGAAGTGACACGAGAACGTTGATGATGAACAGCAGCACGCCGATCGCAAACAGATACGCGCCGATCGTGATGATGAGATTCGTGGTTCCCCAATGGAGACCAGCGTCGTACGTGTAGATGCGCCGTGGCATTCCGAGAAGGCCGAGGAGGTGCATAGGCAGGAACGCCACGTTTGCCCCGATGAACATCAACCAGAAGTTCCATCTGCCCAGCTTCTCGTTGAGCATACGTCCGCTCATCTTGGGAAACCAGTAGTACAGTCCGCCTATCACCGGAAATACGTTGATTCCAACAAGCACGTAGTGAATGTGCGCAACGACGAAGTACGTGTCCGTGAGCTGCAGATCGAACGGGACGGCGGCGGTCATCACACCCGACACGCCACCGATCACGAACAGGATGACGAATCCCGCCATGAACATGAACGAGGTCGTGAACCATGGGCGTCCATACCAGATCGTTGCCAGCCATGCGAACACCGCGACAGCGCTTGGGACGGTAATGATCATGCTCACGCCGCTGAAGAACGACATGCCGAGCGTCGGAAGCCCGGTTGCGAACATGTGATGTACCCAGACGCCGAAGCCAAGAATACCGGTGGAGACAGTTGCGAGCGCTACGAACGTGTATCCCACCAGCGGACGTCGCGCGAATGTCGGAATGACATCGGACACGATTCCCATCGCCGGTAGCACGATCACATATACCCAGGGATGTCCGAAGATCCAGAACAGATGCTGCCAGAGAAGTGGATGACCACCAGCTGCAGGGTCATAGAAGTGCGTTCCAAATCGCCGGTCGAAGTAGAGAAAGATGAGCGCTACAGAAAGCGATGGAAGCGCGAACAGGTTAGCGAACGAAGCTGTAAGCGTTCCCCACACGATGATCGGAAGCCGGTTCAGCGACATTCCCGGCGCGCGCGTCTTGAACAGCGTGACTATGAAGTTGGCGGATCCGACGGTCGTCGATACGCCGAGGAGCAGCAGACCAAGCGCATAGAAGTCGATGTTGCGGCCGGGATCGAAGCCGCGCTCGGCGAACGGCACATAGTCGAACCAACCGGCGTTCGGCATCTGGCCGATGAGCACACTGGAGTAAATGAAGATGCCGGCGCCGAGGAAGAGCCAGTAGCTCAGCGCGTTGAGACGCGGGAAAGCCATGTCCCGCGAGCCGAGCATGAGAGGCCATATGTAATTGCTGAATCCCGACAGAATTGGCGCAGCGAAGAGAAAGATCATCGTGACGCCGTGCACACTGAACAACTGGTTGTACTGCTCCGGCGAGAGAAGATGCAGATTCGGCTGCGACAGCTGAGCGCGCATCACAGAAGCCTCGAGGCCGCCGAGCACGAGGAAGATCATGGCGGTTACGAGATATCGTATGCCAATTGTCTTGTGATCGACCGTTGTGAGCACACCGCGCAATCCGCGGGGCGTCTCCCACGAACTCTGGAGACGGGCTACGGACGGTGCATCCATGGTGGTTGCCACAGCGTATCCTCGATTTGCTAGTGCAGTGTTTCCAGGTACGCAACGACGTCGACGAGGTCGTCGTGCCTCAGACCCACATTCGGCATCAGCACTCCCGGCTTCATCGCCTGTGGATCACGTATCCAGTCCGTAAGTGCGGCGGAGCTGTTGTCGATAAGACCGGCAGCAATCGTGAGCCTGCCGGCCACGTGCGTGAGGTCGGGGCCCATGCGACCGAGCGCCTCGCTTCCGCGGACTGCGTGACAGCCACCGCAAGACTGATCGAAGACATTCTCACCGAGCGCCGCCGCAGTGTTCACCGCTGGCGGTGGCGCCTCGCTTCGTTGCGTGTTGGCCCACGTCTCATACTCTGCAGGCGATTGTGCGACCACAGTAAACGCCATGTGCGCATGCTGCAGCCCACAGTATTCCGCACACGCGCCACGATACACACCGGGCTTGTCTGCGCGGATCCACGACTCGTTGGTCTGTCCAGGTACGACGTCGATCTTGCCACCGAGCTCCGGCACCCAGAACGAATGGATGACGTCGGGCGATTGCACGCGGAGAAGTATTGGAACTCCGACCGGTACGTGAATCTCGTTGGCGGTCGTGAAGGAGTGCGATGGCACGGAGTCGCTGACACGCACTTCCCACCACCACTGGTGCGCGGTGACGTTCAGGGTGATCGGAGGTCTGCGCCCCGCACGCGTAGACGCGTTTATCGTCGCGACAGTCGTGCCGAAGCTCGCGATTAGTATGACTGCCGTTATCGCCAGTCCTGTGTAGATCCAGTTGACGCCGGACGCGACGTGCCAGCGTCCACCGCCGCTTCCCGACACCGTGTCGTTTTCGGTCGGTGGCCGGCGTCGCACGAGTGCAACGATCAGGATCACCGAGACCACGACGACGACCGCAATCGCGACTACAGTCAGTTCCCAGCCAAGCGCAGCCTGGCTCCCGCCCGGCGCGCCGGACGGGTGCATGAAGTCCGGAGCGTGAGTGTCGAGACGCGTCTCGCCGATTTGCATCGCTACTGGTCGCTCTGTCGGCCTTTCATGGTCGAGCCAGCCGTCGTGTCCTTGTCGCCAAGGTTTCCTTCGCGCGCCGATTCCGCGAGGCTCGCCGGGAACGTTCCTCCGAGAGACTGTAGATAGGTCACGATCTTCCAGACATCAGCCTGTCGCACCATACGGCCCCATGCTGGCATTCCCTGCGGGCGACCGTCGTAGATCGACTTGTATATCTCGACTGGCGAGCCGCCGTAGCGCCAGTAAGCATCAGTGAGATCCGGTCCCATTCCGCCCTTCGCGTCGTAGCCGTGGCAACCCACGCAGTTCATCTGGATGAACAGCTGCTGACCTGCTTCGGCGGCAGCCACGCTCCCTTCGTACGGGTTCTTGATCTGCATCGTGAGCGTGTTCGGATGGCCGCCCGCGATGTCGCCGAGCGCGACTCGTGAGATAAGAGAGTCGGGTGGCAATCCTCCTGCACCCGTCGCGCCGCCGCGTATTTTCTCCGGTGCTCCATTGCACGCGACCGTGGCCCACACGCCCACGAGAGCGCAGCACAGTGATGCAGCACGAGCGCGCGTGCCAGGCCCCCAAGTATTGCTGTGCAACATCACCGCTTCCCTCCGCTCGACTTGCCGCTGCCACCGGCGCTCATTCCGGCGGATGGCGTCTCGCCGACCGGCATTATGTTGGAGCCCAGCTCGAATGTGTATACAGTGCCGCCGCGCGCAGGAAATCCGGGCATCGACTTCGTCACCATCGCAGCACCGCCGACACCGGCAATGACTGATACGTATTGATGTCCGTCCGGCCCGCGATAAGTCATCGGGTCGCTGATGATGCCGGAGCCGAGCTTCTGCGACCACAGTACCTTGCCGGTGCGCGCGTTGACTGCGCGGAACCAGCCGTCCACTGTACCGTAAAACGCCACGTCGCCGCCCGTAACGAGAACTCCGCTGTACACCAGGAACTTCTCGGGTATTCCCCACACCTTCTGCCCGGTCGCAGGGTTCCACGCGATGAACTCGCCGTAGTTGCCTCCGGGACCAGGGTGCCGCGTCATGTCTGCGCCCCAGTAAGGCGTACCGGCGATGTAGCTGACCTCGCGCCCCTTGTAATCCATGCAGATGTTCTGCACAGGTACGTAGAAGAGACCCGTGCGCGGCGAGAATGCCGCCGGCTCCTCGTCCTTCACACCGATGTCCGCAGGACATATGTCGCGCACCCATCTTCCCGGCACTTCCGTTTCCTTCTCCGGTACGACTATCGGCATCTTCGTTACGGAGTCGATGCCCGATGCCCAGTTTTCGTGACCGAATGGTTTCGCCGACAGCACCTCACCCGTCGCACGATCGATCATGTACGCGAATCCGTTCCGGTTGAACTGCACCATCACCTTCCGCATCTGACCGTTGAACGGCACATTCACCAGAATGTTCTCGTTGACACCGTCGTAGTCCCACTGATTGTGGGGCGTGAAGACAAATGCCCAGCGCGCCATTCCAGTGTCGGGATTGCGCGCGAATACTCCGCTGGTCCACAGGTTGAGTCCCGGACGTTGCTGCGCGTTCCACGGTCCAGTGTTGCTCGTCCCTGCGTAAATGAGATTGAGATCAGGGTCATACGTGATCCAGCCCCACACCGCGCCGGCGCCGTTCTTCCACGCGCCTGCTGGCCAGGTGGATACGCCGAGGTCCTTGCCGCGCATCCACGAGTAGAAGGGCTTGAAGTCTTCACCGATCTTCACGAGTGAATCGGGACCTGTGCTCGTCGCTTGCCACACAATCTTGCCGGTCTTGAGATCGAGTGCCGTCAGCGAGCCAAGCACTCCCATCTCACCGCCGCTGTTGCCGACCAGCACCTTGTCCTTCACCACGAGCGGCGCCATCGTCATCGTTACGCCCTTGGTCACGTCGTAGACCTGCGTGCGCCATACTTCCTTTCCAGTTGCGGCGTCGACAGCAACGGTGTGACCATCGAGCAGGTTGTAGATGAGCTTGCCATCGGCGAGCTGCCATCCGCGATTCACCACATCGCAGCACGCCTTACCGATCGCGATCGGTGATGGATTCGGCTTGAACGTCCACTTGATCGGCGCACCGGGTTTGGTGAGGTCGAGTGCGTAAGCGATGTCCGGAAATGGCGTGACGACGTACATCGTGTTGTCGGCCACGAGTGGCGTTCCTTCGTGACCGTGCAGAATTCCATCGTCGAATGTCCACGCAACGCGCAGCTCGCCGGCGTTGGCGGTATCTATCTCGGCGAGCGGACTGTAGCGTGTGTTCGCGTAGTCGCGTCCCTGAGTGGTCCACTCGCCGTCCGCCGGCACTCCCCATCCCGCACCGGATGGCGCTGTGGCACCCGTGATGTTCTCACCCGGTGGCGCCGGCCTCGCGGCAGTGGCGCTCGCCGTCGCACTGTCGCTGCCAGAAGCGCTGAGTCCCTTGTTTTCCCTCGTTGAGCACGCGGCGAGTGTGCTCGAGACGCCGAGCGCGAACAGCGCCGGCACGTGCATAAGCTTGCGGAGCCGCTGTTGCGCGCTCACCGGAGAGCCACGAAGTACATGCTGTTGCCGTTCATTGAAGTTATCGCGAGTCGGTGTTGCGCGGCGTCGTACGCCACGCCAGCTGGCGAGTTTATTCCAGACACAACTGTTGTCAGCTTGCCGTCAGGCGCAATGCGGAACACCGAGTGTGCATCCCAGCTCGTCACCACCAGCGAGCCGTCGCTCAACCTGCGCAATCCATCTACTTTCGCTCCCGGAAGCGTCGCAATCGTCCTTCGCCCGCCGGAGCGTGTGACGTGCTCCACGAGATGCGATTTGAAGGTGGAGTACGTGAAGCCTGTGTCCGACGACACTATCCCGTCGGGTCCGAACAGGCTCGCGCCAACGATCACGCGTGTGGGATGATCTGCCGTTGCGAAATGGAACACGGCATCGCGATCGCTCGGGTCCGTCTTTCCGGAATCTGCACCGGTGTCCGTCACGTACAACGAGCCGTCGGGTGCGAATGAAACATCGTTCAGAAGAACGCCGGGAACGTTCCAGACGCCGAGCGATGCACCTGTGTGGAGGTTGAACAGGCGCACGCATCCGACGTCGGCGATCGCGAGAGTATCTCCGCGAATCGCGAGTCCCTTCGGCGCATCGAGACGCGTTCCGGGACGCGATCCATCGATCCACTTCAGCGCCACCAGCTTCCCATCCGCCGACACTCGACTCACGAATCCATTCCCGTCCTTCGCGCGAGGGTCGCCATTCATGTTGGAGACGAGATAGACGTTCTCGGCGGGATCGAATACGAGATTCTCCGGCGACGCGAACCCTACGTTCTGGAGGACCGGCCGAGGCGGCGGCTCGGTGAGTGCGGAGGAGCGCACCGAACGCGGCCATGCGCCAGCCGTAAGTACGAGCCCAATGATGAGTGCGTGAGCGAAGCGTTCTCCTGTGTAGGCGCCCCCGCGATGCACTGATATGTTCATGCTGCCTTCCTCGAATCGGTCATCAGGTCCATTTGCAACGCATTTCGTATGCGATCCCATACATAAGGACCGGGTAAATTATCGAATAATCGTTTGTTTCCGTGTTTTGGACATTCAAGCAGGCGTGGACTCGGTTTCGTCAGGGCGACGTAAGGGGAATCGAGAGACCGGTGATGAGCGATGCGGTGTGGACGTCGTCGAGGAAGACGCGCTCCCCTTTCGGCACCTCGTCACCTGCCTTGGGCAAGCCAGTTGCGACGTAGTCGAGCAGTGCAAAGAGCGCTGCTCCATGCACGTAGGTGTGCTTTGGCAGCCACGCGAACGCATTCCACTGACCGACGAGACCCAGATCGAGCTTGTGCGTATACGAGCCGTTGTCGTTTGGGCGCGCGGCGTTGCTGTACAGATCGCCGACATGCGCATCGATCGAAAACCAGCCCCTGGTATCTGTCGCCTCGAGCAGGCTCAGCGAGAGACCGCCGCTCGCGGTCGGCGCATTTGCGCGGATCTTTCTCGTATCCAGATCACTCGCCGTGTACAGCGTGAATGGATTGCGCGCCTCGGTCGCGTTCGGCAACCATTGTATACTGCCGTACAGTGACACGCGTGGCCACAACGTCTTGACGGACGTTGCAACGATGATCTGCAGGTTGGTGGTGGAGGGAAGTGATTCCACTGTGCCCGTTCCGATCGCACGTACGCGCGGCTGCGAGAACAGGTGGCTTGTGATGGCGGTAGGCTCGATCGCCAGAGTTGGCGAACAAAGTAGCTTGCACTGCTGCTGCTGCTGGGCAGCTGCCGACGCACTGGGAAGCAACACTACTATAACAGCGATCGCGGCGCTCAGTACCGCGCCGCTATGCCATCGTCGCTGCGACTTTATTCTCATTTAGCCGTAACCTCAGCGACGCACACCGCTCGCTGCGTTGCGCGTTGCTTGGAAGCTGATATGACCCTCAGAGTCAGCACGCTTCGCAGCAATCAGGCCGCGATGATTCAGGAGTCGCAAATTCTGACCGCAAGAACGCGATCGCAACGACACGTATCCAACGCAGTGTTCCGTTTCCCGGTGTAACATTGAGCAGGGAGGAGTCATGGCCGACGCAGTAACGAGGGAATCGCCAGACGCAGACTATGGTCTAGATGCACCCGGCGTCATCCGGACCATGTCCGTTATCGGCATCGCAGCAATCGTGGTGGCGCTGCTTCTCGGCCATCTCGCGACCGGAGCTCTGGCCCCGGCTCGCGTTGCAATCGTTCCGACCCTGCTATGGATCGGCTGGGGTCTCATCGTCGGGTCTCTGTTGATGGTTGCTAGCAGTAGATGGGGGAAATTGCGTGCGCGCGACGATCTGCTCGATCGAATGCGGTTGGCCGGAACGGAGACGGTGCTCGATGTCGGCTGCGGTCATGGTCTGCTCCTCATCGGCGCTGCGAGGAGGTTGACGAGCGGCAGGGCAATCGGCGTCGATCTGTGGTCACAGGTGGATCAGAAGAACAATTCGTCGGCTGCGACGCTCGCGAATGCACGCGCGGAGGGCGTCGCCGGACGCATCGAAGTGCGTGATGGCGACATGCGAGCCTTACCGCTCGACGATGCGAGCGTCGACGTCGTTGTCTCGTGCCTGGCGATCCACAACGTGAAGGGCGACGCCGAGCGCCGCAAAGCCGTTCAGGAGATCGTGCGCGTGCTAAGGCCAGGCGGTCGCGTTGGAATAATCGACATCGCGCATGTGAAGACGTATGCGAAGAATCTGCGCGACGCCGGAATGACCGAAGTGAAGCTGCACGGAGTCACACCCTGGATCTATCCTCCGGCTCGACTGCTGACGGCGATAAAATAACGTCAGGTCTTCTTGAGGATGGTGGCCGGGTTCCCGAACGTCGTCGCCCCGCCGCATGCGGGGAACCGCAGCCGACGATTCCTTCCACACCGTCACGTTGCAGACGGATCGTGCGTGGCGTGTCGTAGGGCGCGGATTTATCCGCGCCGCTATCTCAAATACGCGACGACGATCCTTGGAAACCCCGATAACGTCGGATGCGATCCTTAGGGAACGACGATAACGTTGGACACAATGCTTGGAACGCCGGCCTCGTTGAACACCGTCGTTGGCCCCGCCGATAACGTCGAACGCGATCCTGGAAACGCCCGATGCGCCGATCACGCCGAACCATCTAACGCCGTTCGCCTATTCATAGGAAACGCCGGCACTGTGCGCCCTGCGTGGGGCGGGGATTTATCCCCGCCGCCAATCCCAAACATGCGATGAGGGCATTTGGTAATACCGAGTACATCATGCCCTGCACGTCATGCCCTGCACGTCATGCCCTGCACTTCATGCCCTGCACATCGTCCCGTAGAGATCGTTGCCGTTTCCCAACCCGTTTCCAAGAACCCTCGGTCGCGCATTTGAGATGGCGGCGCGGATAAATCCGCGCCCTACGCAGGGCGCTACCCACCGGCGTTTCCCATCAGTCGACGATTGGCGTCCGACGGTTCTACGGCGTCCGGCGTCCGGCGTCCGGTGGTTCGGCGGTTCGGCGGTTCGGCCTCCACGGCGTTTCCAATAATCGTCGATCGCCCATTTGGGATTGGCGGCGCGGATAAATCCGCGCCCTACGATTTGCCACCCACAATCCGGCTGCAACGCGACGGTGTTGAATAGATCAACGGTCCGTGGTTCCCAGCCTTCGGCGGGATGACGACATTCAAGAAACGCGGCTTTTCCTGAAGCCCCTACCCCTCGCGCGCGATCGTCTCCAGCTCTTCCCAGCGCTCCATCATCGCTGCCAGCTCGACTTCGATAGCAGCGAGCCGTGTCTTCGCTTCCACGACCGCCGCTCCGTCGCGCAGGAAGCTCGGATCCGCGAGCGACGCGTAGATCAGTTCACGCTCCTGCTCGCACTTGTCGATCTCGTCCGGTAACGACGCAAGCTCGCTCGTCTCCTTGTAGGAGAGGCGGCGCTTGCGCGTCGATGCGAGAGCTACGGGAGCCACGGATGGCGCACGCCTCGGCGCGGCAGCGGCAGCACTCGCGCCCTCCTTCGCCCTTCGCTGGCGTAGCCAGTCGGTGTAGCCACCCGCATAATCACCAACGCGACCGTCGCCCTCGAACACGAGCGTGCTGGTCACCACATTGTCGAGAAAAGCGCGATCATGACTCACGACCAGCAACGTTCCGCCGAAGTCGACGAGCAGTTCTTCGAGCAGATCCAGCGTTTCGATATCTAGATCATTGGTCGGCTCGTCCAGCACCAGCAGATTGAAGGGCCGCGTGAAAAGACGCGCGAGCAACAGCCGGTTTCGCTCACCGCCGGATAGCGCGCGGACCGGAGCGCGCGATCGATCCGGCGAGAACAGAAAGTCCTGCAGGTATCCGAGCACATGCTTGCGCGCACCGGCGATCTCGACGAAATCCGCGCCGTCTGCAACGCTGTCGAACACACTCCGGTCCGGATCGAGCTGCTCGCGCATCTGATCGAAGTAAGCGATCTCGAGGCCAGTCCCTGTCCTTATCGTACCGGAATCCGGCGCCAGCTCGCCAAGCAACAAACGCAGCAGCGTCGTCTTTCCGGAACCGTTCGGACCAATCAGACCGACTCTGTCACCGCGCATGATGGTGGTCGAGAAATCGCGAATGATGACGCGCTCGCCGCGCGCGAAGCTGATGTTGCGCGCATCGACCACAAGGCGTCCCGACCGTTCAGCCTCCTGCGACTGAAGTTTCGCTGATCCTGTCCGTTCTCGCCGCGCCCCGCGCTCCCTGCGCAGCGCTTCGAGCGATCTCACACGTCCCTCGTTGCGTGTGCGCCGCGCCTGAATGCCGGTGCGAATCCACACCTCTTCCTTCGCCAGCTTCTTGTCGAACTCTTCCCACTCGCGTGCTTCCGCAGCGAGCGCTGCTTGCTTGCGCTGGAGATACGTGTCGTAGTCCGCACCCCAGTCGACCAGCCGACCGCGATCCAGTTCGACGATACGCGTCGCGACACGCCGCAGAAATGCGCGATCGTGCGTCACGAGCACGAGCGTGATGCCGCGGTCCACCAGAAAGCTTTCCATCCACTCGACGGCATCCACGTCGAGATGGTTCGTGGGTTCGTCCAGCAGCAGTACATCCGGCTCGGCGACGAGTGCTCGGGCGAGCAGTGTCTGGCGCTTTCGGCCGCCCGAAGCGGCGACGAATTGCGCGTCACCATCGAGTCCCAGGTGAAAGAGCACCGTTTCGACACGGGTCTGAACCTGCCACGCGTTGGCGCTGTCGAGCGCATGGTGCAGCCGGTCGAGCTCCCGCATCGCACCTGCGCCACCACCGGTTGCAACGCGCTGGCTCGCCGAGTGGTAGCGCGCCAGGAGTCCTCCGGTATTACCGAGGCCCGCGGCCACCACGTCGAAAATCGTTCCGTCCAGCTCGGTCGGAATCTCCTGCTCGAGCCTTGCCACCGATATCCCGGTCTGACGAACCACCTCTCCGGTATCCGGCAGAATAGAGCCGTCCAGAAGCTTCATCACAGTACTCTTACCTGTACCATTTCTGCCGAGTAGACAGACGCGTTCGCCGCGCTCGATGCTGAACGCGGCATGGTCGAGGACCGGAGGTCCCCCGAACGCGATGCTCACATCCTGCATGCCCAGCAAAGCCATAAAATCTTCTCGGATCTCGGGATTCTGAACGTTGAAGGTTAATGGCTGACGGAGTGGAGCTGCAGGTTGAATCACCGATCTTCGACGCCGATGCGTATTGACTGTAGCTTTGACGCTGACCTCAACCGACCCCAATGCCACTCTGGCCATCGCTCCCCACGTTCCAGCGTCTCGCGCTAGCGCTGGCGATTGGACTTTTTGCGGGACTCGAGCGCGAGCACCGCGGCAAGGAAGCCGGTCTCAGAACTTTCGGCTTCGTCGCGCTGATGGGATGTATCGGGGCGCTCCTCGGCGACGAGTACGCGCTGCTCAGTGTGGGCCTCGTAGGAGTACTGGTCGTGCTGCTCAATCTGCAGACCATGCGCGCAGGCGCCGGTCTGGAGCTCACCACGTCGGCGGCGCTGATAGTCACATCGCTCGCCGGAGTGATGGCCGGCCAGGGTCATACACTGCCGCCAACCGTGATCGCCGTTGTGACCGCGGCACTGCTGGCGTGGAAGCAACAACTCCACGAGTTCAGTCTCGGACTCACGGACTCCGAGCTTCGTTCCGCTATTCTGCTCGCGGTACTCGGCTTCGTCATATACCCGATACTGCCGGCGGGATTCGTGGATCAATGGAACCTGCTGGACCTGCGCGCGGCGTGGCTGATCGTGATTCTGATCGCAGGCATAGGCTTCGTGAATTACATCCTGCTCAAGAAGTATGGCACCAAGGGAATCGCCTTCGCCGGCTTTCTCGGCGGACTGATCAACAGCACCGTGACCGTCACGGAAATGGCGACGCGCGATCACGACAGCGCTGGAACACTCACCGACGCGGCATATGGCGGGATACTGCTCGCGACAATTGCGTCGGTGCTGAGGAACGCGATACTTCTGGCCGTCGTTGCGCCAGCTGCGCTGGCGAGCGGCGCGCTCGCGTTCGTGTTGATGCTGGGGGGCGGACTTGCGTTGCTGGTGATACGACGTCACTCGGCGGAGCGCGCGGAGGCGCCCGAGCTGAGCCAGCCCGTTCTGTCGTTGTCTTCACCGTTTTCCATCACGTCAGCGCTCAAGTACGGTCTTCTGTTCGTCATATTGCAGATTGCCGGAACGCTGGGTCAGCGTGCCCTCGGACATGCCGGTTTCTATTTCGTGAGCATAATCGGTGGCGCCGCTTCGAGCGCCAGCACGGTTGCGTCGGCGGCCCTGCTCGCGGCACACAACACCATCACGCCGCAGGTTGCCGCAATCGGCGCAGTTGGCGCGACCGCGGTAAGTGTCCTGGTGAACGTCGCTCTCGCGGTGCGGGTCTCACGAGATACCAATCTTGCCAGACATCTCACGTGGACGATGATCGGTGTCGCGGCGCTTGGCGTGTTGGGTGTATTGCTTCAGGACGCAACAGTCGCGATGATCGCTCATCTGTGAGCCTTGCCAGTCATCTCTTTTCGTTTCAGTCGTCGCACGAGTGTGGCGCTGCGCGGCTCGGTCGGTTCGAGACTCCGCACGGCGTAGTCGAGACGCCGGCGTTCATGCCGGTTGCCACTCATGGGGTTGTGCGCGGGCTGTCGATGGACGAGGTGGCGCACGCCGGTGCGCAGATGGTGCTCGCGAATGCGTACCATCTCTACCTGCGACCAGGCGACATGATGGTACGCGCACTTGGCGGCCTCCACGCATTTACGCGGTGGAATGGCCCGATGCTCACCGACTCGGGTGGCTTCCAGGTATTCTCACTCGCAAAGCTGCGAAGTGTAAGTGAGGCTGGTGTGGAATTCCGGAGTCACATCGACGGGTCCACGCACCAGTACACGCCGGAAACAGTCATGCGCATCGAGCGCAACATCGGCGCGGACGTGATGATGCAGATGGACGAACTGATCCAGGGACAGAGCGGCATTGAAGCGTCGCGGTCGGCGATGGAGCGCAGCCTGCGCTGGCTGCGTCGCTGCAAGGCGGAATTCGATCGTATAACCGTGGACGGTCGCGAGCCCGTTCCGGATTACGCCGTGCCGGACGGCGCACCACCGCTTGCCGCCGAGCTGGAGGCGCCGCCTCAGGCGCTGTTCCCGATCATGCAAGGTGGCACGCATGCGGAGCTCCGACAGGGAATCGGCTGCGGGAATACTCGATAGTGGCGATTGGGTCGGTGTTGCGATCGGCGGCCTGTCGGTTGGCGAGAGCAAGCATGACACGTATGCGATGCTCGAAGTTGGCGACTCCGTACTGCCAGAGGGAATTCCGCGCTACCTGATGGGCGTTGGCTTTCCCGACGATCTCATCGAAGGAGTCCGGCGCGGTATCGATCTGTTCGACTGTGTTGCGCCGACTCGCATGGGGCGTGACGGGACCGCATTCACACCTGACGGAAAGGTCCAGATTCGACAGAGCAGCTTCCGCACGGATCGGCGGCCGTTGATGGAAGATTGCCCGTGCCCGTGTTGCGTGAAGTATGATCGTGCATACTTGCGTCATCTATTCGTGACCGAAGAGATGCTGGGCAAACGACTGCTCGCGCTTCACAACGTTTCGTTCCTCATTACGCTGATGAGCGATGCCCGGGCGGCGCTTGCGAGGGGAACGTTCGCTGGATGGAGTGACGCGTGGCTCGAGCGGTATCGGAAGGCGGCGTCGGCCGCTCTCTAGCAATCTCATCGGCCCAATCCATGCATCGCGCAGGAATAGAGTGCAATCAGGTCGGTGCATATTCGTGATATCGACGAATACGCGAATGGCGGAGATGGACTAACTAATGGCAGTCAAGCTGGATAAGCCACTCAAGCGCGAGCTCGAAGTTAACGGTGTCCTGCACACCATCACTGTTGCGCCGGAAGGCGTGAGCATCGCACAGAAGGGCCATCGAAAGCACCGTTTCCTGAGCTGGGAGACAATTCTTTCAGGCGACGCGGAGCTTACGCGTGACCTCAAGATCTCACTCGATGCATTCGGTGATAATGAATCCACCAAGTGACAACCACTTTCAGTGGCTGACTCGAAACGTCACCGCCATTGGGACAATTTGCCTGACCTTACGATCGGCTATCGTGGCCGGAATAAATACATCGTGTTTGACGGCGTCTCTCAGCCTTGGTGCTGTCGGCTGAAATCGTGTTCACGTATTCGTGTCCAAGGCGCATCGCGCGCCAACCTATCGGATCGCCGCGTTATCTCGCATGTTGAATCCAGTAGTGCGCGCGTATCGCGATATTATTGTGCCAGTCCTGAGTGTGCGCCCAGAAGTACGAATGTAACCCCAAGCACCTGCGCCCATCGCACGCCGCTAATGCTATACATCTACATGATCCCACGGATCTGCCGATGCATGGTGGCTATTGGGCGGAGCGACTCCCGTGCGCATGGTGACGCCCCACCAACTACCGGTCGATCACCAGCACGTGAAACGATCCTGGTATCATCGGCGGACGCTGTCTTCTCGTCTGGCCCGGGACCGCTGCCGGCGGTGGCCCGAACTGCGCCGTGACCGTATACAGCTTGTGGCTCTTCTCATCCACAGCCATCGTCCGTGCACCGCGTTCCGTGGTGATCGTCTGCACGACCGTGTACTTGTCGGGTGAATCCTCGTGCACCGCAGTGATGGTACCGTCGCCGCATGATGCGAATGCGAGCTGGAGACCCGGATCGAAACCCGCTGCATCGGTGCCGACGCAGATCGGAACAGTCGCAACGATTCGACCGGTGTGATAATCCATCACGTCCATCGTGTGGCTCTCGCCGCAGGATGCGAACAGTCGGCCGTGGTCGCGATCGATCGCCAGACCGCTCGGACCTTCGCAGCCGGTGAGCGCCCAGTGGGCCTTCACCGCCATCGTGCGCGCATCGAACGCGGCGATCTCGCTCTTGCTCTCCACGTTGACGTAGATGGTGCCGGCGTTATCCGACTGGCCTGTTTCCAGAATACCACCGATGTCGGCGGTGCCGACCACATTGCCGGTTGCCGCGTCGATCGCCGTTGCGCTGCCGCCGCTGTGATTCATCGTGAACGCACGCTTCGTGAACGGATCGTACAGGATCGCGTCTGGACCGGCACCGGTAACATGGACTTTCGAGATCGTCTGCAGAGTCTTGAGATCGAAAATGGTCGCGGTGGTATCGCCGCCGTCGCTCACGAAGCCGCGATTGAACTCCGTCGCGATTGCAATTCCGTGCACGCCATTCGTGTTTGGTATGTCGCCGACTACCTGATCGCTCGCCATATCGATCACCATGACATGGGATCCGCGCGAAACGTAGAGGCGTCCGCCAGGGCCGTCGGCCGTGAGGTAGTCCCAACCTCCTTCACCGCCCACTGACAGCGTCTTCACGACGTGGTAGCCCGGTGACTGTGCGCCGAGCTGCGGAAGCGCCAGGAGTGTAGAGCAGATCAATGCCGCCGCGCGGCAGCCATTACGAGCGTTCATCAGAAGACTCCGGAGGGGATGACGATAAGCTACTTGGAAAGCTGGCGTCGCGCAGCAGCGCTGCCTCCGGGCGCCACGCAGCTTACGCGATTTGCGGTTTGTAAGCCAGCTGTAAGGTGCCTGTGTAAGGTGCCTGTAAGGTGAGCGGCGCAGGCAGATGATCAACTACGCTCGCAAGGAGCGGAAACCAAGCGAGGTCACCCGTCCGGGTGACCTCGCTTGGATGATGACTGGCAGCGATTACTACTTGTACCAGTTGGCGACCCCACCGTCCTGACTGCATGCGCTTCGGCTGTGCCCGCCATGGTAGTAGAACCCATCGGCGCACTTTGCGGTCGCGTTGTTACGCGTGTGGTCGATCTGCAGCGCGGCCATCCGCTGAGCGGTCGTCATCCCGCCGCGGCCCTCCATGATGTCACCTCGCCCTCCAGGTAGCATCTTGCCGTTCTCCATCCGGCCGTCGTCCACTCTGTCCATACGCCGGTTGTCGCCGTTCGTCATAGCGCGCACACCGCGATGATGACGGCAGTCGTTCGCATTTGACGACCGCAGTACGGTGCCGTCGTTGCAGATAAGTTGAGCACGCTCCGATCGCTGTGCGTGGGCCATCGCCGGAAGCGACAGCGCCGCGATCGAGAAAGCGGCTGAGAAAAGAAGGCGTAGCTTCATCTGACTGACCTCGTATTCGAAAAGGAAATGGCTGGCGCGAGAATGGTACGCTTTCGGCCTGTCCGGACGCGGGTTCGCCCGGTAACCGTAACTACCCTTCAAGGCGAATTCCGTGCCCGGGTGGCCGGTTACCCTATCCAATCCCGGTCCGGCCACTTAACATCTACCGACCTTGGAAGGAGGGTTCCGTGTCGACTTCGATTTCCCCGAGTGATACCGTTGAATCAGTCCGCGACGATGTAATAGGCTGGCGACGCTACCTGCATCAGAATCCGGAGCGTTCGTTTCACGAGGAGCGCACGGCGCAGTTCATTGCCGATACGCTGGCCAGTTTCGGCGGTCTCGACATCACACGGCTCACGCCGACGAGCGTCACGGCGCGCCTCACAGGCGCGCTCCCGGGACCGGTGCTTGCCATCCGTGCCGACATCGATGCACTGCCGATCGACGAGCGCAACACTCACGACTTCGTTTCAAGAAATCCGGGTGTCATGCACGCGTGCGGCCATGATGGTCACACCTCCATGCTCCTCGGCGCCGCCAAGGTCCTCGTTGGCCGGCGTGATTCGATCGCGGGGGAAGTGCGCTTCATCTTCCAGCACGCCGAAGAGCTGTATCCGGGCGGCGCCGAGGAGCTCGTGCAGGCGGGTGTGATGGATGACGTCGATGTCGTGATAGGCGCACATCTGTGGCTTTCACTCGAGGTCGGGAAGGTGGGTGTGAAAGCAGGCCCACTCATGGCCGCGCCTGATATGATACGCATCACGATCACGGGGAGCGGCGGCCACGCCGCACAACCGCACATCACCGTCGACCCGATAGCCGTCGCCGCGCAGGTGATCACGAACCTCCAGCATGTGGTCTCGCGGAACGTCGATCCGCTGCAGCCGTCGGTCGTCTCCGTTACGCGTATCGCCGGTGGCACCACGCACAACGTGATACCGGGCTCCGTCGAGATGGAAGGAACCGTTCGCACATTCGACGACGCACTACGCACGGACATGCCGCGGCTCATCGAACGCATCATCGCTGGTATCACGTCGGCGCACGGCGCGACATACTCGTTCGCGTACGAGCGAGGCTATCGCCCGGTTGTGAACGACGAGCGCGGTGCGGAGCTGCTGCGCCGCGCCGTCGTGCACGCGCTCGGCGAGGAGTTTCTCACCGAAGCAATCCAGAGCATGGGCGGCGAGGATTTCTCCGCGTATCAGCAGCGGGCACCGGGGGCGTTCTTCTACGTCGGCGCACGATGCGAGGAGCGTGGAATCGTGCAGCCGCACCATCACGAATGCTTCGACATCGACGAGCGCGCGCTCGATTATGGAACGCGAATATTCGTGGCTGCTGCGCTTGATTTCCTCGCTCCGTCGCGCAGATGAGGTGGTATCGCTGGCTCGCCGTCGTTCCAGTGCTCGGAATGCTTGGCGGAGTGCCGTTCGCCAACCGTGTCCAGCCGTATCTGCTCGGACTCCCGTTCCTGCTCGCGTGGATCGTGATCTGGGTGATCCTGACATCGGCGATCATGGCGCTGATCTTTGTAATGGATGGCGCTCACGACTCTCGCGCTTCCATAACCGTCCCTGACGCGAATCAATCCAGCTCGAAGTGACGCCAGCGCTCGGCGTCATCATCGTTGTTTTCCTGCTCGCTGTCGCACTTGGGCTGCTGGCCCGACGTGGTCACGTGATGAATCTCGAGCAGTGGAGCGTCGGTGGGCGCGGGTTCGGAACGCCGTTCGTGTTCCTGCTCATGGCCGGCGAAGTATATACCACCTTCACTTTTCTTGGCGGTAGCGGCTGGGCGTACGGCAAGGGCGCGCCTGCATTCTATATCCTGTGTTACGGAACGATCGCATACACCGCTTCGTACTTCCTGCTGCCAGTCATCTGGCGCTATGCACAGCAACGCCGCCTCGTGTCGCAGGCCGATTTCTTCGTGGCAAAGTACGATAGTGTTGCGCTGGGAGTCGTCGTTGCGCTGGTGAGCGTCGCGGCGCTCTTGCCGTACCTCGTTCTGCAGCTCAAGGGACTCGGCATAATCGTCTCCGAAGCATCGGGCAGGGTGATCACTCAGCCGGTTGCGATATGGACTTCGAGCGTCGCGCTGGTTGGCTACGTGGTCATATCCGGCGTGCGTGGATCGGCGTGGACATCCGCACTCAAGGACGCGATGATTCTCGCCGCCGCTATCGGAATCGGGATCTATCTCCCGCTGCACTATTTTGGCGGATATCGCTCCATGTTCGAAGCGGTCGAGCGTGCGAAGCCCGGAGCTCTTACGCTTCCGGCAGCGGGCATGAGCCCGTCGTGGTTCATATCGACTGTGCTGCTGACAGCGACCGGGTTCTACATGTGGCCGCAGTTCTTCGCAGGCGTGTACACCGCGCGCAATGAAAACGTGTTTCGCAAGAACGCAGTGCTGCTCCCGCTGTATCAGCTTGTGATCCTGTTCGTGTTCTTCGCCGGATTCGCCGCCGTGCTGGTCGTACCGGGTCTCAAGGGCGCCGACGCAGATCTGTCACTGCTGCGTATCGTCGAGCGCAGTTTCGGATCCTGGACGGTCGGCGCAATCGGCGCTGCGGGACTGCTCACCGCGCTCGTTCCCGGATCGATGCTTCTGATAACAGCGGGGACGATAATCTCGCAGAACATTTACAGGGTGATGGTGCCGACCGCATCGGATCGGACGGTGTCGCTGGTTGCGCGGTCGTTGGTGCCGGTGGTGGCGCTGGTCGCGATCATACTCGCGTTGCGCGGCGGAGGGACGCTGGTCGTACTCCTGCTGATGGGCTACAACTTCGTCACGCAGCTCGCTCCGGCGCTGCTGCTGAGCCTCGGCGCGCGCCAGCGGGTGAGCGCGGCAAGCGCGATCGCGGGGATCGTCGCAGGCGAGCTGACGGTAGTGTTGCTCACTCTGACGAGTGCGTCCGTTGCGACGTTGCTGCCGGCGGCGCCCCAGATGGTGAAGGACCTGAACGTTGGATTCGTTGCGCTGGGTGTGAACGTCGCCGTGCTGTGCGCGGTCGCCGCGGTCAGGTCACTTTCGGGTTTGACAGTGGCGAAATGACTGTGTGATACACAGTCGTGTCAGTTTAATGACCTTCGCCGAGGTCGGAGTGCGCAGCCAGCGCGCCAAGTCGTTCAGCGAGAGCTACCATCGCTTCCGTATCGCGCTCGCAGTAAGCCAGAAGGTGCCGGCGCAGCTCTGATCGCTCGCTGCTCACGACGTCCTTCCCGAACATCATTCGTGCAATTTCGACGCTCGCGGTCTCCCCCTCGGCGATCTGCATGCCCTCGTAGCTGAGAGCCGGCACGAGCGCAGGCAATACCTTCTTGAGACTGAAGCTTCCACGAAACTCCGGATGGTACACGTGATCGCGCACGATCGGAAGAAGATCCACGATGCGATCGGCGAGTGCACGCAGCGCGTCACCCATCTCCGGGCATGCATCCGCGAGAAGCCGAATCGCCGCCTGCTCGAACTGCGCATAGTAAGCGGTCACTGTCGCAGCGCCTCGACACGCATCGAGCAGCGCGCGAGCGATGTCGGGCCGCGGATCGCTATCGTCCTCGGCGAGCCACTCATGATGTTGGACGTTGCCAGCGACGTCGACGACGTGGCAGCTGAGCTGCACGGGAATCTGATCGAACGGTCGCGCCCCGGCCCAGAGCGGGATCGCGAGTTGTACGGTTTCGAAGTCGATATGCGCAACTGGCGCGACAAGGAGATGTAACGCGCCGACCAGCTCCGCATGCTCGACCACCACCGCGCCATTGCGCACCGCGCGCCGCTGACGTGCGGCGATTGCGCTGAGCTTCACGGAGTCCGGTAGATCGCCGATGAGCTCCCAGCCGGATGCCGCGTACTCGGTGCGCTGTTTCTTCGAGATCCTGTACAGCGTGGTCACGTGATGCTCCGGAAGTGTCGGCCAGCAGCGATCCGTGAACGGACACTCGATGGGTTTGGCGCAGTGATCGCCGATTGCGACCACGGGCGGCGTGGCAGCGGCGATCGTGTCGAGCATGATCCGGATTTCGTCGCCGACCGTGGTTAGTCGTTCCTCGACGAGCTCGGTAACATCTTCGCGGACGAACAGATTCGTCAGATCCGGATACCGGCATTCGCGGTTGAGGTGCATTACCTCCACGCGGACCACGGGAATGCCGTTTCGTCTTAAAACGTGCAGCTGGACCGCCGCGTCAGGAACGTGTAGTGCCTCGCTGAGCGAGCCTTTGGCCTTGACCTCTATTAGGGCGAATCCGCCAGCGACGCGTTCGAGGATGTCGCAGAAGACGAGGGTTTCATCAGCGATGAAGCCAGCTTCGTAGATCGCGGGCACCGAAGGATCGGTGAGTGCGCGTTGAGTTTCGCCGAGTATTGCCTCGATGCTGCGACCGCCGCGCTGGATCAGACGCCCGCCCGGCACGTACCCGCGAGCGGCGACGCCGACAGCTGCGCCCTGCTCGATTCGGAACCGCACCACGGGCGTCTCGCGCATCTCCGGAGCCGACGGCTCGTGCTTCTCCCACCATAGCCGCCGCAAGCACTGCGCGGCTGCCAGAAAGGTCTTCTTGGATCCAACGAACTGCGCGGACTCGAGCATCGCCACGGACCGGTGGGAGGAGCCCGAGTTTGCGGATAGAAATGGGTTATGTCAAGCGTGGAACGCTGCGCGTCATTCTTCCTACTGTCGAAGTATCGCGCCGAGGCGGCTGACTACGCCCGGCCTCAGCCCCGGCGTGCCGCTTCGATCCTGGCGATGTCGATCTTTCTCATCGTCATCATTGCTTCCATCGCGCGCTTCGCTGCTGCGCGATCCGGGTCGGTCGTCGCGGCGAGCAGTGCGCGCGGTGTGATCTGCCACGAGAAGCCCCAGCGATCCTTGCACCAGCCGCACTGGCTCTCTTCGCCGCCGTTGCCTACGATCGCGTTCCAGTAACGATCGGTGTCCTCCTGATTGTCGGTCAGGACCATGAAGCTCACCGACTCGTTCGGCTTGAAAGTTGGGCCGCCGTTGAGGCCGACGAACGACTGGCCCATGACGGTGAATTCGACCGTGAGCTCCTCGCCCGCCTTCGTCGACGGATTGTCTGCAGCGGACGCGTGGCGTGCACCGATCCGGCTGTCCGGGAACACGCTCGCGTAGAACTCCGCCGCTTTGCGGGCCTCGCCGCGGTCGAACCACAGACAGGTGGTCATCTTGCTCATGTCCTCTCCTCAGTTGTCGCAGGCGAGCGCGAAGGCAGCGCTTTGCGGGTCGGTACCCTTGATCTGCGTGCCGCCCGACATGTCGAGCGTCATCCCAAGATCGCATTGGATGCGGGAGACGGCAACTGTGACATGGCTCAACTCGTGCGAAGGACGACGCAACTCAACAGCAACTTTGTGCTCGGTTGCAGGGATAACTGCATCATAGCGAAGCCAGTTGCGCAACGAGTTCTCTCGCGTTGGTTGCGCCATAGTTGGCGTAGCAATTGTTGGCGAGTACCACCGTGCGTTCCGCCTCCGACGCAGCCTCTTCGATCTTGGCTGTCAGCGGCGTGAGCTCCTCGGGGGAGTAGAGATACCTGTACCGCTCCACTGTCGGTACTTTCGGAGCCTCCCACGTGGCTGCTCTCCGTCCGTGTAGTCGTACGATGGAGAGCGTGGGAGTCGTGACTGCCGGTACGGCGGGAACACTGCTCTTCATTCCCTGTGGTCCGTCGACGATCACGTGGGTGAGCGCGAGATCGCGAAGCATGTCGAGCGTCCACTGCGTGGCCTTCTCGCTCGAGTACCAGAACTCGTTTCTGAATTCCACCGCGGCAGGTATCCCGCCCACTCGTTCCGCAGCCTCTGCGATTTCATGCTTGTTCTCAGGCGTCGGGAGGAACCAGCGTGGATACTGCAGCAAGAGTCCGCCCATCTTACCGGCGAGAATCAAGGGACCCAGTGCGTCGATGAAGTAATCCCACACCGCATCCTTCACGTCGAGCGCAAGGTCCTTCCCATACAACCTGGTCTTCGCGTTGAGTTCCGGAGGAAGCAATTCCCGCAAGCCGTCAGGAAGGCGCGCTACCTCCGTAGGCTGCCCTGTCATCAACGCATGCGCTTTCACGTAGAAGAGAAAGTCGTCCGGAGTTCGCTTGCTCCAGAGTGTGGCCGTCGCTCGCTCTGGTAACGAGTAGTAGGAGGAGTCGACTTCGACGACCGGGAACTGACTCGCGTAGTATCGGAGCCTGTCTTCCGCGCTCGACGTTCCAGGCGGATAAAATATTCCAGCGCGGGTCATGGTCGGATCGGTCCACGACGCCGTACCAACGCGGATCTCGTGCAATCCTTTCTTGCCCCACGGAATTGGCGCACCTATCAAGTCCGCGGGCGTTTCGGCGACAGCGCGCTCGGCGCGAACATTCGCTTCGACGAAACCCGGATCGTGAGCGGGATCCAGGTCGGGAGCCGGACGAGTGGGCGTTGCCTTCGGACTCACGTTTCTGCGACCCCGGGCCTGCGCGTGAGATGTGCTTCGAGCGCCGCAAGCCACTCAGTATCGTTGGGCGAAAGCCACGTCGAGGCCTGGCTGCGATCGGCTGGAACAGTCACGTGCGTCAAGAGTTGCACGCCCCGCGCCAGACCTCTATCCAATCAGATGTGGCCGAGTATGGTATGTGCCTTTGTTTCAACGCCGCAGTGGAAGGCGACGTATGCTTTCGCGACGACCTTCTCGAGCGGGCATCTTGCTCGCCCATACCGGCCTTTCGGCTGGGTAGTGTCGACGGGATTAAGTGGCTGTTGGGATCCTCTGGAACGCGTTAACAAAGTCCCATCCAGTTGGGAAACGCGTGCTGGGCCAGGCCGCGCGTTCGCGCGCACACCCGCGCTATGGAACTTCGAGAGGACAGTGAACTTCGAGCCGCCGTGGATAGGATGGCCCACGCCGCAGCCGCGGTCTTGGCGGAAAGCCGCAGTGTCGAGGAAATAAAAGCGCCCGCGTGCGAGGCAATCACCTTGATGAGAGCCCGCGGCTGGCCGCCGGAGCAGGCGCTCCTCACCTGCAAGCGCGTTTGCATGTCCGAAGGCATAAGTATTGGCACCATGTCCTTCCAGGACAATAAGGCGCAGCTGTCCGATCGCCTGGTGTCCTGGCTTGTGGACTGCTATTTCGACTGATACCGGCACTGTCGGCCCGCAGATTGCTGCCCGGATCCGAATGCGGGAGGAGCGGGTTGTCGTTGATTCCGGTGGACAGATCTGGACACTCGCCGAACAGAGCTGGGTCATGCAGTCCGGCGAAGAAGTCCCATCGCTGGTAGCGGTTTGCGCATCTTGCACGCGTCGCTTCTGGAAGTTCCCGGTCAATTGGAGGGATGCGAAGGCTTCGCTCCTCACCGCTCTCATCGATGGCCCTGCGCAGCGCCGAGCGTAGCGGACGCGACGTCGTCAGTGGTGGCCCCAACGTCGCGAGCTTGAACTGTGGTGTTGTGACTAGTGGCCAGGGGCAGAATCGAACTGCCGACACGCGGATTTTCAGACCCGACACGCGGGTTTGATTAGGTGCAGCCGCAGCCGTCCCTCGTTCGGCTGACTCGTTGTGGTTCTGGAGGGTCGCCAGCTCTTTGAATTGGTTGGAGGTCGATGATCGTCTCGTTCGCGGCGACGAGTCTTAGAGCCGTTTGGGGAGAAATTGGGCAGGTCTGCGCGGACATAGTCAGATGGCTGAATGGCGGCGCGACGGCAAACATCTCTAGCGCAGACTGCAGCGCACATGGCTCAGATCGGTCTGAACACCGCCATTCGCCCCGGATTCGCCAGGCCTATCTCTTGCTCAACGATGAGTATTCCCCCGTTCAACGCCGAACGGAATAGCCCTGGAGCAACTGTATGACAGATCTCAACAAGCGTGGCGCCAAGAACGAAGTGAAGGGCAAGGTTAAGGAGGAGAAGGGCAAGGCGAGGGCCGAGACAGGCAAGGCGACGGGAAACACCACGGAGCATGTGAAGGGACGCGTCGAGGAAGCTGCTGGCAAGGTTCAGAAGGAATTCGGCAAAGGCGAACGCAAGTCGTAAGACGACCCGGCACCGGTCGGCCGCGTCGTTCACTACCCACCAAGTACAAGGAGCAATACGTGTTTCTCGCCATCGCGTTAGTCCTGATAGTTCTTTGGGCGCTCGGATTCTTCTTGTTTCCGATAGGAGGCGGCTTGATCCACCTCCTGCTCGTCATCGCGGTAATCTCCATTATCTGGCATTTTGTTGCGGGGCGCCGCCGGGTGGTCTAGTCCTTCTCTAACGAGGGGGGCGCGGTGCGTGTGGTGGTCGGCGATGTCGCCGCCGGGGAGGGCGAATGGCATACCGGCACGAGCTGTCGGGCGCGGAGTGGGCGCGCATCGCGCCCTTCCCACCACCGCATCCCCCAGTTGATGGACTGAGTGTTCCGCACCGCGCGCAACGTGCGATGGAGTTATGGATCGACCTGAATTCGAGCCCCGCGAGTGCGCGTCCATGTGGCTGACCTCCAATGCGTCCGTGGACTCAGGACGCAGATTGGGTTCCCGGGCGAGACGTTCCGTGTGACGCCGGTATTCCAGGAGACTGCATTCCAGTTTCGCCGGGCGGGATGCAGCGCCGCTTGCCCAGAAACGTGAGGATCGCGGTGGCTTCGGCGGGGTGTGCCTCTACCCAGGAGTTGTCCTGTCTCCATTCCCAGATGAGGTGACCAGCGTGCTCAATCTGCTCGCCTTGCGATGGGTCGTAGCGCGTCAAGCACTTCGCTCGCAACCTCCGAAAGCGCCAACCGTATTGGCGCAAGCTAACTTTCGCGGTGGGTAGGCAAGTCGGGCACGTGGGCGTTGCAGTAGTACCGGGTGCCGAGGTCGCCGCAGAGCGCGAGCGGTGGCGGCACTCGCCAGGTCGCCCATTCTTCGCAGCGCTCTGGACCGTCGCGGTGAGAGCATTTCAGCACGCGCTCGTTGGCAAATGAGATCTTGAACTCACCCGGCTGCCATATTGACTGCGACCTCCCGAGCGCGGAGGTGCGCTGCTCCCACCCTTCGACACCCTCCGCGCGCTCGCGCATTTAGCGCCTCGCTCCGATCAGGATGTAGCCGGAGAAGTGCCAGACGATGAACACGGACGTCTTCAGCTCCGGCTTGCCGAGAGGGTCAATCCCGATGCTCGTTTCGGCGTGATGCAGTTCGCTTACACTCGCTGAGTCCCCGACGATGTCGCCGGTACCCAACGGCATGTAACCGCCGTAAAGACTATTCGCCTGGTCAATCTTTTTATCGATGCTGGTCTGCTTCATATCCTGTTCGATGGCCACAGGAGCGTGAAACTGAGTTCCGTGTGGCCCGAACTCGTAAGATATGAGTGATCCGGCGTCGGCCGTCACCGTGATCGGCGTATCCTGAAGAAGCGCTCCCGGGGAGAACACAACCGTCAGTCCCGCTTGACCGATCTTGATCGTGCCGCCTTTGATGCCGATCACCTGAGTGACGGTGACGGCGCTCTTGAGTTCATGTTTGCGAGTTATTGCGGGCAGCAGCGAGTCGGCCGTGCCGGAGTTTGAGCCCGGTGCGAGTTGACCGCCGGCCGGAGGCGCCTGCGAGCCTTTCGAAGCGCTTGGTCCGATGGAAGCATTTGTCGCTGCCGTCGGTGGCGCGGAGATATTCTCCGGAGTGCACGCGATCACCAGGACGGCAACGCCTAAACCCGTGAGAAACGATCGAACAGCGGTGTTGCGACTCATACACTTAGCTCCACGTGGAAAGGTGCGTCCCACGGGGCCCTCTAAAGCAACTGGCGAGCCACTACGTAAAGCGTTTACCAGTAATGAGTTACGACTCTAACGGCCGGGACCTGTAAGGTCTTGTTTACCACAGATTGTTACACATGTAATAGTTCTGGCTCGGGGCCGACGGCGCTGGAACACATCCCGTTGTCCCCGTCCGCTAGCTCATTGCAGTCGTCGATGTTCGGGAAGGTTGTTCGCCGCCGTGACGTTCCGCGTCCCCTTGCGGCTCGCGACAGGGTCGGAAGTGACACACGGACTTTGCACACGTTCTCGGCACTTTTGCGTCGATCTTTCGAGTTCTGTGGTCGCCGCAACCTTCTCCGAGTTTCGGGGGAATCTGGGGCGACAAAGCAGGAGCGGCGGTCATCATCCGATGACCGCCGCTCATTTATCCCATTGTCCCGTCAACACTTAGGATCGATGGCCAGGGGCAGAATCGAACTGCCGACACGCGGATTTTCAGTCCGCTGCTCTACCAACTGAGCTACCTGGCCGAACTACGATAACCTGTTCAACTTCAACAACTTACAAATCCCGGCGAGATCGCCGCCGACCTGGGTTGAGGATCCCTCGAGCGCGCCGCAAGGACAGGAAATGTAGTCCGGCCCCTGCGCGAGCGGTACCGCAACGGCGCGATGGCGCGAAGCTGAGCGTACGATCCGTCTCCAACCAGGGCGGTGATCACAAGTCTGAGGCGATTAATTGCACCCCTGCCAAAAGGCCTAACAACTCTTACACTGAACCATATGGTTCAGTATTCTCCCCACCTGAATATCACCTTCGCAGCCCTCTCCGAGCCCGCCCGTCGCGGGATCCTCGAGCGCCTCGGCCGCGGCGAGGCTTCGATCACCTAGCTGAGCGAAGAATTCGAGATGACTCTCACGGGCATCAAGGAGCACCTACGTCTCCTCGAAGACGCTGGCCTTGCCACCACGGAAAAGCTGGGAGGAGTGCGCACGTGCCGGCTCGGTACGCGGCGGCTTGATGCTGAAACCGAATGGATATCCATGTACGAGCGCATGCTCAACAAGCGACTCGACCATCTCGCGGATTTCCTCAACCGCACCAGGAGAGAGCCACAATGGGCGCAACACAATAGCAGACCGCCAAGCGACCGTCACCGCCCGATCCGATCGTGAAGTCCGCATCATCGAGCGCGACGGCATGTTGCAGTCAGGAATGGAAGGCGGTGTCAATCAGTCGTACGAGGTGCTGGATCGTCTGCTCGATACGCTCGACTGACACATTGCTCAGTGCAACGCAGGCCTCGCTTCGCCAACCTTGTCGATGTCGCGCATGTACACTTCGAGTCCCATGCTCGGCAGCGTGCGCGAGTAGCCAGCCACGAGCTGCTTTGCGTATAGGTCCAGATCAAACTTGAGCGGATCCGACGGATCGAGATCGGTGACCAGCATTTCGGCGTCGGCCATGGTCAGTTTGCCAAACCGGAGCGATCCGCCACGGAAATACATGAAATTCTGTGCATGCTGGTCGGGTGGCGTCAGAGACACGCTGCCCGATCCGCTGAAGGTCAGCACGATCTGATTGCCCTCGACGCGTATTGCGGTCACGCGACCTTCGATGGTTGGTGGCGGCAGCACCTTCGTCGGATCGATGATAATATCGTCCTTCCGCACCGTGACACCAACCGCCTTGCTCACGTCGAGTAACTTCTCGAGTGAGAGATTGAACACTTTCATCAGCGCGTCGCCGTTCAGCTTGAGGATCTTTGTCTTGATGGGATGAATGCGCATCATTCCGTCAGGAGTAAGAAGCACTTGTGCGGTAATGTCGAATGGAATGTTGATTCCCTTATGCATGCTGCCCGTCATCCGCATCTGTCCGTTGCCGATACTGACGCTCGCATTCTTGATGGGTGCTCCCTTGTAGCCGAAGATGTACTTGTTCAACAACACCGTGAGTCCGCGCGCGTCGAGCCCGATCTCTGCCGAGTTGATGTGCAGGATGAATGAGTGCTTGTCGTCGAAGATTACCGGTCCGGATGCCTTGTTGCGCATCGTCCCGTGGAGCTGCCTTATATGCAACGCGATCTCGGGATCGACGTAGAAGTCGACATTTCGCATGAGAGTGTTGGTGACGCCACTTTCCACCCTCGAGGCGGTCCTGCTTGCGATCACGCGTGCCGTGACCGGTGCATCTGACGCACTAACCGCCAGCGCGAACGCCGATGCTGTCAGTACGCCAAGGTGGCTGATCGTGGGCAAAAAAGGCATGTAAGATGCAGCGTAGTGAGGGCCCGTGGTCACGCAGTCAATTGTCGTGAATGGGCGTAAGGACGAGGCGAATGGCATAGCTCGGCAAGCTGGATCGCCGCGCCAGTGGCAGATTTTGAGCTGAATCCGGTTTTTCCGTCACCTCGTATTTTCAGTCATGGCACAAACCATTCCGCATTACCCGTTGTTCGTAACCGGCGCTCATACTTCGGCGCCTGACGCTACTGTTTACTCGCCGTATGATCGGTCACCGGTCGGTACGTTTGCCGTCGCCGATGCGGCCGTAATCGAGCGCGCGCTTGCCACCGCAGCGGCACTGTTCAGCGATCGCGTCAAGTGGCTCGAGCCCGCAACTCGCATCGACGTTCTTCGCAACCTCGCGAATCGCATGGACCAAGAAACCGACGAGCTCGCGATGACCATCGCGCGCGAAGGAGGCAAACCGTTGGTGGATGCGCGTGCCGAAACGCTTCGCGCGGCGGACTCGGTACGCGGATGCGTCGATGTGCTTCGCACACAGCACGGCAGCGAGATCCCGATGCGGCTCAACGCTGCGTCATCGCACCACATGGCGTACACTGCGCTGGAGCCGGCTGGCCCCGTGGTCGCGATAAGCGCGTTCAATCATCCGCTGAATCTCATCGTGCATCAGGTCGCGACGGCGATTGCGGCTGGCTGCCCAGTAATCGCCAAGCCGGCGGAGCGCACACCGATGTCGTGCTTCAGATTTGCGGAGATGTTGCGCGATGCCGGTTTGCCGGATGGATGGTGCCAGGTTGTGGTCCCGACGGACCTCTCCCTGTCCGAGCGACTCGCAACGGATCCACGCGTCGCATTCCTCACGTTCATAGGAAGCGCGAAGGTCGGCTGGATGCTCCGCTCAAAGCTTCCACCAGGCACGCGCTGCGCACTCGAGCATGGCGGCGCTGCGCCGGTAATCGTCGCCGAGGACGCTGATGTGGAGAAAGTGCTACCGACGCTGGTGAAAGGTGCCTTCTATCACGCCGGTCAGGTGTGCGTCTCGATCCAGCGGGTTTTCGCGCATCGTGCGATCGCTCAACAGCTCGCGGACAGCCTCGCTGATCGAGTAGCGAAACTGCGCGTCGGCGATCCGACAAGCGCCGACACGGAGGTCGGACCGCTCATCGCTCCATCAGAAGTCGATCGCGTCGATCAGTGGGTTCAGGAAGCGGTAAGGAGCGGCGCGAAGATTCTCTGCGGTGGCAAGCGTATCTCGGACACGTGCTACGAGTGCACGGTGTTGTACGATCCTCCGCGCGAGGCGCGCGTGAGTACGATGGAAGTTTTCGGCCCTGTAGTGTGTGTGTACCCGTTCGATGACATGGACGAGGCGATCGACCGCGCCAACGCGCTGCCGTTCGCCTTTCAGTCGGCGATCTTCACACGGACGCTCGACATGGCACTGCGCGCGTTCCGCAGACTCGAGGCAACCGCGGTGATGGTGAACGAGAGCACGACGTTTCGTGTGGACTGGATGCCCTTCGCAGGCCGACGCACTTCCGGTCTCGGAACGGGCGGGATCGGCTATTCGATCCGCGACATGCAGGTGGAGAAGATGCTCGTCATCAAGTCGGACGAACTCTGAGCGTCGCGGAAAGCCAGGAGAGGTAAAGAGCCGTCATCCTCGCCGAAGGCGGGGATCCACGGACCGTTATCCATTCAACACCGTCTCGTTGCAGCCGGATGTGCCGGTGGGTAGCGCCCTGCGTGGGGCGGGGATTTATCCCCGCCTTATCTCAAATGGGCGACGAAGGGCATTGGCAACGCTGCGATGGCTGCGCTAATTCGTTCGTGCCGGCGCCGACGCTGGTGGGGGAGCGGTATGGATCACCGTCGACTCCTCGTTCGGCGACAGCGGATTGATCGGGTCGTGCCAGTACTTCACGTGGAGAAAGAACAGGAACAACCACGTAGCCAGGGTCAAGGTCAGGGCGGTACCGACGCCGATCCAGCCACTGTGCGGGCCGGTGAGCTTTTCGTTGTTTTCAGCGGGCATTCGCGTAATGTAGCGCGTCCGTAACCGCGATTACAAGCGCAGACGGTCGGTCAGTGCGCCAGCGGTCATTTGCCCGATATGTCCAGCCGCCCGTTGGTCATGTCGATCCGCACCACCCCTCCGCGGCCGATGTCCGATCCCAGCGTTCCGTCGAGGGCGAAAATGGTCGGATACTGCGCGTCATACAGGAAGATGCGCTTGAATGTGAGTGGTATGTCACCGAGGTAGAGCCGTACGGATGGGATCACGATCCCGGATTCGCTCTTGCTTCCGCCAAAACCCTGAACGGTCTGGCGCTCCGCGTTGCGCCAGGGGCATGTGACTTCCGGGCCATCCCCGGTGTGCCGAACGTCTCCTCGGCCCCCGTATCCAGCACCAGGTGGACCGGCGCGCCGGTCTCGGACAGCAGCGTGACGATCGGTACGCCGTACCACGCAAGGTTACGTGGGTGCTTGGGGTCGTCCGGGAGGAGCGTCGGCTTTCGGATCACCACTCGGTCGTGAAGGTCGTCGATGGTGAGATCGAGCGAACGGATCAGGTCGAAACCGATCACGCCGTCGATCGCTTCCGGCGGTCGCCCCGACGCAAGCTCGCGCATCTGGAGCGCCGACCCGGAGACGATCATTGCACGCGCGTTAGTAACGCTGACGCCGCCGAGCTTGAGTGACTTCACGACCGCAGCCCTCGTGGGCAGCCGCCCGACCGACGTCACGAGCTCGAGCGTATCGCCGCCGATTCCCTTCACATGCGAGGCGTCGGCGACCTCCGAAGTGAGTATCGTGATGCTGGACCCGGTATCCAGCCAGAAATGCCTGGTCACGCCGTTCACCACCACCGGAATGACGGCGACACCGGTAGCCGAGCGCCCAAGCGGGACTGAGGATACCGAATCCGTGAACGCGATAGTCGTCGTAACTCCCTTGAAGGCCGTCGCCCACGTTTCGACACCCGCGGCGTCGTGGGTCGAGTGTCCTGCGGAGTCCGCGTAGATGGCGAGTCGCGTCCAGTCGCCCTGGGCTGTGAGCAGTCCGCCGTAGGTGATGCGCGCAGCATTCCGCACCGTACTGTCGTTCGAGGTGAGCAGAGGTGCGAGCGCGGAGTCGGCCTCGGCGTTCTTGCCGCCCAGGAAGAACTCGATCGAGTCGACGAGCCGGCGCTGCTCCTTTGTGTCGGCGAGAACCCACGCCGCCTGAAGGTTGATGTCGGAGAGTGCCTGCCAGAAGGTGTCGTACCAGCGAACCGCCGCATGCGGCGCGTCTCCGGCATCTGGACGTGAAGCTTCCACCGCCGGCCGCGCGGTAACGATGAGCGGCTTCGGCACGAGACACCCGACCGATAATACGAGCACGGCTGCGGAAACCGCCGCGCGCGCCCGGAGAGTGAGCTTCAGATACGGCGCGCGATGATCGGCCATGGCTGTGTATGGTCGCTCCACAGATCCAATATGCACGTGGCGACGTACAGCGCCATTGGAACGTTTGGGCTGTATCTTGGAACCCGGAGATGCCCACAGCGTTTCCGCGACCCGCAGAATGGAGATCGCATGGCCGTGGATCGGCACCACTGGTTCGTTCGCCTCACGCATTGGGTGAACGCAGTAGCGCTCGTGATAATGATCGGGAGCGGACTGCAGATATTCAACGCATATCCGATGTTCGCACGACGCGGAATGGCGTTCTGCTGTTATCCGTTCGCCGGCCACGCGATACCGAAATGGGCGACGTTCGGTGGCTGGCTCGCAGGTGCGCGCAACTGGCACTTCGCGATGATGTGGCTGTTCGTGGTGAACGGCGTCGCGTACGTGATCTTCATATATCTGCACGGCGAGTGGCGTGACCTCGCACCACGTCGCGGTGACATTCGCGATTCGGTGGAGATGCTCAAGTTCTACCTTTTCCTGCGCAAAAATCATCCGCACCAGGGCAAGCACAACGCATTGCAGAAGGGCACCTACTTCGCGATTCCCATTCTTGCGGCGCTCGCCGTAATTACCGGAGTTGCAGTTTGGAAACCCGTGTCACTCGCACCTCTAACCAACCTGCTTGGCGGTTATGTGTACGCCCGATACTGGCACTTTCTCGTGATGCTGGCGCTGGTTGCGCTATCGGCAATTCACATATTCATGGTGTTCGCCGTGGATCCCTACTCGATACGTGCGATAGTCACGGGCAAGTACAACCCCGACCGCGCGCCCGAGCTGCGCGACGCGCGTCCCTTCTATCACCTGTTCAGGCGCGCGAGGACGGACACCGATGCACAGGCGTGATTTTCTCACCGCGGGCGGAGGCATCAGCGCCGCGTGGCTGCTCGCTGCATGCGGATCGCGCGGACCAAAAGGCGCACAGCGAATATTGAATTATGCGATGCGCAAGAACGAGACGCTCGAGCGCGGGTTGTTCAGACATACATCGATGGATTCACCATCGTCGCGGTGGCGAAACGCGGGTGTCGCTTTACCTAAATATTACATTTCGGATACAGTGCCGGTGTGGGACGCTGCAGCACGCGGCGCGTGGACACTCGAGGTATCGGGACTGGTGACGCGGCCACTCACACTGTCGATGGACATGCTTCAGCGTATGCCGCGCATCACGCAACGTGTGAATCATTACTGCGTTGAAGGATGGACAGCGGTCGAAACGTGGACAGGCTGCCGGCTCAGCGATCTCGCGCGCGCTGCGGGCGCTACGCCTGAGGCGCACTACGTTGACTTCCAATCATTCGACGACAATTACCACGAGAGCTGGGACATCGAGAGCGCGATGCATCCGCAGACACTCATCTGCTACGGACTCGACGGCCACATGCTCGAGCCTGCTCACGGCGCCCCGGCGCGCCTCTTCTCGCCGGTGAAGCTGGGTTACAAGAACACCAAGTATCTGACGAAGATCGTCTTCATGCCAAAGCGTAACGGTGGCTACTGGAGCGACCAGGGCTACGAGTGGTATGCGGGGACATAGGTAAACTTCGCCTGTGGCCAGCCGAAACTAGCTGGCACCATGGCTGCGCGCGTCAACCTCTCGGAAGTAATCTCCGCACTCTCCTGCGCGCTGGACCTCACCGAGGGCCAGCCCATAGGACATTCCATGCGCAGCTGCCTCATTGGTATGCGGCTGGGCAAGGAGTCCGGACTCGGCACCGAGGATAGCGCTGCCCTCTATTATGCGCTCCTCCTGAAAGACGCCGGGTGCTCGAGCAATGCAGCGCGTCTCTGCCAGCTCTTCGGTACCGATGATCTGGAGCTCAAGCCCCGGATGCGGGCTGTGAACCGCCAGAGCAAGCTCGCCCTGGCACTCGAAACGGCCAGGACGGTCGCCATGGAAGGCGGCTTCCAGGAAAAAATCAGACATTTCGTGGACGTCGCACGGGCTGACGGGGTCATGAAGGAGATCATGGGGCTCCGGTGCGAGCGCGGCGCTGACATAGCGATGCGTCTGGGCTTTCCACAGGCGACCGCCGAGGCCGTAAGGCACCTCGACGAGCACTGGAACGGCCACGGTCACCCGGACGGTCTCTCTGGGCCAGCGATCCCGCTCATGTCCCGGATCGCCAACCTGGCTCAAGTGGTCGATGTCTTCCACCAGCACGACGGCTCGAGGGGCGCCGTATCGATCGCGCGGCGGCGCAGTGGTACCTGGTTCGATCCCGCTCTGGTCGATCGCGTGGTGGCCTGGCGGAATGAGACGAGCTGGTGGGAGAGGCTCGATAGCACCGATCCAACCGACGAAGTAATTGCCGCAGAGCCCCTGTCACACGTCCGGTGGGTCGATGACGATGACCTCGACGTAATTGCCCGCGCCTTCGCCGACATAATCGACGCCAAGTCGCCCTATACGTACTCGCATTCGCGGAACGTCGCTTCCTACGCGCTGGGCATCGCTCGGGAGATGAAGCTCGACGCCGCGGCCCAGCGCCGAGTCTACCGGGCGGGACTGCTGCACGACATCGGCAAGCTTGGCGTTTCCAACTCGATTCTGGACAAGCCCGGACGGTTGACGGATTCCGAACGAACGTCCGTTGAGCGCCATCCGTTCTTCACCTGGGAGATACTCTCACGTGTGCCGGCGTTCCGGGACTTCGCCTGGTCCGCTGCGCTCCACCACGAGCGCCTCGACGGGAGCGGCTATCCCTGGCATCTGAGCGGCCACCGCCTGGACCTGACCGCACGTATCCTCTGCGTAGCCGACGTCTATGAAGCGCTGACCGCTAACCGTCCGTACCGCGCGAGCCTCTCATGGGAGGAATCCGCCCGGATTCTCGCTGAGGGCCGCGGCACCGCCTTCGATCCCGTCGTCCTCGACGCTCTGGGATCCTGCCGGAGAGCGGTCGCCGACATGACCGAACTCGTTCCCCTCGCTGCCGCCTGAGAGCGGCCTGAGCCCGGTAGGGGATCACCCCTCGACTCCTCGTCGCTTGCTGTATCGCCAAAAAAACATACGTAGTATATTCTCATCGTGCTGAGCGACGACACGACGACACAGTTCCGTGCTGCTTTACGGGAGCATTGCTCCGATGCCCCGGGCGCTGAGGCAACGCTTAAAGATGCCGTGAACAACGCCGCCATCGAAGCGCGCGTTAACGGAATTGCCGCCGAGCAATTCGTGATCTGGGTGAAGAGAGCCTGGGACGAGATCATGGACGAAGGCAGGCTTAGCTACAGCCTGGATCCTGCACATATGCGCGATGTTGTAATCTCTTCCGCGATCAAGGCGTATTACGTGCAATAGCCAAGTGCGTCCGCTGCGAGAAGCATCTCACGCCGGCCCGTCCGGTGCGTAACTTCGGGGCGCTGCCTCGGCGGCGACTTTAACTTACGCTACGTGGCTACTGCGACTCCTCCAAAAACCGAAAAGAACATCCTCAAACGCTTCCTCTCCTGGACCAGCTCGGAGGAGGAAGGTTCCCGCGGCGCTCACCTCGTAGCGCCCATCCGCGGAGAAGTGCTCGGCGTCGACCGACTCGCCGAGCGCGCACGCGCGGTCGCACGACAGGAGAAGGTCGGGCCGCCACCACAGCACCGTGGACCGGGTCCGCTATTACGGCGGCTCGACGATACGCGCGCGGTGCTGTCGGACATTCAGCATGCGCTGAGTGACGCGGCCGCGCACGGAATCGACATCTCGTCAGCTGGTGAATGGCTGCTCGACAACTATTACATCGTGCAGGAGCACATGCGGGAGATCCGCACCGCGCTCCCGCACAAGTATTACCAGGAGCTGCCGAAGCTGACCACCGGCACTCTGGCTGGTTATCCGCGCGTGTACGAGCTTGCGATCGAGCTCATTGCACATACGGAAGGCCGACTCGATCTGGACAACATCACGCTGTTCACGCGCGAATTCCAGCGTGTGTCGCAGCTCAAGCTGGGCGAGCTGTGGGCGATTCCGACCATGCTGCGCCTGGGACTTGTCGAGAACATTCGCCGCATGGCGCTGCGCACGGCGGCACGGCTGGCCGAGGTGCAGGAAGCTGACCTGTGGGCGACGCGCATGCGGACGGCGAGCGGCGAGTCCTCGGAAGCACTGTCGCAGACGCTATCGACGTTCATCGATAACCATCCGCAGCTCACTCCGACGTTCGTCGCGCGCTTTCTTGGACAGATTCGCAGCTATCAGACCAACTTCACACCGCTGGTGTGGCTGGAGCAGTGGATAGCGGAAGACGGACTGAGCGCTGAAGATGCCGTTACGCGCTCGAATCGCCGCATCGCGATTACGCAGGTGACGATCACGAACAGCATCCAGAGTCTGCGCATGATCGCGCGTCTGGACTGGAATGAGTTCGTGGAGTCGCAGAGCGTTACCGAGCGTCTGCTGCGCGATGATCCCGCGCACGTCTACGCCGACATGACCTTCGCGTCCCGCGACGAGTATCGACATGTGGTGGAGCAGGTGGCCAAGCGCACCAAGCGCGACGAGGACTCCATCGCCAACGAGGTGCTCGCACTGGCACGCGAAAACGTCGGTGATCCTCGTCTGAGCCACGTGGGATACTGGCTCGTGGCCGAGGGACGGCTGACGCTCGAGGAGCGTACATCTTATCAGCCCACTCCCGGGGAGCGGATATATCGCTGGGCCAAGCGGCACCCGAGTGCGGTCTACTTCGGTGTGATCACCGTCGTGACGTTGCTGGTGTTCGTCCTGGTGCTCTCGATCGCGCCGATAACGACGACGGGGTACGCGCTGGTCGTGATGCTGTTGCTGGCCATTCCGGCGAGCGAGGTCGGAGTCGCAGTGGTGAACAAGCTCGTGACTGTGATCGTCCCGCCGCACCTGCTTCCGAAGATGAACTACCGCGAGGACGGGATTCCCGATCATGCGCGAACGGTCGTGGCGGTTCCGACGTTGTTCGCAACGATCGCGGCGGTGCGTGAAGCGCTGGAGCACATAGAGGTGCAGTATCTCGCCAACCCGGATCCGAATCTTCGTTTCGTCGTGCTCAGTGACTTCACCGACGCCAAGACGGAGACGTTGGCGGGCGACGCGCACGTGGTGGAAGCGATCGAGCGCGGTGTACGAAGCCTCAACGACAAGTACAAGGCGGAAAACGATAACGGCCCGTTCCTCGTCTTCCATCGCGCGCGCAAGTGGAACCCGACGGAAGGTGTATGGATGGGCTGGGAGCGGAAGCGCGGTAAGCTCGCCGAGTTCAATCGGTTTCTGCGCGGCGGATCGACATCGGCATTTCCGGTGGTCGCGGGCGATGCCTCGCGACTGGTGGGCACGCGCTATGTGATAACGCTTGATTCCGACACCGTGCTACCGCGCGGTGCGGCTGCACAGCTGGTCGGAACTATGGCGCATCCGCTGAATCGCGCAGAGTATGACGAATCGCGCGGCAGAGTCACGCGAGGGTACGGTATTCTGCAGCCCAGAGTCGGTGTCGCTCTTACGAGCGCGTACCGCTCCAAGTTCGCCGCGATTCACTCGGGCCATCCGGGCGTCGATCCGTACACGACGGCCGTGTCGGACGTGTATCAGGATCTGTACGGTGAGGGAAGTTTCACCGGCAAGGGGATCTACGACGTCAACGCATTCGAGGAAGCGACGCATGGCCGCTTTCCCGAGAACACGCTGCTCAGTCACGATCTGATCGAGGGGACGTATACACGCGCGGGTCTCGTGACCGACATCGAGCTGTACGACGACTATCCAACGAGATATCTCGCATACACTCGAAGAAAGCACCGCTGGATTCGCGGCGACTGGCAGATCATCCGCTGGTTGCGAACTACGGTGCCTGGACCCGACGGTCCGGAGCGGAACCGTCTGTCGACGTTGTCGCGCTGGAAGATCTTCGACAATCTACGGCGCTCGCTGGTGGAGATAGCGCTGGTGGCGTTGCTGCTGGTCGGCTGGTTCGTGCTGCCGGGATCGCCGATCCTCTGGACGATTCTTGTACTGCTGCTTATCGCATTTCCATGGCTGTTCTCCGCACTGCTCGAGCTCGTGCAGCCTCCCACCGATCAATCTCTGCAGGCGTACTACGGCGCGGTAGCTCGGGACATCATGGCGAGCGCCGAGCAGTTCGGGCTTGCCGTGACGTTCCTCCCGCACCAGGCGTGGGTATCCGCGGACGCGATAGTGCGGACGCTCGTGCGGCTCATGGTAACGCATCGACACATGCTCGAGTGGCAGACCGCATCGCAGGTCGAGCGCGCGATGCGGTCGGGCGCGGATCGAGAGGTATATCGGCGTATGTGGCCCGCGGTCGCAATCGGTGCGGCGGCAGGAGTTGGCGCGATAGTGAAGTTGTACGCCGCGCAGCCTGGAATAGAGGCGGTCATCATCGGTGTGATCGCGACGATACCGCTGGCTCTCCTGTGGATCATGTCGCCGAGCATCGCCAGCGCACTGTCGGCGCCGGCGATTCCGGGCGAGATCAAGCTTGGGGAAGCTGAGCGGGCTCGCGCGGAGCGGTACGCGCGCCTGCACTGGGAGTTCTTCAATCATTTCGTGGACGAGAAGACCAACTGGCTCGCGCCGGACAACTTCCAGGAAGATCCGGAGCCGGAAGTCGCGATGCGCACGTCGCCCACGAACATCGGACTTCAGCTCCTCTCGACCGTCAGCGCCGCCGATCTGGGATTCATCACTCGGCAGGACATGATCGAGCGACTCGAGAAGATATTCCGCTCGCTCGAGAGAATGCACCGTTATCGCGGGCACTTCTTCAACTGGTATGATCTCACGAACCTGCAGGTGCTGGAACCCGCGTACATCTCGACCGTCGACAGCGGTAACCTTGCGGGACATTTCATCGCGCTGAAGCAGGCGTGCATCCAGATAATCCACTCGATGCAGCCGCGCACGATCGAGATGGAGATTTCCGGACACTCGCTTGCAGGCGGAATCGTTGCCGCCAAATCGGGTGAGCGGATGCAGGGCACCGTCGCGCCCGGTGAGGACGTCGGCGACGAGTCTGCAAGACTGCGGGCCATAGCGGACAGGGCCTTCGCATTCGCGTCGGAGATGGACTTCACCTTTCTGTACGACGAGCGCCGCAAGCTCTTCTCGATTGGATATCACACGAGCGCGAGCTCGTTCGACAATTCGTACTACGATCTGCTCGCCTCGGAGGCGCGTCTCGCATCGTTCATGGCGATCGCGAAGGGCGACGTTCCGGTAGAGCACTGGTTCCATCTCGGTCGCTCACTCACGTCGGACCGTGGAATCCGCGCGCTGGTGTCGTGGAGCGGCAGCATGTTCGAGTACCTGATGCCGGTACTCGTCACGCAGTCGTATCCGTTCACGCTTCTGGACCAGACGTACCACGGAGCAGTGCGCAGACAGATTCTGTACGGCGTTGAGCGAAAGACACCGTGGGGGGTATCCGAGTCCGCGTACAACGTGCGTGATCGGAACCAGGTCTACCAGTATCGCGGCTTTGGCGTGCCGGACCTCGCGCTCAAGCGCGGCCTCAACAAGGATCTCGTCGTCGCGCCCTACGCCACCGTGCTCGCGATGCTGGTCGAGCCACGACAGGCAATCCGCAATCTTGCGATTCTCGAAGGCGAAGGAGCACTTGGCCCATACGGGTTCCGTGACGCGATCGACTACACGCGTCCGGATCCCGGCTCCACGCGCGCGGTCGTCGGCGCGTACATGGCGCACCACATCGGCATGAGTCTCGTGGCGCTCACCAACGCCCTCCAGCGTCAGGTGTGGCAGCGTCGCTTCCACGCGGATCCGCTCGTCCGCTCGAACGATCTGGTGCTTCAGGAGCGCATACCGCGACGGTTGGTAGTGCAGCGCACCGGCAACGAAGACGAGCCGGTGCCGATGACGCCAGTCGAGATGGCGAAGCCGGCGGTACGAGAGATCGACACGCCGTACACCGCGCAGCCGCGCGTGGCGTTGCTTGGCAACGTGCCCTACACCACCCTGGTAACCAACGCTGGCGGTGGATACAGCCGCTACGGCGATATCGTGGTCACTCGCTGGCGCCGCGATACGACGCGCGACAATCATGGCGAGTGGATCTATATAAAGGACGTGTCGAGCGGTCGTGTGTGGAGTGCCGCGCATCAACCGATGGCCGTCGATGCAGACGCCTACCGCGTGATCTTCGCGAGCGACCGAGTCGAGTTTCATCGCCGCGATGGTGATATCGATACGACAATGGAAGTAGTCGTGTCGTCTGATGATGCGGCGGAGGTCCGGCGCATCACGATCACCAACAGATCGACGACGATGCGTGAGTTCGAGCTCACAAGTTATTCCGAGATCGTGCTGCAGTCGCTCGATACCGACCGACAACATCCGGCGTTTGGGAACCTGTTCGTCGAGACTGAATGGATCGGCGAGCACTCCGCGATCATCGCCACGCGCCGCCCGCGCGCGTCTGACGAGAAGGTATACTGGGGCGCGCACGTGGTGGCGACCGGCCCTGAAAGAATTGGCGATGTAACGTACGAGACGGATCGCGCGAAGTTCATCGGTCGCGGAAAATCGGTTCGCCATCCGGATGCGATGGAAGATGCAGGATCGCTTTCCAATTCCGCTGGCGCTCCACTGGATCCGATCTTTTCGCTGCGCGTAAGAATCCGCGTCGCACCTGGCAAATCCGTTCCGGTGAGCTTCACTACGCTCGTCGCTGAAACGCGCGAGCGGGCCGTGGAGCTGTCTGATCTTTACGACGATCCGTTCAGTGCTCGTCGTGCGCTCGATCTGAGCTGGGCGCAGGCGCAGGCGGAGCTGCGTGGTCTCGGGATCGCACCGAGTGATGCGGCGGTGTACCAGCAATTCGCCGGCTATCTGATCTATCCGCATCCCCAGCTGCGTCCGACCGGCACCGAGCTGCACGACAATACCCGCGGTCAGCAGTCGCTGTGGCCACTCGGGATATCGGGTGACAATCCAATCCTGCTCGCGACCATCGACGCGCCGGAAGGATTGCCGAGTGTGCGGCAGCTGCTGCAGGCTCACCATTACTGGCGGCTGAAGGGAATGACGTCGGACCTCGTGATTCTCAACGAGCGCCCACCGTCGTACCTGCAGGAGCTGAACGACACTGTTACGTCGATGGTGATGGCGTCGAGCGAGGCGGCGCTGATCGACCGGCCCGGTGGGGTATTCATCCGCCGAACCGACGTGCTCAAGCCTGATGACGTCACGCTTCTCCGGGCGATGGCGCGTGTTCATGTTGCATGCGACGGGCTTGGTCTTGGCTCGTTGCTGGAGTTTCCGGATGATGAGAAGCAATACGCCGGGCGGCCCGACGCACCCGTGCCGCCGAAATACGCGCGGCGGTTGGCGGGACCGCGCCAGCCGGCAAAGCCTTCCGACTCGCCCATCACGAACGGATTCGGCTTCTTCAACGATGCCGGCGAGTACGAGCTGAGGCTGTACGGCGCCGAATTGCCGCCTGCGCCATGGGCTAACGTCATCGCGAATCCGGCCGGCGGGTTCATCATCACCGAGAGCGGGAGCAGCTGCACGTGGGCGCAGAGCAGCTTCTTCTACAGAATAACGCCGTGGCACAACGATCCCGTACGCGATCCATGCAGTGACTGCATATACCTTCGCGACGACGAAACCGGTGACGTGTGGACCGCGACGCCGGCCCCGATTCGCGAGATGACCGAGTACGTGGTCAAGCATGGCACTGGCTATTCGATCTTCGATCACCAGCACGCCGACATTCATACGTCCCTGAAGGTAGCGATGGCTACCGACGATCCGGTCAAGGTGAGCACCCTACGCATCACCAACACCGGCCGTTCTCCCAAGCGCGTGACCGTGACGAGCTATGTGGAGTGGGTGCTGGGCGTGTCGCGTGATCTCACGCAACAACACGTCTACACATCGTACGATAACGAGACCGCGTCGGTGTTCGGCCAGAACTTCTACGATCAGGAATTTGCGGAGCTCGTGGCGTTTCTCGCGATGAGCGGAGACGTGACGAGTTACACCGCCGATCGCCGTGAATTCATCGGACGCAACGGAACGCCGGCGCGGCCAGCGGCGCTGTCCAAGGCGGCGCTTGGGGAGTCCGTGGGCGAGGTGGTGGATCCGTGCGGCGCGCTGCAAGCGAGCGTGACCATACATCCGGGCGAGACCGCCGAGGTTGTGGTACTGCTCGGCGCAGTCACGTCGATGGACGATGCGCAGGATCATCATTCGCAGGTACAAGACTGTCGAGACAGCGGTCGCAGAAGTGGATCGTTCAACACAATCATGGCAGCGGCGACTCTCCACGATCAAGGTGAAGACGCCGGACCAGTCATTCGACCGCATCGAGAACGGTTGGCTACTCTACCAGGCGCTGTCCTGCCGCATGTGGGGACGCACCGCGCTGTATCAGTCGAGTGGCGCGTATGGATTTCGTGATCAGCTGCAGGATTCCATGGCGTTTCTGTACGCCGATGCGCCGGTCGCGCGCGCGCATATCCTTCGCTCGGCGGCAAGACAGTTCGTCGAGGGCGACGTGCAGCACTGGTGGCACCCCAAGAGTGGACGCGGCGTGCGCACGCGCATAACGGACGATCTCGTCTGGCTGCCCTTCGTCGTCGCACACTACATCGATGTTACCGGCGACGACTCCGTGCTCGATGAGCAGGTCAAGTTCATCACCATGCGCCAGCTTGCTCCCGACGAGCAGGAGATTTACGACAAGCCGGAGGAATCGGACGAGAGTGCGACGATCTACGAGCACTGCGTTCGGGCCCTCAGAAAGGCGTGCACCTTCGGGCAGCACGATCTTCCGTTGATCGGGAGTGGCGACTGGAACGATGGTTACAACCGCGTTGGCGTCCACGGGAAGGGCGTGAGTGTCTGGCTCGCGTGGTTTCTGATCGGCACGCTCAAGCGGGTCGCGGAAATCAGCGCGACGCGCAACGATACCGCAACGCATGATGATTTCCTGAAGATCGCCGAGCGCTATCGCAACGGCATCGAGACGAGCTCGTGGGATGGCGCATGGTATGTTCGTGCCTACTACGACGACGGCTATCCGCTCGGGTCCAGCAAGAGCGACGAAGCCAGGATAGATTCGATTGCGCAGAGCTGGAGCATTCTGAGCGGCGCCGGTGATCACGAGCGTTCACGGACCGCGATGCAATCGGTCGATCAGAACCTCGTGCGCAACGACGCGCGCCTTGTGATGCTGCTGACGCCTCCGTTCGACAAGACGACGCACGACCCGGGATACATCAAGGGATATCTCCCGGGCGTGCGCGAGAACGGCGCGCAGTACACGCACGCTGCGACGTGGGTGGTGTGGGCGCAGGTGATGGCCGGAAACGGCGCGCACGCGTTCGATCTGTTTCAGATGCTGAACCCGGTCGTGCATTCCGATTCGGTAGAGGCCGTCGAGCGATACAAGGTCGAGCCGTACGTAGTGGTGGCCGATATTTATACCGCCGACCAGCACCTTGGCCGCGGTGGCTGGACGTGGTACACGGGCAGCGCGAGCTGGTACTACCGCACCGGGCTCGAGGGTATACTCGGCTTCACAAAGCGCGGAACACGACTGACCATGAATCCGTGCATTCCTCCAACGTGGGATGGGTTCACGATCGAATACGTGTATGAGACCGCACGGTACACGATCGAAGTTCGTAATCCATCACACGTGGAGCACGGGGTGAAGAGCGTGACAGTCGATGACGCCACAGTAGCGGACGGCGTGATTCAACTGAGTGACGACGGCAAGCCGCACGCGGTGGTTGTGGAAATGGGGTGAAGGCGTCTCATCCAGCCTGTAGGGGCGACGCATTCGTCGCCCCTACAGGCTGATATTTCCTCTGCCGCCGCTTCCTCCCTTCGCAATCTGCGCCGCTGATTGAGCGAGGCGGCGGGCGAGTTCGGCGGGGTCCTGCTCGATGGTAACGCGAAGTACGTCGCCCTCGCGTACACCTTGCGGTAGAATGGAAGCGGGAACGGTAGCGACAGTCCTGTGTCCGTCGATCTCGACAGACGCCACCCCGTTCTCAATCTGATCCACTACCCAGGTACTTCCAGCGCTTTCCTGTTTCGGTGACGAAGACTCAGCCATTTTAGCTCCGCGCGAATGTGGCATACCGAATGCTTTGGGAAAGATACTGGACTTCGACCTTCTCCCTGGCAAGCCATGCACCCTGGATCTGGCTCTACCGAGTCGCTATGGATGGACACCGCGGAAACGTTGCAGTTTCCACCGCTTGCGACGGACGCGCGCGCGCACGTCTGTGTGATCGGAGCCGGAATCGCAGGCCTGACGACAGCATATCTGCTCGCTCGTTCGGGCAAGGCGGTCATTGTAATCGATGACGGGCCGGTCGGTAGCGGCGAAAGCGGCCGCACGACAGCGAACATCTGCAACGCGCTCGACGATTATTACCATCGTCTCGAAAAGCTGTTCGGCGAGGATGGGGCGCGGCTGGCGGCAGAGTCCCATACGGCGGCAATTCAGAAGATCGAGGAGATCGTTGGACTTGAAGCGATCGATTGCAGCTTTCAGAGGCTCGACGGATTTCTATTCCTTCACGAGGGCGGCTCGCGCAAACTGCTCGAGGATGAGCTTGAGGCGTCGCATCGCGCAGGGCTGTCGGACACCGGGCTTTTCGAGCGTGCACCACTCGACGCCTTCGATACCGGTGTCGCGCTTCGCTTTCCGCGTCAGGCGCAGTTCCATATACTGAGGTACCTGAACGGGTTGGCCATGGCGATCATCCGTGACGGCGGCCGCATCTACTGCAACACAAAGGCGAAGGACATCGAGGACGGTGCTCCCGCGCATGTAACGACCGCGGATGGACATACGATCGTCGCTGATGATGTTGTGGTCGCGACGAACTCGCCGGTGAACGACTGGATGGTGATGCACACCAAGCAGGCCGCCTACCGGACTTACGTCGTCGGATTCGCGGTGAAGAAGGGATCGATCCCGCGAATGATGCTGTGGGACACGGGCCGTCCATATCACTATGTCAGTCTCCATTCTTCGGGCCGTGTTGCATCGGATAATGACGTTCTTCTCGTTGGAGGAGAGGATCACAGAACCGGTCAGGCGGAAGACACCGGCGAGCGATTCACGAAGATCGAGAGCTGGGCGCGCGCGCGATTCCCGATGCTGGAGGATGTGCTGTATCGTTGGTCAGGCCAACTCATCCAGCCCGTCGATCTGCTGGCATTCATCGGCAAGAACCCGGGCACTGACGAGCACATCTACATCGTCACGGGTGATTCCGGAAACGGGATAACTCACGCCACGATTGCCGGAATGCTCCTTACCGATCTGCTGAATGGTCGTGACAATCCGTGGAAGGATCTCTACGACCCGAGCCGCATCAGCTTTCGCTCGGCGCCGAGCTACGCGAAGGGGAATCTCAACATCGCGGAGCAATACGCGAGCTGGATCACTCCCGGTGACGTCGGCAGTGTCGATGAGATCCCGGACGGCGCGGGAGCAGTCATCCGGCGCGGAATGCACAAGATCGCGGTGTATCGAGACGCGGATGGGAATGTCACGGAACGATCAGCGGTGTGCACGCACCTTTACTGCATCGTGGATTGGAACGACACGGAAAAAACCTGGGATTGCCCGTGTCACGGATCGCGATTCGATCCGTACGGCAAAGTGGTGAGCGGACCGGCGATAGCGGACCTGGATCCGGCGCCGGGATCGTAGGAACGTCGTCATCCATTGGGAACGCCGTGCACATTGGAAGTCGTCATCCTCGTCGAAGGCTGGGCTCAGGGACAGTCGATACGCGTGCACCGTCTCGTTGCAGGGCGGATCGCGGGTGGCAAATCGTAGGGCGCGGATTTATCCGCGCCGCCAATCCCAAACGTACGATCGACGATCTATGGAAACGCCGTGGACGCCAATCACGCCGATCACGCCGATCACGCCGATCACGCCGACGCCCATCATCGATCGACAGGAAACGCCGGGTCGCGCCCTGCGTAGGGCGCGGATTTATCCGCGCCGCTATCTCAAATGGGCGACCGAGGGTTCTTGGAACGGTTTGGGAAACGGTTTGGGAACCGGTTCGGGAATCGTTGGGGAACCGTAAACGATGTGCAGGGGACGATGCGTAGGGGACGATGCGTCAGTGGGACGATGCGTACGATGTGACGCTGTGAGCACGATGTGCACGGCACGATGTGCATGGAATGATGTGGAAGGAACGACGTCCCCGGTGTTACCAATTGCCGTCATCGCATGTTTGGGATTGGCGGCGGGGATAAATCCCCGCCCCACGCAGGGCGCATAGTGCCGGCGTTTCCTGTCGATCGATCATGGGCGTCCGACGATTCGTCGGTCATTGGAGACGCCGTGGACGCCGGCCACGCCGAACACGTCGATCCCGCATTTGGGATTGGCGGCGCGGATAAATCCGCGCCCTACGATTTGCCACCCGCGATCCGCCCTGCAACGAGACGGTGTTGAATGAATAACCGTCCACGGATTCCCGCCTTCGGCGAGGATGACAACTACGTACCCTCGGCGTTGCCTAAGTCCCTGCCTGCGGCGGGATGACGCCTCGTCACTCCGCCGCGCATCCTCGTGCGCTCGCCTTCCGATCGCTCGGACCGTTGAGATCTCTGCCCGGTCGCGACGGCTCGATCGTGTAGCCGCTTCCAGGAACGCCTGCCGACCTTATCGTCACCGTGCCATTCTCATCGGTCCGGTACCACGGAATTCCCGCTGCGCGATATTCCGATTTGGCCTGTTCGTGCATGTGGCCGTAGTCATTCACCGCGCCAACCGATGCAACGACCCACGACGGTCGAATCAGCTGCAGATATTCCGGAGTCACGCCGTTGCAACTTCCGTGATGGTCCGCCTTCAATACGTCGACGTGCATACCTGGATTCGTCGCGTAGCCGTCAGCTTCGAACCTCGCGATCTCCGCGTGCTCCGCGTCACCCGCAAGCCACATCGAGAACGAAGCGGAGTCGGCGCCTATCAGTTTTACGGCGACCGAGCGGTTGTTGGGTTTGGCGGGTTTTGCCATGGGGCGAAGGATGTGGAGAATGGCACCACCGCGGAGAGTGATGGTGCACATCGGCTCGCCGTCGCCGCATGGATCGTCCGTGCTGCGATAGTCGAGGCCATCCGTCTGCACGCGCGACACGATCGAGTCGCGCAGCTGTGCGAGCGTTCGCGCCGCTGCGGGATCCTTGTCCTCGAAGAAGTACCGGATCCTGATGTGCCGCCGCGAATCGAACAACGGAAGCAGGCCGGTATAGTGGTCCGAGTGCTGGTGCGTAAGGATCACGACATCTATCGTGGTGTCGTTCAGTCCCAGGGAATCGAGCAGAAAACCCATGCGACGAGCGTTGGGACCGCCGTCGATCAGCACGCGGCTGGTTCCGTTGTGAATGTACGTTGCGTCGCCCTGCCCGACGTCAAGGTCACGCACCGCGATAGCCGGCGCCGGGGGATCGTTGATGCCTGAGTCGGTGCGCACCCCTCCGCGCATTCCCAGCGCTCCGTAGACCATGACGGCGATGAATGCGACTGCCGTCAGGGCAATGATTATGCGTCTGTCCATCGCTACAAGAGTAGCCGGCGAGTAAGTGAACCAGGCAAAGCGTAGCCGCTGGCGCTTGGTCGATTCGAAGCGCTGCTCCCTACCATGGCTCAGTCACTAGCCGATCAGCACGGCGCGCACCGGCGCGGCGTCGAGGCCTGCCACTTTCATCGGAAGTGCGTCCAGAACGTATGCGCCGGCCTCGACGCCGCGAAGATCCAGGTTCTCCAGCACGCATACACCATGATCGAGTAACGCGTGATGAACGTCGAGCGTCTTGCTTTCCCGATCGTCCGCGGACGGACAATCCATCCCCACGAGTACCACTCCGCGCCGCACGAGCTCCGTCGCGCATGCTACCGAGAGCCGCGGCCACGCCTCAGGAAATACTCCGCTCGCGATGCCGCGACCGGTCTTCAACAGCAATCGCTCAGCACGCTGCTCATTGCGTTGTTGAGCAATGCGATCGTCGATGTGGCCGATCTCGATCATCTTGTCAATGCCGCTCACGTCTACCACGACCGCAGGTCCTCGAAATGCCGCGAGCGAAAGTGACTCGGAGCCGGCCGCGCCTTCGGTCACGTGCAGCGGCGTGTCCGCGTGCGTGCCCGCATGCGGGCTGGATGTCACCGAGCTCACGTTCACGCTCGACCCCTCGTTCATACTCCATGTCCACAGGCACGAGAACGGCGTGTCGCCGGGCCACACGGGCGTGGCCGGCGAGATCATAACCGAAATGTCGATCACCCGGGGATCGCTCATTCAGCGCGCCGCTACTTTCCTACCAGCGATTTTGCGGTTTCGACGACGTTCTCCGGCGTCAGATGGAACGCCTTGTACAACTCCTGATACGGAGCGGATGCACCGAAGTGATCGAGCCCGATCGCCACGCCGCCCTCGCCAAGCCACTTGTACCACGACATCGGCTGCGAAGCCTCGATCGAGATCCGCTTGATCCCGGGCGGCAACACACTGTCACGATATGCCTGATCCTGTTGCGCGAATAGCTCCATGCTGGGCACGCTCACCGTGCGTGCGCGAATTCCCTGCTGCGCGAGCGTGTCCTGCGCCTGCAGAATTATTCCAACCTCGGAGCCGCTCGCCATCAAGACCACTTCCGGCACGCCACCGCGAATGTCGGCGAGCACGTACGCACCACGCGCGACGTTGCTCGCGGCCGCGTACTTCGATCTGTCGATCAGCGGCAACTTCTGGCGCGTGAGGATCAAGCACACCGGAGTTCCGAGCTTGAGCGCAGCGCGCCATGCTTCCGCGGTCTCATTCGCGTCAGCCGGTCGGAGCACGGTCATGTTTGGAATCGCGCGCAGATTGGAGAGCTGCTCTATGGGCTGGTGTGTCGGGCCGTCCTCGCCCAGCCCGATGGAATCGTGCGTGTACACGTAGATGAGGCGCTGGCGCATCATGCACGCGAGGCGCATCGGCGGACGCATGTAATCGCTGAAGATCAGGAACGTCGCGCCGTACGGAATTATCCCGCCATACAGCGCCATGCCGTTCATGATGCCGCCCATTCCGTGCTCGCGAATACCGAAATGGAAATTGCGGCCGTCATAGCTCCCGGGTTCGAAGCTCGGCGCCCCCTTCACGATCGTGTCGGTGCTGCTCGAGAGATCCGCAGAGCCACCGATCAGCTCCGGAACCTTGCTCGCGATCGCATTGATGACGGCGCCGGACGCGGATCGGCTCGCGACATTTCCGTTGGTTGCGTCGAACTTGGGAATCAGCTCCTCCCATCCGTCCTTCAATTTTCCGCTGGCGCGTCGCTCGAACTCGGCGCACAGGTCCGCATTCGCAGCCTTCCATTCGTCATACAGCTTGTTCCACGACGATTGTTCATCCGCACCGGCAATCCCGGCGCGGCGCCAGAACGCCAGCGCGTCGGGATCGACGTAGAACGGCTCCTGCGAAGGAATTCCGAGATTTTCCTTGGTGAGCTTTATCTCCTCGACACCCAGAGGAGATCCGTGCGCGGCCGAAGTATCCTGCTTGTTCGGACTGCCGTAGCCTATGTGCGTGCGCATGATGATGAGCGACGGCTTCTCCGTCTCGGCCTTCGCACGTCGTATCGCTTCATCGAGTGCACCCAGATCCTTGACGTCGCCGACGAACTGCACGTGCCAGCCGTAACCCTCGAAGCGCAGACGCGTGTTGTCGCTGAACGTGAGATCGGTGTTGCCTTCGATCGTTATGTGATTGTCGTCGTAGAACCCGATCAGCCTGCCCAAGCTTGTTGTGTCCGGCAAACGACGCAGCCTCGTTGGAGATCCCCTCCATGAGATCGCCGTCGCTCGCGATGAAGTACGTGTAGTGGTCGATGATCTTCTGCGCACGATTGAACAATTGCGCAGTGTGAACTTCGGCGACTGCCATTCCCACCGCGTTGCTGAATCCCTGGCCGAGTGGTCCGGTGGTCGTCTCGACGCCCGGCGTGTGACCGTATTCAGGATGGCCCGGCGTCTTGCTGTTGAGCTGACGAAACTGCTTGATGTCGTCGAGCGAGAGATCGTAGCCCGTGAGATAGAAAACGCTGTAGAGCAGCATCGACGCGTGGCCGCACGACAGAATGAATCTGTCCCGATTGGCCCAGTGCGGATCGGCCGGATTGTATCTGAGATGACGCGTCCACAATACGTACGCGAGCGGCGCCAGGGCCATCGGCGTCCCGGGATGTCCGGAGTCCGCTTTCTGCACCGCGTCCATGGCCAGAACGCGAATTGCGTCGATGCATGCGATCTCTAGTTCTACTGGAGTCTTGTCTGTCATTGGTACGACACTTGGTCTGAGATTGATAACGAAATGACGCTACGCATTCGGCCCTGGCAGGTCGATCGGTAGATGGATATTCGGAAGGAGCGCCTCGATCTCGAATCTGCGCGCCTCGAGCCAGCTCGGCAGCTTGAGACCGCGCCCCAGCGCGTCGGACGATTCGTCGACCGTGAAGCCGGGCCCATCGGTCGCGACCTCGAACAACACGCCGCCCGGCTCGCGAAAGTATATCGACTTGAAGTAATCGCGATCCAGTACGGGTGTAACGTTGAATCCGCCCGACTCGAGCGTCGTGCGCACCCGGTTCTGCATCTCGTCATCTGTTGCGCGGAACGCAACATGATGCACGGTTCCCGAGCCCATCACTCCGGGCCAGAGTCCCGGAACCAGGCGCAGGTCCACGATCGAGCCCGGCTTGCTATCGTCGGACGTGTATCGGAAGATGCTGCCCTGCTCGCGCGCGGGCTGAAATCCGAGCGAGCTGGTGAGCAGCTCCGCCGTGTGCTGCTGACCATCCTGCCACAGCGTTACCGAGTACACGCCGCGGATGGCGTGGGTCGCCGGCACCTGAGCTCCCGCGCCGAGGTCCGCCGGTTGCTCGCACTGCTCCACGCGCTGATGCGACACCAGCTCGAGCAGGAGGCCGTCAGGATCCTTGAGCGCGATCACACGCTCACCGTCGAACCGCGTTGTTGGCTGCTCGAACTCCACCGAGTGCTTGAGCAGCCGTTCGAGCCAGAACCCGACCGAGCCCGGAACGATCGCGAACGATGTGACAGCGGCCTGTCCGGCACCCTGTCGCCCGCGACGTGCGTTCGGCCATGGAAAAAAAGTCAGCAGTGTTCCGGGTTTGCCGGTTTCGTCGCCAAAGTAGAAGTGATAGGTGGTGGGATCGTCGAAATTCACCGTTCGCTTCACGAGCCGCAGCCCCAGGACCCCTGCGTAGAAGTCGATGTTGCGCTGCGGATCGCTGGCGATCGCCGTGACATGGTGTATCCCTGACGGAACGAGCATCGTGCGAAATTTACCCGGTCCGGACCAGTGCCCCTGGTCTGACGAGGACGTCCCGATCCGCTACCGCTTGTCGCGGCTGGTCTTGGGGCCGCCCATGTTACCGCCATAGCCAGATTCACCCTGGTCCACGTCCTGGTCCGTAAGAGGCCTGGCGCCAGCCTTTCCGGACGAGTCCGGTGTTCCATCCTTCGCAACACCGCCGTTCATCTCCTTTCCAGCGCCGGTATTGCCGTTCGCGCTGCCTGCCTTGTTCGCGCGCTTCGGCGTGTCCGGCTTCCCAACGCGCGTTCCGGCGTCATCGCCATATGGATTGCTCTTTTTCATAGCCTGCTCCTGATAGAGCCGGATAGATTGGGCAATGGCCGTGCCCGACGAGCGCTCCGTAGTCCTCGAATCGCATGAAGAAGGCGTCACCCCAATCACGGTCGATGAATGGGAAGGCGCCAGGCTGGTCCGCCAGCCGCTGAGCCGCACGATCCTGCGGCTGGGACTTCCGGCTGTCGCCTCGACGCTCCTCATGACGCTCTTCTTCACGGTCGATCTCCTCTGGATCGGCCGTTTCCTCGGACCGGTGGCGCTGGCCGCCGCGACGGCAAGCGTGTTCTGGATCTGGCTGATCGTCTCGATCGCGGAGCTGGTGAGCATCGGACTCACCTCGCTCGCGGCACGGCGGCACGGTGAGCGCAATCCAGCCGAAGCTTCGCGCGTGGTAGGCGAGGCAATGGTGTATTCGATCGCGCTCGGCTGTGCGGTCGCAATTACAGGAACACTGCTCCTCGACCACCTCTTCGCCGCCATGAACGTCGAGCCCGCGATCGCCGCGCTCGGTCGTCGTTACCTCGGCACGTATCTGCTCGGCGCTCCACTCTTCTTTGGATTCTTCGCCGTCGATGCCGGCTTCCGGGCGAGTGGCGACACGCGCACTCCGCTCGCGATTCTCTTCGTGTCGATTCTGCTGTCGATGATTCTCGATCCGATTCTGATACTCGGAATTGGTCCCGTTCCGCGGCTGGGAATCCAGGGCGCCGCGATAGCGACCGCGATAACGCGCACGCTCGCCTTCGCGCTCGGCGTCGTCGTGCTGCGCAAGCGGAACATGGTGACGTTCGGACGCGTACGCTCCGCGACTATCGCCGCGATAACGCGCGTCGGACTTCCGACCGCGACGACGGGCGTCGTGTTCTCGCTCATCTACATCGTGCTCACGCGCAGCATCGCGCCGTTCGGAACCGGTGCGCTGGCTGCGCTCGGCATCGGTCACCGAGTCGAGAGCTGGCTCTACACGATAAGCCTTGGCTTCGGCGCCGCGGTTGCAGCGATCGTCGGACAGAATCTCGGCGCCGGCGAAGTCGAGAGAGCGGAGAAGAGCGGCTGGATCACCGTCGGTTACGTGATGATTCCAGCAGTAATACTCAGTGTGATGGAGCTCACCGTCGCGCAGGATTTCGCGGCGATCTTCACGACAGATCGGATGACGCAGATGATGGGCGCGGAATATCTCCGCATCAGTGCACTGTCCAACATGTTCCTCGGCGCAGAGATCGTTTTGGAAGCAGCGCTCGGCGGCGCGGGCACGACGCTCCCGCCGATGCTGACGTCCACGTCACTGACCGCGGTGCGGGTGCCGCTCGCGATATGGGCGGCGGCACGCTACGGATTGATCGGCGTGTGGTGGGTGATCATCCTCACCGCCGCGGCGCGCGGTATGGCGATGGCGCTCATCTGGCGAAGCGGCGTATGGAAGCGACGCGCAACGCTCACGTGAGCGTTGCGCGTCCAGCAGCGTTCTAGGCGGCCAGCTTCAGCGCTATCCGGCGGATCGGAGCCTCGGCCGGGAGCAACTGCACGCGACCGTACGCGACGCATGCCGCCAGCAATCCCAGCGCGACCGGCCCGAGTGTGGCAAGGCCGCCATGGGTCACGAGCATCGCACTCACGGCACCGATCATCACGACCACGATCCCGGTGCATGCGAGGATTGTGAGAATGGGGCGCAGACGCAGAATTCCGGGAAGAACGACCCCCAGCGCACAGAGGAGCTCGAACACGCCAAGGCAGCGTATGAACAGCCCGGAAAGCGGTATCTGCTGGGTGAGTGCAGCGATCGGCAGAATCAGCTTCAGGCTGCCCGTGAAGAGGAACACCATGGAAAGCGCGCCCTGTACAGTCCAGAGCAGTGCGCTCGTGCCGCGCCGAGTCCCAATATCATTTGTCAGCATCGTCGTATCCCCTGTCCGTGGAGTTTAGGGAGCTCGCCGCCGGCTCGTTGTTGACCGGCTGCTCGTGGCTCTACCTATACGTCGAACCAGACTTATGAAAATCGACAGGGGTCGCCCAGAATTCATGGTTCGGAGGCCGGCCCGTGAACAGTAATCAGCTATCCTCTTCGCACGAGTGATGAGAGCAATCAGAAGACGAGATTTCGGATTATGAGCCACTTGCCGGTTGACGACCGACGCCAGACCGTCAGATATGGGCTGTTTGCAGTGTGCCTGGTACTGATCGAGTCGGTGTATGTCAATCCACCATGGCCCCACTCGTACACCAGCGTATCGTTCGCGACGCGGATCCCTTCCCGGACAATGCCGCCCCCGAGCACATGTACGATCTTGGGAAATCTGGCGCTATACAGAGCGGCGATGCTGGCGCGACCGCGAATCACGGTACCCTTGGCGGTAACGAAGGTAGCGTCACTGTCGTAAGGAGACACGATGCGCTCTGCGTCGTGCATGCGCATCGCGTCGAGCCATTCGGAATCCGCGAGCGCGATCATGGGCATCGCGCTCGCAAGGACTCGCGCCTCATGCCCTGCCTGAGACTGCGCGCCGGAGATACGAGCCGAGCCCGTGATCAGTGTCAGTAATAGCACTGCGTTGGCCGGCCACAAAGTCGTGCGCATTGCCTTTGACGTCAATCCATTTCTCCAGCTATGTATCTATTATGTATCGTTCTCGAATATACCTGTCTCCCGGTTCGTCGTAGATTATTGTCGTGGATTAGCCCGACGTCGGTGGGCGTGAGATGCTGAAATGACGGAGATGCGAGCCATGTTCGCTGGACATCGATCCTGGAACGACACCGGAACGTGGCGCGCCTTACTGCTTCTTGTTGTCATCGGCGCATGCACGCGTGGCCTCACGCAGACCAGTAGCGACAGCGCACGCTCTCCGCGCCAGCGACCGCTCGACCGCTTCGCTTACAAAGGAGGCACCTTACTTCCCACCGGTGTGCGTCTCGACCCGGTTGGTCGAGTAATCCCAGTCGGCAACATGCCGCTCGCCGCACTCGCGTCGCCGGATGGGCGCTACGCTGCCCTACTACTCAGCGGTTGGCGTGAAGAAGGGCTCCAGATCGTCGACGTTGCAGCTGGACGTGTTACGCAGACGCTGCGGCAGAAGGGCGCCTTCGTTGGAATCGCATATTCGCCGGATGGCACCGCACTCTACGCTTCCGGCGGCGGAGCGGATTTTATTTACACGTACAATTGGCGGAACGGGCGCGCGACACTCGTCAGATAGTATAGACATAACGGCGCCTGGCGACCATCGAGGATCGCGAAACATCGCCGGCATCGCTCTGTCGCCTGACAACAAGACGCTTTACGCCGCCGAAAACCTTTCCGATTCCTTGAGCGTGATCGATCTCGGCTCACGCCGCGTGGTGCAGCGTCTTCCCGCAGGCCGCGCCCCATATCAAGTGATTGCCGCGAAAGACGGACGAGTTTATGTGTCGTTGTGGGGCGACAGCACGATCGACGTGTTTGCAGCGCGAAAGAGTGGCGATGGTGGCGCCCTGCGTCTTACTTCGAGACTGATCGCTGGACGCCATCCGTCCGCGATGATCCTCGATCCCTCTGGCACTCGGCTCTTCGTCGCTTCGGCATCGACCGATCGCGTGACGGTGCTGAGTACGGAAACGGGACACGTCCTGGCGACACTGCGCGACTCCGTGCCAGCACTTGTGGCCGAGGGAAGCACGCCTGACGGCCTCGCGCTGTCACGCGACGGGCACACACTGTACGTCGTGGAAGCGGATAACAATGCAGTCGCGATGTTCGCGCTGTCGAACCGCACCGCTGCTCCCGCAATCGAGGAGAGTCTGGCATTATCACGGGACACGGTCGATCATTTCCTGGGCAGGATGCCGACTCAATGGTATCCGACCGCCATACTGGTTCGCGCGTCTTCGGGATCGGATTCTCTCGTCGTGGTGAACGGCAAGGGCAGGGGGACAGCTGCAAACCCAACCATGCCGCAGCCGGGCACGTCACTGCCGAACGATTCGCATGCATACACTCTTGGTCAGCTGGACGGTACACTGTCGGTGATGGCCGCATCGCCCGGTGCTGCAGAGCTGGCAGAGCTGACGCAGCGAGTCGACGCGGCAAATGACTGGATCGCGAATGGACGCGCGACTGAGCGAGCCGCTGCAAGCGGCGTGCTCCCTCCGATCCAGCATGTGATTCTCATCATCAAGGAGAATCGAACTTTCGATCAGGTACTGTCCGACGTGCAGGGCGTCGACGGTGATACCACGCTGCAGTTCTTTCCTCGAAGCGTATCTCCCAATCACCATGCACTCGCCGAGCGGTTCGGCGCGTACGATCGGTTCTTCACCAACGCGGAAGTGAGTTCACAGGGTCATCCATGGTCGACGGCCGCCTACGTCACCGACTACGTCGAGAAGACGACGCCATCGGCATACTCCGGCCGTCGTGCCGAGCCCGACGAAGCAGGTGAAGTCGATACCCCGGTTGCGGGCTATCTCTGGACACTTGCGATCGACAGGAAGCTCTGGTTCAGGAACTACGGAGAGTACGGTAATCCCGCTCCTGATTCATCAGGTGGTACCGTTCACTATCACTCGTGGCTGCCGAGCCTCGATCGCTATACTGACGAGCTGTACCCGCCATTCAATGTCGCTATCGAGGACCAGAAGCGCGCCGACGCATGGCTCGCCGAGTTTGCCCGGTTCGAGCATGCAGACTCGCTGCCAGCGCTGGAAACGATGCACCTGCCCAGCGATCACACTGCTGGAGCGCGCACTGGCATGCACACTCCGCGCGCAATGTTCGCCGACAATGACCTGGCGGTTGGCAGAATAATCGAGGCGTTGTCACGGTCGCAGTTCTGGCGCTCGACCGCCGTATTCATTCTGGAAGATGACGCGCAGGCAGGTCCCGATCACGTCGATTCGCATCGCTCGGTACTGCTCGTCATCTCTCCGTATGCTCGCCCCGGTGTGATCCACCGGTTCGTGAACACCACCGATGTGCTCGCGACGATCGAGGAGATCCTGCATCTTCCCGCGCTCTCGAAGTTCGACGAGTTCGCGCACCCACTTCGTGAGATCTGGCAATCGACGCCGGACCTGAGTCCTTATACCGCTATCATACCCACGCAATCGCTGGATGAGAAAAATCCAGCGAACCGTGCAATGGCCGCTGCATCGGCGTCTCTGGACTTGAGCGGTCCCGATCGTGTTGACGATGCGCGGTTCAATCACATCCTGTGGCAAACAATCAAGGGGACCGTGGCGTATCCCGCGATTCACCGGCAGTCCCTGCTGGATCTCTCTCGGTCACGGTGAGCACAGCCTGTCGTGGACCGTTATGCCGCATTGTCCTCGATCGTGATTGGTCCGCCAATCGCGTTGCTCGCGCGCTCGCGCCATGCGGGCAAGAGCGCTACGAGCACCACTGCAGCGGTAAGGACGGTCGCTGTCCTGTAGCCCGTACTGGCAGCTACCAATCCGAATCCCGCCGCGCCGACGCCGAGTCCGGTGTCGTACGCCGCATTCCAGAGAGCGCTGGCCGCGTCATACTGGGCTTTGGAAACCCTCTCGAACATCAGTGCGAGGCTGGCGTTCTGCGCGATTCCAAATCCGCCACCGAAGAGCACCATCGCTACGAGAATGACCGCAGTATCGCGGCTGACTGCGAGAACGAAGATACCGGCCGACGTCAGGAGCACAGCGGCGATGAGCATCGTTGTGTTACCGCTTCGGGCGCCCTGTTTGCCGGCCCATCCGCGCGAGAGCGTCATGGCTACAGCCTGCACGAGCAGTGCAGAAGCTGCCACATTCTCAGCTCCCGGCGTCACCACAAGCGGGAGAAATGTCACGACGACACCCGCGGCCATCGCCGTCACCGCGAATATGGTTGCCGGTCTGCCCAGACGTTGACTGCGGACTCCGGACAGAAATCCGATTGGCGGCGCCAGCTCCGCTTCGCGTGGCGGCAGCCCGGGAATCGCAAAAAGTGCCGCCAACGCGACGATGGCGCCGGCGACGAACACCGAGGTATATCCAGCGTGCGTCGCGAACCACACGCCGAGTGGAAGACCCAGCACGGCGGGCACACTCACGACGACGCCGTAGAGCCCCAGCGCTTCGCTGTGTCGCACCGTGGGGACAAACCATGCGACCAGCGAGCTTCCCAGCACGAATATGATTCCGAAGCCCAGCCCGCGAATTAGACAGATCGCCAGAATCATTGCCATGCTCGTCGACGCGGATAGCGCCAGCGATGGCAATCCGATCAGGACGAGCGCGCCAGCCAGCACTGTTCGATATCCGATTTTCGCTACCAGATATGGCGTGGCAAGCTCGATGGCCACAGTTGAGCACATGAGCGCTCCAGTGACGGATCCCGCACCGATTCCATTCGCGCCCGAAGCCGCCGCATACAGCGGAACGACCGAGAGCAGCAGGTAGAAGCTCGCGGTCGTTCCGAACATTATGATGAATACGCGAATCAACGAGCTGTCGAGGATGCGCGGTGACGGTGTTTCGTCTGACTCGTTGATGCCTTTCTCGTGATGGAGCCATTTTACCTGTGCTACAGTCTAGCCACCCTCTAATGGCGCCAGCAACCATTTGCTTAATCGGCAACCGCAAGCGAGTTCCGTCGACCACTCCCTGATGCAGCACGACCGCCTGTTTCGGCATTCCTTGCCGCGGGCGACGCAACAGATAGACTGACACATTGGCAACATCGTGTTGATGCGCATTCTGCGGATATCCAGCTATATTCCATTCACGAACATTGACTTCTCGCGCCATCGTGGGTCGCTCTACGCTGCCTATGTTGATCTCGGTAGTGAGCACTGCTGTCGTCGCACAGCGATATCCGCCCCGGATATTCTCACCCGGTGTGATCTCCGGGTCGGCGAACGACCTGTCGCCCGCGTTCACGCCCGATGGCAGGACGGTCTTCTTCACACGCTCCAACTCGAGTCAATCGACAATCCTCATTTCACACTTGTCGGCCGGAACCTGGTCGAAGCCTCAAATTGCTTCGTTCTCGGGAGAGTGGCTCGATCTGGAACCGACGATGGCTCCGGATGGCTCGTACTTGATCTTCATCTCGAGCCGTCCCACGGTGAGCGGAGGAAAGCCAATCGATGGATTTTACAACGGCGCTGCGCAGCCAGGCAGAGGAGGAAATCTCTGGCGTGTTGATCATACATCGAGCGGATGGGCCAGCCGCATGGTCTGCCGGACGTCGTCAACAGCAATACGTCAATCTACTCGCCAAGTATTGCGGCACGAAGCATCTACTTCGTTCAACCTACTCGCGCAAGAATAAAGTTCCTACCTCTTCCGCGCGCAGTTTTCGCGCGCTCGGTCGAGACTCGACTAGTATTCTGGTGAGCGCAGGTGAGGACACGAAGATTTCGATCAGGCCGTGCGCCAGCCGATGTCGTTCGGTCTTTCCTTCGTACGGAGGGACCGACAAGTGGCACCTCGCTCTTCATCACGTTTCGGTATTATGGCGCCCCCAGCTCACCGGTACATGGGAGATGTCCTGAGTATCCGACGCGCTGGCAGGATCTAGGCGCGTCTGGTAGGCCGGATCAACGCACGCTTGACTTCTCCAACGGATGCGTCGAGCCGGCCTACCTCCCCAAAATCGCGCACAGAGCGACAAAGGCCTGGAGCTTATGGCCGAATGGAACAACGGTCTCGCGAACATCTCGCAAGTATCGCTCGCTCCGTGGCTCGACAAATCGATTAGATCGCCGAGTGCATGCGCCTTGTATTGTCTCTGTATGTGCCCCGGCAGTTGCACGCAATTCGCGCGACTGCCGATTGGGCTTGCTTCGCTGGCACTGCATCCAACGCCACCGCGTTCGCCCAGATCGCCGACGCCAATTCTCCCCGATCTGAAATTCAATGCGCCGCCGGCTATCGTTGGCCCAGGCGTTATCTCGACTCCGGCGGAAGAGTTCAGGGCAACCATATCGCCCGATAATCGCACGATCATGTATGTCGTGACCGATCACTTGTTTCGGCATATGACGCTCGTACAGCTGAACGAGATAGCGATCAATGGTCCACTCCGCAGTTGTTTCGTTCTCGGTATTATGGCGCCACAGTGATCTCAGCGTTCGTGCCTGATGGACGTACGGTTTTCTTCATCTCCAATCGACCGTTGCCAGGCGACTCGGCAAACGTGCCGCGGCGCGACTTCAACATCTGGTATGCGCCACGATGAAGCGACGGAAGCTGATCGATCACGTTGCTCTCGTTCGAGGCTTCAACACTGTTGGCTACTCCATGTCAAACTCCGTGACGCCAGATCCCGCACGCTGTACTTCTCGCGTGGTGACACGATCATGCGCGCCGAGAAGAAGGGGAATGGCTTTGCCGCGCCCACTGTGGTCGCGCTGCCGCTCAACGGAGCTGCGATCTGGCATTTCGGCGGATGAACGTTTCATGGTGATCGACCCCGATGGGCTCTCCCGCCGGCTGATCGGCTCGTGAAAAGTTGTCGGTGCACACCGGTTGGCACCAGCGCTAGATTGCGACCCCGACACTTCCGCATCGGAATAATGGCGATCCGTCCCTCTCTGCGGACGGCCGCACGATGTAGTTCTTCACCCGTCGCCTAATCTCCTGCACGATCGCGCACCGCCATCCGCGCGCGACGTATGCAGACATCGAACGCGAACCGCTTCAACATCTACAACGCGCTCACGCACTCTCTACTCGACAGATCTGCCTGGCTTTTCCTGCGGATCCTGATGCACCCTGCGCAGCCGCGTCTTCGGTATTAGTATCAAACTATTACTAAATGATCCACACCAAGCAGCCAGATCGCTATCAGCACGAGCACGAAGTAGGGTACCAGCACGGCGGCGCCCAGCGTAATCCTTGGCGACGCGCTGGCCGAAGAACAGCGCGCACAGCGAAATGCCCGACAGGACCGCGCCGCAGAACGCCACGTCGGGGTCATGCCTGAACACGACGAGCAAAAACCCGATCCCATTCAACAACCCTGACAGCGTCTCGAGAACGGTCATGGTCAGGAACATCGGCGGCACGGTCTTCGCGAGTGGGCTCCTGGCGAAGTGTCCGGTGAGGTAGTCGAGATTCCCGCGGCGATCCACGATCTTGTCGATTCCGGACTGCAGAAAGAGAATTGCAAGGAACAGCGATGCGAGTGCCTGCAGTACCCAGTAAACCTGCGTGTCGGTTGGATGCATGGTATATGAGACTAGGGCCTCAGGGCTGACAGTCAACAGCCTGGATTAGATTGAGATATGGCTACACGCTCTAATGATTTGACGAACAGCGCCACCATGGCCGAGGAAGACGACGGTTCGCCGTCTGGATTTGCCGCCCTTGGTCTCGATCCATCGCTCCTCGCAGCGCTCACGGCGCTGGGCTACGAGGAGCCGACTCCGATCCAGACCGAGACGATTCCCGCACTGATCGCGGGCAGGGACGTGCTGGGTCAGGCTGCCACAGGAACAGGCAAGACGGCGGCCTTCTCGCTTCCTATCCTGCAGCGCCTGCATGACGCGCACCGATCCAAGGGGAGCGGGCCGTACGCATTGATTCTGGCGCCGACTCGCGAGCTGGCGATGCAGGTCGCCGAGGCGATCCACAAGTACGGCAAGGCCATGGGCGTTTCCGTGCTTCCCGTTTACGGCGGCGCGGCAATGTCACAACAGCTCAAGGCGCTGCAGCGCGGGGTCGACATCGTCGTCGCCACGCCGGGTCGCGCGCTCGACCACATCCGCCGCAAATCGCTCCGACTCAGCGGCGTGCGCACGGTCGTGCTGGACGAGGCCGATGAGATGCTCGACATGGGATTCGCCGAGGATCTCGAGGCGATTCTGAGCGAGACGCCGGAAGATCGGCAGACCGCGCTCTTCTCCGCGACGATAGCGCCGCGTATCGCAGCGATCGCCAACAAGCATCTCAAGGATCCGGTGCGCGTCACGATCGCTCGTGACAAGACCAAGGCGGGATCGGTCCCGCGTGTTCGCCAGCTCGCCTACATCGTTCCGCGCGTCCACAAGATGGCGACACTCGGCCGCGTGCTCGACACCGAGAGTCCAAAGTCTGCGCTGGTATTCTGCCGCACCCGTACGGAAGTCGATCAGGTGACCGAGACGCTCAACTCGCGCGGTTATCGCGCCGAAGCGCTGCATGGCGGAATGTCGCAGGAGCAGCGTGATCGCGTCATGAAGAAGTTTCGCGCCAACACCGCCGATCTGCTCGTGGCGACCGACGTCGCCGCACGTGGTCTCGACATCGGCCATCTATCGCATGTCTTCAACTACGATGTGCCGACGTCGCCGGACGCATACGTGCACCGCATCGGACGAACGGGGCGCGCGGGCCGCGAAGGCGTCGCGATAACACTCGCCGAGCCGCGCGAGCATCGATTCCTGCGCAACATCGAGAACATCACGAAGCAGAAGGTCGAGATCGCAACCGTCCCGACCGTCGCCGACATGCGTGCCCGTCGCGTCGAGCTGACACGTGCAACGCTGGCGGAGATTCTGATCGGCGGCGAGCTGGACGAGTTCCGCGGTGTCGTCGAGTCGCTTGCAGACGGTGATTACGACGTGATGGACGTTGCTGCTGCTGCGGTGAAGATGGCGCACGAAGCGAGCGGCAACGACAAGCACGAGGAGGAGATTCCCGTAGAGCGTGTCTCCGTGGCACAGGATCGTCCCAAGCGCGAAGGCAAGCCGCCGCGCACCGTCGCCGGAAACAAGCGCAAACCCAAGTGGGAAGTCGCGAAGATCTACATCGGCGCTGGCCGCAAGGCGAAGATCCGTCCAGGCGACATCGTCGGCGCAATTGCGAACGAGCTGAAGATCGACGCCGACGCAATTGGCGCGATAGAGATATTCGATCGGTTCTCACTGGTGGAAGTTCCCGACGAGATCGCCGACGACATTGTCGACACGTTACGCGCGACACACATAAAGGGGAAACGAGTGCCCGTCAGACGCGACAAGGACGTCGCGTAGAGACGGCAGGCGGCGGAGTTTTTTTGATTCAAGGAACGCCGTGCACGTCGTAAGTCGTCATCCCTTTGTAGGCTGCGATTCAGGCAACTCCGCATAGGGTAGAGCGTCGTCATCCTCGCCGGAGGCGGGGATCCACGGACCGGTACTCCCTCACACCGTCTCGTTGCAGGCAAGCCGGTAGGTGGCAAATCGTAGGGCGCGGATTTATCCGCGCCGCTATCTCAAATGCGCGTCCAGGCATTGGGAACGCGACGGAAACCCGATCTTTCGGCGCGACGTAACAGCCCCCGCCCAGGCGACAAGCTACTTGTTCGGATCCAGAATTCTGTCGATCGTGACCAGCGCGTCCGCCAGATGCGCGCGCGTTGCGGCGTCCGAAGATCTGGGCAGCGCCGCCGTAATATCCGCGCGTAGCGTCACCAGCTCAGCGCGCATCGCCGAGCGCTCGTCGGCCATCGAAGCGGGCGCGTCGGCGGGGCGACGGCGCGGCGACGGTGAGGGCGACAGCACGATCGTGAAGCCGTCGCCGTGCGAGCCGTTGATCTTGGAATCAAGCTGGTCGAGGTACGCGCGCTGAAGGTTGCGGCGATACACATCGATACTCACCGTGCGATCGCCCAGCTCCGTCCAGATCCCGTGACGTACATCAGCAAGCATCTCGGGAAGCGTGTACACGTCGCCACCGCGCGATGATATCTCGATCAACCGCTGAATACGCCAGTCGTCGAGCAGTGTGTGGAGGATACGGGCCTGGGCATCGTTGATTCGCGACAGCGATCCGTTCGCCTCGATCCGGCTCGTGACCGCGTCGTCCAGGAAGAACGTCGGTGTGTGGAACACGTGCTCATTAAGAAACTTGATCGCCGCTATCTGACGGTCGCGCGAGACGGGCGTGTATACCGCGCCCGGCTGACCGCCGTACTTCACATGCGCCGTCGCTCCACCGATGATGTTCGCGACGTGGCCCATCTCCTCTGACCACTGCCCGAGCAATCTTTCGTAAATCTCTTCAAGATCCGAGTTGCCCTCGCCCGTCTTCTGAGTGACGCTCAGCAACATCGGCACGATCCGCTCGATGTTCCTGAGTCCGTAGCCGGTCGACTTGACCGCATCCTCGTCGCCGACTGCCTCCGTTTCGTCACCGGGATCCGGATCGTCGGCGCGGGATTCGGCGAGATGACCGAAGCGATACCACGGCACGCTGTCCTGCATGCGCGCGATGGAGTCGAGTGCGGGAAGCTCCTGCTCCGGTGTCTCTGCGTGAGCGATCGGCTTGTATCCCCACATGATCGCGAACGTATCGTACGGACCCACGCGCGGCACGAGATCGTTGACGTCTATTGAATCTTCCGGCTGAGCGACGTAATCGTACCGCGAGTAATCCATGATGCTCGGCGAGTATCCCATCGTGTGGACCCAGGTGCGTGATCGCACCGAGTCCGCGGGATACATCGAGCTCGCCTTGAAGTTGTGCGCGAGCCCAAGTGTATGGCCGATCTCGTGCGCGACAACGTACTCGACCATGCGGCCCATAAGCGAGTCCGGCATCGGCCAGTGCTGCGCACGCGGGTCGAGCGGCGCGACCTGCGTGAAGTACCAGTCGCGATTCAGGTTGAGAACATTGTGGAATACGCGAATCGATCCATTGAGTATCTCGCCAGTGCGCGGATCTGCGACGTGCGGCCCGACCGCGTTCTCCGCGGTGGACGGAAGCCACCGAATCACTGTGTGGCGCACATCATCCGGCGACCAGTTGGGATCGTCCATGGGCGGGTCCATCGCGATTATCGCGTTGCTGAAACCTGCACGTGTGAACGCCGGCTGCCAGTCGAGAACTGCCTTGCGAATCCACGGCTTCCACTGCGCTGGCGTCGCTGGATCGATGTAGTACACGATCGGCTTGACTGGATCCGATACCGCCGCCGTCGGGTCCTTCTTCTCCAGCCGCCACCTATTTATGTACTCGCGCTCGACCGAGCGATACTGATTGGTTCCGTAATCGGTGCGCGACACGCTGAGGAAGCCGACGCGGTCGTCCGCGAGTCGCGGAGTCATTGGAATGGCGGGAAGCCGCACCATGCTCCAGTGCGCCAGCACGCTTATCGCTTCCCGCTCGTGCGCGGAAGACAGACCACCGACGGGCTGAGGGACACCCGTCTGGGTAGCTTCGATCTCGACGTTGTCGGGGAAGGCGACTGCGCTCTCGACGTATGATCGCTTGTCATCCACCTGGCCGTGGATCGCTGCGAATTCCGCAACGTCGGTCGTGTAGAGCCGCGTGACGTCGATCACCGCGGAGCTGTCGGGGCCGTAAGCCGCGATGTCGAAGATCGCGATGATCGGCGCGTAGCTGCCGCTCTGCACCGCGCGGTAGATGGGCAGCGACGTGTCGGCCATTATCGCGAATGATGGCGAGCGAAGGATTATGCGATTGCCGGAGCGCTCCCAGCGCAGAGTGCGCTCACCGAACTCGTCGCCGCCGTATGCGCCGAACGGATTGGCTGCATCGATCGCGGCAGCGCGGGCGTAGCGCCCCACCAGGAGCATGTCCTTGTTGAGCTCGCTTCTCGGAATCTCGAAGTAGAGCGTGTCGCCAACGCGGTGAGTCTTGAAGAGACCCACGCTCGTTCTCGCAGTCTTCGGTATTACCTCATCGTACGGCTTGATGGCCGAATGCGGCCCACCCGCTCGGCCCGAATCACTCGCGGCGCCGTCGGCTACCGGTGTCGGTGTGAGGGTGGGGGACGGCATGCACGCTGACGCGAGCAGCGAAACGACCAGCGGTACCAGGAATCGAGTTTGCTGCCAGCCGGCGCGGCGGGTGATGGTCATCAGGGTTTTGCTACGCACCAATTATCTAATCCGAGCCAGCAAATATCACCCGACCGCCGTCACCGCCATCCCCATGGCATGATACCCCTTGTCCACATATAACGTTGTCCCCGTGATGCCGCTCGCGAGGGAGGAGCAAAGAAATGCCGCCGCAGCGCCGACTTCATCGGCCGCCAGCTTCTCGGGGAGCGCTGAATTCTGCGCGCAGTACTCCACCATTCGATCGATGATGCCTATCGCGCTCGCAGCCCGCGATGCATATGGGCCCGCTGAAATCGTATTCACCCGATGGCCATAACGCCGGCCGATCTCGTAGGCGAGGACCCTGGTATCGCTCTCCAGCGCCGCCTTCGCAGACGACATTCCGCCACCATATCCCGGGATCGCGCGCTCGGAAGCCATGTAAGTTAGCGACAGTAACGCGCCACCATCGCGTATCAATGGCGACAATTTCGACGCCAGTGCGATCATCGAATAAGCGCTCACGCTCACGGCTGTGAGATAGCCGCTGCGACTGGTGTCCAGGAGAGGCTTCTTCACCTCCGGGCCGTTCGCCAGAGAATGCACTACGATATCGAGCGGTTTCTCGCCGAAGTCGGCGATCAGGCGGGCGGCCAGTCCTTCTATAGAAAAGTCGCCGACGTCCTTGTAGCGCTTGCTGGTCCGTACTTCCTCGGGTGCGTCAGCGAGCGTGTCGTACGCGGCGTCGAGCGGATAGATGCGCTCGAAATTGAAGGTCGACCCGTCGGGCATCCGGCGAGCGTCGTTCATCTTGCCGCGCTCGAGCAGATTGAGAAAGATGTTGAGCGCCGGTGGCCAGGTGCCGACACATACCGTCGCTCCCGCTTCGGCCAGCCGCTTGGCTATCGCAAAGCCGAATCCGCCGTCGTCTGCCACTCCAGCAACGAGGGCACGCTTGCCCGTGAGATCGATATTGAGCATGGCCATAAGATAGTATCTTCCCACGGTGGCTACTCCGTCCGGCATCTTCATACTTGGCGAGCTGTCGGGCCCAGTCGCAGACCAGATTCAGTCGATAGTAGAACGCCATGACCCCAAGCTCGCCCGCTGGCGCCGGCCGCACATCACCGTGGCGGGCTCCTCCGGGCTCGGGCCGATGGTTGCAGATACACCGGTCGAGCTGATGCGCGAGCGGCTGGAGCCGGTGACGAGTACTACCGCGCCGATCGAGCTCATGCTCGAAAATCCCGAGCGATTTCCGGCTACGCAGATAGTGGTGCTGCCTGTGTCTCCGCGCGGTCCGATCCGTGCGCTCCACGACAGGATCGGCGCCAGCGGCCTGCACTTCGCCCGGCCGCGGTTCGCTTTCTCGCCGCACGTAACCCTCAACCTCTACAGGACGCTTACTCGCGAAGCTCTCGATGTGCTGCTCGCCGTGCGCATAACGGAGCCGGTAACGCTGAACCGATTGACGCTCTATTACACGAGCGAGCCGAACGTATCACGCCTTCTATTGGAGCTGCCGCTCATTGGTGCGCCGTAGGTCGGGACTATCCCGATAGTCCGGTAACAACGTCGTTCATCGGAGGATTTCATGCAGATCCTGGTTCAAGTACTCTGCTCCAAGGGTGGTAGCCTGCGCGAGGCGATCGCCAACGACAAGCGGATCGACAGGTTCAGCCTCACGGTCACGAGCGAGAAGCAGCCAGGTCGCCAGCCCGGCTGGATGAAGCTTCACAGCGCGGACTCCGCGCGCGGAGCGCTCAACGTGGAGTGGGATGCCCAGTCGGCTGTGCTCAGCGCGCGCGTCATAACAAAAGGATCGCGCAAGCCAAGCCCGATCGTCGGCGACTTCGTCAACTATCTTCTTGCACGACATGGAAGCCGAGTTCAATCCATCACCACTGCATATCGTTGATCGTTGATGCCCACGGATCCAATCGAGCGGCTACGGAAGCTGTGTCTTTCACTGCCTCAAGCCCAGGAAGTCGAAGCATGGGGCGCTCCCACGTTCCGCGTGAATAACAAGGTCTTCACCATCCACGCCGGCCCCGACGATCAGCGCGGTTACCGCCGAACAAGCGCGTGGTGCAAGGCAAAGCCATTGACGCAGGACATGCTTCTGCGCGCGGAGCCGGAGTTATACTTCGCTCCGCCATATGTCGGACCCAAGGGATGGGTTGGCGTTTGGCTGGATCGCTCGACCGACTGGGGCGCGCTGGAAGGACTGGTGCGCGACGCGTACAGGCTCACCGCACCAAAGCGGCTCATTGCAAGGCTCGACGATGACGCGGAAAACCAATAGCGAGATGGCAATGGCGCGGTCGAGCGCGGAACGAGGGAACTCCCGACCACCGGCGATGGTAATCCGCATCACCAAGCGGGCGGACGGCAACACCGTGCTGCGCTGCGATCGTGCCGATGGGACGTCGACGTGGCAGCGGCAGGACGGCACTTTTGCGTCGCACTTTCCGTATCACGACCTGACTCACTACGCTGTGGAAACGGAGATGGGCTTCCGGTCCGGGTTCTTCGGACTCGTCGCTGCGTGGATGGGAGATCAGCGAGACTACGGGCAAGACTCAGCGCGGCCCGATCCCCGACGAGGCGCGCGCCGTAGAGACGGTAGTTGGACTGTTCGACGTTCAGCGATCCCTTGGCGTCGAATGGACTGCCGATCAGGTGAACGCGCACGCCCGCACTTACGTATCAGCCAGAGGCACGAAGGGCCCGGAAGTGCGACGGCTGGAAGACGACGAGATTGTGAGAGTACGAGCGCGCGTTCGCGAGCTGGTGCAGCGCTGGAACGATCTCGCGTCAGGCGAGACTCTCGATCTACCATTTGACTCAGGAACCGAGTGAAGCAAATCACATGCAGCATCATCGCGATACTTTCGCTTGCGGCGCTCACATCTGTCGCTCCGGCTCAGGAGATACCGACCGCTCAGTCCGCGATCCGGGTGCCGCCAAAAGACTGGCAGCTTCTCGACGATTCCACCGATCACTATCCAGGCATAAGTCTGCTCCGCGCCGAGCGTGAGCTGCTGGCCGGCAAATCACCCAGACAATCAGTCGTAGTTGCGGTGATCGATGGTGGCGTGGACACCGCGCACGCCGCGCTCAGAACGCGTCTCTGGACGAACGCGAAGGAGATCGCCGGTAACGGGAAGGATGACGATCACGATGGTCACATCGACGACGTGCACGGCTGGAACTTCATCGGCGGCGCGGATGGCAAGGATGTGAACTACGATACGTTCGAGCTGACGCGCATGTATGTGCGGTGCGTCGGTGCGCCGCAGACGATGACCGAGCAGGCGATGCCGATGCCGGACTCGACGACGTGCCGGAATGTATCCACCGAGTACGCGAAGCAGAAAAACGAGATCAACTCGACGCTCGATCAGGTACGCTCGATCTCGGCGGTTCTGACTCGTGCGTTGCCGCTACTGCGAACGGCCGCGCACACGGATTCGCTCACGCCCGCGATCGTCGCCGCAATTCAGGATACGACCCCGCAGGTGAAACTATCGCGCGAGGTGTATCTCCAGCTTGCGCGGGAAGGGGTGACGCCGCAAGGCGTCGACGAGGCAGTGACGGAGTACGGTGTGCAGTCGCAGTACGGACTCAACCCGTCGTTCGATCCGCGCACGATCGTGGGCGACAATTACGCCGACGTGTCGCAGCGTAATTACGGGAACGCCGACGTCACCGGCCCGGACGCGAAGCACGGCACGCACGTGTCTGGCATCATCGCCGCGGTACCGCAGGACAGCGTCGGGATGCAGGGCATCGCTTCGGCCGCGCTCATGATGCCCGTGCGCGCGATCCCCGACGGCGACGAGCGCGACAAGGACGTAGCGAACGCGATAAGGTACGCGGTCGATCACGGCGCGCGCGTCATCAACATGAGCTTCGGGAAGCCGTACTCGCCGTTCAAGAGCGCGGTCGATGACGCAGTGAAGTATGCCGACGCGCACGGCGTGCTCATGGTGCTCGCGGCTGGTAACGATGGCGCGAGCCTCGATACCGCTTCGAATTTCCCGACTCCATACTACAACGGCGGCGGCAAGGCCGCGAACTGGATCGAAGTCGGCGCGTCGTCGTGGAGCGGAGGCGACACGGTTGCTGTCGCCTTCTCCAACTACAGCCACACCAAGGTCGACGTGTTCGCGCCAGGAGAGGACATTTTTTCGAGCGTGCAGGGCGGCGGCTACGAGCGGTTGAGCGGCACGAGCATGGCGGCGCCGGTCGTCAGCGGACTGGCGGCGCTGATCATGTCGTACTATCCAAACCTCACCGTTGCGCAGGTGCGGCAGATCATACTCGACTCCGCGACGCGGTACGACCGTCCGTCGATCGAGCCCGGTGCGCACAACAGCGAGATGGTTCCGTTCGCGTCGCTATCAGTGACTGGCGGAATCGTGAACGCGTACAACGCGTTGCGCATGGCGCAGCAGGAGAGCGCAGGGCACTGAACCGAGCTGCGGGAGTTTGATCTCGCGGAGAATGGCTTCAATGCGCTCAGCCTGGATGACTCTGGCTGGGCGCGTTGGCTCCAGTGTTAACCTGTGCTCAATCGATCTTGTGAATCCGGGGGCGGTATGATAATTTGTCATACTACGAGGCGCCCCGTGTCCAAACAAAAAGTCGCTGTCACACTCGATCGCCAGCTGTTGAGCGAAGTCGACGAGCTTGTCACCGCTGGTGAGTATCCTAACAGGAGTCAGGCGATAGAGGCTGCACTGGCTGATGCGGTGCGACGACGCGCGCGTACGCGGCTCATTCTCGAATCCGCTCGGTTAGATCCAAACGAGGAGCGCGCGATCGCAGAGGAAGGCTTCGGCGCCGAAGGGATCGATTGGCCGACATACTGAGGGGCGATATTCGGTGGGCCGACCTGGACCCAGGGCGCGGACACGAGCAAGCGGGGCAGCGGCCAGTGCTGATTATGAGTCACGATGTCTTTAACGAACGATCCGGAACAGTGATCGCAATTGCGCTCAGGAGCCAGGAGCCACGCGCTGGGTTCCCGCTTACACTGGAGCTTGCGGGTAAACATCTACCCAAGCGTTCGTGGTTGAAGATCAGCCAGGTGCGTACTCTGTCAACCGAGCGCATTGGTCGGCGGATCGCACGCGCGACAGCAGAGGAGATGATACGCGTAGTCGAGGGTTTGAACGAGATAATCGGGTAGCGACGCCTATCGTGCCACCGCGCTCCATTCCGGACACCGCGGCGGAGGCGCGACGGCCGGTCGCGGCGATGGTGTGTCGACATGCATCACAGTATCCGCGACGCCCATGAGCTCTACGTCAAAGATCAGCATGGCCTTTGGCGGGATCACCGGCGGCCGGCCGAGCTCGCCGTACGCGAGCTGGTAAGGAATGATCAGTCTACGCTGGCCGCCGACGCGCATTCCCTCGAAGCCTGCATCCCAACCAGCGATCACGCGGCGCGCGCCCTGGGGAAACGATAGCGGTGGCCGAGCCTTGCCGTTCGGGAGTGTGTCGCGCGATGAATCGAACTTCTTGCCGTTGGTGAGCCAGCCCGTGTAATGAGCGTAGATGCACTTGCGTGGCTCGACCGGTGCGCCCGTTCCCTGGACGATGTCGATGTAGCGGAGAGCAAACGCGGTGCGTGGGGATTCGGAGACTGGAGGGATGGGGTCAGCGAAATGCATTGTGTGCGAGCACGCGGTGCACAGTGCGATAGCGGCAATTGTAATCACGCAGTATTTCATGCTCAGCTCTCCGGCAAGCGTGTGGCTATTCACGTGTCGCGATGGCGCTCGCTCAGTCACGGCAGCGAGTGCTGATTCCTCGTAAGTGCTCCAGAAGTTGCGCCTTCCGGCGCCTGCTCACCGTGATCCGGGTCGAATCCGCGAGCACGAGCGTAAGTCGTCGCAGTGAGTGCTCATGCCACGCCTTCACACGTGTCACGTTGACGAGTGCGGATCGATGGACTCTGGCGAACATCGCAGGATCAAGCCGGCTTTCCAGGGACGAGAGCGATGCGCGTAATATATGGCGCCGAGCATTTGTCATGAGGCTCACGCAGTAATCATCGGCGGCGATCCAGTCGATGTCGGATACCGCGATCACCACAGATCGCCTGCCGGTGCGCACGATGAGCCTGGATAGATATGAATCGGGCTTGCCTGGGACGGTGTCGCAGGTTGCGCCCGTCGGCGGGACCGCAGCTGCGATCGATCCACCCGTGGCGGAATTCGGTGCCAGTCGCGGCGAGGAACCCGCTGCCATCTGCCGGCGCACACGGTCGAGCGCGCGGCCAAGTCTTTCCTCTGTTACAGGCTTTAGTAGATAGTCTGCCGCCTGAACGTCGAATGCCCGAAGCGCATAATCCTCGTACGCAGTGACGAATACGATGAGCGGTGTCCGCTCAGGGACGAGTTCCGCGAGCATATCGAACGCATCGAGTGACGGCATCTGTACGTCGAGAAAAACCACGTCCGGACCAAGCCTGCGGATCTCCTTGACCGCGTCGTCACCATCGCGACAATCGCCGATAATCTTCACGTCGGAATGTGCGCCAAGAAGAAACCGAAGTCCCTCGCTCGCGATTGCCTCGTCATCTACGAGAAGCGCCCGAATCTCACGCATTGCTGAAGAGCGTCGCACGATACCCCCCGGGACCATCCGCCTGAAGAGAACCGGCAGGCGCAATGGTCAGCGGGATGATGATCGTGACTTCCGCGCCGCCCGCTTCCACGTTCCCAAGCATGAACTCGTGAAGGGGTCCGTACATCTGCTCCAATCGCGCCTGCGTATTGGCAAGGCCCACTCCTCCGGTCATGCTCGGAAGCCACTCATTAGGAAGGCCAGGTCCGTCGTCGCATACCTGCAGAACCAATCTGTCTCCCTGGCGGCGTGCCGATACGTCGACTCGGCCAGCACCGTTCCTGCGGCCAATTCCATGACGGATCGCATTCTCGACTAGTGGCTGCAGCACGAGGTTCGGTACCATCGCGTCGAGTAGCTGTTCGTCGATGGTCACGTTCACCGTCAGTCTGCCAGAAAAGCGGATCTTCTCGATCGCCACGTACGCATTGAGAAACGACAACTCCTCGCGCAGCGTGATCTCCTGGTCCGGCGCATGACGCAGCAGGCGCCGGAGAATATCGCTGAGGCTCGTAAGCACGCCAATGGCGCTATCCGTGCGAGCCACGCGCACGAGGGATATCGCAGTGTTGAGCGTATTGAAGAGAAAGTGTGGATGCAGCTGGTTTCGCAACACCGAGAGTTGCGCGCGCGCCAACTCACCTGCCAGCTCCGAAGAGCGAAGCTGTTGGGCCTGATACTTTCTGGCAAACGCGAGAGCGTAGCCAGCGCCAAGGATCGTCCAGTAGGTGAGCACCCCGGTCAGTAGCCAGGACATCCCGTTTACGAGGTAGCTATGCAGGACATGATCGCCCAACGGCGTGACGCGCAACAACGCGGCGACGCTCATTCCGCAGACGACGTCGGCAAAGGCGGCGATCACGCTCGCAATGATGTGAAGCGAGACGGCCAGCGGCGATACCGGCCAGCCAATTGGCGCCGATCTTCCGATCCAGAAGATCACCGGCGTGGCGATCGCCCAGAAATACCAGATAGGAATATTTATCACGAGGACTGTCCAGAACGCGACTGGATGGCCCGTGATCTTTGTAAACGCGTATGAAGTTGTCGCGCTCAGGAGCGCAGGGACAAGCCAGACGAGAGCGGCCACGCGCCAGCTGATGTGCTGCGTGCCTGTGCCTTGCTCTGCCGGAGTCATGCTTAATAGTAGCGCGAACATGACGGTAGGCGAGCCCGCTCGCAGCAACGCCGGTACCACTCGCTGCGCGGGGCGCAACCTGTCCGCCTGCCGGATAAAGCGCGGCTATAATAAGCCGGATAAAGCGCGGCTATAATAAGCAGATGATGCATGATTCGAGCGCGCAGGCGATCAACCCGAAGCAGGAGAAGCGTGTCCCATAGAAATCGACTGTTCTGCCTGACGCTGGTGACTACGGAGCTACTGCTGGCGACGACCGCGTCCACTAGCGGCGCCCAGCGTGTGTATCGCGACCAGAACGATCCGGTCAGCGCCGATCAGGTGATCGCGGCGAACATCGCCGCCCGCGGCGGACTTGCGCGGCTGCAGCGCGTTCGCAGCGAGAAGCTTCGCGGTCACATCTCGTTATCGGGAACTCCATATCCTCTCTCCGTCGACCTCGAGCGGCCGAATCGTGTCCGCACGGAAATAACGATGAACGGCGGACGCATCGTGCAGGCGTACGACGGAAAGGTCGGCTGGACAATCAATACTACATCGAATGCCGCCGACACAATGCCACACGTACTGCCTGCGGGAGAGGCGGAGAACGTCGCTGCCGGCGGAGACATCGATGGACCACTGGTTGGGTATGCGGCAAGAGGGAATCGCGTCACGCTCGCCGGCATTGATACCGCGGACGGCAGGCCCGCATTCAAACTGAACGTGGTCACGGCGTCAGGTCTTGCGGATACATACTACATCGATACGACGTCGCACCTCCAGACAAAATGGGAAGGGCATCGCACCATGGGCGGCAGCCCAGTGGTGTTCGAATCTTACTTTCGCGATTATCGCTCCATCGACGGAGTCATGATCGCGTTCACGATAATGTCGGGCACGAGAGGAGAATCCGGCGGTCAACGGATCACCTTTGATTCCGTCGACATCGATACGCCGATGCCAGACAGCGAGTTCACGATGCCAACGCCAATCCTCAGGTAGAAACATCGTGCAGCCACGTATGCGTTCCATCATCGCGCTGCTCGGCGCTGTACTGAGCTTACCGCATGCTGCTTTTGCTGTGCAGGACACGACAGCGCGGCATGGATCGGTTGTGCAGCGCGGAACGGTGCTGGAAGACTCGCTGTACTCGCCCGCACTTGGCGTATCGAAGAAATTCATCGTCTACCTGCCGCCATCCTACCGGACTGACACTGCGCGCCGCTATCCGGTAGCGTACTACCTGCACGGCGCCGGAGGCAACGAGCGCAGCTGGGTCGTCGGCCTCGCCATCGATTCCGTCGCGGATTCGCTGGCCGCCAGCGGTGTTCCCGAGATGATCCTCGTGATGCCAGATGGAGATGACGGCTACTATCACACGTGGCATACGTCTACTGATTACGACACGTGCATGCGGCGGCGTGCGGTACTCATCGGAGGCGAGCTTCCAACTGATTACTGCGTGCATCATATGCGGTATGATGATTACATCGCGCACGATCTGGTTGCGCGAGTGGACTCCGTCTATCGCACCATCGCGGACCGGCGCCACCGGGCCGTTGCAGGTCTCAGCATGGGTGGCTACGGTGCGGTTTACCTGCCGCTGAAGTATACGGACGTGTTCGCGGCGGGCGCGAGCCTGTCTGGCGCGGGGCTCGCGCTGATGCGCATCGGCGGCTATCCCGATTCGAGCCGTGTTCGCGAGGCCAAGACGATTGACGACCTGCATGCCGCGTGGGCGGATACCTGGCCGCAGATCACCCAGGAGCTAGGCACGAACATCGATGACTGGCGCGCCGTCGATCCCGTCTCGATGGTACGACGTACGGTCGCAAGCCACGGGTCCATGCCATCGTTGTGGCTCATGGTGGGGACCGAAGACACTAGCACTCTCACCGTAAACCGCGTGCTTCACGAGACGCTCGCCGGACTCGGCGTGCCACACGTGTACGCCGAGGTTCCAGGCGGCCACACTACAACGTTCTGGCGCGCGCACGAGGGTGAGAGTCTCGCCTGGATTGCGTCTGTCATTCCACCGTGATACGGGAGACATCGCCAGCATATTGGAAGCGGAACCCCACGGTAGATGTGGAGCGCCCGAAATGTCGAGCCTGATTTGTTTGGTCGGCTTGGAATGTGCGTCTGCTGCAAGGAGCGCGTACCGCGTCAGCCATCATGCCAGAGCACCCGTCGCCTCCCGAAGTCCACTTCGAATATCCCGCCTGGATCGCCCGTACCGTCGACTGGAATCGCACGTACGGTTCCGATGAGGATCGCATGCGACTCGCGATCGCAATCTCTCGCGCCAGCATCGACCACGGCGGCGGTCCGTTCGGCGCAGCGGTATTCGAGCAGGATTCCGGGAAGCTCGTATCGGTCGGCATGGACACCGTCGTGCAGCACAACAACTGCGCGTTGCACGGTGAGATGGTGGCGTTCATGATGGCGCAGCAGCGCGTGGGGTCGCACACCCTGAAGTCGCCAAACCTGCCCGCCTGCGAGCTCGTCACATCATGCGATCCCTGTGCAATGTGCCTCGGCGCCACGCAGTGGAGCGGCGTGCGGCGTGTAGTAGCAGGCGCGGCGCGCCAGGATGCTGTCGACATCGGATTCGACGAAGGGCCGGTGTTTCCGAAATCCTACAACTACCTCGAGGAACGCGGTATCAGCTTCGCGCACGAAGTACTGCGCGACGACGCACGCGCAGTACTTCAGCTCTACCATGCTCGAGGTGGCAAGGCGTACTAGGAACTGCACCCCGCAGCATGCTGGTTTAGTTCATCGCTCCCGCATGTTCCAGCGCCGCCTTGCCACCGACTATCGGTAGCGTAAACGAGCTCGCATTGAGATCGATCGTGAGCTTGGTCCCTGGCTTCGGCCACATCGTGAACTCGGGATCGCTCGACATGATCATGACGCCGATCCTCTTGCCGGCAGGTATGTACTCGTCGTCCGGCTCGATGTCGAACGTCATGTTGTAGAACTTGCCCGGAACGAGCTTCTCGCCGGGAAGCTCCGAATCGTAATTGCCGCCATGCGTGAGCGACCGGTAGTTCTGCGGGTCTGCCCAGCCACGCGTGATGAGTCCTTCCTGCGCTGAAACGGCGACGTCGGTCGAGTCGAACGGAAGCTGAACGAGCCATACGGTGAGATTCGCCGCAGGCTTGCTGGACGCGAGCCTGAGTGTGATGCGCGACGTACCCGATATGTGGACGGTGTCGGTGAGTGGGGCAGTCGCGAACAACAGGCGATGCGGTGATTGAGATGCGATTGCGAGCGCACTTCCGCTGAACGAAACGTCATCGACCAGAGATTCATCCGCCGCCTTGCCGGAGGCGAAGCTCAGCGTGCCAATCGCGTTGCCATCGCCGACAGCGTGCATTACGACTGGCACCGATCCTGGCACGGGGAAGGAAGCATATGGTGTCGGTGGAGTGCGCGGCGGAAACGATCCGCGCCGGCCGCGCACTGGCGGAGTACCCGCCGCGATGCGCGCTTCCTCGGCCGCTGCCTGTTTCGCCTGCGCGGCTTCCTCATGCACGATCCACACTGGCGGATCGTTCTGGACGCCGTTGTCGACGCCGTACAGATAGTGCGAGAACCAGCGATTCACCATGTCCGCTGGCGGGTTTCCGCCGTGACCGCCCTGATGCAGGTAGATCGAGACCGGCAGGCCGTCGGCCTTCATCGCGTTGTAGATGCGAATGCTGTGCTCCGGCACGACGTTCCAGTCGTTGAAGCCGTGCGCAAGCAGCACGGCGGCCTTGATGTTCTTCACGAAATTGAGCAGATCGCGCTTTGCCCAGAATGCGTTGTAGTCGCCGTTGTCGCGATCGCGCCCGCCCACTGCAGCGAAGAGTCCGTCGCGATACGTGGCGTTGCAGTAGGCGCGCTTTGCTGGATCACCGCTGTGGATGAAATCGTAGAGGAAATCGATGTCCTCACCCAGCCAGCCGCCCGGTGCGCGGACCAGGCCGTTGGTTCGATAGTAGTGATAGTATGAAGTGTTCGGCGAAACGGGTATCACAACTTCGAGTCCCTTGACACCGGTAGTCGCTGCTGCAAGCGGCAGGGTGCCATTGTACGAGGTTCCGATCATGCCGACCTTGCCGGTGGACCACGTCGCCTTCACTTCCTCATTGCCCGTCTCGGTGGTGTAACCTTTCGCGCGTCCGTTGAGCCAATCGATGACGGCCTTTGGCGCCATGCGCTCCGGAGTGTCGCCGACAGTCGGGCATCCCTGCGACAATCCGGTACCTGGCGCTTCGGAATGCACGACTGCAAATCCGCGTGGAACCCATTCGTTGATGAGATCGTTGGAGATGCGCGGATGAACGGCCTGGAATGGAATCTCCGGCTGGTGTTCGCGCTGCGTCGGCGGCGCGTCCACTTCCTGCTTCATGTTCCAGAGGTATTGCCGAGGTCCAGAAGTGCCGGAGAAGTAGGGACTTGACTCGTACACTACTGAGACCTTGAGACCTTCGGTTTCGGTCTGACGCGGCCGCGTGACGTCGACGTGCATGCGGTCGGGTTTGCCATCGCCGTCGGTATCGAAGCCAGTCTCGACCCAGAGCTCCTGGTGGATCCACTGTGTGGAATCCTGGAAGGCCGGGACGATCTGCGCCATGCCATCCTTGAAGATTGGGCCGGCTTTTTCCTGGGCTGAGGCGTCGCCGGCCAGCGTAAGTGCGCCGAGGCACGCGAGGGCGAAGACCGGGGCGATGGTGCCGCGAAACTTGGAACGACTATTCGGATGTTGCATCCGGGTCACCTGGCTAAGAGGTCGAAATCGAGCGAATGACGTGCGTGGGAGATGCGACGCAGTATCCCTGCTACAATAACGGATAAAGTATCCAATTTGTTGCGGGCGCGCGGAGAGGAAGGCACATCGACAAGCCCTACAGCGTTCGCTCCCAGTAACCGACGTCGACCCACTCGCCAAATTTGAGGCCCACTTCCCGAAAGTGCGCGACTTTCTGCATGCCGAACTTCTCGTGCAGAGCCACGCTGGCCGCATTCGGAAGCGAGATCCCGCCGATCACTGCATGGGCTCCTCGCAGCTGGAGCGCTGCAAAAAGCTCGGTATACAGCTGCGAGCCGATTCCGCGACGCGGCATGGCGGGATCGACGTAAACGGTGAGTTCCACCGACAACCGATACGCAGGCCGTGGCCGCCAACTGTGCGCGTACGCATAGCCTACGACTCGATTCGTCTCTTCCGCGACGAACCATGGGAGTGACGCGGCATAGATGCTCTCGATACGTCGCTGCATCTCTGCGGTCCCGACGGGATCTTCCTCGAAGGTGACGACTGTTTGGGCAACGTAATGATTGTAGATGTCGGCGATGTCGGCGGCGTCACTGGACGTCGCGGCACGAACGATAATCTGTTTGCTCATCGTCTTGCTGAATCGGCCGCCCTCATCATAACAAAAATGTCACCGGTCGGTGATATCCAACAGATCACTGACCGGTGACATTTCGCTTACGTCTGGCTTCGGCCAGCCCTGCTCAGGGCAGACTGGGTCTGCCGCCGCGCTCGTTGGTAGTGATGAAGGTCGCGATGTCGGACTTCAGCTGCTTCGCGGAGGCCTGATTTAGATACGCCATGTGGCCGCTCTCGAAGTACTTGAACTCGACCCGATCGGTGTACGTCTTGTCGAACCCGAGGTGGTCGAAGCCGTACTCTGCATTCGCGAACGGAGTTGCGGTGTCGTAGTAGCCGGCGCCGACCATCACGTGGAGGTACGGATCCTTGGCCATCGCGATGCGCAGGTCCTCGATCGTGCTCGGATAGCCGGCATAGCCGCCCGGGCCCCAGTCCCAGCGTCCGCTGTGGCCGCCCATGTAATACTGCTGGTTGGTCGAGTAGCCGAGGTCGTCCTCCAGGTAATGCATGAAGGCCGACATGAATGCGCCGGTCGGCGCGACATCCGACGGATCGTAGTCCTGACGCGTGCTCGATGCGTTGCCATTGATGCCGATCATGCGACTGTCGTAACGGCCCAGCATCTCGCGCTGGTCGCGCAGAAGCTCCGTACGGAACGTGCCCGCGTCGATGCGGAGATTCGTGTTCAGCACAAACGTCTGCGACAGTCCTGTAAGCCGCGCGACCTTCTGCGCAACTGCCGAACGTTCAGCGGGCGTGAGCTTGTTGCCCTTGGCGAGCGCAGTCATGTAATCGCCGAAGGCGTAGTCACGCGACTGCTGCACCACCTGCTCCAGCGACTGGCTCTGCAGGTCGGAGGGGAGCTTCTTGTGGTACCACGCGGTTGCCGTGTACGTCGGAAGGAATGTCGAATACGCAATGTCGTTCGTCGGCGTCTGTGCGATGTACTGCAGATCGAGCACGGTACCCAGCAGCATGACACCGTTGAGCTCGATACCCTCTGCCTCCTGCAGGTGCGAAGCGAGGCCGGCCGAGCGGAACGTTCCGTAGCTCTCGCCGAAGAGAAACTTGGGCGACTGCCACCGGTGATACTTGTCGAGATAGTCGCGGATGAACTCACCGAACATCGCGATGTCGTTCTGCGTTCCGGTGAAGTCGGTTTCCTTGACTCCCTTGGCCGGACGCGAGTAGCCCGTCATCATCGCGTCGACCTGAACGAGATCGGTGACGTCGAGCGGAGAGTTGGGGTTCGCGACCAGGTTGTACGGAGGCGCAGGCTGCGAGCCGTTGGGCCCCATGTCCGGATGCATCGGAGCCATGATTCCCATGTCGAGCCAGAGCGACGCCGAGCCGGGTCCGCCGTTGAAGAAGAAGGTGAGCGGCCGCGTGGCCAGGTCCTGTCCGTCGCGCGTGTAGGCGATGAAGAAGACCGACGCTTTCGGCTTGCCATTCTCGTCGTGGAGCACCAGGGTGCCAGCGTGCGCGGTGTAGCGCGAAGGACTGACCGTTGATGTTCGCGGTGTGATGTGTCACCGAGATTCTTTCAACAGCCATCACTCCAACCGTATCGGCAGCCGCACTGTCGCCGGGGACTCTCTCATTAGCCCGTGGCTCACCAGGTATGACTCGGCGTCCAGCAGGAGGCGCTGCTGCGGGGGTGGCCGGACGCTGCGCCGCTAGCGGTGCGATGGCGAGGATCGAGGCGGCAACGCTGAGCAGCAGCGGGCGCTTGTACATGACAAATCTCTCCAGTTTGTTGGTTCCGGCAGTGCGCCGGTTTGGACTGACTCGGGACGGACTCCGGGAAGGCGTCAGACGTCCTCCATTGTGTCCCATAGATATCGTGTGAAGGAGCAAAACTGTTGAAACGAGCTTACTCGAACGAGTGTTCGGGCCCACCGCGAATCGCCCTCTGCCGGGCGGTAGCGTTCACGCCGAGCTACCAGGCGATGCCATAATCCTCGCCGTGATTGCTCGAGCCCCCCCACATGCTGTGATGCCTGGTGTCGAACAATATCGCGTTTATCGGCCCCGATGTGCGCTGCGTGAACTCCAGCTTGTAGCCCATTCGCTGGAGTGCCTCGCGTGTCGAATCCGGCAGCGAGGTCGCGACCAGCATCCTGCCCGGCTCCAGTTCGTGCATGCCGAACGATGAGCGCATCTGATAGCTGTTGAAGTTCGGAGCCTCGGTGGCCTGCTGCACGGTCATTCCGAACTCGACGATGTTGAGGAAGAACTGCAGAAGATTCTGATCCTGCGAGTCGCCGCCCTGCACGGCGAACGCGAGATAAGGCGCGCCATCCTTCAATGCGAGCGTCGGCGTGAGTGTAACGCGCGGCCGCTTGCCCGGCTCGATCACGTTGAACGGTCCGTCCTTCGCTTCCGTCACGAAGCTCTGCGCGCGCTCGCTGAGGCCAATTCCTGTATGTCCCGCGATCACGGCAGGCACCCAGCCACCGCTCGGTGTCACCGACACCACCCATCCTTCGGCGTCGGCTGCTTCAATTGAAGTCGTGCCGGCGTAGAAGTCGTTGTCGAACGCGGAATCTGCGTGCGTCGCGTTGTCGGGGAAAAATTCCGCTGCGCCAGACGCGCGGACGAACGTCGGTGTCGTCGTGTCGGCCTTCACCGGAGCCTTGTCCTGCTGTCCACTGCGCGGCTGTGCCTTCGCGGGCACGAAGTCGGCGGGATTCCACTCGGCGAGCAGCTGCTTGAACGGATTCGTGCCACCCTGGTACGGATATGGATCGCCAGGCTTGATGTTCGGGTCGTTCTTCGTCGAGTCGATTTCAGCGAAGCGCGCCTTTGCATACGCCTTCGACATCAATCCCTTCACCGGCTCTTCTGGCGGAAAGTACGGATCTCCGTAGTAAAAGTCGCGATCGGCGAAGGCGAGACTCATGGTCTGGTACAGTGTGTTGATGTACCGTGGCGAGTTGTAGCCCATGCTCTTCACGTCGGTGTTCTCGAGGATGTTGAGCGCCTGAAGCATCGCCGGTCCCTGCTGCCAGATCGGAAGCTTGTACACCTCGATTCCCTTGTAATTCGTATGCAGCGGCTCCTCGATGTGCACCTTCCAGTTGGCGAGGTCCTCCATCGTGAAGAGGCCGCCCTCCTCGCGCATGCCGCGCACGATCTCGCGCGCGATGTCTCCCTTGTAGAAGCGATCGTACGCCGCGTAGATCGCCTGCTTGCGGGTCTTGCCCTGCCTGAGCGCCTGCTGCTCGGTGTCGACGAGCTTGCGCCACGTGGCTGCGAGATCCTTCTGTCTGAAGATCTCACCGGGCTCTGGCGCCGGATGCGCGGTGCCCGGATGCGTGAGCATTATCTCGCGCGAATATTTCCACTGCGACAGTGTGTCGCGGTAATGCTCGATGGTGTTCGAGAGTTCCGCTTCCATCGCGTAGCCATCGGCCATCTGAATGGATGGCGCCAACACCTGCTTGAGTGACAGTGTACCGTATTCCGCGAGCATCGTGAGCAACCCGCCGACCGTGCCTGGCGTTACAGCGGCCAGCGGCCCGTACTCGGGCGGAAACTCATATCCCCTGGAGTGATAGAACTCAACCGTCGCGCCGGTGGGAGCGACGCCGAGTGCGTCGATGCCGATGACCTTCCTTGTGTGCGGGTTGTAGATGAGCGCCTGAGTTTCTCCGCCACACGAAAGCGTGTCCCACATCGTGCAACCCGCAGCGAGCATCGCGGCCGCCGCGTCGACGGCATTGCCACCTTCGGCGAAGATGATTGCGCCAGCTGTGGCGGAGAGTGGCTTGCCGGTAATCGCGAGCCAGTGTGTAGCGTGCAGCGGCGGCTTTTCGGTTTGCGAGTAGCGCGGATCTTCGGCCTGACGCGGCTGCGCGGGGTGCGGCGGGGTTGCGCGTTGGGCTCGCACTGCCAACGGCGTCAGCGCAAGGAACACCGCGATGGATAGCGAAGCGAGTCTTTTCGGTATCGATAGCATTGGCCGTCTCATGGTTGAGATGTTGCAGCTGGCTTCGGCACGATCACCGCCGCCCTGCCTGCCAGCATTTTGTTGAATGCCGGTACGTCCGTGCCGAGGATGGTGTCGATGCGCGATTGTACAGCGCGCCACTGTTGCTGCAGGTCTGCAAGACGCTGCTTGCTTCCGCTGGTGACCGGCATGTACGAGGCATCCACATTTCGCGCGAGGTACAGCCACTCGTCTACAATGCCGTTGGGGAAGATGATGATGTCCTGCCCGTTGGTGTGCTTCGGCTGCACCAGCTCGACGCTGAGCGAATCGAGCTGTCCTTCGAGGCGCTTGCCTGTCGATGCGACCTGCGCGCTGTCCGGAAGATCTCGTGCGTGTGCGACGATCAGCTTGACCTGATCGCGTACATCATCGAGCCGCTTCGCTTCGTGAAACATTTCGTTGGCTCGATCGGTTATGGTGCGTACGGTCTGGATCTGTTCGGCGAGCTGTGCGGGCGTGAGCTGCACGCGCGGATCTTCCAGCACCTCTAGTGGGGCGGTGAGCGTCTTGCCGTTCGCGGTCAGGCGCACGGTGTATTGTCCGGGCGCGACCCGTGACCCTGCCGTCGATCCGAAAAATGTCAGCCCCTTTGGCGCATCGAGCTGCGCCGATTGAAGATCCCAGACCATGCGATGCATTCCGGGTTTGCCCGAGATCGCGCTGTTGGCATCCTCCGGTTTCGGTTTGCTGGTGTAGGTGCGCACCGTTGCACCGGTGGCGTCGACGAGCTCGAGTTTCACCTTCGTCGAATCGGTTCCCGATGCGATATCGTAGTAGATGATCGCGCCGCTCGGCGGGTTGGCGCCGGCATCTTCCGCATTGGTAGCTCCCCAGCGCGTGAGGTGCGCGGGCCGAGGATTGAAGAGTCTCGATTCGTTTGCCGGTACGGATTCCGCGTTCTGCTCGAGCGGCGAGATGTCGTCCATGATCCAGAATGCGCGCCCTTCCGTCGATGCGACGAGGTCGCCGTCACGGATCTGGAAATCCGTTACCGGTACCACTGGAAGATTCGCCTGCAGGCTCTCCCATTTCTGACCGTCGTCGAACGAGACGTAAGCTCCCGTCTCGGTGCCGGCGTACAGCAGGCCGCGGCGCACCGGATCTGCGCGCACGACGCGCACCTGATCACCTTCGCGAATACCGTTCACGAGCTTGGTCCAGGTGCGGCCGTAGTCGGTGGTCTTGTAGATCTGCGGCGACCAGTCGCTCCACTTGTAGCCGTCGTACGTCATGTACGCCGTGCCGTGCTCGAACGGTGATATCTCGATCGCGTTGACGAAGCCGGGCCGGAGTCCTTTCGGGGTGACATTCGTCCAGCTGTGGCCGCCGTCGCGAGTGAGCTGCACGAGACCGTCGTCGGTGCCGACCCAGATGGTGTTGGTGTCGCGCGGCGATGGCGCGATGTAGTAGATCGTGTTGTAGACTTCGCCGCCCGCCCCCTCGTTGGTGATCGGCGCACCGCCCGGGCCCTGATGTGCCTTCTCGTTGCGCGTGAGGTCGGGACTTATGGCCGTCCATGTCTGGCCGCGATCGCTCGATCTGAACAACACGTTGCCGCCGTGATAGATCACGTTGTGATCGATCGGCGAACTGGTGATCGGTGCACTCCAGTTGAAGCGGTACTTCTGTAATTCGGGCGAAGTGGAGAGTCCGAGCGCCGGATACTCCATGATGCTGCGCTCCTGCTGCGTCACGCGATCGAACTCGCTTATCGCACCCTGATAGCAGCCGGCGTATAGAAATCTGGGATTTGCCGGATCGAACGTTATGTGCGCGCTCTCGCATCCGCCCACGGAATACCAGTCGGAAGTCGTGATGCCGCCGCGCGGTGTCGCGCTCGCGATCGCCACCGATGTGTTGTCCTGCTGCGAGCCATATACCCAGTACGGATACTGCGCATCGGTATTGACGCGATAGATCTGTCCGGTGGGCTGATTGTCCTCCGACGACCACGTTCTTCCGCCGTCGAGAGTTATCGATGCACCGCCGTCGTTGCCGTTGATCATGTCATCGTGATTCAACGGATTGATCCACAGGTCGTGATTGTCGCCGTGTTTTGCAGGCAGAACCTGAAAGGTCTTGCCGCCATCGATCGACTTGACGATCGGCGCGTTCATCACGTACACCACGTTCTCGTCGCGCGGATCCGCAGTGATGCGCGTGTAGTACCATGCGCGCGACCGGATCAAGCGCTCCGCAGACAGATGGTGCCAGCTCTCGCCGGCGTCGTCGGAGCGGTAGAGACCGCCAGTGTCGGCGGCGGCCTCGATGAGCGCGTACACGCGATTCGGATTGGCGGGAGACACGGAAACTCCGATGCGTCCGACGACGTCTGTGGGAAGTCCGTGGCCGGCGAGTCGCGTCCACGTTTCGCCCTCGTCGGTGCTCTTGTAGATCGCGCTGCCTGGACCGCCGCTCCGGATCTGCCATGGCAGGCGCTGGAAGTCCCACATGGCGGCGAACAGTATGCGCGGGTTGGACGGATCCATGCTGACGTCGATCGCCGAAACACTGTCGCTCGGGTGAAGCACACGCTTCCAGCTGACGCCGCCATCGGTCGTCTTGTAGATCCCCCGATCGGGACCGGGCGTCCATCGACTT
>CAVSUQ010000005.1:0-337363 GCA_963731305.1 uncultured Gemmatimonadales bacterium | reverse complement strand
CCCATCACCGACGTCCACGAGAACTTTTCGCTCGAGTTCGTTCGCTACTCCCTCGGTGAGCCCAAGTACACCGTCGAAGAGTGCATCGAGCGCGACATGACCTATTCCGCCCCGCTCAAGGCGACGCTGCAGCTCGTCATCAACGAGGAAGTGAACGGCGTCAAGCGGCCGCGCAACATCATCGAGAAGGAAGTCTATCTCGGCGAGTTGCCGCTGCTCACGCCGCTGGGCACGTTCGTCATCAATGGCGCCGAGCGCGTCATCGTCAGCCAGCTCCATCGTTCGCCCGGGCGTTGTGTTCGAGGAATCGACGCACCCGAATGGCCAGCGCCTCATCTCGGCGCGCATCATTCCGTTCCGCGGCTCGTGGGTCGAGTTCACCGTCGACATCCACGACGTCGTCTACGTCCACATCGACAAGAAGAAGAAGTTCCCGGCCACCGCGCTCCTGCGCGCCTTCGGCTACGGGAGCAACTCGGACATCCTCCGGCTCTTCTTCGCCGTTCGCGATCTCGATCTCACCAAGAAGCGTGAGAGCCGCACCGACGTGCGCGAAGTGTTCGGCGCGATCATCGCCGAAGACATCGCGCTGCCGGGTGAAGCCGACGGCCGAAGACGCGCCCAAGGCCCGCACCAAGAAAGCCAAGGCCGAGCGCGAGCGGTCCGAGAACGTCATGCTCGTCAAGGAAGGCGACGAGCTGACGGAGGAGGTGTTCAACCGCCTCCGCCGTCAGAACATCGACACCATCAAGGTGTTCGCTTCGTCACATGAAGGTCGATCTCCGCGACGAACAGGACGCGATCGAGCGCGGCGAGCGCCCGTTGCGCCGCAGCTCGCGGTCGACGTCGTCGACTCCGACGGTGAAGTCATCGCCGAAGTCGGCCAGAACCTCACCGACGCCATCATCAAGAAGATCCGCAAAGCCGACATCACCAAGGTCAGCGTGTTCGTCGCGTCTGGCCGCGCCGAGTCGACGCTGATCAAGAACACGCTGGCAAGGATCCGACGCACAGCGAGAAGGAGTCGCTGTCGCAGATCTACGCGCTGCTCCGTCCGGGCGACGCGCCCGACGCGACCGCGCGAAGCAGGCGCTCGAGCGTCTGTTCTTCTCGCCCAAGCGCTACGACCTGGGCCGCGTTGGCCGTTACAAGATCAATCAGCGGCTCGGCATGACCATGCCGGCCGACTACACGGTGCTGTCGAAGGAAGATTTCGTCGAGATCGTTCGCTACCTCGTGGAGCTGCACGAAGGCCGCGGACACGTCGACGACATCGACCACCTCGGCAATCGCCGCATTCGTTCCGTTGGTGAGCTCATCGCGAACCAGTTCTCGGTCGGTCTGTCGCGCATGGCGCGCCTGGTCAAGGAGCGCATGTCGATCAACACCGATCCGGAAAAGATCTCGCTCGACGATCTCGTCAACGCGCGGACGGTGACCGCGGTGATCCAGGCGTTCTTCGGATCCAGCCAGCTGTCGCAGTTCATGGATCAGACGAACCCGCTCGCCGAGCTGACGCACAAGCGTCGTCTCTCGGCGCTCGGACCGGGCGGACTGACGCGCGAGCGCGCCGGCTTCGAAGTGCGCGACGTGCACTATTCGCAGTACGGCCGCATGTGCCCGATCGAGACGCCGGAAGGTCCGAACATCGGACTGATCACGTCGCTCGCCTGCTACGCGCGTGTCAACGATCTCGGCTTCGTCGAGACGCCGTATCTCGTCGTGAAGAACGGCAAGGTCACGAACGAGATCGCCTGGCTCGACGCGAACAAGGAAGAAGACGCAGTCATCGCGCAGGCGAACGCGCGCTCAAGGCCGACGGCAAGTTCCTGGACGATCTCGTGCTCTGCCGTCAGCAGGGCGACGTGCCGCTCACGCCAAAGGACAGAATCGATTACATGGACGTCGCGCCCGAGCAGCTCGTCTCGATCGCCGCGGCGCTCATTCCGTTCCTCGAGCACGACGACGCCAACCGCGCGTTGATGGGCTCGAACATGCAGCGCCAGGCGGTTCCGCTCCTCAATCCGCGTACGCCGCTCGTCGGCACGGGGCTCGAGGGCAAGGTGGCGCGGACTCCGGCGCCGTCGTCATCGCGCAGCGCGCGGGTGTCGTCTCGCGCGTCACGGCCGACGAGATCATCGTCGACGCCGGCTGAAGCGCAGACAGAAGGCCGAAGGGTGACCGGCCGCTGGCGCGGCTGACGCAGCACGACCGCTACCGGCTCAAGAAGTACTGGAGAACCAACCAGGACACGGCGATCAACCAGCGTCCGCTCGTGCACCAGGGCCAGAAGGTCAAGCCGGGCGACGTGCTGGCCGACGGCGCGGCGACCGAGCAGGGCCAGCTTGCGCTCGGCGCGAACGTGACCGTGGCGTTCATGCCGTGGTACGGACACAACTTCGAAGATGCCATCGTGCTCTCCGAGCGCCTGGTGAAGGACGACGTCTATTCGTCGATCCACATCCAGGAGCTCGAGCTGCACGTTCGCGACACCAAGCGCGGCCAGGAAGAGATCACGCGTGAGATCCCGAACGTCTCGGAAGAGGCGCTGCTGGACCTCGACGAGCGCGGCATCGTCCGCATTGGCGCGCACGTGAAGCCGGGCGACATTCTCGTCGGCAAGATCACGCCGAAGGGTGAGACGGAGCTGTCGCCCGAAGAGAAGCTGCTCACGGCCATCTTCGGTGAGAAGGCCAAGGACGTGAAGGACTCGTCGCTCAAGGTCTCGCCGGGAATGGAAGGCGTCGTCATCGACGTCAAGATCTTCTCGCGCATCGAAGATCAGGTCGTGGAAAAGGATCGCGGCGAGCGGATCGGTGAAGTCCGGCGCCTCGAGGGCGACGAGAAGATCCGCGTCAACGAAGTTCGCGATTCCGAGCTCGTCGACCTGCTCGACGGACAGACCGTTGCGCTGGCGCTCAAGACGGGCACGGTCGAAGAAGCGATTCCGCAGGGCACCAAGCTGACGCGCGGCGTCGCTGCGCGAGATGAAGTTCGCTCGCTCGATCTCAAGACGCTTCGCGTCGAGAACAAGCGCGTCAACGAGCGCATGCGCGTCAATCATCGACGCCTCGAACGAAGAGAAGGCCAGCTCGAAGAGAAGGCGGAAGAGCGGATCGATCGCATCCTCCAGCCGGATGAACTGCCGCCGGGCGTCATCCAGCTCGTGAAGGTCTATCTGGCCGAGAAGCGCAAGATCTCGGTCGGCGACAAGATGGCCGGACGCCACGGCAACAAGGGTATCGTTGCCCGCATCGTGCCCGAGGAGGACATGCCGTTCCTTCCGAACGGCCGGCCGGTCGACATCGTGCTCAACCCGCTCGGCGTGCCGAGCCGCATGAACGTCGGACAGATTCTCGAGACCCACCTCGGGTGGGTCGCGAAGCTGCTCGGCTTCTACGCCAAGACGCCGGTGTTCCAGGGCGCGAACGAGCGCGAGATCGGCTTGCTGCTCAAGATGGCGGGGCTGACGTGGGTGCGTGATGCCCTGCGCTGGGCGGTACGCACCGCAAGATGACGGATGAGGAGATCTTCGATCTGCTGCGCGACATCAAGCCGGACGTCCGCGGAAGCGAGCGGTTCCGAGCGCTCTCGAGGCGACGATCAACGATCTCGGCGCGCACGATCGCGTCGCAGGAGACGCGCGACATCATCACATGTTCGCGACTTCTCGTCGCCGCGACGGAGCTGGCCGAGCGCGAGCAGTTGGCGCTGGACAACCAGATCGCGTTCCACAAGACCGGGATGGAAGACGAGGAGCACACGGCGTCGCACCGTGCGCTACGAAGCTCAGCTGAAGCAGCTGGAGAAGCGGCGCGCGGCTGGAGCCTGCGCCGATTCTCCGCGGTCAGGAGCTGCCGGCGCTCGCCGGCATGCTCGAGTCGAAGGACGTCGACGTGGACGCGGCGGCGATGGAGCTGATGCGTCTGGCGGCCTCACGCCGTTCGGAAAGGTTCGGCTGCGCGACGGTCGCAGCGGCGAGACGTTCGCTCGCCGGTCACGGTCGGACGATCTACATGCTGAAGCTCTCACACCTCGTCGATGACAAGATTCACGCGCGGAGCATTGGACCGTACTCGCTCGTCACGCAGCAGCCGCTCGCCGGCAAGGCGCAGTTCGGCGGCCAGCGTTTCGGAGAGATGGAAGTGTGGGCGCTGGAAGCGTACGGTGCCGCGCACGTGTTGCAGGAGATTCTGACGGTCAAGTCGGACGACGTGAACGGACGTAGCCGGGTGTACGAGGCGATCGTGAAGGGCCAGAACCTTCCGGAGCCGGGCATTCCGGAGTCGTTCAACGTGCTCGTGAAGGAACTGCAGGCGCTCGGCATCAATGTCACGCTGGGGCAAACGAATCCGGGTTCGCCGCCGGATGAACGGCGATCGACACGGCCTCATCGCCGCTGACGCAACGGCAATGGGAGCGAGGAGTAAACGATGATTGATTTCCGTAGCGTGCGCGAACGCGCGCCAGCTCGTTCGACTTCATTCAGGTCCGCATCGCGTCCCCGGAGGAGATTCGGGGACCGAAGGATCCCAAGGAGCGCGAGCGCCTGGAGATGGCCGGTCTGCGCAACTGGTGGTCGTGGGGCGAAGTCACCAAGCCCGAGACCATCAACTATCGGTCGTTCAAGCCCGAGAAGGACGGCTTGTTCTGCGAGCGCATCTTCGGTCCCGTCAAGGATTGGGAATGCCATTGCGGCAAGTACAAGCGCATCCGCTATCGCGGCGTGATCTGCGACCGTTGCGGCGTCGAAGTGACCCTGAGCAAGGTGCGCCGCGAGCGCATGGGCCACATCGAGCTCGCCGTACCCGTCGCCCATATCTGGTTCTTCAAGACCCTGCCCAGTCCCATGGGCAACCTGCTCGACATCACGCTGCGTGATCTCGAGAAGGTCATCTACTACTCCAACTACGTCGTCATCGAGCCGGGCAAGCAGGAAGTCCGGCCAACCAGCTGCTGGACGAAGACGAATATCTGAACCTCAGGACGAAGGCGAGGGAAGAGAACGACATCGCGTTCCTGGCCGACATCGGTGCGCCGGCCGTGCGCGAGCTGCTGCGCCGTCTCGACGTCGACACCTCGCCGACGACGCTGCGCGCGAGCTCGTGACGAGATCGACAGCATCGCAAGAAGATGCTGCTCAAGCGGCTCAAGATCGTCGACGCGTTCCGCAACTCCGGCGATTCGGGCGAGACCCGCAACAAGCCGGAGTGGATGATCCTGGACGTCGTGCCGGTGATTCCGCCGGACCTGCGTCCGCTCGTGCCGCTCGACGGCGGCCGCTTCGCGACGTCCGATCTCAACGATCTGTATCGTCGCGTCATCAACCGCAACAACCGGCTCGAGAAGCTCATCACTGCACCGCGCGCCGGAAGTCATTCTGCGGAACGAGAAGCGCATGCTGCAGGAAGCGGTCGATGCACTGTTCGACAACGGCCGCCGCTCCAAGGCGATTCGTGGCCGCGGCAAGCGTCCGCTCAAGTCGCTGTCCGACATGCTCAAGGGCAAGCAGGGCCGGTTCCGTCAGAACCTGCTCGGCAAGCGCGTCGACTACTCGGGCCGTTCGGTCATCGTCGTTGGTCCCGAGCTCAAGCTGCACCAGTGCGGCCTGCCCAAGGCGATGGCGCTGGAATTGTTCAAGCCGTTCATCATCCACAAGCTCGTCGAGAAGGGCATCGCCGAGACGGTGAAGCGCGCCAAGAAGATCGTGGAGAAGGAATCTCCCGAGGTGTACGAGATCCTCGAGGAGATCATCCGCGACCATCCGGTGATGCTGAACCGTGCGCCGACGCTGCACCGTCTCGGCATCCAGGCGTTCGAGCCGGTGCTGGTGGAAGGCAAGGCCATTCGTATTCACCCGCTCGTCTGCGCGGCGTTCAACGCAGACTTCGACGGCGATCAGATGGCCGTGCACGTGCCGCTCTCGTTCGAGGCGCAGCTCGAGTGCCGTCTGCTCATGCTTTCGAGCAACAACATTCTCAAGCCGTCGGACGGACGTCCGGTTGCGGAGCCCAGCCAGGACATCGTGCTCGGCTGCTACTTCGCAACCAAGGCGCCACCGAACTTCGAGAAGCTGCAGAAGACAGCCAAGACGTTCTCCAACATCGCCGAAGTGGAGATGGCGATGTCACAGGCACGCGTCGCGTACAGCACGCCCATCAATTACTGGGTGGAGGACAACGACGGCGCGCGCTGGGAATACACGACGGCCGGTCGCGCGATGTTCAACGCGATCGTTCCCCGTGAGCTTGGCTTCTTGAACAAGGACATGAAGAAGAAGGCGCTGGGCGAGCTCGTCTTCCAGGCTTATCGCCAGGCAGGCCTGAGCGCGACCGTGCTTCTTCTCGATCGCTTGAAGGAATTTGGCTTCCGCAACGCAACGCGCGGTGGCGTGTCGATCGGTATCGAGGATCTGCACATTCCGGCCGAGAAGGAGACGATCCTGAGCGAGGCCGAGTCGCGCGTCGAGCGTTTCGAGCGCGCGTACCAGACCGGTAACATCACGAACGGCGAGCGCTACAACAAGGTCATCGACACCTGGACGCACGCGAACAACGATGTCGCGGACGCGATGGTGAAGGCGATGCGCGAGTCACATCAGGGCTTCAACCCTGTGTTCATGATGTTCGATTCAGGCTCGCGCGGTTCGCGCGATCAGATCCGTCAGCTCGCCGGTATGCGCGGACTGATGGCGAAGCCTCAGAAGAAGCTGACAGGTGGAATCGGCGAGATCATCGAGAGCCCGATCAAGTCGAACTTCCGCGAAGGTCTGTCGGTGCTCGAGTACTTCATCTCCACGCACGGCGCTCGCAAGGGTCTGGCGGATACGGCGCTCAAGACGGCCGACGCTGGATATCTCACGCGTCGTCTTGTCGACGTCGCGCAGGATGTGACGATCACGGAAGAGGATTGCGGTACGGTCAACGGACTCGAGGTCGGCGCGCTGAAGGAAGGCGAAGACGTCATCGAGCCGCTGTCGGAGCGCATCGTCGGAACCGTGGCGGCGGAAGATGTATTCGATCCGCAGGAGCGCGACGCGAGCAATCGTGCAACGCTTCTCGTCGAGGCCGGTCAGCTGATCAGCGAGGAGATGGCGCAGGCTATCGAGGACTCGGGGCTCGAGACGGTCAAGATTCGCTCGGTGCTCACATGCGAGGCCAAGCGCGGTCTCTGCCAGATGTGCTACGGTCGCAACCTGGCCACTATGGGAATGGTGGACAAGGGCGAGGCAGTCGGCATCATCGCGGCGCAGTCCATCGGCGAGCCCGGAACGCAGCTCACGCTGCGTACGTTCCACATCGGTGGAACAGCGGCACGTATCGCCGAGCAGACCGCGCGCAAGAGCAAGGTCGCGGGCGTGGTGGAATACAGCGATCGACTCGTCACCGTTACCAATACGGAAGGCGGCAAGATCGTGACGTCGTATGAAGGCGAGCTCACCATCCGCGCGTCGGGCGATCGCTCGACGGGCGTTGGCGCGCGTCTTCAGGTGCCACTCGGCGCCACGATGATGTTGAAGGACGGCGACGAGGTGAAGAAGGACCAGGTGATCTTTACCTGGGATCCGTACACCACGCCAATCATCGCGGACGTCGAAGGTGCTGTTCGGTTCGTGGATCTCGTTGAAGAGGAGTCGGTGTCCGAGGAGCTCGACGAGCTCACCGGTCTGCGCCAGCGCGTCGTCATCGAGGATCGCGACAAGAAGCTGCATCCGCACATCGAGATCTGGAGCGCGAAGGGCGGCAAGGACCAGCGCGTTCGCGACTTCGTGATCCCGGTTGGCGCTCAGCTGATCATCAACGATGGCGATCAGGTTACGCCTGGTACCATCATCGCCAAGATCAGCCGCGAAGCATACAAGACTCGCGACATCACCGGCGGTCTGCCGCGTGTCGCTGAATTGTTCGAAGCACGCAAGCCGAAGGATCCCGCCACGATCTCGGAGATCGACGGCGTGGTTCGCTTCGGTGACATCAAGCGTGGCAAGCGCGAGATCTTCGTGCAGCCGATGCGCACCGAAAACGGGATCTCCGTTGCAGACGACGCTGCGGAGGCACAGGTGTACGAGGTCGCCGCAGGCAAGCACCTGAGAGTGCACGAGGGAGATCGCGTGCGCGCAGGTGATCGTCTGTCCGAAGGACCGGTGAATCCGCACGACATTCTGCGGATCAAGGGACCGCGCGCCGTGCAGGAGTATCTGTTGAACGAAGTGCAGGAAGTGTATCGCCTGCAGGGTGTGAAGATCAGCGACAAGCACATTGGCGTGATCGTGCGCCAGATGCTCCAGAAGGAGCGCGTGCTCGACGCCGGTGAGACGGAGTACCTCGAGGCCGAGCACGTCGACCGGACGATGTTCCGCGAGACCAATGCGCGCGCCGAGAAGAAGGGCAAGAAGGTCGCGACATCCGAGCCTCTGCTCCTGGGAATCACGAAGGCGTCGCTCACGACGCAGTCGTTCATCTCAGCCGCCTCGTTCCAGGAGACAACCCGAGTGCTCACGGATGCAGCAATCCGCGGCGCGAAGGACGACCTCATGGGCCTCAAGGAGAACATCATCATCGGCCACCTGATTCCGGCCGGTACTGGTGTGTATCGCTATCAGGAAGTCGACATCGAAGGCGTTTCGGTGCCGGCTCCGATCGTCGAGGAGCCGCCCGAGCCCACGATGGAGGAGATTCTCGCCGCTGGTGACGAGGACGAGGACTTCCGTCCAGGCAAGGCCGGAGCCGCGGCGGGTGCAATGACGAGCCCTCCGGGAATCGCGAAGCTGCTGGGCGAGCTCGAGTAGCGCGGCGGCATACTGGTAAAGCAAAAAGGCGCATCCGAAATGGATGCGCCTTTTTGCTTCGACGGCGGTCGGCTGCGCGTTGGATGCACGACGCAGTCGCGCGTCACTCGAGCGTTTCCGGGCGCCCGAACAACAGCTGTACGATTGCATCCGCTTCCGGAGGCGCAAGCACGTACGCGTGGTCGCCCGCCTGCAGTTGTGTCGACCCTTCCGCAACCAGCAATGCAGCGCCCCGCACTATCATAGTGATCGCCACGCCGTCTGGAAATGGAATCTCGGCTACCTTGGCGCCGCACACGGGCAGGTTCCTGTCGATGAAAAACGATCTGAGCGAGCTGTGCATTGGTTCGCTCGATTCGACGACGATCGTTGCGGCTGCTTCCGGCGTCGATGGACCCGTCGCTCTGAGGCGCCGCGCGAGCCCCGCAACGAATGTCCCAGGTATTATCGTGTTGATGACAACTATGAAGAACACGATGTCGAAAATTCTGCTCGCACCCGGCACGCCAGCCATTACGGGAATCGTTGCGAGCACGACCGGCACCGCGCCGCGGAGCCCGACGATTCCCAGGAACAGCATCTCACGAATCGAATACCCGAACGGAGCGAGGCAGAGCGCAACAGCTGCAGGGCGCGCTACGAATGTGAGAACGATTGCGAGACCCAAGCCAGGCAGCGCAGCAGCCGCAAGCCGGCTGGGGAAGGCAAGCAGTCCGAGCACGAGGAACATGCCGATTTGTGCCAGCCACGCAAACGCGTCGTGCACGCGCAGGATAGCAGGCCGGTGCGGCAGCTGTTCTCCGCCCGCGAGTATTACTCCAGCCACGTACACGGCGAGAAAGCCGCTGCCGTGCAACAGCGTCGTGACACCGAACACCGTGAATGCGATCGCAAGCGTAAGCACTGGATAGAGGCCCGCGGATTCAAGCCGGACCTGCGTTATCAGCCTTCTGGAGAGCGTTCCCGCCATCCACCCGGCGGCTGCACCGACGACGATCTCGAAAGCAGCGACCGCGGGAAGCGTCCAGACGCTGCTGCCATTTTCGATAGTTCGGTGGAGGACGAACGTCGTGAGCGAGACTGTGAGGATCACGGCTACCGGATCGTTCAGCCCCGATTCGGCCTCGAGCGTTCGGCCAATGCGTGACCTGAGCGTGATCCCGTTCCCTCGAAGTGTCGCGAACACAGCCGCCGCGTCGGTGGATGAAACAACGGAGCCGATGAGCAGCGCGACAGGCCACGCGACACCACCGCCTACGTGTGCGAAAGTCGCGAGAATTCCCGCAGTGGCGAGCACGCCGATGGTTGCGAGCGCGAGCGACGGTGCTGCAACGGCCCGCACCGACGAAGGCGGAGTGTTGAGTCCGCCGTCGAACAGGATCAGCACCAGCGCGACCACACCTGCGCGAAATGCGAAGGTGTAGTTCTCGAACGAGATATGGCCGATGCCTTCGGATCCCGCGAGCATTCCAACCGCGATGAACCCGAGTGCGACGGGAATTCCGATGCGGCCGGTAAGTCGCGTGAGGATTACCGACCCGCCCAGCAGAACGCCCACCGTCGCGAGGATCGCAGCGATTGCGATCGGCGCGTTCATAATGCCAGGGAGCAGGCGCGCGACCATGACATTACCGCGTTCATTGGTAATGTCATGGTCGCGCGCTTCGGAAGGAGATTATTCGTCAGCTTGCTTTGCTGTTCCTCGGGGCTGATCTGGTCCATGCCGAAGGGTGAGTATCACGCCGATGCCGACGCATACGAGCGCCGGATAGAAGGCGAGCGGCCGGTGTTGCTGTGGAAGGAGCAGCGTTATGAGCATCACCGCAAGGCCGACGACGAGCGTTGCAAGTCCCGGCTCGCGACGCGCAAGGCTCTTAGGTGCTGGAGACGAGGGGGCCGGATTGCGGGGAGACGCACCGCTGCTGGCCGCGTTGTTGTAGCTGTTCTCAGGCATTTTCTGGATTCACGGCTAGGGGCGCGGCCCCTCGCGTCAATCCAGACGGTCAGGCGTGCCGCGCCACGAAGAATTTTTGTGGCGGCATATCGTTCGTTTGCGTGGGCGGCCCAGTCGCCTGGTAGCCACGCCTCGCGGGTGCCAGACCGGCGTGCCCCGCTAGTACGGGAATCGGTTGCCCGGTCGCAACGAGTGAAGCGACAAGGAGAGCCGCCTCGATACCGCCGGCGCGGCCATGGACTGCGTGGGATGGCCCGTGACTGGTCGCCGGCACGATCCTGTGTGGCCCGGACCGGGCTGCGATCGCGATGCCGGCTGCGGCCACCTGACTTGCCCGAACTGCACGCTGTCCCGGAATCGGCGCAGCCAGAAACAACTGCCTGGCTGACGTTTGTCCGGCGAGAGTTCCGCAGGCCGCCAGGAGGCAGACGAGGAGGGTGATCGGGCGCCGCATTATTTATCAAATCTAAATGTCCGCAGCGCATACCTGAAGCCGGACCGCGATCGGGTTGATATCCCTGCCGTACCAGTCTAGATTATTCAGGCTGTGGCCACTCCGCCGTGGAGGGCCTTTCCTTGTCGATCCATGGTAGATGCCGACAATTAATCAGCTGGTCCGCCAGAGCCGCAGCGATGTGGCCAAGAAGGAAAAGGCGCCAGCGCTCAAGTCCAATCCGCAGAAGCGTGGCGTGTGCACTCGCGTGTACACCACCACCCCCAAGAAGCCGAACTCCGCCCTCCGCAAGGTTGCGCGCGTTCGCCTCACCAACGGCTTCGAAGTCACCGCATACATCCCGGGCGAAGGTCACAACCTGCAGGAGCACTCGATCGTGCTCATTCGCGGTGGTCGTGTGAAGGACCTGCCCGGTGTTCGTTACCACATCGTTCGCGGCACGCTCGACGCCTCGGGCGTGAACGGCCGCAATCGCAGCCGTTCCAAATACGGAACCAAGAAGCCGAAGACCGGCGGAAAGGCCGCACCGGCCACCAAGGGCGCGCCCAAGGGGAAGAAGTAAATGAGCCGTCGCAAAAAGTCAGTCAAGCGCACCATCCTGCCGGATTCTCGCTATGACAGCCAGACCGTGGCGAAGTTCATCAACGTCATGATGTACCAGGGTAAGAAGAGCACCGCAGAGCGCATCTTCAACGACGCGATGGATAGCGTCGAGGCGAAGACTGCGCAGCCCGGCGTCACGATCTTCAAGCAGGCGATCGCCAACCTGAAGCCGATGGTCGAAGTGAAGAGCCGCCGCGTCGGCGGCGCGACCTACCAGGTTCCGGTCGAGGTCCGCCCGGAGCGCCGCACCGCTCTCGCGATGCGCTGGCTCATCCTCTACTCGCGTGGCCGCAACGAGAAGTCGATGGCTGACAAGCTCGCCGCCGAAGTCATCGCCGCAAGCAAGGGCGAGGGCAATGCAGTCAAGAAGAAAGAAGACACGCACCGTATGGCCGAAGCCAACAAGGCGTTCGCACACTACCGCTGGTAGCGCTCTCGAGCTTCCGATCGAACTGGTTCAACCCCGCCTGGTCGCTATGACCAGGCGGGGTTTTTCTTTTCTTTGCGACAACTTCCCCAGCGTCCCGCCATATCGGCGCGAAGTATTTCTTAGAGTTACCTATGCCGCGCAGAGACCACGTCGCACCGTGCAGAGGTTCGGTGACTCGGCCGGCCATGGAGGGAGTTGTATGAGGATTATCGTGTTTGCAGTCGCGGCGCTTGCGCTGGTTGGGTGTCACAAGTCGTCGGACGCGACGGGGCCCGTCGATGATCCCGGCGCATCGTTCATCGGAACGTGGGACCTCGCATCGGTGAACGGTGTCGCGGTACCCGCGCACACGATGGTTTCGACCGACTCTGTGTTCGTGTACGCGCGGACGCTCGTGATCGAGCGGCAGTCCAACGGGATCGATGACACCGAGGGACTTGCGGCGTCCAATGACTCCACAATTTGGAAGGCGTGCGGGCCGGGCCTTCCATCGATGGTCTGCGATGCGAGCGGTAGCGCGACAGACCTGCTATGGACCGTGAATGCAGGCTCCGATACGATCACCGTCGTGCGCGATCCGGGCTTTTCACTCGTGAGCGGCAACGTCGCCGAAAGTCGCGCGCTCGTGCTGCAATCCGATGGTACGCTTGTCGAAACGGACGAGGGCGAATCCGACGTTTACAAGAAGCCGTGATCGCCGTGATGGCGCAACGTAGCGACGGCGTCACGGCATAGTGAGCACCTGCGCTCAAGCAGCAGGTTTCCGGAGATCGTCGTAATTTATGGCAACGATCGATTAACCACCCCGAGCCCGCTTCCATGCTGAGTCGCATGCTCCTCAATGCAGTAACCGGAACCAGTCTCGCCGTTTCGGCGCTTCTCCCAGCGAAGCTCGCGTATCATCCTCCGCCGATCAAGCACGTGTTCGTGATCGTTCTCGAGAATGAAAGCTTCGAGACGACATTTCGTCCCGATAGCAAAGCGCCGTATCTCGCCGACTCTCTCACCAAGGAGGGCGCGTTTCTTCGGCAGTACTTTGGCACCGGTCACTCGAGTCTCGATAACTACATCAGCATGATCAGCGGTATCGCGCCGAATCCGGCCACGCAGGCCGATTGCGGACGATACACGGAATTTGTCGAAACCGGAATGGCGGCGGGTGGCCAGCCAATCGGCGGGGGCTGCGTGTATCCAGCGCACGTGCCCACGATTGCGCATCAGCTCGCTGCGCGCGGTCTTTCGTGGAAGGCGTACATGGAAGACATGGGCAACGACACAACGCGCGAGTCAGCGACATGTGGCCACGCACGGATCGGCGAGCTGGACAACACTGAGCACGCGACGGCGGTCGATCAGTACGCCGCGAAACACAATCCGTTCGTGTACTTTCACTCGGTTATCGATTCGCCGTCCTGCGCGCGGAATGTCGTTCCCCTGACACGGTTCGAGCGGGACCTCGCTACCGCTGCGCGTACGCCAAGCTACAGCTTCATCGCTCCAAGCCTGTGCCACGACGGCCATGACGCCCCTTGCCGCAACGGAGAACCGGGCGGTCTGGTCTCCGCGAACGGATTCCTGGCCCATTGGATTCCGATCATTCGCGATTCGCCCGCGTACCGCGACGGCGGCCTCATCATCATAACATTCGATGAATCGGGCAGCGTGGATGCTACCGCATGCTGCAACGAGCCGTCAGGGCCCAACACGACCATGCCGGGCGCACACGGGCCCGGCGGCGGTAGAGTCGGCGCGGTGTTGCTTTCTCCCTTCATCAAGCCCGGCACGGTTTCGGACGTTCCCTACAACCACTACTCCATGCTGCGGAGCGTGGAAGATTTGTTCGGACTTAAGCACCTGGGTTATGCCGGCGAGAGCGGACTTGCCGCTTTCGGAGCGGACGTGTACACCAACTCCGAAGGCAAGAAGTAGCCGCGAGTAACGGCTGACGCAGCGACTACAAGCTGTCAGCCAAGTGACCAGCGGTGCTCGATGCCGACACGAGTCTGCATGGGACCGCACGCATGACGCCGGTGTACTATCTTCCAATCATATTCGGGAGATAGTCGTGAGCTACAGAGCTTGTCAGCAATCGCGTTTCGCGCTGTCCGGAGTCACTTTGCCAGCAATCGCCCGCCGTTTCTCCACCGCCCGTTTCTTGACGGTCGCGTGTCTCGTTCTGGGAGTCGCTCCTGCCGCGGCTGCGCAGGGGGGGGCGGGTAATGGATTTCTGTTCCAGCAACCCATTGGCAGCTTCACGATAAATGGTGGCTACGCCCACGCCAATGCGGGCGGCGCGCTCTTCTCGCAGGTCACCAATGATCTTTCGGTGAATAAGAGCGATTTCAGCGGCGCCACGTTTGGCGCCGATCTCGCCCTGCGAGTGGCGCCGCGGTTTGATGTTGTGCTCAGCACCTCCTACGCTGGCACGTCGACTCCGTCCAACTATCGCCAGCTGGTCGATGAGAACAATCAGGAGATCACACAGGTGACGGATTTCACTCGCGTGCCGGTGATGCTGAGCGCGCGAGCCTACCTGCAGCCGCGCGGCCGTGAGGTTGGGAAGTTTGCATGGGTGCCGGCACGATTCGCTCCGTATGTCGGAGTTGGTGCCGGCGCGATGTGGTACAAGTTCCGGCAGCACGGTGACTTTGTCGATTACGAGAACAACAATGTCTTTCCTGCCGATATCAGCTCATCGCAGTGGACTCCGGCTGGCCAGGTGCTCGCCGGCCTCGATTTCACGCTGACCCCGCATATCGCGATCAACGGTGAAGCGAAGTACCTCTGGGCGAATGCGAAGTTGAACGACAACACGTTTCTGGGATACGACAGGATCGACCTTTCTGGCCTGTCGACCACACTTGGCCTTACCTTCAGATTTTGACAGGACGGCACATGCGCAGTCACAAGTTCGTTCTCACTCGTGCGCGGCTCGGAGTAGCCGCGACAATCTCGGCTCTCGCGCTCGCCCTTCCGTTCGCTGCACAGGCACAGTCACAGGGCTCGTCGCTTGATGCACGCTGGCAACCGTGGATAGGCTGCTGGCGTCCGATCCCTCCGACAGCCAATGGGCAAGCGTCGTACACCGCGCCGCGAAATAGCAATGCGCCGTTGGTGTGCGTCGTTCCGGAGAGCGCCGAAAATACGCCTTCGAGCGTCCGCGTGATAACCATCGCGAACGGCAAGTTGGTCGCGCAGGACACCATCGACGCAAATGGGCAGAGCATCTCGCGCAGCAAGGATCACTGCAACGGAGTCGAGAGCGCTTCGTGGTCCGCCGACGGCCATCGTCTCTACGTGACATCGGACTATGCATGTCCTGGCGGACTCAAGCGCACCTCGTCTGGTCTCTTCGCGATCTCGCCGGCCGGCGATTGGGTAAATGTTCAGAGTGTGGACGCAAACGGCGCCAAGCGAGTCAACACGCTTCGCTACAGCGACGCAGGAAAACCGGCTGACATACCAGCCGACATCGCTCAGGCGCTGAACACGGGTGGGCTCGAAGTCAGCACGGCGCGCGCGGCGGCCGGTGCCAGACTCACTACCGCAGATATCGTGGAGGCATCGCACAAGGTCGAGCCTTCCGTCGTTGCTGCCTGGATCGTCGATCGCGGTCAGACCTTCAACGTCGATGCGAATCAGTTGATTGCACTCGCGGACGCCGGCGTACCTGGCAGCGTAACCGACGCAATGGTTGCCGTATCATATCCAAAATCGTTCGTCGTAAATCCCCCCGGCGTTGGCGCTGAGACATCCGTCGATTCCGCCGCGAATACTCCGGGTGCAGATATCGAGCGCTCGACCGGCCGCAACATCGAAGCAGTGATGATGCCGGCCTACTCGCCGTATGACTATTCGCCTTTCGGCTTCGCCCCTTACGGATTCTACGACGGCTTCGGCTATCCTGGGTACGGTTATGCTCCGTACGGTTATGCTCCGTACGGTTATGCGCCTTACGGCTACGCGCCGTACGGTGCGTACTATGCGCCCTACGCTGGGTACCCGCTGGGTTACGGCGGAGTCTACCTGACACGGCCTGCACCCATCATCGTTCTGAAGGGCACTCCTGCGCAGCATGGTTACATGGTCCGCGGCCATGGCTACACCCAAACGATACCGCGCCCGGGCGGCACGGCCGGGACTGCGCAGCCACGGCCCAGCGTCGCGCCGCCATCGCCCCCGCCGCCCCCGCCGCCACCACCGTCACCACCGTCGTCCTCGTCGTCAGGGCGCACGGCGCACGTCCGGCCATAACCCTGCTACGATAGCGTAGCGCAAGCAAGAGCCCGCACGCCATTGTGGCGTGCGGGCTCTTTCATTGTTCGGGTACTTCGCTGTACAGTGTGCGAGCTGCGACTCAGTGCGCCGAGTCGGCCGCCTACATGTGCCGCAGAATTCGCTCGGCGACTGGCTCGCCGCTGCCGGCGAGAATCGCCTGGAAGTGGATGAAGCATTCGAGCTCGAGCTGGGCACCGGTTCGGTCAGCCGCGATTCGCACGACAATCCCGAGCGGGAAGATGAGCGGCGGCGCGTCGTCATCGGGCTCAGCCTGCCATGGCTCGCGCGGAATGTCCGCCGCTGGGATTATCGCGCTCAGCTCGGCGCGGATCGTCCCGCCGTCGATTTCCATAGCCTGGTAGTGCAGTTGCCGCGGCGGGGAAAGCAGGCCAAGATCCGACTCCGTGTCCCAATCCGCCTCTGCCACGGCGCGGGTGATGAGCGACTCGCCCAGATAGGTGCCCACGATCGCAGCGCCCGGCGCGAGCTCGTGGTCATCCTCGAGGCGTCTCCGCGAGAGCTGGAGGGGCTGGTCGGTAACGAGAACTACAGCATCCATAACCTGCATACGCCCTTCGACGCTCCAACGCTCATACCAGCATCATACAGGTGAGGCGACAGGGTGAACAGACGCGTGGGTTGGTCCTGAAAGATGGCAGCCGTGATTTTCGGCGCTTCCAATCGTCAAATTGCATGTGGCTACCAGCTTACGGTCACGTGCACCGCACCTTCGGAGATACAACCACACATGACGTCGATCAACCACCCGGGCAAACAGCCGGCCGAGCGCAGGATAGTCGATGAGACGGGGACCGCCTGGCGCGTGAGCGAGATGCGAATCTGGGATGCAAACGGACGTAGTGCGAATTCGCTTATTGCGGCGCACGAACGCGGCTTTCAGACGGCTGTGGGATTTCCCGTCCGACTGGCTGGATCTGGCTGACGTACAGTTGGCAGAGCTGGTGAGCAAGCCAGTCAGAAAGGGTAAGCCAGCCGGGGGCGCTGAGTAGGGCGCGTCTGGACTACCGCGGGTCACCAGGCGGGCGCCACTGAGTACGGCGTGGCCCCATGAATTTCGGCAGCCGGTGGCGTTGACTTGGGCCGGACTTGCGGTATAATTAAGGGCTACACCGAAATTCAATCGCCGGCCAATGCCGGCGCGCCTCGAGTCCCCAGCTGCGCATCAACGGCGGCTGCACCCGGCGGCGGCGGATGGATACCGGTCCCAGATGGGACGCCCGGTCCACCCGCGTTTTTGTTGCTCTTAGACGATTTGACCCGCTGACATAGACATGGCTCGCCACACCCCGCTCGAACACTATCGTAACATCGGCATCATGGCCCACATCGATGCCGGTAAGACGACCACGACCGAGCGCATCCTTTATTACACCGGTAAGCAGCACAAAATCGGTGAAGTCCATGAGGGTACTGCCACCATGGATTGGATGGAGCAGGAGCAGGAGCGCGGCATCACGATCACTTCCGCCGCGACGACTGCTTTCTGGCGCCGTCATGGGCAGAGCGACGAGAAGGGAAGCGGCCCCGAGTATCGCATCAACATCATCGACACGCCCGGGCACGTCGACTTCACCGTTGAAGTAGAGCGCTCTCTCCGTGTGCTGGATGGCGCCGTGACGCTTCTCGATTCGGTTGCCGGCGTCGAGCCGCAGACCGAAACCGTGTGGCGTCAGGGTGACCGGTACGGCGTCCCGCGCCTCATCTTCGCGAACAAGATGGATCGCACCGGCGCTGACTTCGAGCGCTGCATGCGCATGATTCGCGATCGTCTGTCGAAAGAGTCGTATCCGATCCAGCTGCCTGTCGGCTCGGGCGACACGTTCACGGGCCACATCGACGTCATCGAGCGCAAGCAGTACATCTTCGACGACGAATCACTCGGCAAGACCTTCGCAGTCGTGGAGGTGCCGGAGCAGTTCAAGGCGGCGATGGAAGAGGCTCGCCATGCCGTTCTCGAGGCCGCGGTGTCGCACGATGAGACCGTGCTGGAGAAATACCTCGACGGTGCGGAGCTGACGGACGACGAGATTCGTCATGCGATTCGCAAGGCGACCATCGGTGGTCACATCGTGCCCGTGCTGTGTGGCGCTTCGTTCAAGAACAAGGGCGTACAGGCGTTGCTCGATGCCGTCATCGACTTCATGCCGTCGCCGCTCGATGTTCCGCCAGTGGAGGGACATCTTCCCGACCACAACGAGAGTATCGAGACGCGCGAGGTGTCAGACGATGCGCCGTTCGCCGGTCTCGCGTTCAAGATCGCGACCGATCCGTTCGTCGGCAAGCTTACGTTCTTCCGCGTGTATTCGGGCGTGCTGCAGAGCGGCTCGTATGTGTACAATGCGACCAAGGGAAAGCGTGAGCGCATAGGTCGTCTGCTGCAGATGCACGCGAACAAGCGCGAGGAGATCGAGGAAGTGCATTGCGGCGACATCGCCGCGGCCATCGGACTTCGCGACACGCGTACCGGCGACACGCTGACGATGGAAGATCGGCCGATCGTGCTCGAGGCCATGAAGTTCCCGGCACCGGTCATCGACGTCGCCATCGAGCCGAAGACCAAGGCGGATCAGGACAAGCTCGCGATCGCGCTGCAGAAGCTCGCAGAAGAAGATCCGACGTTCCGCGTGCACTCCGATCCAGAGACGAATCAGACGATCATCTCCGGAATGGGTGAGCTTCACCTCGAGATCATCGTCGACCGCATGCAGCGTGAGTTCAAGGTCGATGCGAACATCGGCCGGCCGCAAGTCGCGTACCGCGAGACGATCAAGAAGCGCGTCGACAAGATCGAAGGGAAGTTCATTCGCCAGTCGGGCGGAAAGGGACAGTACGGACACGTCGTCATCAACGTGATGCCCGCCGAACAGGGACAGGGTTTCGTGTTCGAGGACAAGATCGTCGGCGGTGTCATTCCGCGCGAGTTCATCAACCCGATCGAAGCAGGAATCAAGGAAGCGCTCGAGGGCGGTGTCATCGCAGGTTATCCGATGGTGGACGTGAAGGTCGAGCTGGTTTACGGCTCGTACCACGACGTCGACTCCAGCGAAATGGCGTTCAAGATCGCCGGCTCGATGGCGGTGAAGGAAGGGGCGAGAAAGGCCGGCGCGATAATTCTCGAGCCGATCATGAAAGTCGAAGTTGTTTCGCCCAACGATTACATGGGCGATGTGCTCGGCGACCTGTCGTCACGACGCGGTCGCATCGGTGGAATGAATCAGCGCGGCGAAGCGCAGGTGATCGATGCGCAGGTTCCGCTCGCGGAGATGTTCGGTTACTCGACGAAGCTGCGCTCCATGTCACAGGGTCGCGCGGTTTATTCGATGGAATTCAGCCATTACGACGAAGTTCCGAAGGCCGCCGCAGAAGAGATCATGAGCAAGGCAAAGAAGTAAGCATCCATACGTAGCATGTTGTAGATGTCGTAGGGGCAGGATTTATCCTGCCCGTCTCAACGCGGTATCGAAGTCCATACACCAGTATCAGACGAACAAGAGAAACAGGGGAACTAGAGGATCATGGCGAAGGCTAAATTTGAGCGTACCAAGCCGCACGTAAACGTGGGCACGATCGGCCACGTGGATCACGGCAAGACGACCCTTACAGCAGCGATCACGACGATCCAGGCGGCCAAGGGACTGGCCTCGAAGGTCGCCTTCGACCAGATCGACAAGGCGCCCGAGGAGCGTGAGCGCGGGATCACGATCGCCACCGCACACGTGGAGTACGAGTCCGACAAGCGTCACTACGCTCACGTCGACTGCCCGGGACACGCCGACTACGTCAAGAACATGATCACCGGAGCGGCCCAGATGGATGGCGCCATCCTCGTGGTCAGTGCGGCCGACGGCCCGATGCCGCAGACGCGTGAGCACATCTTGCTCGCCCGTCAGGTTAACGTGCCCTATGTAGTTGTGTTCATGAACAAGGTCGACATGGTCGACGACGCCGAGTTGCTGGAGCTGGTCGAGCTCGAAGTACGCGAGCTCCTCTCCCAGTACAACTTCCCGGGCGACGAGACGCCGATCATCAAGGGCTCTGCATTAAAGGCGCTGGAGTCGGGTGACCCAAATAGCGAGTACGGACAGAAGATCGGCGAGCTGATGGACGTGCTGGATAGCTATATCCCGCAGCCCAAGCGTGACGTCGACAAGCCGTTCCTGATGCCCGTTGAAGATGTGTTCAGCATCACGGGCCGTGGCACGGTAGCGACGGGCCGTATCGAGCGCGGCAAGATCAAGGTGGGCGAGGAAGTGGCCCTTGTGGGCTTCAACTCGGACAAGAAGACGGTGGTGACCGGAGTTGAGATGTTCCGGAAGCTCCTGGACGACGGTCAGGCGGGCGACAACGTCGGTCTGTTGCTCCGAGGTGTGGGCAAGGAAGACATCGAGCGCGGCATGGTGCTCTCGAAGCCGGGCTCGATTACGCCACATACCAAGTTCCAGGCCGAGGTGTACGTGCTGACCAAGGAAGAGGGCGGCCGTCACACGCCGTTCTTCAAGGGCTACCGGCCGCAGTTCTACTTCCGGACAACGGACGTGACCGGATCAGTGGAGCTGCCCGAGGGGATGGAGATGGTGATGCCGGGCGACAACGTCCAGATGACGATCGAGCTCATCACGCCGATCGCCATGGACGAGGGCCTGCGGTTCGCCATCCGCGAGGGCGGACGCACGGTCGGCGCCGGTGTAGTCGCAAAAATTCTGCAATAACAGGATAGCATAATGGCTGGCAAAATTCGCATTCGGCTCAAGGCCTTCGATCACGCGGTGATCGATCAGGCGTCGGCTGACATCGTGCGCACTGCTGAAAAGACTGGTGCTTAGGTGTCGGGACCGATTCCGCTTCCGACGAAGACGCAGCGCTGGACGGTTCTCCGTTCTCCGCACGTCGACAAGAAGTCGCGCGAGCAGTTCGAGCTGAAGACGCACAAGCGCCTGATCGACATTCTCGATTCAAAGGCGCAGACTGTTGACGCGCTTACGAAGCTGGATCTGCCGGCTGGTGTAGACGTCGAGATCAAGGTCGAGTAGAACTACAATGATTGGAATCATCGGCAGAAAGCTGGGCATGACCCAGATCTTCAACGAGCAGGGTCAGCAGATTCCCTGCACGGTTGTCGAGGCACCACCGAATCCGGTGATCCTCGTAACCAACAAGGACGAGTCCGGCTTCGCGTCAGTGCAGCTCGGCTTCGGCACTCAGCGCCTCGCGCGCGAGTCCAAGCAGGGCGAGCGCACGCCGCACGGTCGTCGCGCGAACAAGGCAGAGATCGGTCACGCCGCAAAGGCGGGACTCGATGCGCCGCCGCATACGCTGCGCTCGTTCCGCATCGACGACGCACCAGGCAAGGATCCCGAGATCCCGACGTACAACGTGGGCGACAAGATCGATGTCTCGATCTTCGCGCCGGGCGATACGGTGAAGGTTACGGGTACGACGAAAGGCCGTGGCTTCCAGGGCGTTGTGAAGCGCTGGGGTTTCGGCGGTGGACCGAACACTCACGGTAACACCAAGCACCGCCGTCCTGGCTCCATCGGACCTGGCACGGACCCGTCGCGCGTCATCAAGGGCAAGAAGATGCCTGGGCGTTACGGTGACGAGCGCCACACGCAGACTCACCTTCGCATCGAGAAGATCGACGCGGAGCGCAACCTGATCTACATCCGCGGCAGCATCGCAGGTCCCCGCAGCGGGATCGTGATGGTCCGCAAGCAGGGTTAATCATGGCTGACACGGAAAACACGAACGACGCAGTCACTGCGCGCACCGCTGCGGCCTACACCGCTGGCGGCACGCAGCGCGACGCGATCACGCTTCCGACGGATCTGTTCGACGGCACCGTCAACTTGCCGGTGATGCACCAGGCTGTGAAGGCGTATCTCGCCAACCAGCGACAGGGCAACGCGTCGACGAAGACGCGGAGCTACGTCACAGGTGGAAACCAGAAGCCGTGGAAGCAGAAGGGAACCGGTCGCGCGCGTCAGGGCTCGACGCGTGCACCGCACTGGGTGGGCGGCGGTACGGTCTTCGGTCCTGCGCCGCGTGACTACGCGATGGCGACCAACAAGAAGGTCAAGGTGCTCGCGCGCAAGAGCGCGCTGAATGCACGCGCTCCCGAGGATTCGCTGTTCGTCATCGATCGCTTCGACTACGATGCGCCAAAGACTGCGCAGCTCGTGGGTCTGCTGGAGTCGCTCGGAATCAACGGCCGCAAGATTCTCATTCTTACCGACGGCGTCAACAGGAACGTGTATCTCAGCTGTCGCAATCTTCCAAGCGCGCACGTGATGCCGTTCTCGGACGCTTCGACGTACCACATCCTCTGGAGCGACGTTGTGCTGGTGGAGTCGGGCGCGATCGGTGAGTCGCTCGCTCCGGTGGCTGAGGGCGAAAAGACAGCGCGCACGCCAGCGAAGAAGACCGCTGCCAAGAAGACTGCTGCGAAGAAGACCGCTGCCAAGAAGAGCGCTCCCAAGAAGAGCGCTGCCAAGAAGGCTCCGGCTGCAAGGAAGTCCGTGGCCAAAAAGACTTCGACCAAGAAGACTTCGGCCAAAAAGACTTCGGCCAAGAAGAGGAAGTAGAACATGTCAACAATGTTTCGCACCGTGGTTCGTCCGATCATGACCGAGAAGACCTCGGCCGCATATCAGGACCGCCAGGAATACACGTTCGAAGTGCACCTGACGCGAACAAGACGGCGATCCGTGCGGCGATCGAGAAGCTGTTCGGCGTGAACGTCACTGGCGTGCAGACGATGAACTGCCGCGGCAGAACTCGTCGTGTCGGCCAGTCGGTCGGCAAGCGCGCGAATTGGAAAAAGGCCATCGTGACGCTGAAGCAGGGCGACACGATCGACATCTTCGAGGGTTAAGCAGCCACCATGGCAATCCGTCAGTTCAAGCCGGTCACGAAGAGCTCGCGTTTCCGCTCCGTGTCGGACTTCGCCGATATCACGCGCAGCACGCCGGAGAAGTCGCTGGTCGAGCCACTTCCCAAGTCGGGCGGTCGCGACAACCACGGCCATATCGCGATGCGTCGCATTGGCGGCGGTCACAAGCGTCAGTATCGCATGATCGATTTCAAGCGCAACAAGTTCGCGATGCCCGCGATAGTCGAGCACATCGAATACGATCCGAATCGCTCGGCGCGTATCGCGCTGGTACGTTACGACGATGGCGAGAAGCGCTACATCCTGCATCCGAAAGGTCTGAGCGTTGGCGACACCGTGATTGCAGGGCCGGGCTCGGACACCCGAATCGGCAACGCTGTTCCGCTGCGCGAGATGCCGCTCGGTACCGACGTGCACAACATCGAGCTCAAGCCCGGAAAGGGCGGCCAGATGGCCGCTCGGCCGGAATGTCGGCGCAGGTCGTCGCGAAGGAAGGCGAGTACGTCACGCTCCGCCTCGGCTCGACCGAAGTACGCCAGGTACATGGAATGTGCATGGCGACTGTCGGCATCGTAGGCAACGCCGAGCACGAGTTGCTGTCGCACGGAAAGGCAGGCAAGTCGCGCTGGCTGGGCAAGCGCCCGAAGGTGCGCGGCGAAGTGATGAACCCTGTGGACCACCCGCATGGTGGTCGTACGCGCGGCGGTCGTAACGTCGTGTCGCCGTGGGGCAAGAAGGAAGGCGTGAAGACACGCCACTAGAAGAAGCCGTCAACGCGGCTAATCGTACGCGGCCGTCGCCGCGGTAAGGCGACGCAGTCTTAAGACGGGTAATCGAATATGGGACGTAGTGTTCGCAAGGGTCCGTTCGTACACGAATCGCTGATGGCGAAAGTCGACACGATGAACGGCCGCAATGAGAAGAAGGTCATGAAGACGTGGTCGCGCGCGAGCACGATCCTTCCCGACTTCGTTGGGCACACATTCGCGGTGCACAACGGCAACAAGTTCATCCCGGTCTACGTGACGGAGAACATGGTGGGGCACAAGCTCGGCGAGTTCTCGCCGACGCGGCTCTTCCGTGGTCACACCGGCAACAAGGCCGTGGACAAGAAGGCGACCGGCGTTCCGGCCAAGGGTGGCAAGTAGCATGGCCGCGACTCCGCTGATGACTCCGCGCGCACGTGCGATTCAGCGCACGACGCGCCAGTCGCCATACAAGATGCGCCTCGTGATCGATCAGATCCGTGGCAAGAACGTGAGCGACGCGCTTGCGCTGTTGCGATTCTCGAAGAAGCACGCGGCAAAGCAGATCGAAAAGACGTTGTCTTCCGCCGTCGCGAACGCCGAATACAAGGCGCGCCAGGCCAACGAAGCGATCGATCTCGATCTGCTCGTCGTGTCGTACGCGGTCGTGAACGAAGGGCCGCCGATCAAGCGGTTCATGCCGGCCGCGCAGGGTCGCGCGACGCCGATCAGAAAGCGCACCAGCCACGTCGACATCGTCGTCTCCGAGCGTGCGGCAAAGCCGAAGCCCGTTGCGAAGAAGGCCACTGCCAAGAAGACTGCGAAAAAGACAACGGCGAAGACCGCTGCCAAGCAGACTGCCAAGAAGACCGAGGGAGAGAAGTAATGGGACAGAAGACACATCCGATCGGCTTCCGACTTGGCATCTCGAAGAACTGGCGCTCGCGCTACTACGCGGACCGCGACATGCCGGCGCTGCTCAAGGAGGACGCGCTCCTCCGCAAGTATCTGCACGCGCGTCTCGGCCACGCCGCGATCTCCGATGTCGACTATCGAGCGCAAGCCTGGCAAGGTCGTCGTGACGATTCACACCGGTCGTCCGGGCGTCGTGATCGGCAAGAAGGGCGCGGAAGTCGACAAGCTGCGCGACGAGCTGAGCCGTCTTACCGGCAAGGAAGTCGGCATCAACGTCGAGGAGATCAAGCGTCCCGAGCTCGATGCGCAGCTCGTCGCGGACAACATCGCGAACCAGCTCGCGCAGCGCATCTCGTTCCGCCGCGCGATGAAGCGCGCGGTGCAGAGCTCGATGCGCATGGGCGCGCAGGGAATCAAGGTCAAGTGCGGCGGCCGTCTGGGCGGCGCCGAGATCGCGCGCGTCGAAGGGTATCACGAGGGTCGTGTGCCGCTTCAGACGCTGCGCGCCGACATCGATTACGCGACGTCGACCGCGAAGACCACGTTCGGCACCATCGGCGTGAAGGTGTGGATCTTCAAGGGTGAGATCGTCGAAGATCGTCGCGGCAAGACGTACTCGACGGACGCATAAGGAGCCATAGAGATGCTGAGTCCGAAGCGCGTAAAGTTCCGCAAGATGTTCAAGGGTCGCATGAATGGTCTCGCGACCCGTGGATCGAAGATCTCGTTCGGCGCTTACGGTCTGCAGGCGCTCGAGCCGGGCTGGATCACGAACCGACAGATCGAAGCGGCTCGTGTGGCGCTCACGCGTCACATCAAGCGCGGCGGCAAGGTGTGGATTCGCATCTTCCCCGACAAGCCGATCACGAAGAAGCCGGCCGAGACCCGCATGGGCAAGGGCAAGGGCTCGCCGGAGGGATGGGTAGCCGTGGTGAAGCCGGGCCGTGTGATGTTCGAGCTCGAAGGGGTGACGCTGGAGATCGCGCAGAAGGCGATGGCGCTGGCTGCGGCGAAGATGAGTGTGAAGACGAAGTTCGTGAAGCGTGAGGAGGCGCATACAGATGAAAGCTGACGAAATCCGCGAGATGATCGACTCGACGTCGTCGCGAAGATCAACGAGCTAGAGGAGGAGCGCTTCCGGCTGAAGTTCCGCTCTGGAACCGAAACGCTGGAAAATCCGCTACGCCTGCGGTTCATCCGGCGCGACATCGCGCGGCTCAAGACGGTGCAGAACGAGAGGAAGCAGAAGAATGGCTGATATGACTAACGGCGCCGGTTCGTCCAACGGGACGGAGACGCGTAACGCGCGCAAGGTGCGCACGGGTACGGTCGTGAGCGACAAGATGGAGAAGACCGTGGTGGTCGCCATCGAGCGCCGCGTGAAGCATCCGGTTTATGGCAAGATGGTGACGCGCACCAAGAAGCTGAAGGCTCACGACGAGGAGAACTCGGCGAAGATCGGCGACACGGTGCGGATCATGGAGACGCGCCCGCTGTCGAAAGACAAGCGCTGGCGAGTGGTCGAGATCGTCGAGCGCGCACGCTAACGAGATACTGCGATGATCCAGCAAGAATCGATGGTCAAGGTCGCCGACAACTCCGGCGCGAAGCGCGCGCTCGTCATTCGCGTGCTCGGCGGCACTGGCCGCCGCTACGCGGGCCTTGGCGACGTCGTCATCGTGGCGGTGAAGGACGCCCTCCCGAACGGCACGGTGAAGAAGTCGGACGTCGCGCGCGCGGTGGTCGTGCGCACGGCAAAGGAAACGCGGCGGAAGGATGGCTCCTACATCCGCTTCGACGAGAACGCAGTCGTGATCATCAATGACGCCGGTGAGCCGCGGGCGACGCGCGTGTTCGGGCCGGTGGCGCGCGAGATTCGCGAGAAGAGGTACATGAAGATCGTGTCGCTGGCGCCGGAGGTGTTGTAACATGCGCGTGTTGAAATATCGGAAGACAGCCAAGAACCGTCTCACCACCGATCGTCATTCGGCGAACGCTGCACGATCGAGCATTCACGTCGCGAAGGGTGACACCGTGCGCGTGGTTCGCGGCGACGACAAGGGCAAGGAAGGCAAGGTCCTCCGCGTCCTCACCAAGAAGAACCGCGTCCTCGTGAAGGGCGTGAACATCGTCAAGAAGCATCGCCGAGCGCAGAGCGCAGAGGACGAGGGCGGGATCCGTGAAATGGAGGCGCCGCTGGAGGCCTCGAACGTGATGCTCCTCGACCCCAAGTCGGGCAAGCCGACCGCGCAAGTCGCGCACGGACGAGGACGGAACGAAGGAGCGCGTCAGCGTGAAGAGCGGCGACTCGATCCCGATGGCGTCTCGCTAAGGAATAGAAGAATGGCAAACAAGCAAGACAACAAGAAGGGCGGCAACACCAAGGGTGGGGCGAAGGGCGGGAAGTCTCCGGCCAAGTCCACGCCGCCAAAGACGTCGACCAAGAGCTCGACCAAGGCCGCTGGTGCACGCAATGCGGAGCGCAAGCAGCTGCTTCCGACGGAGCACGCCGGCGCGGAGCTGGCGGTGCCGGCGCCGCGTCTACGCGAGCACTATCGCTCGAACGTTCGCACGCGTCTCACCAAGCAATTCGGCTTCGGCAACCTCCACGAGGTGCCGACGCTCGAGAAGATCGTCATCAACTGCGGCGTCGGCGAGGCGATCAGCAACTCGAAGGTTCTCGACGTCGTTGTCGACGAGCTGGCGATCATCACGGGGCAGCGGCCCGTGCGGCGCAAGGCGAAGAAGTCGATCGCGAACTTCGGCCTGCGCGAGGGGCAGGAGATCGGCGCGTCGGTGACGCTGCGCGGAGCGCGCATGTGGGAGTTTCTCGATCGGTTCGTGACGGTGGCGATCCCGCGCATTCGCGACTTCCGCGGGCTCAACACGCGTGCATTCGACGGCCGCGGCAACTACTCGATCGGCATCAAGGAGCAGATGATCTTCCCGGAGATCAACTACGACATGGTAGACGAGATCCACGGAATGGACATCACCTTCGTCACGACGACGAACAAGGACGATCAGGCTCTTGCGCTTCTTCGCGAGCTCGGCATGCCGTTCCGCGGTGAAGAGAAGCCCGTCATCGTACACGGTTAACCGAAGCAAACAATGGCAAAGACTTCCAAGGTCAAGAAGAACGAGCAGCGTCGTGCGATCGTCGCGAAGTACGCGGCGCGCCGTCGCGAGCTGAAGGCGATAATCAAGAACCCGACATCCACGCCGGAGCAGCGCGCCGACGCATATGCGGCGATCCGCAAGATGCCGCGGACGCCTCAGTGGTGCGTATTCACAACCGTTGCGGGTTGCGGCCGCCCGCGTGCTTTCCTTCGTCAGTTCGGTCTCGCCGTATCGCTTCCGCGACATGTCGCTGGCCGGATTCATTCCCGGCGTGCGGAAGGCAAGCTGGTAGTAACGTCGCAGAAGTGTTCACCAGCCGCAGGGCGCGGATTCATCCGCGCCGCCGATCCGCAGGATCGGTAGTTAGCGGTGCAGTAGTAGGCGGGCGGATCGCATGGCCACGCACATGATAGTTCACATCAGCAGCCCCGCACGTCCGAGCAACGGATACGACGGGACGAGGTAGAGAAGAAAGATGAGTATGACTGACCCGATCGCCGACATGCTGACGCGGATCCGCAATGCCTGCCGATCGAAGCACCGCCGCGTCGACATGCCGGCGTCGAAGATGAAAGCGCAGATCGCGCAGATCCTGAAGGAGAACAACTACATTCAGGATTACCGCACGCTCGAGACCGAGGAAGGGCGCCAGATCCTGCGTGTCCTCCTCAAGTACGCGCGGCGGCCAGCCCGTGATCCGCGAGCTGCAGCGCGTGTCGACCCCGGTCTTCGCAATATGTCGGCGTGACCGAGATCCCGCGCGTGCGCAACGGGCTCGGCATGGCGATCCTCAGCACGTCCAAGGGCTTGATGTCCGACCGCGAGGCGCGGCAGGCGCGCACCGGCGGCGAGCTCGTCGCCGTCGTCTGGTAGAGCGAGCCAATAATGTCACGTATCGGAAGAAAGCCATCACGGTCCCGCAGGCGTCACGGTGACGGTCGACGGCAACACGGTGAAGGTGAAGGGCCCAAAGGGCGAGCTGCAGCGCACGCTCCCCGCCGGACATGCAGGTGTCGATGGAGAACGGCGAGGTCGTTGTCGCGCGCCCGTCGGACGAACAGAACCACAAGGCGCTGCACGGCCTCACCCGCTCGCTCGTCGCGAACATGGTCGAGGGCGTGACGGCAGGATTCTCGAAGAAGCTCGAGATCATCGGGCGTCGGCTACAAGGCGGAAGTGCGGCCGTACGGGCTGCAGCTCGCGCTCGGGCTTCTCGCACCCGATCGAGTACAAGGCGCCCGACGGGCATCAAGCTCACGCGCGCCGCAGCCGACGCAGGTCGTCATCGAAGGAGCCGACAAGGCGCTCGTCGGCCAGGTCGCGGCGGAGATCCGCGGTCTGCGTCCACCCGAGCCGTACAAGGGCAAGGGCATCAAGTACGCGGCGAAGCATTCGCCGCAAGGCCGGTAAGGCGGGGGGCAAGTAAGCGATGCCAGCAATTCCGAAGACGCGCGAGCAGCAGCGCAATCGCCGCCACCTCCGCGTGCGCAAGAAGGTGAACGGCACCGCCGAGCGTCCGCGTCTCGTCGTGTTCCGTTCGCTCAAGCACATCTACCGCGCAGCTCGTCGACGACGTCGCGCGGCGTACGCTGATGACGGTGACCGACACGGAATCGAGGGGAAGAAGACGAGAAGTCGACCGAAGTCGGCAAGCGGATCGCGGCGCGGGCCAAGGACGCGGGCATCACGAAAGTCGTGTTCGACCGTGCTGGCTACAAGTATCACGGCCGCGTGAAAGCGGTGGCCGACGGAGCCCGCGAAGGCGGGTTGGAGTTCTAAATGGCTGACGAACAGAAGCAGGGAAATGCGCCAGCCGCGAGCGGCGGCGCGAGCAGCGGCAGCACGGGCGGCAACACGGGCGGCAGCGCTGGCGGCACGAGCGGTGGCAGCGGACCGCGGCGGCAGTGCGCGCTCCGGCGGTGGCCAGCAGCGCGGGCGCGGTGGTCGGGGCGGCGGCGGACGCGGCGGCGCAGTGGCGGACGCGGCGGCCAGGGTGGCGGCCAGATCGTGGTGGTCCGGGCGGCGGAGGACAGAGCCGCGGACCGGGCGGTGGCCGTGGGCCCGGCGGCGGCCGTGACGGCGGACGCGGCGGCGAGCGCGGCGAGCGATGGCAGCGATCTCGTCGAGAACGTCATCGCGATCAATCGCGTCGCCAAGGTCGTGAAGGGCGGACGTCGCTTCTCGTTCAACGCGCTCGTCGCCGTCGGCGATGGGCAGGGAAGCGTTGGTTTCGCGTCCGGCAAGGCGAACGAAGTGTCCGAAGCGGTCCGCAAGGCCGTCGATGCGGCGCGTCGCAACATGGTGATCGATTCCGCTCACTGGCGGAACGATTCCGCACGAGATCGTCGGCAAGCACGGCGCCGGGCAAGGTCCTCATGAAGCCAGCGGCGCCGGGTGCCGGCGTGATCGCCGGCGGTGCGGTGCGCGCCATCATGGAATGCGCCGGCATCACCGACATCCTCACCAAGAGCCTCGGCTCGACCAATCCGCACAACATGGTGCGCGCGGCGATGGACGGGCTGCAGAAGCTGACGACCGTCGAGCAGATCGCGCGTGAGCGCGGCATCGAGCAGTCGCTCGGCTACCGCTCGCGCGCCAAGACGAAGGAGGCTGTATAATGGCCAGGACTTTCGTGTGGCACCCGAGCAGGGGCCCCAAGAAGACAGCCAAGCAACAGCCTGCCGGAAACGGGAAGCGTAGAGATCAAGCAGGTGCGGAGCGGGATCGGGCACTCGTGGCGCATGCGCCGCACGCTCGAGGCGATCGGCCTCAGGCATCATCAGGACGTCGTGGTACATCAGGACTCGCCGGGCTTCGGGTCAGCTCAAGCAGGTGCGTCACCTCGTGACGATCGCGCCGTGCCAAGGAAGAGGCATAGCGAGCATGGCGAACGAAGATCGGCCTGCACAACCTGTCGTCCGCTCCGGGCTCGACGCGCAATCGCAAGCGCCTCGGCCGCGGCCCGGGATCGGGCACGGGCAAGACGTCGGGCAAGGGACACAAGGGCATCAAGGCGCGCGCGGGGCACCACGGCCCGGGCGGCGGCAAGCCGCAGTTCGAAGGCGGCCAGATGCCGATCACGCGTCGGCTGCCGAAGCGTGGCTTCACGAACCCGTTCCGCGTGGAGCATCAGGTCGTGCGTCTCGACGACCTGGCGCGATTCGAGCGGAAAGGAGATCACGCGCGAGCTGCTCGTCGAGGCGGGGTTGATCCACGGCGACAAGGGTCAGGTCAAGGTGCTCGCGAACGGCGAGATCACGCAGGCGGTGACGGTGCGCGGGCTGAAGGTCAGCGCCGGCGCTCGCGAGAAGATTGTCGCGGCCGGAGGTACCGTCGTAAATTGCGCAGGAGTATTGAGGAGATTCTTCTCATGGCGCAAACAAACGCCGCATCGGCGGTCCAGATATCACGCGCAACACCCGAGCTGAAGGACAAGATCCTGTTCACGCTGCTGTGCCTCGTTCTTTACCGGATCGGTCGCAGCATGACCGCGCCCGGAATCGACGTCGTCGCGATCACGGATTTCTTCGCGAACAAGGGCGGCGGTGGCTGCTCGGCCTGTACAACCTGTTCACCGGCGGCCAGCTCGCGCGCGCGACGGTGTTCGCGCTCGGGATCATGCCGTACATCTCGGCGAGCATCTTCCAGCAGATCGCCGGCGCGGTGGTGCCGCAGGTCGACAAGATGTCAGAAGGACGAGGAAGGGCGGAAAAACGATCAACCAGTGGTCGCGCTACGCCACGGTCGCCCTCGCCGCCGTGCAGGGCTGGGGCTTCGCGATCTTCGCCGACGTCGCTGCCGGGTGCGGTGATCACGCCGGGCTTCGCGTTCCGGCTGCAGATGACGTTCTTTCCTCACCACGGGCGCGATCTTCGTCATGTGGCTGGGCGAGCAGATCACCGAGCGCGGCATCGGCAACGGCGCCAGCCTCATGATCTTCTTCTCGATCGTCGAGCGCATCTGGCCGGGCATCCTCGACACGTTCCAGTTCGTCAGCACGCAGCGCGGTCGGTCCGTTCTCGCTGGTCGTGCTCGTCATCGTGATGGTCGCCGTGGTCGCGGCGATCGTCGCGGTGACGATGGCCGCTCGCCGCGTGCTGATTCAGATCCCGCAGCGCACGATGGCGCGCGGTCGAATGCGCGAGGCGAGGCGCAGCTTCATTCCGCTGCGCATCAACGCGTCGGGCGTCATGCCGATCGTCTTCGCGCAGTCGGTCATCGTGGTTCCGGGCGCCGCCGCGCAGTTCAGCGGTAACCCGCCATGCAGCGGATTTCGGACGTACATGCAGCCCGGGACGCTGGCTGTACTACATCCTGTCTGGCGATCCTCATCCTGTTCTTCACCTACTTCTACACGTCGATCATCTTCAATCCGGTCGACCTGGCGGAGAACCTGAAGAAGCAGGGCGGTTTCATTCCGGGCGTGAAGCCCGGGCGCGAAGACGGCGGAGTACATCGATCGGTGGTCTCCAAGATCACGTTCCCGGGCGCGATCTTCCTGACGCTCGATCGCGCTGCTGCCGATCTGGATCTCACCATGATCAACGTGCCGTTCAACTTCGGCGGAACGTCGCTGCTGATCGTCGTCGGCGTCGCGCTCGACACGATCCAGCAGATGAACCAGCACCTGCTGCTGCGCAAGTACGACGGCTTCATGAAGAAGGGCCGCGTGAGGTTCCGTGGGCAGGGTTCCTTCGCGGGTTACTGACGTCCATATGCGATCGTGATAATCGTTCTTCTCGGACCGCCTGGCGCGGGGAAGGGGACTCAAGGCGAGCTGCTTGCGGCTCGCCTTGCCATTCCCAAGATCGCCACGGGCGATCTTTTTCGTGTAGCTGTGCGCGATGGTACGCCACTGGGCGTCGAAGCCAAGCAGTACATGGATCGCGGCGATCTCGTGCCGGATTCGGTGATTCTCGGAATCCTGCGCGACGCGATTGCGTCGCCCGAGGCGCAGAAGGGTGCGATTCTGGACGGCGCAGTTCGCACTGTCCCGCAGGCCGAGGGCCTGGCCCAGGCGCTCGCTTCGATCGGGAGAAAGGTCGACGCCGTACTGCTGTTCGAGGCGAATCACGCGGAGTTGATCCGCCGCCTCAGCTCACGCACTACGTGCGACATCTGCCAGACGCCGTTCACCGGGCTCGAGCCCGGCACGTCGTGCCCGCGTAACGATGGCGGCCGCTTGCTTCGCCGCAAGGACGACGAACCGGAGGCGATTCAGAACGGGCTCAACGTTTACGAAGAGCTGACGGCGCCCGTAGTGGCGTGGTACGATTCGCACGGGGTCCCCGTCCGGCGCATCGATGCGATCGGAGATGTTGCCGACGTGACTGCTCGCGCCTCGCAGGCACTTGCAAGCGTGCAGTCCGAGATCTGAAGCCGTACGAAGGGAGCAGGCGATGATACAGCTGAAATCGCGCGAGAGAGATAGAGATCATGGCGCGAGGCGGTCAGATCCTCGCCGCGGCTGTACGGCTCGCGGAAACCAGTGTCCGAGCGGGAATGACCACGCTCGACGTCGACCGCATGGTCGAGGAGTTCATCCGCTCGCACGAAGGCGCGCTCCCGTCGTTCAAGGGGCTTTACGGCTTTCCGGCAAGCGTCTGCGCCTCGATAAACGAGGAGATCGTACACGGCATTCCGAGCGCCAAGCGTACAATCCATGACGGCGACATCGTCTCGATCGATGTCGGCGTTTTACTGGAAGGCTATCACACCGATTCGGCGACGACTATCGCGGTCGGCGACGTAGGCGCCGAATCGCTGCGTCTCCTCGACGTGACGCGCGAAGCGTTAGCGGCCGGGATCGCCGCAGCACAGCCGGACAATCATGTGGGCGACATCGGTGCGGCGGTGCAGGCAGTGGTGGAAAGCGCCGGTTTCAACGTTACGCGTGATCTCGTAGGGCATGGCATCGGAACGACGTTCCATGAAGATCCGCAGGTCCCAAACTACGGCAAGCCGAAGCGCGGAATCAAGCTTTCGCCAGGTCTCACGATCGCGATCGAGCCGATGGTGATGGTCGGCAGCCACAAGACGCGCCAGCTATCGGATCAGTGGACGGTAGTGACCGCCGACAGGTCACGAGCAGCGCACTTCGAGCACACGATAGCCGTAACGGCCAACGGGCCGCGGGTGCTCACGAAGCTCGCGGCGTAGAGCGCTTCGTCGCATCGGGGCAGGCGCGGATAGACGCGCCGTGAGCAGGGCACGACGGCGCCGTCGTCCATTGGAGATGTCGTGTACGTCGAGAGTCGTCATCCTCGCTTTCCCGGCGTCATCCCAGCGTTCGACGGAATGACGACTTCACTCGAGCGCTGCGTCAACCAATCCCGCGACGCGATTCGCCACCGCCGTCGCCGAGCCAACGAGTGCGACAGCTTCTGTCACGAGTGCTGCACCGGCGGCCGAGTCGCGCAGCTCTCGCACGTTGATGCGTACGTTGTATGCTGCCGACGTGCACGCTGCGCTCGCAAGCGCAGCCGCAACCCCCGCGTCCGTGATCGCGTTGGAGTTGCCGCGCTCGGCAACCGCCTCGCTCAGGTGTGCTACCGCTTCGCTCGCGCGGCAGACATCGAGCGGCACGCGTGCGGCGCCCAGCAGTGCATCACGCAACGCAGCGTCGCGGCGATCCGTGTCCGTCGCGGAGCCAGTGGGCAGCTTCCGTGCATCGACAACCTTTGCGTATGCCTCGGCGTCGCGCTGCGCATAAGCAGCCAGGTCGTGCGCCAGCGCATGCGCCCGCTCGGCAACCGTTCGCATCTCATGGTCGACAGACACGTATCTTTGGCGACCCACAGTGAGTCCAGCCACCATCTGCGTGAGTGCGGCGGCAAGAGCGCCCGCGATTGCAGCGACGCTTCCGCCACCGGGAAATGCATCCGCGTTGCCGACGCTTTCCACGAAAGCTGCGAGTGACTGGTCCGAGCGTGCCGCGAGTAGACGCCGCTCGAGTACGTGCGCGCCGACGTCGTCGCGCGTGCGCAACGAGCTCGACGTCACGTCGTAAACGACACGCTCTGGCACGAGCCCGATGATCTCCGTCCATTCGATATCTGCACCGAGAGCTCGAGCCTCCCGCTCGACAGCAGCATACGCGACGGACAACGGCGTGCGCTCGATATCAACGAGGTTCATCGACACCTGCGCCTGACCGTCGACCTCCAGGCCGAGCGCTTTGAGTGCAGGAAGACCGCCGCTCGACTCGCGCACGGCGCGGGCCACCGCCTTTGCGATCGGTAGCTTGGTGGCATCACCAATGTATGCGTTGAAGGCGACGAGAAACGGTCGCGCGCCAATCGCAACTGCACCCGCTGTCGGATGCGCGTGCGGCGGGCCGAAGTCAGGCGCGCGATCCGGATCGGTGGCGATGACTTCGCGCAGCGTCTCGAATCCGCCACGGCGTACGTCCGCTAGGTTGCGTCGCGCCGGCTGCGTGGCCGCGCGCTCATAAAGGTACACGGGTATTCCGAGCTCCTCCCCGACACGCTCGCCAACCGTGCGCGCAATTACTATGCAGTCGTCCATGGTTGCGCCGTCGAGCGGTATGAACGGAACGACGTCTACCGCTCCGATTCGCGGGTGAACACCGCTGTGACGCGTGAGATCGATGTGGTCCCGCGCAGCACGAATGGCGGCGATCGCCGCGTCGACCATCACGTGCGCCGGAGCAACGAAGGTGATCACGGATCGGTTGTGCCACGCGTCCGACGTGACGTGCAATACCGAGACCCCGCTGACGGCGGCGATGCGATCGCGAATCGCGCTTATCACAGAGGCGTCGCGTCCCTCCGAAAAATTGGGGACGCACTCGATGAGCTTCACTGTGCGGCCGGGTTATCTGCAGCGCGCAGGACTTCCAATAGCCACGCATGCATCGCCGGGTTGCCTGCGACGAGCGGCGCTGTTCCGAGATCGGCTGGCGCGCCGTCGATCGACGTGACGATTCCACCCGCTTCGCGAACGAGAAGAATTCCCGCCGCGATATCCCACGGCGAAAGATGAAGCTCCCAGAAAGCTTCGAATCGTCCCGCCGCCAGCCAAGCAAGATCGATCGCGGCGGATCCTACGCGCCGGATGCCAGCGGTGTCGGCGGCCACGGGAACGAACTGCCGCGCGTATCGCTCTAACTCGGCGTTTTCACCAAATGGAAAGCCGGTTGCAACAAGCGCGCGCGACGGGTCAGCGATAGCGGAGACGTGAATCGGTGCACCATCGAGCCTCGCTCCCTCCCCCCTCACCGCGGTGAAGAGCTGACCGTGCGAGATGTCCAGCACGACGCCAATGACGGGCTCTCCATCGTAGGTCGCGGCGATCGAAACCGAAAAGGCGGGAAGCCCGTGCAGAAAGTTGGTGGTTCCGTCCAGCGGGTCCACCACGAAGCCGAGTCCCTCTGGAAGTGGCTCGTCGCGCCAGCTTTCCTCGCCGAGTACGCGCAATCCTGGGAAGTCGTCACGCAACAGCGAAGTGAGTGTGTCGCGGATCGCGGCTTCGGACGAGGTGTCGACCTCGGTGAGATAATCAGCGTAGCCCTTGCTCTGCCACACCAGCTCGTCGCGACGCTCGGCGCCCGCCCGGATTACGGCCTCACCGTTTCGAGCGGCTGCGACCATCGCCTCGAGGATTTTCGCGATGGAGGGTGTGTCGAACGGCATGCCTGCCGGTGTCATGGCAACCGCTCGTATATTTCGCACATGGCACGCGTATTCAGCGGCATTCAACCCTCGGGTGAGCTGCACATCGGAAATTATCTCGGCGCAGTCCGCAACTGGGTCGAGCTGCAACATCGCTACGAATCTATTTTCTGCATCGTCGACTACCACGCGATCATCGCGTCGTACAAGCCCGAGGATCTCCGCCGCAGAACGCACGACATGGCGATCTCGCTCCTGGCGGCGGGCCTCGATCCGGAAAAGTGCACGCTGTTCGTCCAGTCCGCGGTCCCCGAACATACCGAGCTGGCGTGGATTTTCAACACCGTCACGCCGCTCGGCGAACTTGAGCGCCAGACCCAGTACAAAGACAAGTCGAGCCGTCAGGAGAGTATCCTGGCCGGCCTGCTCAACTATCCCGTGCTACAGGCTGCCGACGTAGCGCTCTACAAGTCGGAGCTGATTCCCGTTGGCGAGGACCAGGTCCAGCACCTGGAACTCGCGCGCGAGATCGTGCGGCGGTGGAATGGCAAGTTCGAGGTCGAGTACTTCGTCGAGGCCAAGCCGTTGCTGACACCCACACGGCGCATCATGGGACTGGATGGCAAGGCGAAGATGTCGAAGTCGCTGGGCAACACGATCGGACTGCTCGAAAAGCCCGACGCGGTCTGGGAGAAGCTACGGCCGGCGGCAACCGATCCAGCCCGGGTGAAGAGGACCGATCCAGGCACCCCCGAAGTCTGCAACATCTACCACATACACAAAGCGTTCAGTCCGCCGGCGACTGTCGAGCACGTCGCTCTGCAGTGCAGCAGCGCGGGCTGGGGGTGTATCGACTGCAAGCGAGTGCTTCTCGAGTCGATGGAGACCGAGCTAGCCCCGATTCGCGCGCGCGCCGCCCAGCTTCGGGACGAGCCCGAGCGCATCGCGGACGCGCTTACGACCGGCGCAGCCAGCGCGCAGCGCATGGCGAGCGACACGCTGGACGGCGCCAAGCGCATAATGGGTCTTCGCTGAGCTGTGAAACCGGCCGACGTGCGTGCACTTCTTGCGCGCCTTGCCGGACAATCACGACCCGCGGGCTCCAGCGCGGAGGCTGAGGCGCGCGCCGCGTGCGCGCAGTGGCTTGCCGACTGCGGTTTTGAGGTGACAGAACGACCGTTCGAATACTCCGCGTTCTTTGGCGAGTATGGGACGCCGGTCGGTGCGGCCGCGCTGCTCGTGATTTCGGTGACTGCGACGTTCCGCATCGGCTTGCACCCGACGTCTACGAGCCCGGTTATGGGCTGGGCACTCTGCGCGGCAGCGGCTTTGTGCGTTGCGGGATGGTGGACAGCGCGATACGGGACGCGATTGTTGCCGTTCATGCGGCGGCAGGGCCTGAACTTGGAGGCGCGGCGCGGTGTACCCTCGGTGTGGCTCATTGCACATATCGATAGCAAGAGCCAGCCTCTGTCCCTCCTCGCCCGGGCTGGCGCAGCGACGTGCCTCGCCAGCGGTTGGATTCTTGCATCAGTCGCGTGGGGATTATCGCGAGTCCTTGGGGTTCCGTCCGTTTTTGAGGTCGTTCCGCTAGGTATCGCGAGTATTTCGGCTGTGCCCTTACTCTTCTCTTTCGTTGGAACCAGTGGCACAGGTGCGCTGGACAACGCGAGCGGGGTAGTCGCGATTCTTGGCGCAGTTCGGCAATTGGATCTGGCGATTCCGGTTGGCGTCGTCGTAACTTCGGCGGAGGAGTTGGGGTTGGCTGGAGCCCGCGCGTGGGTAGAGGGGCGTCCGGCAAGCGTGGTAATCAACTGTGATGGAGTGGACGACACTGGAATCGTGACGATTACAACCGCTGGCTACGACCGTTCGTTGTGGAAGACTTTGAGCGCGGGGGACATGCTTGGTGCACCGGTTCGGATTCGGCGAACTCTGCCAGGCGTGCTGATGGACTCCAGAGCATTCGCGGACCAGGGATGGGCCGCGTGCACGATCAGTCAGGGAACTCTGCGCTCGCTCGGACGGATTCACACGCGCGCTGATAACTTGTCTGCGCTATCTGCTCAGGGGATCGAAAAAGTGCAGGGAGTGATCGCTTCGCTGACCTGTTCATTGATTGTGCGAAGTAGCGATTCTGGCAATCAGATGGGAGGACCTTGCAGCTAATGGGACATCAAAGATTGAGCGACGAGAGGATGAGTGCCCTCGATGCGTCGCTTCCTGACGCCGCTGAAGGTGCGGACTCCGCAGATGCCATCGCGAATGGCGCCGAGGGAAAGTACGTCTACTGCATAATCCGCCATCAGGTGCCTCGCGACTTCGGCGAGATCGGGATCGGCGGCAGCGCTCGCGTCTACACCGTTCATCACGCGGAGCTTGCGGCAGTGGTGAGTGATACGCCGATCGTCATCTACGACCCGACGCGCGAGAACGTCCTGGCGCACGAGCTCGTGAACGAGACGGTGATGCGCGAGTTCACGGTGATACCGATGTCGTTCGGAACTGTCTTCAGATCCGAAGAAGACGTTGGTCAGCTGCTCCGCTCCACGTACGACGCCTTCACCGACGTGCTCGAAAAGATGAAGGACAAGATCGAATTCGGTGTACAGATTCGATGGGACCGGGACCGCGTGGTGGAGAGCATCGAGCAGGACAATGACGCGATCCGGAAGCTGAAGGATGAGATTACGCGGAACGCTGCGTCGTCGACCTACTTCGCGCGAATGCAGCTCGGGCGTCTCATCGAAAGCGCTCTCGAGGAATCAGCCGGTCGCTATGTAGCAACGGTGCATGAGGAGCTGCGCGGCGTCTCCGTCGCCAGCCGGAGCAACAAGGTCATCGGCGACCGCATGATCATGAACGCCGCGTTTCTCGTAAATCGCTCAGGCGAAAAGGCCTTCGATGATGCCGTGAAGGAGTTGAGCCGCCGCTTCGAGCATCTCCTCGCCTTCAAGTACACCGGTCCGTGGCCGCCGTACAATTTCGTCAACATAAAGCTGAAACTCGAAAAGGCTAATTGAATGGGCCTTCTGTCGTCGATTCTTCTCGCGCCCTTCACTGGGCCCTGGGATGGGACGCTATGGACGCTCGACAAGGTTCAGCGCTCGGTCCAGGACGAGCTCACCGATGACTCGGTGATCAAGGAGGACCTGATGCGCCTCCAGCTCGAGCTCGAAGCGGGCGACATCGACGATGATGAATATCTCGTGCGCGAGAAAGCGATAATGCAGCGCCTGAGAGAAGTACGCGAATGGCGCGAGAAGCTGGGAATGTCAGTCGGCGGCGGCCCGGTTCGTGTCGCGCGCGACGACGATGAAGAGCGTTGACCCCTACAATTGATTATGTGTATTGCGTCGCTCCCGCGTCGCTCGATGTGACTGACGCGCCTCGCGGACTCGACCGTACGCCGGTGCGGCGTGTAGCCAGTGCGGATCTCGCTGCCCTCGTCAGCTCGGTCGATGCGGCTGCTTACGCAGGCGACGCCCAGGCTCAGTCGATGCAGGATGCGGAGTGGCTGGCGCCGCGTGCCATTTCCCACGACGCGCTCGTAACGTGGGCTGCGGATCGTGGGCCGGTTGTGCCGTTCCCCATGTGGGTGATGTTCAGTGACGACAATGCTGTGTCGTCGATGTTGGACGAGCGGTCGGCGGAACTGCGCAGAACACTCCGTCGAGTGAGCGGCGCGCGGGAATATTCCGTGCGCGTATCTGCGGACGCAAGGGCGCTCGCCGCATCCGCAGACGCGACGGACGGACGGCTCGGCGAGCTCGGCCAGCAAATCGCAACTGCGAATCCGGGTCAGGCATATCTTCTCCGAAGGAAGCTCGCAGAGTCGCGAAAAATCGCCGAACGGGAAGCCGCGGCGCGAATCGCGGAGCAGACGCATGATGCGCTGGCTGGTTGTTCACGTGCGAGCGTCGCGCGCGCCACGCCGGTTGCCAACGAGCACAGCGTCTTGCTGGACGGCGCATATCTGGTAGAGCACGGGAAGTACGACGCCTTCCGCGCGGAGTTGACGCAGCTCATCGGGATCTATCAACCCGCGGGTGTGCGCTTCGACTTCACCGGCCCATGGCCACCTTATCACTTTGTCCGTGATGACTGACGCCGGTGGGTTCGAGGAACTGACAGTTGGCGGGCCGGCCGGTATCCTGGGCGACGAGCCGCTGGATCTTAGCGACCTTCTCAACACGGTGCTGGACCGCGGCGCGGTGGTACACGGCGACGTAACGATCGCCGTAGCGGACGTGGATCTCATCCGGTTAAACATCGGTTTATTACTGCAGGCGGTCGCGACCGCCGAGCAGCGGGTGGGTCAGCGGGGGGCTGTGTCGCATTCGCTCGCTGGGAGCATGGGTCAGGTGCCACACAACGGGGCGGCGCCGTCTCCCAAGCGTCCGCCCACGATTTCTAACGCAGCGCCTCCTGACGCGACTTCGCACGCGCCGCTAGCGGGCGAGGCAGTCCGACCGGAGCTGGCGCTCAACGCTGTGGCTCGGGGATTGCCCGAACGTATCAACGCAGACGCGACGGGACCGGAAACAGGGCTGGCGAGACTGGTACTAACTTTGATCGAAGTTCTCCGTAAGGTGCTGGAACACCAGGCCGTCCGAAGAATGGAAGGTGGTCGGCTGTCCAACGACGAGGTGGAGCGCTTGGGGCTGGCTCTTGCGAAATTGAATGATAGAATGGGTGAGCTCAAACGTGTTTTCGGCCTTTCGGAGGAAGACTTGCAAATTGACCTCGGCCCATTGGGCCGCGTGAGATGAGGGATTCACTTGCCTGAACTCGTCTCTCCATCGCGTAGCACCGGACTCGTCGAGATTCTCGACCGGGTGCTGGACAAGGGATTGGTGATTGCCGGAGACATCAAGATCAACCTCGCCAACGTCGAGCTGCTGACGATTCAGATTCGTCTGCTCGTCTGCTCGATCGATAAGGCGGAGCAAATTGGCATGAACTGGTGGCGGTACGACCCGAGGCTGACAAGCCAGACGGCGTCCGCCGTGGCGGCGGGTGATCTTAGCGATCGACTCGACCGCATCGAGCGTCAGCTCGCGAAGCTGGCTTCATCTGAAAGGGAGGAGTAATGGCCGTAGAGCGGTCACCGAGCGGAAGCTCACTTATCGATATTCTCGATCGGGTTCTCGACAAGGGAATCGTCATTGACGCATGGGTTCGCGTCTCATTGGTTGGAATCGACCTTGTGACGGTGGAGGCACGCATCGTCGTTGCATCGATCGAGACGTATCTGAAATACTCCGAGGCCGTTGGAATCACACAGCCCATGTCGCGCCCGCGCGAACTGGCGGCGGCCGACGAACTCGAGCGCGTTCAGGTAGAGAACGCGGAGCTACGGCGTCGTCTTGACCAGCTCGGCGCGTGACCGCATAGCAATCGACTACCGCGAGGGCGATCCGGCGCAGTGGCTGGAGTCGCTACTCGCTGCAGTGGCGGCAGCTCCTGATTTCGATTCAGCGGCCGGCGTGTTGCTCGCGCGCTGCTGTGCCATTTCCGGTGCCGGCCGCGGCTACGTCATGGTGCTCGACGACGACGACGCAGACGCTGGTACCACCCGTGACCCTGGGCTACGAGGGTCACGACCCGCCAACCTCGCGAACTCTCGACGATGTCAGTGACCCGTTCGTAGTTGCGACGCTGGCCATGCAGGTAGTCAGCTGCAGCCACGGGTTGCCACGGTCCGGCGTGTCGCGCAGAACTCATCTCGTCGCCGTTCCGTTTCCGCAGCCGCGCGTTACGGCCCTTCCTCGCTTCCTCAGCCCAGTGGAGGCGGAGCGGATACTCGCAGCGCCATGCGCGATTGAGCCGGTTGAGTCTGGCGGCTGGGGTCCGGCCGACCTTGCGGCTCTCTCGCCATGCGGAGTCATGGTGCTCGAAACAGGGACGCACCCTTTTCCAACGGGCGAGATTGCAATCGCTGCGCGGCTAGCTGGACCGATGCTGTCGCGTGCAGGCGCGGGTGATGCGCACAGACACCGCGCGGAGGAGCTGGCGGATCAGCGTGCAGTACTCACGTCGATCGTCAACTCGCTGCCGGACCCGATCGTGATCATCGATGGCGGCCGCCAGATCGTCGTGCAGAATCAGCGCGCCGAGCATCTGCTCGCGATGCGCGAGCGCGATTCGGAAGGGCGTCGTCGCGCGGTGGAGATCAACAACCTGCTGCTCACCTCGCACCTTTCCAAGGATGCAAGTGCCGAGGCGACGCACGCAGCGGGTGGATCACGAGAGCTTAACATGGTGGATCCCGACGACGGAACGGATCTGCTGTTCGAGGTGTTGACCCAGCCACTTGACGAGAATGAGAGCGCGACTGTATCGGTGCTCCGTGATGTGACGGATCTGCGTCGTGCCGCGGGCGAGCTCGAGTTGCAGGTGCAGCGCGTCAGACTCGCCGAGCACGAAGCGAAGCGCGAGAGTGATCGTCTCAACCTGATTCTGACGAACGTTGCGGATCCGATTCTCGTGACGGACGACAGGTCGAACATCATTCTCATGAACCGACAGGCGGAGCTGCTGTTTGGATCCGCAACGCCGAACATCGGTTATGCGACGGGTGATCGTTCCGCAGCAGTGCGGGCCAACGACACGAAGTTCACGACTTTCATCTCGGACTTCAGTTTGAGTCCTGAAGTGTCGCGGCGCGAGGACATGGAGCTGCAGCGGCCCGGCGCGGACGAGCCGTCCACTATTCCGATGGAAGTGATCGCCGGCAAGATCGTCGATCGCCGCGGAGAGCCGCTCGCGATCGTCTCCGTCTTGCACGATCTGACGGAGCAGGCAGAGAATGAGCGCTTGTACGAGGAGCTGAAGAATTTCAGCAACGAGCTCGAGGCGCGCGTGCGCGCGGCGACCGCAGATCTCGGCGAGCAGAACGTGAGGCTGCAGTGGCAATCGCGGGAGTTGGAGAAGGCCAACAGGCTCAAGTCCGAATTTCTTGCGAGCATGTCGCATGAGCTGCGCACGCCTATCAACGCGCTCATCGGTTACACCGCGCTCATGCTCGATCGTATCTACGGTGACCTTAACGACCGACAGGAAGAGGGGCTCAACCGGATTCGCGCGGCTGCGCAACACCTCCTTGCGCTGATCAACGACATTCTGGATCTCGCGAAGATCGAAGCGGGCCGTATGCCGCTCCACCTCGAGGACACAATACTACAGGAAGTGATGCGTGAAGCGTCGGTCCAGATCGATCCGTTGATCAAGAAAAAGGGCTTGACGTATCGCTGGGTCGGTCCGCCGGAGCCGCTGCACATGACGACCGATCGCACCAAGGTGAAGCAGATCATTCTGAATCTTCTGTCGAACGCGGTGAAGTTCACCCATGCCGGTAGCATCACGCTCACGGCGCAGCCGGATGATGACTTCGTTCGCGTAGACGTCACCGATACTGGAATCGGCATCCGGAAGGAGGACCTGGCCGCGATCTGGGATGATTTCCGCCAGGTGGATCAGTCCCGTACGCGTGAATTCGGGGGCACGGGCCTCGGCCTCAGTATCACCAGGAAGCTCTCGGGCGCGTTGGGTGGCCGCGTGACCCTTACCAGCGATTACGGGCACGGGTCGACCTTCACGATCTTTCTGCCAATCCACACGGAGGCGCGGCGCGAGCGCGAGCGGGACGCCGTGGCGACCGACTAAATTCTCACGTTGACAGGCGAGTCCTGATACGTAGATTAAAACGACGCCCCGCCGCGCAAGACGGGGCGTTTTTGTGTTTAGGGGCAGGGTCCGGGAGCCGCGATGTTCGATGCTGCAACACGCACCGTAGTCGTTGTCGGTGCGCAATGGGGAGACGAGGGCAAGGGAAAACTGGTCGACGTGCTGTCAGAGCGCGCCGACTGGGTCGTGCGCTACCAGGGCGGCGCAAACGCGGGGCATACCGTCGACCTCGGTGAGAAGTCGTTCGTGCTGCACCAGATTCCGAGTGGCATTCTGCACAGCGGCGTTCGGTGCGCAATCGGCAATGGCGTCGTTCTCGATCCCGAAACTCTCTTTACAGAGATTGACGAGCTCGTCGGTGATGGTGTCGACGTGGAAGGAAGACTGTACGTGAGCGAGCGTGCGCATCTCGTGCTGCCGTATCACAAGCTCGTCGATTCGAGCAGCGCCGCCAGCCGCGCCATAGGAACGACCGGCCGCGGGATCGGCCCCGCATATGAAGACAAGATTGCGCGACGCGGTGTGCGCGTTCTCGACCTTCGTCATCCCGCAACGCTTCGTCCGATCCTCGATGCAGCCGTCGCGCATGCGAACGCACAGCTGACGGCGTGGGGAATCCCGGAGCGCGCATCGGTCGACGACACCATGTCGCTCCTCGAGCGTCTCGCCCCGCGGCTGCTCTCGCTCGCCGATGACGTCGGTCTCGCCATTCACCGAGCGCAGCGCAGCAACGCTGCTGTACTTCTGGAAGGAGCGCAGGGATCGCTGCTCGACGTCGACCATGGAACGTACCCGTTCGTGACGTCCAGTACGACCACGTCGGGCGGCGCCGCTGTCGGCGTCGGAATCGCCCCGCGGTCGCTGGATCGCTGCCTCGGGGTCGTCAAGGCTTATACGACACGCGTGGGGCAGGGGCCCCTGCCGACGGAATTCGGCGAGCCGCTCCAGTCACAGATGCGTAAGCTCGGCAACGAGTTCGGCGCAACTACCGGGCGCGCGCGGCGCTGCGGCTGGTTCGATGCGGTGGTCGTGCGCTACGCAGCGCGCGTCAACGGTCTGACCGACCTTGCAGTGACCAAGCTTGATGTGCTCGACACGCTCGACGAGATCAAGCTCTGCACCGCGTACAGAGTGGGCGAGGACGTCTTCACCGAATTTCCCGGTGACCTCACGATGCTCGAGCACGCCGAGCCAGTGTACGAGACGTTCGCTGGCTGGCGCACGTCAACCGGCAGCGCACGATCGCTCGGAGATCTTCCGGGGGAAGCACGATTGTACCTCGACAGGATCGAAGCGCTTGTCGAAGCGCCGATAACGTATGTAAGCGTCGGGACGCGACGCGATCAGATAATCGGACTTTAATCCGTTCGCTGGACGTGTGACTGGCGAGTTGCGCAATAGTGACCCGCCGCTTGCAGCCAGGTGGCATCGGACGCGGGACGTGAGGTAGCGAATGCCGAATGGCGTGGCCAGCGATACAGCCCCCCTGGGCGAGCGGTTCGAGGTCGAGCGTGAACTCGGTCGCGGTGGCTCGGCCACGGTGTATCTCGCCCACGACCAGCGACTTGGGCGACGAGTCGCGGTAAAGGTCCTTGCTCCCGACCTCTCCGCGTTCCTTGGGGCCGACCGATTCACGCGTGAGATTCGCCTGACTGCACGCCTCGTCCATCCGAACATCGTCCCGCTGTTCGATTCTGGAGACGTGGATGGGCGATTGTATTACGTAATGCCGTTCATCGAGGGCGACACGCTACGAGCGCAGCTCGAGCGCGAAGGCCGGTTGTCGGTAGATGACGCCTTGCGATTGGTCTGCGATCTTGCGGAGGCGCTGGCATACGCGCACAGCCAGCAGGTGGTACACAGGGACATCAAGCCAGAGAACGTCTTCATCTGCAATGGCCACGCGATGCTCGCAGACTTTGGCATCGCGCAGGCACAGGCGAGCAACGACACGCAGTTGACCGAAGCAGGTCTCGTGATAGGCACTCCGACGTACATGAGTCCCGAACAGGCGGTCGGCGAGCGTGACCTTGACGGATGCAGCGATCTCTACAGCCTGGGATGCATGCTGTTCGAGCTCCTCTCCGGTGTGGCTCCGTTTCGAGGACCGAATTCCATGAGCGTTGTCGCACAGCATCTCACCGCCCCACCGCCGGCGCTCCTGATAGACGACGCGCGGAGAGGGCCGCCGCTCGCCCGCCTCATCCAGCAACTGCTCTCCAAGGAACCTGCAAGCCGTCCCGCGAGCGCCTCGGCGTTGCTCGAAATGCTGCGGCCGCTGTTATCGGCCTCGACCACGCTAGCCGCCATCGCCGTTGTCCCGAACGAGCCGTCGAAGGTGCGACCGGAATCTCGCCAGTCCGCGGAGACCGGGCACTCGTACTGGACTCGCGGAATGATGGGTGGCCCGGGCTCGCGCGAAAAGCTCGAAATGGCGCGGACCTACTTTCAACGTGCTCTGCAGCTTGATCCCCAAAACGCGGAAGCCGTAATGGGACTGGCTGACACCGTCCTCGTTCTGGGCTACCGGGGATTCGCTCCGTTTGCCGAATCTGTACAGCGGGCGCGTGATCTTCGGCTTGAGGCGCTGGCTCTGGATGATGAAAATGCCGCCGTTCATATCTCCATCGGTTTCGTGACGCTTTACTGGGAGGACGATTTCGAGGGCGCAGGTATCGAGCTCAAGCGTGGATTCGATCTGGATCGCTCTCCGCCTACGGCCCCCGGAGCTATGGCACCTGGCTCAAGATTGCGGACCGCCTCCCGGAGGCGATCGAGATGATGCGGCGCGCAGCCGAAATCAATTCCGGCGCAGCAGTCAACTTCAATGCACTTGGTGATGCGCTCATGACCGCCGGCCGATACGACGAGGCAATCGAGCCGTTGCGCCAGGCGCTGCGCCTGAACCCGCAATACGATATGGCGCTCGAGCGACTCGAGATCGCCTGTCACCGCGGCGGCCGCGAGGAGGACGCTTCCGTTGCCCGGCGTTCGCTGCTGGCTCACCATGGCCAGAGCGAGCGGCTGGCCCTCCTCGAAGAAGGGATCGAGCAAGATCGGCTGGACCGCCGCGCGCGAGGCGGATGTCCGGCGCGAGCTCGTGCAGCTGCTCGAACAGGCGACATCGGAGGATCCGTTCATCGATGTGAGCTCGAGCCGGCAACTATCCGACCGCATCTCGTGGCGTACGCCGAGCTGGGCGAATGGAAGTCGGCGATGGATTGGGTGGAGCGCGGCTATCATCGCCGGCCGGGCCGCCTGCGCCGCGTTCTCACGGACTTTCTCTTTGATCGGCGAGGGCTGGCGATCGATCCGCGATATGCGCCGCTGCTCCGCACCGCGGGCCTGGAAAGCCTGTTGTAATTACCTTCCAGCGACCGCCGGATGTGCGCTTCCCGGTATTGCAGGTGCGCCGATGTAATCACTCGTTTCAGGATCATGCCCAACCAACCCGACGTCCTCGAAAAACTCGTGTCGCTGTGCAAGCGCCGCGGCTTCATCTTCCAATCGTCCGAGATCTACGGTGGCACCGGTTCCGTGTGGGATTATGGGCCGCTGGGCGTCGAGCTGAAGAAGAACATCAAGGACCGCTGGTGGAACGCCATGGTCCGCTCGCGCGACGACATCGAGGGTCTCGACGCCGCGATCCTCATGCATCCCCGCGTGTGGGAGGCGAGCGGCCACGTCGCCGGCTTCATCGATCCGCTCGTCGACTGCAAGACTTGCAAGGGCCGCTTTCGCGCCGACAAGCTGGAGGATCCAGGGCTGCCTGGGAAGCCGAGCAAGCACCCGGGTGAGTTCGCGGAATGCCAGCTCACCGAGCCGCGGCAGTTCAATCTCATGTTCAAGACGTACATGGGGGCCGTCGAGGAGTCCGCGGCAGTCGTCTACCTGCGGCCGGAGACGGCACAGGGCATCTATGTCAATTTCCTGAACGTCCAGCAGTCGACGCGCCAGAAGGTGCCCTTCGGCATCGCGCAGATCGGCAAGGCGTTCCGCAACGAGATCACGCCCGGCAACTTCATCTTCCGCACGCGCGAGTTCGAGCAGATGGAGATGCAGTTCTTCGTCGAGCCGGGAACGGCGCATGCATGGTTCGATTACTGGAAGGGAGAGCGCATGGACTGGCATCGCGTCGCTCGGCCTCGCCGAACGCGGCTGCTCTTCCATCAGCATACGCCGGAAGAGCTTGCGCATTACGCGCAAGGGCCGCCTTCGACGTGCAGTTCGATTTCGGCGGCACGCTCGGATTCCAGGAGATCGAAGGCGTGCACAACCGCGGTGATTTCGATCTCGGCAGCACCAGGAGTTTTCCGGCAAGAAGCTCGAGTACTTCGATCAGGCCAACAACAGGCGCTTCCTGCCGTGCGTCGTCGAGACGTCGGTGGGCGCTGACCGCACACTCGCCGTCCTGGTCAATGCGTATCGCGAGGAGAACGTCCGGGCGAAGATGAAGGTCGCGTCGTGCTCGGTCTGCATCCTGCGCTCGCGCCGATCAAGGCCGGCGATATTTCCGCTTGACAAAAAAAGATGGCATGCCGGAGTTGGCGCACGCAATCGCGCATGCTTTGCGTCGCGCAGTTTCCAGTCGACTATGACGAATCCGGCAGCATCGGCAAGCGGTATCGCAGGCAGGACGAGGTCGGGACGCCGTTCTGCATCACCATCGACAGCGAATCGGTGTCGGCTGATTCCGTCACGGTGCGTGATCGCGATACGCTGGCGCAGGATCGTGTGAGCACCAGCGAAGTCGCCCGGTATCTCCACGACAAGCTCGCTCGATGAATCTGCAGCGGCTGCGCGAGCGCGCGCAGGCTATTCACGCAGGATGTCGCGCGCGAGTACTACCTCGCGCACTCCGGACTGAAGCCTGACGCTGCGCTCCAGGCAATCTACGCGCGCTATGCGGATATCCTGAGCGACGATGCGCTGGCGGAGTGCATCGAGCGCTTTCGCGGCGCGCCAGCTGGCTCCGAAGATGCGCGCGCCGCGCGCATGATGCTCGAATGGCAGGCGGAGTCGCAGAGTTGGCCGCAGGCTGGCGACTATCGACGAGCGGGAGGTCACCCTCGAAAACGATTCTGTGATCAAGCTCGCCGACGGGCGCACGATTGCCTATCAGCGAGCCGCAATCGACATCGCGAACAGTGCCAGCGCCGAAGGAGCGCGAAGCGATCGATGCGGCGCGTGCTCGCGTCGTCGAAGATGCATTCGCCCCCTTCGGCTGGAACGCTTGCAGCGCGAGCGTGACGCCGTCGAGGAGCTGCGGATCGCGTCCGACTACAACGCGACATTCGAGGCGGTGAGCGGGATTGTCGCTTGCCGCGCTTGCTGACGAGTGCACGTCGTTCCTTCGCGATACGGATTCCATGTGGACGTCCGTGCTCGCGGAGCGCCTCAGAGCGTTTGGCGTGGCGCCAGGCGAGGCCACGCGTGCGGATTCACTGGCGATGTTCCGGTTGCGCGAGTTCGATGATGCATTCCCCGAGTCCGCGATGGAAGACGTCATCCGCCGGAGCTGCGCCGACATGGGGATCGACGCTACGCTGCGGGACGCATTTCGTTCGATGCCGGCGACCGACCGGGCAAGCGGCCGCGCGCATTCTGCTCGCCGGTGCGCGTTCCGCAGGAAGTCTATCTCGTGCTGCGGCCGCGCGGAGGACAGGCGGACTACGGAACGTTTCTGCATGAGCTTGGTCACGCGCTTCACTTCAGCAACGTGCGCGCTGATTACCCGTTCGAGTATCGCTGGCTCGGCGACAATTCGGTGACCGAGGCGTATGCAATGCTGTTCGACCATCGCTTGCAGCAGCCTGCGTGGCTGCGACGTCACACCGGATTGGACAGGAGTCGCACAGAAGCATTCATTCGTGCCGCTGCGTTCGAGGAGCTGCACTTCGTTCGCCGCTACTGTGCCAAGCTGCTGTACGAGATCCAGGTATACGGCGGTTCGACAGGATGGCGGGCACTTCCTGATCTGTACGTGGAGACGCTCGGCGCCGCCACCGGCTTTCGTTACCGCCGTGCCGATGCGTTCCTGGATCTTGATGCGCGTTTTTACGCGTCGCGCTACCTTCGTGCCTGGCAGCTGCAGTCGCTTCTCGAGGAGGGTCTGACGGAGCGCTTCGACGAGGACTGGTGGCGCAACCCGTCCGCTGGCCCGTGGATCGTGCAGGAGCTCCTTTCAGAGGGCCAGCGCGAGTCGGCCGGCGAGATCGCCCGCCGCACGGTGGGTACCGATATCAGCTTCGGTCCGCTCACGAGAAAGCTCGAGTCTCTACTCGGCGGTTGACCGGGGCAACTGCCGCAAGCTCCGGTTAGATTTCGGGCATGTCGCAGACCCACAGGACTCTTCAGGAGACGTTCACCACGCTCTCCCCCGCAGAGGTGCTGGCGGAAGCCAAGCGCTTCTTCGCTCGAAGCAACTCCATCTACACCGCTTTTCTCGACATGGAAGGTCCAACCTTCGTATCGCTGCGTGGAATGGGCGGCGAGGAAATCGTAATTGGTGTGATCCAGCGCGACGGCGTGACGGTGGTGAGCGGATCGACGTACCTGTTCGATCAACAGGTAGCGCGGTTTCTTTCATCGCTTCCGACGGCCGATCCACCGGGCGTCGGTGCAATCCCGCGCGAGCTGCCGGCCTCGAGCCAGGTGCAGGCGTGAGCGACACGTTCGTAAACTCGTTGCGCGCTCGCCCGGGTGTGATTTCCGTCGGTCAATCGGGAGCAGGCGCTGTCGTTCGATTCCGCGTCGAAATTCCGGAAGTCTGGGATGTTGTGCGCGTTGATGCGCGTTCATCTGACTCCGTTCGCACGGCGAAGATGTACGCCCTCAGCGCCTTGATACCGGATGCGTTGTTCCCGGACGACTTTTCCGTAAAGCTCAACGGCAGCGAGATCTTCGACGAATCCGTCTCGTTGCTGGACGCAGGGGTCATCGACGGTTCGACGTTGCTGGTCGCGCACCGGAGACGGCGGCCAGTACGTTGACGTTGTAGCCTCGTGCCTTACGGCGCGACGGTGCCACACGTACGGCGTCACTAGCATTCAGGCATGCCACCTCGCACCGCCTTCGTCTCGCACTCCGACTGCGGACGCCACGACACCGGCTGGGGCCACCCGGAGCACGTAGGCCGCATGGTGGCGATCATGCGCGCGCTTCGCAACGACTTCGAGCTGTTTCAGCAGCTGGAACACGTCGAGGGACGTCATGCGACGATCGACGAGCTTGCACTCGTGCACGACCGCGACTATGTGGAATCTGTACGGGCCCTCTGCGAAGCCGGCGGCGGAAGACTCGATATCGATACTGTCGCCAGCGAAGGCTCGTTCGCGGCTGCAACGGCCGCTGCGGGATGCGTGCTCGACGCCGTCGACATGGCGATGGACAGCCGAGCCACGCGCAGCTTCTGTGCGGTGCGGCCGCCGGGCCATCACGCGGTGCGCGATCGATCGATGGGATTCTGCATTTTCGGAAGCGTGGCGCTTGGCGCCCGCTATGCTCGCGAGGTACACGGTGTGGAGCGAGTGCTCATCGCCGACTGGGATGTGCATCACGGGAACGGTACCCAGGCCCTTGTTCAGGACGATCCCGCGATCCGGTTCCTCTCCATGCATCAGTGGCCGTTCTACCCAGGCACCGGGGCTGCGAGCGATCGCGGGCCGCACGGCAATGTTCTGAATATCCCGATGCCGCCCGGGCTCGATCCCATCGCATACACTGAAGCTTTCGAACAGTCGTTCGATGAACTTATCGCTGACTTCAATCCCGGTTTGATTCTCCTGTCCGCCGGCTTCGACTGCCTGGCCGGTGATGCGATTGGTGGATTCACGCTCGAGATGGCGCACATCGACCGGCTCACTCGTTTCGTGGTGTCACGGGCTGATGAGGTGTGCGAAGGCCGCCTCGTGAGCGTGCTGGAGGGAGGCTACACGCCGGCGCGACTCGGCGAAGCGGTTGTCGTGCACACGCGCGCACTCGCCGGTCTGGCTACGTCAGGATTAACTTTCGCTTGATGGCTGAAGGGAATAGAACGACCCCCGCACCGGCGGTTTTGCGGCTGGTGCAGATGGCGATCATCGATCGCTGGCGAGCTACGGGAGAGGACCTCTACCGCGAGGTCGCGCGGCTCGCCGATCTCGAGAAGGGCCAGGAAATCGTGGTCGCCGGCTGCGGGCGGGGAGTCACGACGGAATGGCTGGCCCATCGCACTGGCGCGTCGGTAACAGGCGTCGATCCTGACGAGGAAGACATCGCACTCGCCGACGAGCGCGCTCGGGAGACGGGCCTCGCTGTCGGGTATCAGACCTCGGCGCTCGATGATCTTCCTTACGAGTCGGCTGTGTTCGACGCCGCGATCGGCGAGCCAGCGATCGCAGCCGCTGCAAATACGGAGAAGGCCGTCGCGGAGCTCGCGCGTGTCACGAAGCCCATGGGCGCGGTCGTATTGCTACAATTGACCTGGAGCTCGGAGCTGCCCGCATCGCGCCGCGAGCTCGTGGTCGAACGGCTTGGGCTCCGACCGCGACTGCTGATGGAATGGAAGCAGATGTTGCGCGAGGCTGGAGTTGTCGACATTCAGGTGAAGGACTGGACGAACGAGTGTGACGACGAGCTCGCTGCGGCCAACGAGGAGTCGGCGCCGCACCTTAACTGGCAGGCGAAGCTGCAGGTGATGGGCCGCGCTCTTCGAAGGGCGGGCTGGGCTGAGGCGCGTCAGGCGCTGGTGCGCGAGACGGAGCTGCTGAGAGACCTTTCACGGGAGCGTTCGATGAACTTCTCCATCATAAAGGGTGTTAAGTGGCCCCACGCGCTGCCCTCGCAGGCCGAATCGCATGGCTAAGCGCCAGAACAAGGCGTTGCGCTTCTACGGTGTCATCGATGCCGACTCCGCGGATCCAAAGCTGTTGGAACAGGACCAGGTGGGAGTGGTCACGTATCGTGATCTATCGGCCGTGGTCGCACCCACGGCGTATGTGCGCGTGAAGCCCGGTGACGCCGAGCTGTCCGACTATGTTCGCGTCCTCGATTCGCTGAGCACACGCGGACCGGTTGTGCCCGCGCCTCCCGGTACGGTGTTCCGCGACGAGTCGGTGCTCGCGCGCTGGCTCGACGTGCACTATGCCAAGCTCCACGAAGCGATGGACGTCATCGAGCAGCGCAACGATGGGCGCGCGCCGTACGACTACGTGCGCATGGAACTGGGCGCCTGACGATATGTTCTGTCCTTCATGCGGCTCCTGGAATCGCGGCACGGCGGCGCGATGCACGCGTTGCGATACGTCCCTGCCGGCCGTCACTGCGCGCGACGAGCGACCCGACGCGGACATCACCTCGCTGCGGCACGTTATAGGTGGCCGCTACAGCGTGTCGCATCGCATCGGCGACGGTGGAATGGCGACCGTCTACTATGCCATGCATACCGCGCTCGACCGGCCGGTGGTGCTGAAGGTGTTGCATCCCCACCTCGCGCGCGACGCTGACATGCGCGAGCGATTCCGCCGTGAGGCGGAGACCGCGGCGCAGCTGGTTCATCCGCACGTGTGCAACATCATCGACTTCGGCATGACCGAGCGCCACGTCTACACGGTCATGCCGTACCTCTCTCGCGGCACTCTTGGCGACCGTATCTCCGGTCGACGCTCGTTACCGCCGGAGCGTGTCGCTGCAGTGTGTGCGCAGGTCGCGAGTGCGCTGGATTACGCGCACCGCCACGGCGTGGTGCATCGCGATATCAAGCCCGACAACGTGCTCTTCGATGAAGACGAGCATGCTGTTGTAACGGACTTCGGGATCGCTACGGCGCACTTTCGTGGGCGGATGACCGGCACGGGCCACGTGATGGGCACGCCGCACTACATGTCGCCGGAGCAGGCGCGCGGCCGGTTGCTGGACGGCCGCAGCGATCTCTACACCCTCGGCATCGTCATGTACGAGACGCTGGTCGGTTTCGTTCCGTTCGACGGTGCCGACATCTACTCCATCACGTCCAAGCATCTCGAAGAGACCCCGGTGGCTCCCGACATAGTCGACTCACGAGTTCCACAGGCGCTCTCGGCAGTAGTCATGAGATGCCTTGCCAAGGACCCGTCAGCGCGATATCAGCGCGGCAACGAAGTCGCCGATGCTCTTATACAATATCTGGCGCAGACCGGTGCGCCAAACCCGGAGAAGCGCAACGGGTGGTTCGCGCGCGCGCTTCCGTCGTTCGTCACGACGTCATGAAGCTCAGCTGGGAGCGTATTTCGCTCCGGACAAGGCTGCCTTTCGTAATAGCGCGCTGGAGCTACGCGGGGCACGATAACGTGATCGTCTCGATCACCGACGACGGCGTGACCGGAATGGGCGAGGCCGCGCCGAACCGCTATTACGGTGAATCCACGGATTCGGTGGTCTCCGCGCTCGAGCGATACCAGCCGATCGTAGAAAGCTCTGAGTCGTGGTCGCTCGAGGCGACAGAAGCCTCGCTGCTGACGGCACTGCGCGGCAACGCTTCGGCGCGCGCCGCAGTGAGCTCTGCATTGCACGATCTTCAGTCGCGAAAGCTGGGTATGCCGTTGCACCGTATGTGGGGTTTGAGCACCGATACACTGCCACTTTCGAGCTTCACGATCGGAATTGCCGACCCGGCCGGCTTGCGGCATCGTGTACAGGACGCCGCCGAGTATCCGATTCTCAAGATCAAGCTTGGAACCGATCGCGATGAGGAGATCGTGCGTACGGTGCGCGAGGCGGCGCCCGAAAAGATTCTCCGCGTCGACGCGAACGCAGCGTGGACGCCGCGGGTGGCGATCGAGCGCGCAGCAATGCTTCGTGCGTATAAAGTGGAGTCTGTGGAGCAGCCAGTTGCCGCCGGTGATATCGACGGAATGCGGTTCGTTCGCGAGCGCTGCGGGTTGCCGGTGATCGCGGACGAGTCGTGTCTCGTGGCGGCGGATGTACCGCGGCTCGTCGGCGCATGCGATTCTGTGAACATCAAGCTCGCGAAGTGCGGAAGCCTGCGTGAGGCGATGAAGATCGTGCATGCCGCGCGGGCACACAATCTCGGGGTCATGGCCGGATGCATGATCGAAACGTCGCTTGGGATCTCCGCGATCGCGCAACTCGCACCACTGCTGGACACGGCGGACTTTGATGGTGCCGCGCTGCTCGCGGAAGATCCATTTACCGGCACGACCATCCCAGCCGGCCGCGTGACGCTTGTTGACGCGCCGGGATTGGGCGTAGCGCGGCGGCCACCAGCGTGACGGGAGGTGCGCACCGTCTGGTGGAGGTCGCGCTTCCGGTTCCGCTCTTTCAGACTTTTGTATACTCGCTCGACGGCGAATACGAGCATGAGGCGCGAATCGGCAGCCGCGTGCTGGTTCCATTTCGAAAGCGGCAGGAGATCGGAATAATCGTTGCGATCGACGCCGAGCCGCCAAAGCGCGGCGTTGTGAAGTCGATTTCGGCGATTCCGGATGCAGAGCCCGCGCTCGATGAGTCCATCCTGTTGCTCGGCCGCTGGATCTCCGAATACTACGTCGTGCCGCTGGGCATCGTGCTTCGCAGTGTGCTGCCGGCGCTGCTCACCGGAGCGGCGCAGCCCAACCCGAACGTGAAGACGCGTCGCGTGGTTCGGATACGAGACGACATCCCGACTCTGCTTCAGCGTGAGAAGGCGTTCGCGCGTGCGCCGCAGCAGCGCGCGCTGTTCGAGCTCATCGAATCGCTTGGCGGCGCCACAAGCGTCGAGCACCTGCTCGAACAGCTCAAGTTCTCGCCGTCAGTCCTCAAGTCGCTGGAGAGACGAGCGCTCATCACGATCGAGCGGGAGCGCGTCGAGCGCGACCCGTTTGCGACTCGAATCGGCCGCAAGGAACCGCGCCATGCGCCGACCGCCGAGCAGGTCATCGCAATCGAGCGTATGAAGCGCGCGCGGCCTGGCGAGATCTTTCTGCTGCACGGTGTGACGGGCAGTGGCAAGACACTCGTGTACATCGAGCTGCTTCGCGAGATCGTCGAGCGTCGCGGCAAGACCGCGATAGTGCTTGTGCCGGAGATCGCGCTCACGCCGCAGACGGTCGACCGCTTTCGCGCCGTGTTCGGAGACGAGGTCGCTGTGCTGCACAGTGCGCTGAGTGACGGCGAGCGCTACGACGCATGGCTTGCGCTCAAGCGCGGCGAGAAGCGTATTGCGGTCGGCGCGCGGTCAGCGGTGTTCGCGCCGCTCACGAATGTCGGCGCGATCATCGTCGACGAGGAGCATGAATCGAGTTACAAACAGGGCGAGACGCCGCGTTATCACGCGCGGGAAACGGCAATCGTCCGCGCCACGCAGGAAGGTGCTATTGTCGTGCTGGGTAGCGCCACTCCCTCACTCGAGACGTGGACCAATGCCGCTGCCGAAAAGTATACGCTACTGTCGCTGCCCGATCGTGTCGGCGGTGCGTCGTTGCCGCGCGTCGATGTGGTCGATCTGCGGCGAGTCGTGCCTGCCGCGACTGCGTCCAGCGGCCACGAAGATTATCAGCGGGTAGTGAGCACACCGCTCGATGCCGCTCTGAATGCGCGTCTTGAAAAGGGCGAGCAGAGCATCCTGTTGTTGAACCGGCGCGGCTACTCGGCGTTCGTGCAGTGCGAAACGTGTGGCAATGTAGCAACGTGCCCAAATTGCAGCATTACGCTCACCTATCATCGCTCGCCCGAACGGCTGGTCTGCCATTACTGCATGCATCAGGAGGAGCCACAGCGCGTCTGCAGGAGGTGCGGCGGAGTCACGCTGCGAAGGCGTGGACTCGGTACGCAGCAGGTGGAGCGGCTTGTGTGCGAGCGTTTTCCCTCCGCGCGCGTTGCTCGCATGGATGTCGACACGACGTCGGGGAAGTGGGCTCACGCCGAGATCCTGGATCGTGTCGGCGCCGGCGAGGTCGATATCCTGCTCGGAACCCAGATGATCGCAAAGGGTCTCGATTTTCCGAATGTGACACTCGTCGGAGTCATCGACGCCGATGTCGGAATCAATCTTCCCGATTTTCGCGCCAGCGAGCGATGCTTCCAGCTGCTCAGCCAGGTCGCGGGCCGCGCGGGTCGCGGCGTTCGAGGCGGCGAGGTGCTGATTCAGACGCGCGTCCCTGGCCATCATGCTGTGACCTGCGCTGTGACGCACGATTACAGGACGTTCGTTGCCGAGGAGCTCGCGGGACGCGTTCACCCGTCGTATCCGCCCAACAACAGACTCGCCAACATCGTCTTCAGCGGTACGATCGAGGCCAGCGTTGCGAATCTCGCGATCGCGGGCACCGAGTGGCTACGACGTCTCGTGCGCTCACGCGAGAGCGCCGGGCTCACGGTGGTTGGTCCGGCGCCGAACGCTGTGGAGCGGATCAAGGCTCGCTGGCGGTGGCACGTGCTCCTGAAGAGCGAGCATCCGCACGAGCTGACTCGCGTGGGACGCTACTTCCTCGAGCGGTTCCCGGTGCCGGCCCGGGATGGTCTGCGAGTCACCTTCGATCGCGATCCCGTGACGCTGCTTTGAGTCGCTCCCGGCCGATTTTTCCCACGCAGTCCGTCGCGCGATGTGCAGCAAACGTGATCTGCGATTGTCCCCGAGCTCTCGTGGTGCGACCTTTGTAGCGATGAACGAAACTACCGAGCGCTTTTTTCGCGAGATCTCCGAGCGGGTCGGATACGACCAGGTTGCGGAGCTCTATCTCTTCCCAGTGATCCGCCAATCCGGCGTCGAGGCTGCCGTCGCGGTCGTCGCCGCGTACCCGGACCCGGCCGTCGAGTCGCACGCACCGCGGCACGTGGTCTATTCCGCGAGCTACAGGTGCACGGTAAAAGGAACGGACCGTGGAAAGTGGGCCGTGGATATTGTCGCTGAAGCCGACGCCCCGCTGATAACGGTGGAGGAAGTGGTGCGCGGCGTCGTACAGCGCAGCGGCGAGCAGTTCCAGCCCGAGCGCATCAGCGGCGCTGAATTCAGAGCGATCGTACCAGCGCCAGCAGCTGCGCAATCGGAGCCGGCTTGAGCAGCACCTGCGTGCAGCCTGCCGCAATGCAACGCTGACTCAGCTCCTCGTCATCGTGGCCTGTAAGTGCCACCGTGTTGAGCGGCGCGTGGCCCGTGGCCTGCAGACGTTGCAACACTGACAGCCCATCACCGTCCGGCAGCGACAGATCCAGCAGCATTACATCGATATCGTTCTGCGATCCAAGTCGCACGGCCTCTTCGATGGTTGACGCTACATCTGCAATGTAGCCGCACTCGCGAAACAGAAGCTGAAGTGCCGCGGCGGTCAGTGCGCTGTCTTCAACGATGAGAATGCGCGTCGGGTAGACCGGGGATGGTGAAGATGAAGCGTGATCCTTCGCCGGGCTTGCTTTCCACCCAGATATTGCCGCCGTGCAACTCCACGAGGCGGCGCGCGATGGTGAGTCCGAGGCCGGTCCCGTGATGCTGTCGTGACGCTGACGAATCCACCTGCGCGAATTCGTCGAACACGAGTTGCTGGTGTTCCGGTGCGATCCCGATTCCGTCGTCGCCGACCTCGATGAAGTGGGTCGGGCGCCCATTGTCGTCCGCATGCCACGCGCGCACCCACACATGGCCACCCGTCGGCGTGAACTCTATCGCGTTGCCGATGAGATTGTTGAGCACATGCGTGACCTTCTCACGATCGGCGAACAGCGGCGGAAGGCTGTCCGGCATTTCTGTCGCGACCGCCAGCGAGCGCCGGCGCGCAACTGCTTCGTTGATAGCGCTCACCTGGAGCACCACGTCTTCCAGATTGAACTCGGTAATGTCGAGTCGGAGACGATTTGCGGCCGCCTTGGCATAGGTGAGAATCTCACCAACCATGTCGAGGAGCTGGCGGCCGCCGGAGATTATTCCGCTCACACTTTCGAGCTGGCGTGGCGAAACGGGTCCCAGAATTCCATCCCGCAGGATCTCGGCGTGGGTGATGATCGCCGTGAGCGGTGTCCGAAGATCGTGCGATATGTTGGACAGGAACTGGGTCTTCAGAGCGTCACGCGAACGCAGCTCCGCGAGCTCGCGGCGTGCGTGCTGCAGTTCCGCCTCGAGCGCCGCGGCTCGAACGTCTTCTGATGCCGCGGTGTCAGTAACGTGCATATACCGGAAAGTTACACTCCAGCGGTGACCTCCTCAACCAACTGCTGGCGCCTGAGCAGTGCCCAGTAACGCCCTTCCGCAGCTAGCAGATCGGCATGGGTGCCGCGTTCCACAATGTGCCCCTCGTCCAGCACAAAGATCATGGCGGCATCTCGGAGCGCGCTGGCGCGGTGCGACGCTATCACGGCGGTGCGGCGCGTGAGTGCCGTTCGCAGCCCACGGAGAATCTCGGCTTCGGTGTGCGTGTCGACTGCGGAGAGAGCGTCGTCCAGGAGAACGATGGCCGGCTTCCTCGCCAGCGCGCGGGCCAGAGCAGCACGTTGCTTCTGGCCGCCCGAAAGATTAATCCCGCGCTCGCCCAGTACCGTGTCATAACCGTCCGGGAACGCCGAGATCGCCTCGTCGAGCTGTGCGATTCTCGCCGCCTCGCGCCACGCGTCCGAGTCGTCTCCTCCGCCAAGGCCGTAGGCGAGATTCGACGCGATGGTATCGCTGAAGAGCAGACTTTCCTGTGGCACGTATCCGATCTCGCGCCGCAGCTCCTCGAGCGGAAGCTGTCGTATCGGCGCTCCGTCGATCAGCACCTCGCCCTCCTGCGGATCGTACACTCTCGCTATGAGATCGATGAGTGCGCTCTTGCCGCTCCCGGTGGCGCCGACGATCCCGGCCGTAGCGCCCGCTGGAATGATGAAATTGACGTCCCGGAGAACCCAGCGCGGCTTTGCGTCGCCGGTGACGGGGAAGTGGAAGCTGACGTTCCGAAACTCGATCGAGCGCCCAGCCGCAGCGGGCGGCAGGTGCAGCACCGGTTGCTCGGCGACGATGCGCGGATGTTCGTTGAGGATCTGAAGCAATCTTCCCATCGACGCGTCGCCGCGCTGGAACAGATTGATGACCCATCCGAGCGCTATCAGCGGCCACGTGAGCATCGTCAGGTACATACCGAAGGCGACGAAGGCGCCGATCGAGATCGTGCCGCGAAGCGCCAGTACGCCACCGGCTCCAAGTACGACGAGCGCTCCGAGGCCGGCCAGCATTGCGAACAACGGCTGCATGACTCCCCATAGCCGCACGAGTGCCATGTTGCGTGTGAGGTACTCCTCATTCAGCGCGCCGAAATGCGCGATCTCCGCATCCTCCTGCCGGTAAGCACGGACGATGCGCACGCCGGTGAGGTTCTCCTGAGCGTGCGTGGTGAGCGAGGAGAAGTGTTCCTGCACCGACTCGAAGCGCATATGGATCAGCTTGGCCATGCGCACGCTGATGACGGGCAGAACGATCATCGGGCAGAGTGCAAGCAGCGTGAGCCGTACATCGATGTGAAGCATGAAGTACAGCGCGAAGATGGCCCCGAAGACCGTGTTGGTGAGGTACATGATCGCGGGTCCTGCTGTCATGCGGACGGCGCTCAGATCGTTGGTGAGGCGCGCCATGATGTCGCCCGTCCGCGTTCGCGTGTAGTACGACGCGTCGAGCGCTTCGAGATGCTCGAACAGGACGTTTCTGAGATCATATTCGACCCAGCGGCTGAGGCCGTTCATCCACTCCCGCATGCCGAACCTGAGTACACCACCGACCAGCGCCGTTGCAACTATGGCTCCGGCCAGCTTCCAGACCGAATGGACCGCCGCGTCTGTCCGTATCGCGTCGATGGCCTGTTGCAGGATCCATGGAATCACAGATGTGATGCCAGCGGCCAGTATTACAAACGCAAGTCCTGTAACGAGTTGCGTGATGTACGGACGGAAATATGGAACAAGACGTCGCAGATTTGGAAGCACGGATGGCACACCGATTGCCCGTTTGGTCAGGACTTGCTTCGCCCCCGAACTGGAGAGGACCAGTATGTCAAAATATATCAAAGGTGCGCGCGCACTTGCCGCAGCGCCTGCAGGGGCCGCTCTGGTAGCAGCACTCCTGATCGGCGGATGTCGCAGCGAGAAGCAGAACGACTCGCTGGCGCAGGATACGACTCTCAATCGGGACATCGCGCTCGCCAACAAGGACAGCGCGGCACAGCCCCAGTTGAACGACGTTCCGGCGGCCTCGAGTGCGGCTCCGGCCCCTTCTGCGCCGTCGGCCGCGGTCCGACGTCCTGCAGAGGAGCCTGGCCGGACGCGCGTGAGAACTCGTGAGACGGCGCCGACCACCTCCGTGACGCCAAGCGGGAACACCGTCACGCGGACGCCCGGCGCGCGCGAGACCGCGCTCGGTACGATAGCGTCGGGCACGTCGATTCCGCTGACGTCCGACTCGCGCGTATGCACGAATACGAATCAGGTTGGTCAGACCGTTACCGCGTCCGTCGCCCGAAGTGTGTCGGGCTCCAATGGTGCAGTGATTCCGGCGGGCGCTTCCGTTGCGCTCGAGATCACGCAGCTCAAGCGTAGTGAGAACGCGAACGACAAGATCGAGATGAGCTTCCGTGTCAAATCGATAACCTTCGGCGGTAACACCTATCCAGTCACGGCATCGGTGGCCTCGGCACAGGTCGATCGCGTGAAGAATGAGCCCACGGGCAAGGACGTGCAGAAGGTCGCGACGGGCGCTGCAGTCGGCGCTATCGTTGGCCAGATACTCGGTCACAGCACCAAATCCACGGTGATTGGTGGTGCCGTGGGCGCGGCCGCAGGTGCTGGCACTGCAGTGGCTACAGCGAATTACGAGGGCTGCGTGCCGAGCGGCGGCAACATAACAATTGCGCTCGACGGACCGGTGCAGGTGCACACATAGAGCAATGATTCGTGGCCGCAGGCTTGGTGGCCACGTCCGCAGGCCTGGCGGTGTCATGGTTGCCCGGCTCTCGGCGCTGTAGCTTTATCTCCGTGCAAGACCCGAGAACGACGGAGCGGCGCAACCCGCGCACCGCGGATATCGATCTGGCCTCCGCGCGCGACATCGTCGACATGATGAATCGCGAGGACGCCACCGTCGCTGGTGTCGTCGCGGGTGAGGCGCGTGAGATCGCTCGAGCTGTGGACACCGCGGCAGCCGTGTTCAGAAATGGTGGCCGTCTGTTCTACGTCGGCGCTGGAACTTCCGGTCGCCTCGGCGTTCTCGACGCGAGCGAGTGTCCGCCGACATTCGGCAGCGATCCAGAGATGGTGCAGGGAATCATCGCTGGCGGTGTCGCTGCGCTGACGCGTTCGCAGGAGGGTGCCGAGGACCGTCCGGAGCGTGGCGCACAGGAGATCGACGAGCGAGGAGTAACGTCGCGCGACCTCGTTATCGGCATCGCGGCCTCAGGCACAACGCCGTTCGTGCATGGCGCGATCCATCGCGCGCGCCAGCTTGGTGCGCACACCGCAATTGTCACGTGTACGACGCCGCCCGACGCGATCCGCGCCGACTGCGAAATCGCGATCGTTACCATCGTCGGACCCGAGGTGGTGACCGGATCGACTCGTCTCAAGGCGGGGACCGCTACAAAGCTGGTGCTCAACACAATCACGACCGGCGCGATGATTTTGCTCGGAAAGACGTACGGAAATCTCATGGTCGATCTGCGCGCGACGAATGCGAAGCTGACTGACCGCTCCGAGCGCATCGTTATGGAAGTGACAGGGGTCGCACGTGATCGAGCGAAAGAGCTGATCTCCCTTGCAGGTGGTCTCGTAAAGACCGCGATAGTGATGCAGATGATGGATGTCGGGCGCGAGCAAGCCGAGCAGCTTCTGGCAGAGAAGAACGGCGCGATCCGTCGTGTGATTCCCGGAGCTCCGCCGCCTGTCGTTGATGAGTAGTGCCGGTGGAGTGTTCGTCGGATTGATGTCCGGGACGTCGCTCGATGGGATCGCCGCCGCCGCCGTGCGGTTCGACTCGAAGGAAGGCCGCGTCGAGCACGAACTACTCGCCTACTGCAACACACCGTACACGAACTCGCAGCGCGAACGACTGGCAGCGGCGATGGCCGGCGGATCCGCGGAACAGTACTGCGCGCTGTCGTTCGAGCTCGGCGGCTGGCTCGCTGAGGCTGCCTCGCGGGCGATGGAAATCGCAGGCGTCGCCGCGAGCGACGTGCGCGCAATTGCCTCCCACGGCCAGACGCTCTGGCACATTCCGCGTCGCGCAACGTGGCAGCTGGGCGAGGCGGCCGTGATAGCTGAGCGTACCGGCGTCGATGTCGTATCTGATTTTCGTGTGCGAGATGTCGCAGCGGGTGGCGAAGGTGCGCCACTCGTGCCCGTAGCGGACGCATTGCTGTATTCCTCGCGCAACGAGTGGCGCATGCTGCAGAACATCGGCGGTATCGGCAACGTAACCGTAGCTCCGCCGGGAGGGGACCTGTCAAGAGTGCGCGCATTCGACACCGGGCCCGGCGTAGTACTTGTAGACTTGCTTGTCCGGAAGCTCTACCCGGGATTGTCGTACGACGAGGACGGATCGATCGCGCGGAGCGGACGCGTACATGCCGATGTGGTCGCCGCGCTGCTACAGGATCCGTACTTCATGAGGCCGCCTCCCAAATCAACCGGCCGTGAATACTTCGGTGCCGCTTTCGCGGAGCGGCTTCTGTCGATGATCGGTAATTCCGCGGACCATGCCGATGTCATCGCGACCGCCGTTGCGCTGACAGCGCATTCCATCGGCGCTGCCGTGCGCGGATTCATCACCGAGCCATGCGGTGAAATGATCGTCTCCGGTGGCGGGGCGCACAACCGCGCCATCACCGACGCGCTGCGTGATGCGATCGCTCCGACGCGCCTGACACTGTTCGACGAAGTGTATTACAATGCCGAAGCGAAAGAGGCGGTAGCGTTCGCGTTGCTGGCGTACCTGCATGTTGCGCGGCAACCCGGAAACGTCACCGGAGCCACCGGCGCACGCGGTCCGAGAGTCCTGGGGAAGTTGACTCCCGCGTAGTAGCAGCAGGTGGCTCGTTCGGGTCGGCCGGCTCGAAACGGGCGGCGACCACGGTGATATTGTCGTGTCCGCCGTGTGAATTCGCAAATGCTACGAGACGCTCGCATACCGTCTCCATGTTGTCGTCCGCGAGTGCAATGCGTGCGATGTCGTTTGCGTTTACGAGATTCGAAAGTCCATCGCTGCACAGCAACAGCACGTCGCCTACCTCCGCCTGCTCGCGATACATGTCGGGCGTAACGGTTGCTTCGGATCCCAGCGCCTGGAGAATGATGTTCCGCCTGTCGCTATGTGCCGCTTCACCCTCCGTCATCTCGCCGGCGTCGATCAATCGCTGAATGAGCGATTGGTCCTTGGTGATCTGACGCGCAACGCCAGCCCGAACAAGATAGGCGCGACTGTCGCCGATCTGGGCAATGTCGATGATCGAATCGTGGACGACGGCCAGGGTCGCCGTAGTCGCCATACCGCGGTGCTGCGGATTGCCGGACGAATACGTGTAGATGACGTGGTTTGCCGCGACGATTGCGCTCCGGAGCGCCGCTTCGACACCGGCGGGTGTGCGCGGCCAGTCCGTCTCGTACTTGCGGCGAAGCTCGATGAACATCGTGTCCGTCGCCATGAGACTCGCGATCTCGCCGGACGCAGCACCGCCCACTCCATCCGCTACTACGAGTAGAGCCGGGGTGTGCGGCACGGTCAACGTCGTGGTGGCGCCCTTCATTACCACGGCGTCGCGGCCGAGGGCGGCCACGAGGTAGGAGTCTTCGTTAAGCGTCCGAACGCGTCCGACGTCAGTGCGGCCGCCGGCAACCACTACCAGGCGGCGAGAGATATCGGTCGGTCCGGGGGTATCACGAACTGGCATGCGGAAGAATACACCCAGAGGCCGCTGACCGTCACCGTCTGCGCGACTACCTTATCTCACATGTATTCCCAGCGCACGATTTCGAGACATTTATTCCGGGCGGCCGCGCTGGCCGCCGCAGCGCTGGGCGCCGCATGTTCAAAGAGCCCGCCGGCCGCCCCGCCGGCGCCGGTGCCCGTACCGGTAATACGCGCGACGATTCGCGCGGCCGTCGCACGTGCGCCACTCCCGCCGGCCAATCCGAATCTGCCACCAGTCCCCGCGGTCGACGGCCCGCTGCAGATCAAGGTCGTCTATCCTACGCGCAACGCGCTGGTGGCTTCGCGTGATTCCAATTTCGTGTTCGGCTCCGTAGGAAACGGCGGAGCGGGTCTGACGATCAACGGCGATCTGGTGCCTGTCTGGCCCAACGGCGCATTCATTGGCTGGGTTCCGAATCCACCAGCCGACTCGCAATGGTACGATCTCGTCGCGTACACGCTCACCGATACGGTACGTCTCCGTTATCCCGTTCGCACGCGCGCCGGAATCGGCCCACGTCCGCCAGTCGCTCCGGAAGTCACCACTTTCTCGCCCTCCGTGGCCGCGACACTGCGCGACGATTCCCTGGATCGCACGGTGAGCGATACGGACAACGAGGTGATTGGCAGGCCGTCGCCAACGGGTGACTACAAGTGGTTTCTGTTCCCGGGGACCGAAGTTCGCCTGCTCGAATATCGCGACGATATGGCGCGAGTTCAGCTCGACGCCGGCCAGGACATCTGGGTGCAACGGCGCGACGTCAGGACGCATCCGTCAGAAAGAAACGGGGAGCCACTTCGCGTGACTCATGCATCGATGGCGCCGTCGCAGGAAAGCGTCGATCTCGAGCTGAGCCTCGCTTCGCCGCCGGCCTACGTCGTGAATGAAGGCGATCGCGAGATCACGCTCACACTTTACAATACGAGCTCCGGCGCTCCGCTGGAGCCCACCGCTGACTCGTTGATCGCGGGCGCGACGGAGGCCCGCGAATCCAGCTCGCACAGTATATCATTTCAGCCTCACGCGACCTGTATATGGTTACGAGGCACTGTACGAGCATGGAGAGTTCAAGCTGCGGATCCGCCGTCCGCCCGTGGTCGATCGAGCAGAACCATTGCGCGGGATGACGATTGTCGTCGACCCCGGACATCCGCCTATAGGAGCGACTGGACCGACGGGGCTCTGGGAGCCGGTGCCGACGCTTGCCGTCGGCTTGCGCGTGCGCGAGTTGCTCGAAGCGCGTGGCGCGCACGTCGTGATGACCCGGACGACTGCCGCGCCCGTTGCACTCGGCGACCGGCCGATAATTGCGCGGCGCGCCAACGCCAACGCATTCATCTCCATTCACCTCAACGCAGACGCGGATGGCCAGGATCCGTTCCGCGACAACGGAACAGGCACATATTACTTTCAGCCCCAATCCAAACTTTTCGCACACGTCGTTCAGGACGCGCTCGTCCCGCAGCTCGGCCTCCGCGACCGCGGCGTGTTCTACCAGAACCTCGCTGTCTGTCGTCCTACCTGGTTTCCCGCCGTACTCGCCGAGGGCTTGTTCATCATCATGCCTGATCAGGAAGCCGCGATAAAAACACCGCAATATCAGGAAGCATATGCGCGCGGTGTCGTGGACGGCCTCGAGAAGTTCTTCGCGTCGTTCGCGCAATAGCATGCTGTCTTGCGCGCGCTGGCATCGAGCGCTGGCCCGTCTGCTGGCTGCGTGCTTCGTGCTCGCGACAGCCGCCACGCTTATGGCGTCATCAGCCTCGGCTCAGGTTCCGGCCAACGAGCGCTGGCGCACGATAGAGACGCAGCATTTCAGGATTCATTTCACGCCGCCACTCGAGTCGCAGGCGCGTCATGCCGCCGCTGTTGCTGAGCGCGCTTACGCTAATCTAGCGACCGAGCTCGTGAAGCCGCGGGGTCCGATCGACATCGTGCTGAGTGACGGCACGGATGAATCCAACGGCTCCGCTACTGTAATTCCTCGACCGCGGATCGTCATCTTCGCGCGCCCGCCTGTTGACGAGCCGTCGCTCGAGAGCTACGACGACTGGACAGTGCTGGTGTTGCAGCATGAAATGACGCACATCTTTCACCTGGACAGAACCCGGGGATGGTGGCGCGTCGCTCAGTCGGTGTTCGGACGCAATCCGGTGTTGTTCCCGAATTACTACACGCCGTCGTGGCTGACTGAGGGACTCGCCGTGTATTACGAGTCGCGCTTCACCAGCGGCGGACGGCTCGAGGGAAGCTTCGAGGCGGCGGTCGCGCGATCGGCGGCCATCGATCGTCAGCTTCCTGTGCTCGGCGAGCTTTCGCTTGCAACGTCGCGCTTTCCGTACGGAGAGTCGGTGTACGTTTACGGGTCGTTCGTATGGGACGACATTGCGCGGCAGCACGGCGCTGGCGCGATCCCGGCGTTCATCGAGCGATCGAGCGGCACTCCGATCCCGTTTTTTCTCGATTACGAAGCAAAGAAATCGTTCGGGGAGACGTTCACACACGCGTGGAATCACTGGCGCGACTCGGTCCTTCACGCTGTCAACGATTCCGTCGCGCTGAACCTTCAGGTTGCGCCGACGCCTGCGGCGTTCACGGACGCCCGCGCGATCGAAATCGCCAATGGCGGTCGCTTCATAGAAGAGCCCCGCTGGCTCACGGATTCGACATTGGTCTATGTCGCGAACGACGGGCGCCAGAGCCCTGGAATCTACGAAACGAGAATCGGTGATACCCCGAAGCGCGTGAGCCGGCGCAATTCGCTGGACGTCAACGATCCGTCAGCTGACGGCACACTGGTTTTCTCGCAACAGGATTTCCTCGATCGCTTTCACCTTCGAGGCGATCTCTATGCTGTCACGAACGGGGAAGAAAGACAGCTGACGCGCGGCGCGCGGCTGAGCGCGCCGAGCGTGCGCGCAGACGGCGAGATCGTCGCTGTACAGACGACGCCGGGCTCGACGAGACTCGTACGCGTATCGTCCGATGGGCGGCAGATAACGCCGATCACCAGCGCGGCGCTCGACACGCAGTGGGCAGCACCGCGGTGGTCGCCTGACGGTGTTCGAATCGTCGCAGTGAGGATCGTCGGTGCGCCGAACGAGATCGTGGTACTCGACAGCACGGGCACGGTGCTGAAAATTCCCGTCCACGAGCGCGCCGTCTTGCGCTCGCCGGCATGGACACCGGATGGGAGCGCGATTCTTTTCACCTCGGACGCTAGCGGCGCGGCGCAGCTGTCATTGGTAAGCGCGAGCAACGATTTCGCGAGCATGACGCCGCGAACGCTCACCGCCGAGCCCGGTGGAGTGTATGGTGTCGATGCCATCGCCGTTGGCAGGGACTCAGTGCGAGTCGCGACTACCACTCTGCACGGTGACGGTTATCACGTGCTGGTATGGACCGCGCCGTCGGATGCGCTGGCACTGCCCGTCGTTTCAGTGCGCACGGACACGGTGCCGGCGCCCGAGCCCGAGGTCGATCCGCGATGGCGCGTGACCGATGACACCACACACTCGACGCGGTATTCTCCTTGGCGAACGTTGGCCCCTGCGTACTGGTCGCCAACGTTCGCACAGGTCGGCGATGGACGCGGCGCGCTGATCGGTGCCCTCACGGGAGCGTCCGACGTCATCGGCCGTCACTCCTATGTTGCCCAGGCGTCGGTCAACACGCACAACGACAACATTGACGCGTCGTTCTCGTACGCGTACAACCGGTGGACCAATCCGGGACTTTCGCTGTTGCTTGAGCAGTCCTGGTCGTACGGAAATATCTCTGGTCCCAGCGGCAAACTCGGCGACCTGGAGCAGCGCAGCGAGTTTGCGAGCCTGCACGCTACGTTCGCGCGCGTTCGCGTGCGCACCTACTCCGCGATAACTGTCGGGACGGAGCTTCAGTCTGACTACTACAAGACGAGCCCCTCGGACCTGCAGCCGCGACTCAATTCGTTCTATTCCGAGTCACATAACTATCCAACGCTCGTGGCCGGCGCAGTCTTCTCCAACACCCAGTCGCCGACGCTCGCAATCTCGCCCGAGGACGGCATCACCCTCAGCGGATCGGTGCGCCAGCGCTGGGAGTCGTCGACGGGCACCGATGGCCGCAGCGCGGTGGTCGTTGGAGATGCGTACAAGTCGCTGGATCTGCCAGGGTTTGCCCACCACGTCATCGCACTCCGCGCTGCTGTGGGGGCCGCAGACCACCGCTCCCCCGATCAGTACTCGGTTGGTGGTGTGAGTGGCGAGTCCTTCGAGATCGTCCCCGGGATCTCATTCGGCAGCTCTGCGCGCACCTTTCCGGCGCGCGGTTTCCCGGCGGGGAGTGAGACCGGCATAAATGCTACCTCGTTCAGTGCGGAATATCGCCTGCCACTGGCCGCGCCATCGCGCTCGCTCGGCTTGTTCCCTTTCTTCCTGGACCGTGCGTCGCTGGCGCTGTTCGGCGACGCGGCACGCGCCTCATGCCCGGCGAAATCGACGCCAGCCTGCTCTCCGTCCATCAGCGACGGTCCAACACTGGGCTCGGTCGGCGCCGAGCTCAATCTCGATTCTGCATTGCAATTTGACGTGCCGTACCGGTTCCGGTTCGGTCTCGCCCATCCGGTGAGCGGCGCTTCCTACACCGGCGCCTCGGCCATCACGGCGTATGTAACACTCGGCGTCGCCTTCTAGACATTTTGCCCGCAATGGCACGGGAGGCATGGCTTCTGCAACCACGTGTTTGCAAGCAACAATCGTCGTGAGGTGATGTCCGTGAGACAGAAAAAAAGGCAGCGGTTGGGCCATTCCATCTTTGGTCGGCGGTGTGAAGTCGTTACGCACCAACGCGTTACGACGGGGTAGAACTGTAAGCAATCACATTTCTGGCACGTACGGCTCGTCGTGGACAGTAAATGAGGATAACAGATCCATCACAGATGTTCGTGACTGTCAATCTTTAACTCTATGTCCCATAACGACTTAACAATGCACTGGCGCGCAAACACGTACGAGCTTAGTATCACGACCCCTGACCCGATGTCGCCTCGAAGGCGATTCTGACGGTCTCAAGATGGCAGTCTTAGAACGCACGCCTGGTGGTACATTCCTCCGGGCGAACAATCCGCAGAGTTCCAGGTGAGAGAAGAGATGGCCGACGCAATTTCCCAAGAGTCGCTGCCCGAAGCGCAGCTGAATCAGAATGCCCGGACGGTGCTGTCCAAGCGCTATCTGATCAAGGACAAAGCGGGCAGTCCGACGGAGCGTCCAGAGGAAATGTTCTGGCGCGTTGCGACTACGGTCGCCGAGGCGGATCGCCGATACGGTGCAAGCGCCGGTGCGGTGCACGCGCTGGCAGAGGAGTTTTATCGGCTGATGACGGAGCGTCGCTTCGAGCCGAACTCCCCGACTTTGATGAATGCCGGACGCCCCTTGGGCCAGCTCTCGGCTTGCTTCGTACTGCCCGTCGAGGATGCGCTTTCAAACGGTCACAACGGCATTTACGACACGTTGCGATCGATGGCGTTGATCCACCAGTCGGGTGGCGGGACGGGCTTCTCGTTCTCGCGGCTGCGCGGCAAGGGATCGATGGTTCGCTCCACCACCGGAGTTGCATCCGGCCCTGTCTCGTTCATGAAGTTGTACGACGCCTCGACCGATGCGGTCAAGCAGGGTGGAACCCGTCGCGGCGCGAACATGGGAATTCTTCGCGTCGATCACCCGGACATCCTAGACTTCATCACGTGTAAGGAAGACCTTTCCCAGATCACCAACTTCAACATCTCCGTCGCCATAACGCGCAAGTTCATGGACGCGCTGAAGGCGAAGACGATGTACGATCTCATCGAGCCGTCCAACGGCAAGGTGGTGGGCAAGCTCGACGCTCAGCTGGTGTGGGAGAAGATGCTGGATGGAGCGTGGCGCACCGGCGAGCCCGGCTGTTTCTTCATCGATGAAGCGGAGCGCTACAACCCCGTGCCGCATCTCGGAGCGTACGAGGCGACGAATCCCTGCGGCGAGCAGCCGCTCCTGCCGTACGACGTCTGCAACCTCGGCTCCATCAACATCGGGTACTATGTGAAGGACGGCGTGATGGACTGGGATTCGATGAAGCGCGACGTATATCTCGCGACACGCTTCCTCGACAACATCATCGACGTCAACAAGTACCCGCTGCCTGAGATCGATGCGCTGTCCAAGCGCATTCGCCGGATCGGCTTCGGGGTCATGGGCTTCGCGGACGCTCTGGTGCGTCTCGGTATTCCGTATGACTCGCCCGAAGGCGTGGAGTTCGGACGCACGCTGCAGGAGTTCGTCGACACCGAGTCCAAGCGCGAGAGCGAGCGGCTCGCCAACGAGCGCGGGCCGTTTCCCGAATGGGCACGCTCGATATTCGGGCCGGACGAGACGTGTGCGCGTGACGAGAACGGTCAGCGCATCCGTCCCAAGCAGATGCTTCGCAACTGCAACGTGACGACCGTTGCGCCGACCGGCACGATCTCCATCATTGCAGGCTGTTCGTCGGGCATCGAGCCGCTTTTCGCCGTCGCATTCATGCGCAACCAGGCTGGCGTCATGATGCCGGACGTGAACGAGGATTTCGTCGAGGTGGCGAAGCGGGAAGGGTGGTACTCCGACGATCTTATCGAGCGCATCGCGAAGGAAGGACACATCCACTTCCAGGAAGTACCGGAAAAATGGCGTCGCGTATTCGTTACGGCGCACGACATCACACCCGAGTGGCACGTTCGCATGCAGGCCGCCTTCCAGGAGCACTGCGATTCGGCGATCTCCAAGACGACCAACTTCCCACACGCTGCGACGCGCGACGACGTCCGCGCGATCTACGAGCTCGCGTACGATCTCAAGTGCAAGGGCGTGACAGTTTATCGCGACGGCTCGCGCGACAACCAGGTTCTTTCCACTGGCGCAACGGCCCAGGCTACCGCGGCGCGTGATGGCCAGGCCGATCGCCGCGAAATGGGCGAGCTGCAGGGGACGATCGCCGAGATGACGGCCGAGATCGAGCGTCTCAAGCAGTCGCTGTACGACGCGGAGGCGGAGAACCTTCAACGTCGCGTCAAGCGCTCGCGCCCAGATCGCCTTCGTGGTACGACGATTCGCAAGGAGACGCCGCTCGGCACGATGTTCGTCAACATCACCGAAGACGACAAGAGTCAGCCGTTCGAGGTGTTCATCAACCTTGGCAAGGCAGGCGGTGCAGCGATGGCCGACGCGGAGGCCATGGGGCGCATGATATCGCTCGCACTCCGCTCGGGCATTCCGCTGCGCGAGGTGCACAAGCAGCTGCGCGGCATCAGCTCCGATCGCGCGGTTGGACTTGGTCCCAACAAGGTGCTCTCGGTCCCTGACGCGATCGGAATTGCGCTCGAGGAGTGGACGCGCGAGAAGCAGGGGGTGCAGCAGGAGCTGCTGTCAGCTGCGAATGCCGCCGCACAGGCGCCGCGCGCTACCCCGGAAACGATTCAGGCTGCAACCGATGTGGCTGCCGCGCAGGCGCAGATGCAGATGGGGTTCGACGCGTACAACAGCGGCGATGGCTTCATGCAGACGTGTCCGGATTGCGGATCGCAGCTCGAGTTGGCTGAAGGCTGCGCGAAGTGCCACGTATGCGGGTTCTCGGAGTGCGGCTGAGGTAACGCTGGCCCACTACTGACTCGCTTGTTCCGGTTTGCGTGTCAGATCACTCAATCCATAGCCTCCTGGCGAGTAACGAGCCAGGAGGCTATGTCGCTTGCGGTCCCCTGCTCAGCGGCCCGGTTGCACAGCGGCCGCGGACGTGCCGAATGCGCTCAGAAGCCCGAGTGCTGCAAAAAGGACGGCGTCTTCGGCCTCCTGTAGAACAACCCCCATGCCGAAAAATTCGTGCGTCACGCCGTTGTATGTGCGCTGCTCCGTCCGCACACCCGCGCTCTGGAAGCGGCGCGCGAGCGCTTCGCCCTCGGATCGGAGCGGATCCAGTTCCGCGCCGATGATGGTGACCGGCGGTAGTCCCGCAAGATTGGCGTGATCGAGCGAGATGCCGGGTAACTCTCCGTTGCTTGGCATCCCGAGATAGTTGTCGAAGAACCACCGCATCATCTGCGAATTGAGCGGGATGGCATTGGTCATCTCACGATACGACTCGGTTTCGAAGTCGTAGCCGGCCACGGGGTACACGAGGACCTGATATACCGGCAACTGAACACCTTCATCGCGCGCTCTCATGCAGATATTTGCTGCCATGTTCCCACCCGCCGATTCGCCGACCACCGCGACACGCTCCGGGTCGCCACCAAGATCGGCAGCGTTCGCGAGCGTCCACTTGTACGCGGCGAAGACGTCGTCGTGCGCGGCGGGAAAGCGATGCTCCGGTCCGCGGCGGTAGTCGGTCGAGACGACGATGCAGTGCGCAGCGTTGCAGACGGCGCGCGCGGAGCTGTCATATGTATCAAGATCGCCGATTACCCAGCCGCCGCCCCGGATGTACAGCACGACCGGGAGCGTTTTGCCCTCGCGCGCGGAAGCGGGTTTGTAAATGCGAATGTCTATGTCACCAGCGGCGCCGGCTATGCTCCTGTTGTCGACGCTCCCGACATCTTCAGGATCGGTGTTCTCGTCTCGTTCCTCGAGCAGCTTCCTCACCGCGTCCGCCGGCGTGGGCTGCTTCCGAGCTTCCTTTGCATCGAGCTCGGCGATCGGCTTCCCGTGGAGCGACTGGAGCATGTCGAGCACTTCGCCCATCTCCGGGGTCGGCTGTCTGCCAGCGAACATGGGCGCCAGCTGAGCTGCTGCTTCAGCGGGGCTCAACGGTAGATCGTCGTCGGGCGGTTCGACACGGTGCGCTTCATTGATGTCCATAGCTGCGTCCTCACACGTAGACTTGTGGCTTTCTGCGCGCTCTTTTGGGTCAAGAAGCAGACCCGACGCGCGCCTGCGGCACGATTGAAAGGTAAGTCTGCTGAACAGTCGAGTTAACTTCATCTACACCTCAACCGTACTGGGCGCCCGGACACTTCATGCTGTTAATCGACAACAAGGACATAACCGACGCGCGGGTCAATCTCGCGCTCGAAGAGCACGTGCTGCGCAACCGGGTGAGCGCAGACGATCTGCTCCTGTTCTACATCAACGCACCGTCAATCATCATCGGCAGGAATCAGAATACGATCGAGGAAGTGAATCCTGAGGTCGTGTTGAAGCGCGGTATAACAGTTGTGCGCCGAATTTCCGGCGGTGGCGCGGTGTATCACGACCTCGGCAACCTGAACTTCAGCTTCATGACGCCATCCGTGCACGGGCGCTTCAATCGCTACGAGCTGTTCACCCGGCCGGTGATCGAGGTGCTGCATGATCTTGGCGTGCCAGCCGAGCTAGGAGGGAGGAACGACATCCTCGCCGGCGGACGAAAGATCTCGGGCAACGCACAGTTCGCTCGCCCCGACCGAATGTTCAGTCACGGAACTCTGCTGTTCGATTCCAACCTCGACGACGTGACCGCGGCGCTCATCCCGAAGCCTGGCAAGGTCGAATCGAAGGGCGTGAAGTCTATTCGAAGTCGCGTTGTGAACATCAGCGAGTTTCTTTCGGTGCCAATTACCGTAACGGAACTGCGTGAGCGCATCATCGAGCGCATTTTCGGCACGCGCGACAGGTCAGGGGTGCCGATGCTCGAGCTTACCGACGCCGACTGGGATGAAGTTCACGCGCTTGTGGCGCGCAAGTATGCATCCTGGGATTGGAACTACGGTGAGAACCCGCCGTGCAACGTGCAGCGCACGCATCGCTTTCCGGCAGGAGAGATCGACGTTCGGGTAAACGTCGAAGGCGGTCGCGTGACGGCTGTTCGGATATTCGGCGATTTCATGGGGCGTGAGGACGTCGCCGAGCTCGAAACGCTCATGATCGGACTGCCGTATGACTACACATCAATCGCCGCCGCGCTGGACGGCGTCGACCTCGACGCCTACTTCGGCGACGTGCCGCCCTCGGAAGCTTTGAGGTTGCTGGCTGGATGATGTGAATGGTGGTGTGACGCCGAGACAGTGCGCTCGTAGAGATTGAGGACGTGACTGCGGTTGATAAGACCCAGCAGCCTCGAGCTGCGTCTGTCGATGACCGGAATGGACTCGGCGCCGCGCACGCCCATCTTGCGAATCGCCTCGAGCAGGGAATCGCTCGGAGAAACGGTCTCGCTAGACTGAGCGATGTCGCCCGCAACGAGGAGCGGACCGAGGTGCTGGTTGCTGCGCGCGATCTGACCGAGGTCGCCGACCGTTATGACGCCGACGAGGCTGTGTGTGTCGTCGACCACGGGGAAGTAAAGCTGACCCGTGTTCCCGAGGTGCGCGAGCAGCTCCTCGACCGGAGCGCCCTCGAAAATCACCTGCGGCGCCGATTCATAGGCATCCGAAACGTGAAGACCGGCCAGTACATCGCGGTCCGCCCCCTGCTCGATCGACTCGCCGCGCCGCCTGAGCCAGCCGCTGTAAAGCGAGTCGGGGCTCAACCTGCGCGCAACGTTGTGACATATGACGACAGTTAGCATCAACGGGATCACGATCGCGTAGTCGTTGGTCATCTCGAAGACGAGCAGGATACCCGTGATCGGGGCGTCGGTCGCGCCGGCAACCATCGCACCCATTCCAACGAGCGCGTATGCCTCCGGGTGCAGTCCCATCACGGGAAGAAGGTGGCTGAGCGCAACGCCGAACGCGCCGCCGGTCGCAGCGCCGATGTAGAGCGACGGAGTAAACACACCGCCCGAGCCGCCCATGTTGAGCGTAATCGACGTCGCCAGGATCTTGCCGACTGCGAGCGCGAGCAGCCCGTACCATGCCATGCGGCCGAAGATGTCGCTGTGTATCGCGAGGTGACCGTAGCCAACCAGCAGACCGCCCGAGAAGAAGACGAGTATGCCGACGACCGCACCCCCGATCCACGGCGTGAAAGCGGGTGGCAGCGGGCTTTTCTTCCCCAGATCGCCGAAGAAGAAGTAGCTGCGGACGTACAGGGCCGCGATGAGTCCACACACGATACCGAGCAGCGGATACAGCAGAATCAGCTCGCTCGGGTGCGCGTAGCCATACTGGCGCGGAATTGAAAACGCCGGGTGATTGCCGAACACCGCGCGCGAAACGACGGCAGCGACGACGCTCGATACGACTACTGGCGCAAACGAGCCCGCCGCCAGCGTGCCGACCACTTCTTCGAGCGCGAAGAACGCACCCGCGAGCGGCGCGTTGAACGCGGCGCTGATGGCAGCGCCCGTCGCGCATCCCACGAGCACCACCACTCGCGAGGGAGCGAATCGGAATGTGCGACCGAGCCATGAGCCGATTGCCGCGCCCAGCACCACCACTGGCCCTTCATTTCCGGCCGATCCGCCGGCGCCGATAGTGATCGCGCTCGCGGCGGTGCGGGCGAGCGCGGGCCGTCCCTCGATGTCGCCACCTCGTCTCACGACAGCGAGCTGCACATCGGGGACGTTCATCCCCTCGTGTCCACGGCCGATGCGGCGCATCACCCACCAGGCGAGCGCGAGCCCGGCGCCGGTGATGACAGGCCGGTAGGTCAGCAACGCCACGCGCGGGAATTCCGCGGTCGGGAAACGATAGAACGCCCAGTATGCGAAGTCGATGCTCTTGTAGAAGGCCACGACCCCGAGCGCGCTGAGTAGCCCCGTGATGAGGGCGAAGACGAGAAGAACCGCGTTCTCGCTGAGCGCCTTGCCGTTGAACCACGCAGTTACTCGATTCCACGTCGCTTCGACTGATTCGAACAGTCGTTCGGTCGCCGAATTGCCAGCGGAGCCGGAAGGGTCGGACATGCACCGAATGTAATGGACAAGTCGTGCCGTTCCAGCCGCGAGCGGTGCCTGTCAAAAAAGGGCACTCTTGCTGCGCGGAACCTCACATGTGGAGCGGCCGAGTCGGTAATGACGACGCGGTTGCCCGTGTCTAGATTATCAGTCATAGGACTGGTGAACGTGATCGAGTTCGCACTCCACAATCGGGCGGTTACATGGACAAGCGGCAGCTGGAAGCTTTGGTGAAGAAGAATGCGGCGAAGGCAGCGTCTGCTACTTCAACGCGCAAGGGTTTCGGCAAGAAATACGATGTGAACCTCGCGGATGATCCCATCGACGAGGCGAGTCTCAAGGAGCGTGAGAGGGCAGAGCATTTCTTCAAGGAAATGCGCAAGCGAGAGTTTTGATCGCGCGTTATTATTGGCGTCGCACCCGACTCCAATAACGAGCCATGGCCGGATCTCCCGACGAAAATCGTTCGTCACACCTCAGCCGCCGGGAGTTCGTCGGCGTTGGCATCGCCGGCGCTCTTGCCGCGGCGACCGCTGCCGTTCCGTCGTCGGCACTCGCCGAGACGCCGCAACGCACTACCAGCGATCCACCGAGTGTTGTGCCTCCGTTCGAACTGGAGGAAGTCACCATCACCCAGCTTCAGCAGGGGATGGCGTCGGGGCGCTACACTTCGCGCTCGATCTGCGAGATGTATCTCAAGCGAATTTCCGAGATCGACCGCCGTGGCCCTGCGATTCGCGCCGTGCTCCAGCTCAATCCGGACGCGCTCGACATCGCCGCGTCGCTCGACAGGGAGCGGAAGTCTGGGCATGTCCGTGGTCCGATGCATGGAATTCCGGTGCTGATCAAGGACAACATCGGCACGCACGATCGCATGACCACTGCAGCGGGTTCGCTTGCGCTGGCGCACTCGATACCACCCGCAGACTCGTTCGTCGCCGCGCGCCTGCGCGCGGCCGGTGCGGTAATCCTGGGCAAGACGAATCTCAGCGAGTGGGCAAATTACCGGTCGACGCACTCGACCAGCGGATGGAGCGGAATGGGTGGCCAGACGCACAATCCGTATGCGCTCGATCGCACGCCCTCGGGTTCCAGCTCGGGATCCGGCGCCGCAGCCGCGGCGAGTCTCTGCGCTATCGCAATCGGGACGGAGACCGACGGATCCATCACGTCTCCATCGGCCGTGCAATCCCTCGTCGGCATCAAGCCAACGGTCGGACTCATCAGTCGCTCCGGGATAATCCCTATCTCGCATTCACAGGACACCGCTGGCCCAATGGCACGCACGGTGACCGACGCGGCAATCCTGCTCGGCGCGTTGACCGGCGTCGACCCGCGAGATCCGGCCACCGCTCCGAGCGTCGGGAATGCTCGCACGGATTACACGACATTCCTCGACGTCGCCGGACTGAAGGGTGCTCGTATCGGGATTCCGCGGGCGCGCTACTTCGGCTACAGTGTTGCGACGGACGCGATTGGCAACGCAGCGATCGAGGCGATGCGCTCGGCGGGCGCGATCATCGTCGATCCGATCGAGCTCGGCACCGCTGGCAGCACCGAAGGCGACGTGCTCTCCTACGAGTTCAAGGCTGACGTGAATGCATATCTCGCATCGCTGGGTGCCGACTCACCGATGAAGACCCTCGCCGATCTCATCGCTTTCAACAACGCGCATAGCAGTGAAGAGATGCCGTACTTCGGTCAGGAGATCTTCGAGGCGGCGGAAGCTCGTGGACCGTTGACCGATCAGAAGTACATCGACGCACTCGCGGCTGGTCACACCAAATCACGCGCGGAGGGCATCGACGCGGCGGTCGCAAAGTACAGGCTCGACGCGATCGTCGTACCGACGCAGGGACCACCGGCACTCATCGATCTGGTGAACGGCGACCCTCGCGGCGGCGGTGGTGCATCGGGACTTCCGGCCGTTGCAGGATATCCGCACATCACCGTTCCAGCGGGATATCACTTCGGCCTCCCTGTCGGTCTTTCGTTCTTCGGCCCGGCGTGGAGCGAGCCCATGCTCATCAAGCTCGCGTATTCATTCGAGCAACTGACAAGAGCGCGTCACGCACCACAATTTCTTCCGACGGCAAGACTGACCTGATCACGTGCCCGTGAATGGCGGATACGTCGAACTACTTCTGCCGGCTCGATCGTTCCTGATTTGATTTGCTCCGGCCCGGTTCGTTCTTGTTGGACTCGCCCTCGCCGCGTGGGAGCGCGCCCTCGCCCATCGCTCTCGGGTCGACTTCGCCCGTCGTTGCGTTGAGTACCGCCTCTGTTGAATCGGGCGAGGTCATGCCGCGGCCGAAGCTGCGGCCACTTACCTTGTCTGTCCGGTTTTCCTTGCTCGAGTCGGCCTGGGTGACCTTTCCGGATTGATCCTTGTTAACCATTGCGTGCTCCTTGAATCTTCTCAGATGCGATTACCTGAACGTGCATCCATCGTGCCTCGGATCCACTGATGGCCTAATGCCTGCGATGACTCTCTGCGTGTGAGACTCCACGGCCCGCAAGGACTTGTCGCCTGTTCGCCGAACAAGCCGACAGCGAACGCTTCGCTTGACATCGTTCCGTGTTGGGATTAACGTAGAGGAACAATCGTTGTCCCGTGGTGATTTGCCGCCTATTGCAGCCACGTTAAACAAATCGCTAAAAAGCATGTAAGCCCGCGGCCAACCGCGGGCTTTTGTGTTTTCCGGAGACTCACTCCGTCGATTCGTTTGGCGTGCACGGGATATGGACTTCCTATGACGCTACTGAACACTGAGCAACCGACGTTAGCGATTTCGCAAGCGACATCACGAGGGCTTCGACCCCGCGCACTGCGCTGCAAGCTATGCGGGTCACCCTTTGACGCCGCGCCGACGGCAGTCTGCGAGAACTGTCTCGGTCCACTCGAAGCGATTGACGCCGACCGCGCCACGCTTCCGACGATCGCGGAGATCTCACGCCGCGCACAATCAATCTGGCGGTACAAGGAATGGCTTCCCTTTGACGGCGAGCCGGAGCTCTCGCTCGACACGGGCTTCACGCCCCTCGTCGATGCACCTCGATTTGCGAAGCGGCTTGGGGTTGCGCGCTGCTGGATCAAGAACGACTCGGTGTCGCATCCGTCGTTGTCGTTCAAGGATCGCGTGGTCGCCGTCGCAATCAACGCCGCGCGTGCGTTCGGAATCACGACCATCGGCTGCGCTTCCACGGGTAATCTCGCGAATGCCGTCGCTGCGCAGGCCGCTCGCGCAGGTATGGACGCATGGATTTTCATTCCGGATTCGCTCGAGCGCGGCAAGGTCGCAGCGACGCAGATCTTCTCACCACATCTCGTCCGCGTTCGCGGTAACTACGACGACGTCAACCGGCTCTGCTCGATGGTCGCGGACCAGTTTGGCTGGGGTATCGTCAACGTCAATCTCCGCGCGTACTACGGGGAGGGGTCCAAGACGATAGCATTCGAGATCGTCGAACAGCTTGGCTGGAGGTTGCCGACGGCCGTTGTCGCACCGATGGCGGGCGGCTCACTCATCTCGAAGCTCGAGCGCGGCTTTCGCGAATTCACCGACGCCGGCCTGGTGAGCGGCGTGGCGCCCAGACTGTACGGTGCCCAGGCCACGGGCTGCTCCCCGATCGTTCAGATGGTGCTCGATGGCCGGAGTGACGTACGGCCGGTCGTTCCCAATACCATTGCGCGCTCGATTGCGATCGGGAATCCGGCTGACGGCCCATTTGCACGGACGGCCATCACCCGGACAGGGGGCTGGGCAGCGGGCGCCAGCGATGCAGATTTGATTGCGGGAATCAAGATACTCGCCGAGGATACCGGCATATTCACGGAGACCGCTGGCGGAGCGACCGTCGCGTCTGCGCTCGCGCTGGCGCGCCAGGGTCGCTTCACGCCGAACGACGAAGTGGTGCTATGTATCACAGGTAACGGGTTGAAGACATTGGAGCCAATCGTGGATTCGCTGGGCGAGTCGCCGTTGATCGATGCAAAGTTGAAGGAAGTCCGAGCGCTGGTAAGCGCTGCGTGAGCGACAAGAGCGCGCGGCAACCACCTGCGAAGGATCGAGACGGAGCACGCGCGTTCACGATTCGCGTTCCTGCATCGACCTCGAACCTCGGCGCCGGTTTCGACGCGATCGGAATGGCGATCGGTCGGTGGCTGGATGTCGTCGCGCGTGTTCGACCGGGCGACACTGCGATAACGATACGCCGCTCGGGGACGCTTTCCGTGCTCGACTGCGCTCCTGAAAATGATCTTATCTGGCGCGGATTCGTCGCGGCGTGCACTGCGCTTCGCCGCACGCCGCCAGGTGGTATCGATATCGATGCGACGTCCGATATTCCCGTTGCGCGCGGGTTGGGATCTTCCGCGGCCGCCATTGTAGCAGGGGCGCTTCTGGCAAATGCGGTGCTCGACGGGGATCTCGACCGCGCCGCGATAATCGACATCGCCGCTGCGCTCGAAGGCCATCCCGATAACGTCGCCCCGTCTACACTCGGAGGTGCCGTGCTGAGTGTCCGCACCAACGGCCATCGGTATACTTCCGTACCACTCACTGTTCACGCTTCACTGCGCTTTGTATTCATAGTTCCGGATTTCGAAGTGCGCACCTCGGTTGCGCGCGCCGTGCTTCCAGAAAGCATCGCCTTCGCAACGGCAGTCAGCGCTGCCGGGCGCGCCGCCGCGCTCGTTGCTGGACTTCAGAGCGGAGAAGCGGCGCTCCTTCGGCCCGCGCTGGATGATTTGCTGCACGTTCCATTCAGGCGCGCGCTGATCCCGGGCTACGACGCGGTGACCACTGCTGCGATCGGTGCCGGCGCGATCGGCGCAACGCTGAGCGGCTCCGGGTCGACGATCGTCGCAGTCGCGTATGGCGACGCGGCGGCCTCAGTATCCGATGCCGCCCAGCGCGCATGGCGCTCGCTCGGCGTTGCCGCGCTTCCTTTCATCACCACCGCTGAGCTCGACGGTTCAGTTGTAAATCCCACAGTTCCGTCACACACCACTTCACATTTCTAATTCAATACAGGAATACAACATGGCGATAACTGTAACTCTGCCCGCGGTACTCGCACGGCTCGCTGATGGCAACAAGGCGATCAGCGCCGACGGCCGGACGGTAGGCGAAGTCGTCGACGGCCTCTCGCAACGGTTCCCTTCGCTCGCTTCGCGTATCCGCGATGACGCAGGCCAGCCATATCCGTTCGTGGTGTATTATCTGAACGATGAAGACATACGTCTCTCGGACGGCTTCGCGTCCGTTGTGAGCGATGGCGACGAAGTGACTCTTGTGCCAGCGATTGCTGGCGGATGACGACAATGACGACTGCGACACACAAGCACTCGCATGCACTCGGTGACAGCCGCTCACTGCCGGAGCTCGAGCCTGAGGAAGTGCTTCGCTATTCGCGCCATCTCCTGCTTGACGAGGTCGGCGCGCTGGGTCAACGGCGCATCAAGGACGCGCGGGTGCTTCTCATCGGCGCAGGCGGTCTTGGATCGCCGAGTGCGCTGTATCTGGCCGCGGCCGGAGTTGGCACACTCGGGCTCGTTGATTTCGACGTCGTCGATGCAAGCAATCTTCATCGTCAGATCCTGCACGGCACCGCCGACGTCGGCCGAAGCAAGCTCGATTCCGCGCGTGATCGCATTCACGACGTGAATCCACACGTGCACGTCGAGGCGTTCAATACTCGATTCGATACTGCCAACGCCCTCGAGATCCTCCGCGAGTTCGACATGGTGCTCGATGGCACCGACAACTTCGCCACCCGCTACCTGACGAACGACGCGTCAGTGTTGCTCGGCAAGCCGAATTCCTTCGGTTGCATCTTCAGGTTCGAAGGGCAGGCATCTGTGTTTGGCGCGCCCAACGGTCCGTGCTACCGCTGTCTTTTTCGCGAGCCTCCACCCGCCGGTCTCGTTCCCAATTGCGCCGAAGCGGGTGTGCTCGGCGTGCTTCCCGGCTTGGTGGGCACCATTCAGGCGATCGAGGCACTCAAGCTGATTCTCGGAGTCGGTGAATCCCTCGTCGGGCGACTGTTGTTGATCGAAACGCTGGGCATGACATTCCGGTCGATCGCCGTTCGCCGCGATCCATCGTGCCCGGCCTGTGGCGATGCGGCTACGGGCGGCGCGACGATTCGCAGTCTCGAGGAGCGGGCTTCCGACTACGCAGACAGTGCATGTGCGATTCCAAGCGCCGCCGCAGCGGACAGGCCGTTGATCCATGAGATATCAGCACGGCAACTCGCCGAGCGTATGGCGCGCGGAGACGACTTCGACCTCGTCGACGTTCGCGAGCCGGCGGAGTGGGCGATCGCACGCATCGACGGTGCTCGGCTGGTGCCGCTCGCGACCGTGCGCCACGCAAGTGAAAGCTGGGACCATTCGCGCGAAGTCGTCGTGTATTGCAAGGGCGGTGTGCGAAGTCTCAACGCCGCCGCGCAGCTGGTGGACCACGGCTTTACCAATGTCACAAATCTTACCGGCGGGATCGCAAGCTGGACCACCGACGTGGACCCCACACTGGCCCGATATTGACCGGCAGTCGCTGACCATGCAACGCATTCCGGCGCCGGCGCACTGACGGCAGCGCACGACGCCGGACATATTTGACCCGATGCGACAAATTATGCGACGGATTATCGCAGGAGCCCGTTCGAACGGTCGTTCGGATTGAGCTACGCGTACGTCGCGGTAGTAATCGGCGTTTCGCAGGTGGCCCTCGCCAGCCTTGCCGCTGCGCTGCAGTACGCGAACAGGTCGCGGGCGGCCATGTCGGCCGGCTCGGCCAACGTCGATGACCCGGCTGGCGGCGGCCGACGGCGGTTGCTGTCGGGCGCGCACAGCGTTCCTGAGGTGCTCAATGCGCTTCGCAGTGCGTCGAGCAGTGACACTGCGCAGGCGCTGGTGCGACTCGGACTGGAGCGGGTACGTCCTCTCGAACGCGGCGCACTTGTCGAGATGCTGCGCAGCGAGCCGTGGGTGCGCCAGACGGTAGACGGTGCGCGCTCGTTCCTGTGGTGGAAGCGTCTGGCTGCAGCACGCACGCTTTCGTTGATCGCGGCTTCCGAGGACCGGTCGACGATTCTGCAACTACTGTCGGACAAGCATCCCGCGGTGCAGAGCGCCGCGACTGCGTGCCTCAGCAGATACGCCGACGACGAGTTGCTCGTTCGCGTCATCGATGGTCTCTCGGTCGCCTCGTCTGCGGTGCGCACGTATCAGCTGGGAGTACTGCGCGTGTACGGGTCGCGCGTGGGCCCGATGTTGCTCGAGCGTCTTCGTGCCGATGCGCCGCCGCACAAGCTGTACGCATACATTCACGCCGCGGCGGCGCTGGAAGATCCGGAATGTATGGCCCGTGTCGCGGGCCTGTCCACGCACGCTCACCCCGAAGTTCGCGTCGCTGTGGCGCGCGTCCTTCGCCACGGGTCCGGCGGCGCATCGCAGGTGAAGCTCCTCTCCATGCTGCGCGACGCGGACTGGCGGGTGCGGGCGCAGGCGGCGCGTGCGCTGACGGGAGTGAACGACGAGCGCACGGTACGTGAATTGTCGCGCGCGCTCATGGATACCAACTGGTGGGTTCGCTTCCGCGCCGGACTCGCGCTCGCGGTGATGGGGCCAATGGGAAGAGACGCGCTCACCGAAGCCTTATCCAACAGCGACCGGTACGCGCGCGACATGGCCATGCTCGTAATCGGTTTGTCGGAGGCGAGTGTGGCGGAGCTTTCCGCAGGATGACAGCGGAGATTCTTTTCGCAGTGATGACTGCGATCATGATTTTTTTCCTCGCCCTCAACTCGTTTCACGCCATTCTCCTGATGTGCGCTGTGCCGGAGCTGTGGTCGCACTGGCGGCTGGCCGACGATGAATACTTCCACGCGCTTGTCGGCGCTGAAGCGTTGCCGCCAATATCCGTGATTGCATCGTTGCAGCGCTCGCCGATCCAGTCGGTCGAGGCTGCGACCATGCTGCTCAACCTGGACTATCCCCGCTTCGAAGTTGTGCTGGTGGTCGATGGTAGCGCTGGACAGTCGTTGAGCGACCTCGTGCCGGAGTTTCAGCTTTACGAGGTCCCACCGGCGTTCACGATCAATGTGAAAACGTCCCCCGGTCCGGGCATATTATCGGTCGCGCGTGCATCCCCGGCTCGTCTGTCTCGACATGCCGGCCACGACCCTCGGAGACGCGCTGAATGCAGGGATGAATGCGGCGCGATATCCGCACGCCGTGGTCGCCGCTCCCGGCGTGTTTTTCGAGCAGGATGCGCTGCTACGACTGTCGCGGCCATTTCTCCTGGATCGGACGGTGGCGTGCGCCAGCGGAATCCTACGGCCAGCGCGCGGTGTCCATCTTCTCGACGGCGAGCTCGTCCGCGAGCCGGCGCACGGATGGATCAACGGATGCCAGACCATCGAATATCTTCGTGCGTTCGTGTTTCAACGGCTGGGCTGGAACCGCATCGCGAGCAACATCGTGCTTCCGAGCAACCCTGTGATGTTCAAGCGCGAGCACATCTTCGCGATAGGCGGCTTCGATCCTCATGTGCAGACTCCCGGGGCGGACATTGCAATCCGGCTGCCGCGGTATCTGACCGATAACGGGATGAACGCAACTATGCCGGTGATTCCGGACCCTGTCGCGTGGTACGTTACCGCCGGAGATCTTGCGAGCATCGCCCGTACGCGGCGCATGTGGGCGCGTGGGCTGCTGCGCGCGCTGTCGAACGCGAAGGGGATGCTCGGCAACCCGGAGTACGGGATGTTCGGGCTCGTGGCGCTTCCATACTTCTGGCTTGGACTCGTGATTGCTCCGGTCCTCGAGCTGATCGGCTACGTCGGGCTCGTCGTCGGCCTCGCGACCGGTGTCCTGAATTCGCAATTTGCCTGGGCCTACTTGGCGTCCGTGGTGGGATACGGCATACTCCTATCTATATGGAGTGTGGTGTTCCAGGTGATCTTCTTTCCCGACACGAGCCGATCCGGCGCCATCCGGCTGTTCGCGTATGCGGTGCTGGAGTCACTGGGGTACCGTCAGATTCTACTCTTCTCCCGCTCCGCCTCCTTCTTCGCTGACCGTCAACCAACCGAGCACGTCCATGGACAACCATCGCTTACAGGCACTTCATGATGCCGGCCAGTCGATCTGGCTTGATTACATAGATCGTACAATGCTGCACAATGGTGATCTCGAGCGCCGTCTGACCGACGACGTGCTCACCGGGATGACCTCGAACCCGACCATTTTTCAGAAGGCGCTGGCGGAAGGTGACGCGTACGATGCGCAGCTTCGCGAGGCGCCGTCGTCGCTCGATGTGAATCAGCTGTTCGAGCTTTTCGAAACCACCGACGTACGGGACGCCTGCGACATCTTCGCTGACGTGTACCACCGCACCAACGGTGGCGATGGTTACGTGTCGATTGAAGTGTCGGCCTCGCTCGCCAACGACGCGGATGCGACCGTCGCGGAAGCACGGCGGCTCTGGAACACGGTGAACAGACCCAACCTGTTGGTAAAGGTTCCAGGAACCGAAGAGGGCGCAAAGGCCGTTCGCCAGCTCATCACCGAGGGGATCAATGTCAACATCACGCTGCTCTTTGCCGTCAAGGCCCATGAGCGCGTGATTGACGCGTACATCGATGGTCTCGAGGCGAGACTGGCCGCGAATCAACCGATCGACCGCATCGCATCGGTCGCGAGTTTCTTCGTCAGTCGCGTCGACACCGAAGTCGACAAGCGGCTGGAAATGATTGGCGGCTCGGCCCGACAACTCGAGGGGAAGGCTGCGATCGCCAATGCGAAGATGGCATACCAGCTGTTCGTCACGAAGTTTGGAGGATCCCGCTGGAACGCCATCGCCGCCAAAGGTGGCGCGCGTCCAGCGGCCATTGTGGGCAAGCACGAGTACGAAGAACGCGGCGTACCGAGACGTGATGTACGTCGAGGGATTGATCGGGCCGAATACGGTGAACACAATGCCGCCGAAGACGATCGATGATTTCCGCGATCACGGTATCGTGGCGCGGACCGTTGACGCCAACCTGGCGCAGGCGCGCGCAGACCTTGCCGCAATTGCGCAGGCCGGCGTCAGTCTCGAAGACGTGACGGATACACTTCTCAAAGAAGGTATTGCCAGCTTCGGAAAGTCGTTCGACACGCTCACTGCCGGCATCAAGGCAAAAGTGGCGCAGCTTCGTCCAAGCGCGGTTTGATGCCGCACACTCGACGAACGAAAATAGTCTGCACCCTCGGCCCGGCGACTACGAGCCACGACGCAATAATGTCGCTCGCGGAAGCCGGCATGAACGTCGCGCGACTCAATTTCTCGCACGGAACGCATGCCGAACACGCGGAGCGGATACGGACGGTGCGTGAGATTGCGGACGAGCTGCGAAGACCGATCGCCATACTTGGCGATCTGCAGGGACCGCGCATACGTATCGGTGATCTTGCGCTCAGCGTTCCGCTCAATCCCGGCGATGACGTGACGCTCGTGCATGAAGGCGAGGAGATGGGCGGTGAAGTACCCGTCACGTATTCCGAGCTTGCGCAGGACGTCAAGGTTGGCGACCGCATTCTCGTGGACGATGGACTCATCGAGCTCGTCGCGTTGGATGTGCACGCGCCGCGCGTACACGCTCGTGTGATTCACGGCGGTGTGCTGCGCAGCCACAAGGGGCTCAATCTTCCCGGCGTGCAGGTTTCGGCACCGTCGCTCACGGACAAGGACATCGCGGACGTTGCGTTCGCAGTCGAGCAGGAGCTCGACTATCTCGCGTTGAGCTTCGTCCGCCGCGCGGAGGACATCTCGTCACTCAGGGAATTGCTTCCGCCCTGGATGTCAATCATCGCAAAGATCGAGAAGGACGCCGCGCTTGCAAACATCGAATCGATCATCCGCACCTCCGATGGTGTGATGGTTGCGCGCGGTGATCTCGGCGTCGAGCTTCCGTTCGAGGAAGTGCCTGTAGCTCAGAAAAAGATCATAGCACTCGCCAACCGCATCGGCCGTCCAGTGATAACCGCGACGCAGATGCTCGAATCTATGGTGAACAATCCGCGGCCGACACGCGCCGAAGCCAGTGACGTGGCGAACGCTATTCTCGACGGTACCGATGCGGTCATGCTCTCGGCGGAGACGGCCGCCGGTTCGTATCCGCGGCTCGCCGTCGAAGCAATGAGCCGGATCATCGCCGAAGTGGAGCAGCATCCGCCGTCACGGCAGTTCTACGATCCGCACGAGCCGCCGTTCGGGATTGTCACTACTGAAGTTGCGATCGCGGCAGCGACGGTGGCAGCGGTGAAGATGCTTGGCGCGCCACTCGTCGTGGTAATTACCAAGAGTGGATTTTCTGCGCGAATCGTATCATCACACCGACCGCCGGTTCCGATACTCGCGCTCACCGACAACACGCGCACGCGCAACCAGCTCGCGCTGCTCTGGGGCGTGATCCCGCATGTCGCCGAGTCGCGTCCAACGTACACAGAGATGGCGGAAGTGGGGAAAGTAGTGGTGCGCGAGCTCGAACTTGCGGCCGCCGGAGACCGGGTGATTTTCACAGCCGGCCACCCGTTCGGAATTCCTGGAACGACCAATCTCCTGAAAGTGGAGATCGTGTGAAGACGCGCTGGTGCACGAACGGAGCGTTGCGGAGATGACATCGATGACAGGTCGATGAAGCTCACGTTCCTTGGCACCGGCACAAGCTTCGGCGTGCCGCAGATCGGGTGTGGCTGCGCCGTTTGCAGATCTCCCGATCCGCGCGACAAGCGCAGCAGGGTGGGTGCGCTCGTCGAAACCGACGGCGGAACGCGTCTCCTGATCGATACGCCGCCCGAGCTGCGACTGCAGCTCATCGCCAATGGCGTCGACCGGGTCGACGCGCTCCTGTTCACGCATGATCACGCAGATCACACCCACGGCCTGGACGACATCCGCGCGCTTACGAATCGCCGCGCTGCGCCGCTCACGATGTACGGGCCCGAAGACAGTCTCCTGCGTCTGCGCCAGCGCTTCCCATACATCTTCGATGAGACGATGCGCGTGCTCCCGGGGACGAGCAAGCCGGAAGGACGTGCTCAGCCCCTGGTGCCTGACGCCCCGGTTACGATTGGCGACGTCACCGTCACGCCGGTCGCACTTCCGCACGGGCTTGTCACGGTTTTTGCATACCGCATAGGTGATCTGGCGTATGTCACCGACGCCAAGAGCATCCCGCCCGAGGCCGCCGCGGTTCTTCGCGGTGCGAAGGTGCTCGTGATCAACGCTCTATTCAGAACCGATCATCCGAGCCACCTGAGCCTGCCGGAAGCGATAAGCGCGGCAAGGGAGATCGGCGCTGAACGCACGTACCTGACTCACCTCACGCACGACAACTTCCATGCGGATCTCGAAGCCGAGCTGCCGCGCGACATTCAGCCCGCATTCGACGGATTAACGGTAAGAATATGATCACGATCGACTTCACCAACATGATGGCCAGCGCCGTTGAAAACGGTGTGACGGATGCGGAATGGGAGGAGGCGTTCGCCTCGTTCGCCGCAGTGCACAATGGCGTCGATGCGCTGCGCTCGCAGAATGTCGCGGACTTCATGAACCTTCCGCGCAACGCGCCGCTGCTGCGTCAGTCGATCGACTTCGCCGCCGGCGTAAAGGGACGCTACGACGACGTTGTCGTACTTGGGATCGGTGGGTCTGCGCTCGGACCGATCGCGCTCAAGACAGCGCTGTGCAAGCCGGGCTGGAACGAGCTTGCGAACGAGGACAGGGCGGGTTATCCGCGCATGCACGTTCTCGACAACATCGACCCGGTAACGATCGCAGCTCTGCTCGATCGTCTCAGGCTTGACCGCACGCTGTTCATCGTCACCTCCAAGTCCGGCGGCACCGCTGAAACGATGTCGCAATTCCTCATCGCGCATGAACGAGTCACCAGCGCCGGTCTCGACGTCGCGAATCATTTCATCTTCGTCACCGATCCGCAGACCGGCGCGCTCCGCCCGCTTGCGAAGGAGCTGGGAGTCCATGCGCTCGACATTCCGCCGGGCGTCGGCGGCCGCTACAGTGTCCTCACTCCCGTCGGCACTCTTCCGGGCGCTCTGCTGGGGATCGATGTGGAGGAGCTGCTCGCGGGCGCCGGTGAGATGCTGGATCGCTGCGAGTCGACCGAGCTCGGTCTCAACCCTGCCGGCGTCATCGGCTCGCTCTTCTACATGAGCGACGTGCGTCACGGCCGCGTCGTCGATGTGCTCATGCCGTACGCAGATCCGCTGCGCGACTTCGCCGCCTGGTTCGTGCAATTATGGGCGGAGTCGCTGGGCAAGCACCGCACCGACGGGAGGTCGGTGGGAAGCACCCCGCTCCCCGCGCTCGGCGCCACAGACCAGCACAGCCAGGTGCAGTCCTTCATGGAAGGGCCGCCCAACAAGGCTGTCGCTTTCATCGCTGTCGAGAATCACGGCACTGACATCGTTATTCCATCCGCGTTCCAGCACGTGAACGAGCTTGGATACCTTGGCGGTCACACGCTTGGTGAGCTGTTGAACATCGAGCAGCGTGCAACCGCTGGCGCTCTCGCCAAGCGCGGTCGCTCCAACCTCACCATTCGCATCGAGCAGGTGGACGCCTGGCACGTCGGCGGACTCATGATGATGCTCGAGCTCGCCACCGCGTACGCCGGCCAGATGTACGGCGTGAACGCATTCAATCAACCCGGAGTCGAGCTCGGCAAGCAGTTCGCGTATGCGCTGCTCGGAAGACCCGGAAACGAAGCGGCAAAGGCGCAATGGGACGCCCTCCCCAAACCCGACCCGCGATGGTCGGAGTCACGCTAAATTCAACCATGACAAAGACGAAAACCGAACAGCTGTTCGAAGGTGCGGTGACCGTTGAGGACGGCAAGCTCAGAGTCAACGATGAGTCCCGGGTCGCCGGTCCATACCTCGACGCCCTTGTGCGGGAAGCCGTGTTCGGCAACGAGGACGCCCGCGCGGACGCCCGCTGGCTGATCTGGGAGATCGCGCAGGCGATCGGAATTCACCCGGCCTCGATTCACGACCTTTACATCGCACGCGGCAAGGGCGCCTACAGCAACGTCACGGTTCCGGCGATCAACGTTCGCGGTATGGCGTACGACACGGCGCGAGCCGTTTTTCGGTCCGCCAACAAGCTGAACGCAGGCGCCTTCGTCCTCGAGATCGCGCGTTCCGAGATCGCTTACACAGACCAGCGTCCGGGTGAGTACGCTTCGGTAATACTTGCCGCAGCGATCCGCGAAGGATTCCGCGGGCCCCTGTTCATTCAGGGCGACCACTTCCAGATCAGCGCAAAGAAATTCGCTACGAATCCGGGCCAGGAAGCCGACGCAGTGAAGCAGTTGGCGGTCGAAGCTGTCGCGGCTGGTTTCTACAACATCGACATCGATACTTCCACGCTCGTCGACCTGTCGAGGCCGACGCTCGCTGAGCAGCAGCGCACCAATGTCGAGCAGTGCGCCAACATCGCGGTATTCGTTCGCGGATTGCAGCCCGCGGGGATCGTCATCTCGCTTGGCGGTGAGATCGGCGAGGTCGGGACCGAGAACTCGACTCCGGAAGAGCTTCGCGCGTACATGGATGGATTCAACAACCTGCTGCAACGTGAGTCTCCTGGTGCCGAGGGCCTGTCCAAGGTAAGCGTGCAGTCGGGAACATCGCACGGTGGAATCGTTCTGCCGGACGGCTCGATCAAGGAAGTCGCAATCGATTTTGGTACGCTGACCAGGCTCTCCGAAATTGCGCGCAACGACTATGGACTCGCCGGGCGCGGTGCAGCACGGCGCGTCGACGCTGCCGGATGAATTGTTTCACAAGTTCCCGGCAACGGGTGCGTGCGAGATTCATCTTGCGACGAACTTTCAGAACATGCTCTACGATCACATGCCGGATGCGCTTCGTCAGGAGATCTACGCCTGGCTCGACGCAAATGCCAAGGACGAGCGCAAGCCGACCGACACGGACGAGCAGTTCTTCTACAAGACGCGGAAAAAGGCGCTGGGACCGTTCAAGCGGAAGATCTGGGACATGCCCTCGGACGCGAAGGCGACGCTCGCAAAGGCGTACGACGACAAGTTCGAGTTCCTGTTCAGGCAGCTGAATATTCACGACACGCGCGAGCTCGTCGCCAAGCATGTTCATCCGCCGGTGCAGCATCGCGAGATGCCGCATCCGGATCTTGCCGTCGTGGCAGCTGCACCCGATGACGCCGACCTCAGCGACTGAGGCGCGGTGGACGCTCTCGAGAGGTCGGCCGCGCTGCGGCAGTTGGCCCACGATGTCCGTAATGCGCTGAACGGCGTAGCGGTCAATCTCGAGGTGGCCCGCAGCCGCGCGGAGAGGGGAGTCGATGTCACGCAGGTGGCCTCCTTCCTCGAAACGGCCGCCCAGCAGCTCGAGGCAGCAACACGATTGCACAAGCGTTATACTGACGTCGCTTCCGGAATCGGCGAGGACCCTGTTCCACCTCGCCCAGCTCACGCCGCGGACGCACGAAGCGATTCCGCATACCCTTCCGAGACCACACCCACGCATGGCAGCTAGCACCAAGCATCGGATTATCGTCGCCGACGACGAGCAGGCGATCACGCAAGGCCTCAGCGCGATTCTGACCGACGAAGGCTACGACGTCACGATCTGTCCCGATGGCCAGAAGGCGCTCGACGAGCTGCAGAGCGGCTCCTACGGCGTCGTTCTGGCCGATCTCATGATGCCAAAGCTCGATGGGCTCTCGCTGCTGAAGGCGCTCCAGGACAGGAGCATTCCGACAGAGTGCATCATCATCACAGGGCAGGCTACCGTAGACTCGGCCGTGCAGGCAATGCGGGAGGGCGCGTACGACTACATCGAGAAACCCCTCAACGCAGAGAAGCTAAACCGCCTCAAGGCGCTAATACCAAAGGCGATCGAGAAGTACGCGATAGGCCAGAAGAACCGTGAGCTTTCTTCCAGGCTCGAGACGCTCACACACTACGGAGAGCTCACCGGCCAGTCCGAGGAGATGCGCGCAGTGTATCAGATCATCGACGCGGTCGCGCCATCGAGCGCCTCAGTCCTGATACTTGGTGAGTCGGGAACCGGCAAGGAGCTCGTCGCGCGGGCCGTGCACTCCAAGAGCGATCGCGCCAAGGGTCCGTTCTTCGCGCTCAATTGCGCCGCACTTCCCAAGGACATTCTCGAGAATGAATTGTTCGGCCATGAGAAGGGCGCTTTCACGGGCTCGATCAACGAGAAGCCCGGCGCGTTCGAGATGGCCGACGGCGGAACGATCTTTCTTGACGAGGTCGCGGAGATGCCCACCGACATTCAGGTGAAGCTGCTTCGCGCAATCGAATCGCGCAGCGTTCGGCGCCTCGGCGGCAAGAAGGAAATAGCCGTCGACATACGCATCGTCGCTGCAACGAACATGGATCTCCAGAAGGCGCTCGCGGAAGGCGAGCTGCGCGAGGATCTGTATTACCGCCTCGCAGTAGTCGAGCTGTTTCTCCCAGCGTTGCGCGAGCGTGTGGCCGACGTGCAACTGCTCGCGAACGAGTTTCTCGGACGCTTCTCCCGTGAGAATGGGAAACAGCTCACTGGGTTCGACGAGGACGCCTGGGCATGGATCCACGCGTATCACTGGCCCGGCAATGTGCGCGAGCTGAAGAACGCGGTGGAGCGCGCGGTGATCATGTCGCGCGGCAATATCGTTACAGCACAGGACATAATGCCGCGCCACCTGCGCCTCGCGGCAGCAGCGAACGCAGCCCCCTCCGGTACCGAACCACCGAAGGCGGCGAGGAAGGCGGTCGCGAAGTCCAAGGGAAAACCGACCAAGACGGGGAAGAGATAACCATGCGTGACTACGATTTCGAGGGCGAGCCGTTCGTTGTAATCGAGCGCGAGGAGCCAGGTATCGGAACGCTGCTCCTTGGCGTGGCGATCGGCGCCGGCCTGGCGTTGCTGTTCGCGCCGCGCGCTGGTGCCGACACACGCCGGCTGATCGGCACCAGCGCGCGGCGCGCCGGCGACCGGGTGCGCGACGCCGCAAGCGGCGTCGCTGACAACGTGACATCGCAGATCAACGACGCGCGCGATCGTGTCTCTGATCGCGTTGGCGCGGCGCGCGACGCGATAAGACGCGGCCAGGACCAGGTACTCGATGCGGTGGATGCTGGACGGTACGCCGCGGCGGAAGCACGAACCGAGCTCGAGCGCAAGATCGCGGAGAACAAAGCGGCGCGGCGCGACGCTCACTCCCTCTAGACTGGAGCCGCATGGGTGGCCCCAACCGCCCGTGGTACAGCCGATTCTGGGTCGGATTCGCCGACTACGTGCGTCGCGTATGGGACAACAGTGGCGAGGATAACATCTTCTTTCTCGCGGGCGGAATCGCCTTCAACATCCTGCTCGCGATCATCCCGTTTCTCCTCCTGTTCGCCACTTCGCTCACGTATCTGCTCAACCAGTCGACCCAGGCGGCGAGCGACGAGATCGTCGACCTCGTCAATCGGTTTCTGCCGGCTACGACGAGTGAGCCGGTAACGCGCGTCGTCGCGAGCATCATCGCCGCTCGCGGTACGGTCGGACTATACGCCGCGGTCGGTTTCATCTGGTTCTCGACAAGACTGTTCGGATCCATGCGCTCGATCCTCAATGCGATTTTCGACATCGAGGTGGATCGCGGGATCATCGACGGGAAGATCTATGACGTCAAGGTGACAGTCGTTTCGTCGCTGCTCTTCGTCGTCTACACGGCACTGTCGGCATACCTGGCGATTGCGTCGTCGCGCGGAGTCGCGGTGCTTGCAGCCGTTGGACTTCGCCAGGACGTCATGGGCACAGTCGAGTACACGTTTGGCCGAGTGGTAGCGTTCGTTTTCATCGCCGCGCTGTTCTACGGTCTGTACAAGTATCTTCCGTACAAGAAGATGCGATGGCAGACGGCCATTGTCGCATGTACCTTCACCGGCGTGATGTTCGAGATTGCGAAGTTCGCATTCACCTACTATGTCACGTCGTTCAAGCCAGGCTCGCTGTACACCGGCACCATCGCAGCACTCGTCATAGTCGTATTGTGGGTATACTACGCGTCGATGGTGTTCATACTCGGCGGTGAGGTGGCTCAGGTGTACGAGCTGCGGTACGTGCGCAAGCGCCAGCACGAAGCGTTCGAGGACTGATCCACCGTTAAAGCCTCTCAAGCACTGCGACGTTCACCCGTGCTCGCGCGATTCATCGGGTTCGCGTGATCCGGGGCTCCGTGCAGCCACACGCCGGTACGCCGCTGCACACGAGCGCGGCGCGAAAAGTGCGCGACAACACTTGACGCGTAATTGTAGACCATCGAGACGTAGGGGGATTGTCGAATGTCAGACCCCGAGAGTGCGAGCCCGCCGCCAACTCCAGCGCCAACTCCAGCGCCAACTCCAGCGCCAGCTGGAGCGGCCGCATCGCATCCCACGAGCGGGCACCGGACGCCGCGGGACATCGCCAGGGATGAGGCCGGTCCCATCGGCGCGCCACCGCCGTCGACGGAGCCGATTCTTGCCACGGGACCGCCGAAGGGGCCAACCGTCGAACAGAAGCACATTCGCGCGGCGGTACAACGCAGCGCGAAGGCGAGTGAGGCTAAGGCCGGGCGCACTTCCGGGACCAGATTGCCACCCCACCGGTCCGGGCGCTCGGACAAGCGGTGATGCAGGAAGCCGCGTTTCGCGACCGGACAGAGGCGGGACGTGAGCTGGCCGCGCGACTGACCAAATTCGGAGGAAGTTCTGACGTCCGCGTTCTCGCGCTACCGCGCGGCGGCGTTCCGGTTGCGTACGAAGTGGCGCGCGCGCTCCGGGCGCCGTTGGATGTCTTCCTCGTGCGCAAGCTGGGCCTTCCCGGACATGAAGAATTCGCGATCGGCGCAATCGCTTCGGGAGATGTGGTCGTTCTCGACGATGTCATCGTCGAGACGCTTGGGCTCGATCGGTGCACGATAGATCGCGTGATCGAGCGTGAGCGCCGCGAGCTCGAGCGTCGCGCGAATGCGTATCGCGACGGCGACGTTGCAGTGGATGTGAACGGCTGCGTCGTCATCGTCGTCGACGATGGTCTTGCTACCGGTTCCACGATGCGTGCGGCGTTGCTCGCGCTTCGCGCCGAGCGACCGAAGCGACTGATTGTCGCGGTTCCAGTCGCCGCACCTGACACCTGCCAATCATTTCGCGAAGGTGCGGGCGCGGCAGACGAGGTCGTATGCCTTCGCACACCCGACCCGTTTCAGGCGGTTGGACTCTGGTATCACGACTTCGAGCAGGTCAGCGACGGGGAAGTACGTGCGCTGCTGGACAGTGCGCGTCACGACGCTTCACTTCGCTGATAGTGAAAAGTGCGCTGGCGAACGCGTTCAACGCGAACGGTTGCACGCTTGAAGAAAATACAATACACACACCGCCATTATCGGTACGCGAGTTGCCGCAATGATAAGAATGCGTGGGCGTGGTTGCGCGCACGCATCATCATTACGCAGGAAGAGACATGAGTACGCAAATTGGAGTGACCCATCGGGAACTTTCCGCCGTTCGCGAAATCGAGGGCGGCTCGACGACGGAGGCCATCGGCGGCGCGGCCGCGATTGTGCTTGGAATTCTTGGGCTTCTGGGTATCCTGCCGCTATCACTGGCCTCAGTGGCGGCGATCGCTGTCGGCGCAGGCCTGATCGCTGCAGGCGGCACCATCGCGTCGAGGTATGAGCGGGTGCTCGCAGCCCCTGGTGTAGAGCCATCCGTCGTGCGCCACGAAGTTGCCGGCGGTCTGGGAATGGAAGCCGTCGCGGGCGCGGCGGCCATCGTACTCGGAATCCTCGCGCTACTTGGCAAGGATCCGGTGACGTTGCTGTCCGTCGTCGCAATTGCGATCGGTGCCGGTCTTCTGATGGCTAGCGGCTCGATGGCGCGCCTCGAGTCCCTCATCCGCTGGGAGTATGGCCGGACGAGCGAGCCGCGCACGAGGGACGCCATCTATGCCTCGGCCGGTTCAGAGGTGATAGTGGGTATCGGCGCCATCGTGCTCGGTATCCTCGCGCTCGTGGGCTATGACCCGACGACGCTGGTACTCGTCGCGATCCTCAGCATCGGCGCGTCACTGCTTCTGAGCGGGTCGTCGGTCGCCGGCAGATTCTTTACCATGTTTCACTGAGCCAAGCGACACGGATCTTACCGGGATCGCAGCTCAAGGATGCATCGCGAGCCTTCGGCCCCGCGGATGGCGGATGTGGCCGGCGCCTTTCTTGCCTTTAAGTGGCCATCATTCATGCACTTGGAGGTATGCGCATCATGAGAAAAGTGATCTTCGCTTCAGCCCTGGCGGTATCTGCACTTGCTGCGACGGCATGCAAGAAAACCGGCGATGGTACCTATGTCATCCAGAAGCCGGTGCTGGGCACGGTGACCGATACCGTTCACACGCCCACCGTTCAGACTGGCGTCGAAACGCAGACTGTCGCTGTTCCCAAGTCCAGGTGAAGCACGACTCCGAGACGATCAAGGTTCCGACGGTGAAGATCCGGAAGCCATAATCTACGGGCCGTTTCGAACGCTCTGTTCAAACGGCCGCTTCGGTCCTCCGTTGCGCCTCCGCGGACCGCTCAACACGGGCTCCGGCAATGAGTTGCAGTGCTGTGCGGAGGCGGGCGCACAGCATTATATTCCCTTGACCAGGGACATCCGGGGGGCGCGAGCCCACTAACCCCGTCAGGACCCCGAAGGTAGCAGCGGCATGCGGTGTCTTGCGTTGCCCCGATCCCCTGGAGCCCGCCTTCTTCTCGGTCCTCGCGCCGAGCCTTCCGAGGCGCGGGCTGTCGCCCGCATACCAGACGCATGGCCCTCGCCTTAGCCAGGAAATACCGACCGCGCTCGTTTGCCGAGGTGGCCGTTCAGGGGCACGTGTCGAACACGCTGAAGGGCGCGATCGCGCGCGATCGCGTCGCGCATGGCTACCTCTTCTGCGGCCCGCGCGGGACCGGCAAGACGACCCTCGCTCGCGTTCTCGCCATGGCGCTCAACTGTGAGGACAAGGCGACCCGGACGGCGAGCCGTGCGGCGTCTGCACCAGCTGCCGGCGCATCTGGAGCGGTTCGTCCAGCCTCGACGTCGTCGAGATCGACGCGGCGTCCAATCGCGGTGTCGACGACGCGCGCGACCTGCGCGAGCGCGCCATGTACGCGCCGTCGGGCGACGATCGCTACAAGGTGTACATCGTCGACGAAGCGCACATGCTCACGCGCGAAGCGTGGAATGCGCTGCTGAAGATTCTCGAGGAGCCGCCGCCGCGCGTCGTCTTCGTGTTCGCCACCACCGACCCGCAGAAGATCGCGCAGGCCGCCGCGCCGGTGCTCAGCCGGCTGCAGCGCTTCGATCTCAAACGCATCGGCAACGGCGGACATCGTCGCGCGCCTGGAATACATACTCGGCGAAGAAAAGATCGTCGGCGAAGCGGACGCGCTCACCATGATCGCGCGCGCCGCCGACGGCTCGATGCGCGACGCGCTCTCGCTCACCGATCAGGTGATCTCGCTCGGCGAAGGCCGCGTCACCGCCGAGCTGTGCGCACTGCGCTCGGCCTCGTGCCGGAAGACGAGTTCCTCGAGATACTCGTCCATCGTCGCCGAGCGTCGCGCCGCCGATGTCTTCGCGGCGGTGAGCCGGCTCGCGACGAAGGGCGTCGACTTCAGCGGATTTCTCGCCGGCTTTGCCGACGTGCTTCGCGCGCAGCTTGCGGTCGCTGCTTGGCGGTGCGGTCTCGGACGTCTCAGCGGCCGCGACCGAGCGTCTTCGCGCCAACGCGGACCGGCTCAACGCCGGCGACATGCTGCGCATGCTCAACGCGCTCAGCGATCTCGAGCCGCGTTTCCGGAAGAGTGGGCAGCAGCAGCTGCTGATCGAGCTCATGCTCGTTCGGTTCGCGCTGCTCGATCATACGTTGTCGCTCGAGGAAGTGCTGCGCGGAATCGGGTCCGGTGGCAGCGCCGTCGGGCGGCGCCGCGCCGGACTGGCGCGCGACGATCGCGAGTTCCGGGGAGCCGGATCGCAGCACGGCCTCCTCGGCGGCACCGCCAGCGCGCACCGTCACCGCGCGGCAGCGCGCGCCCCGCGGAAACGCGCAGGTCGCTGCTCCGCCGGTTCCAACCGCGATCCGCCGGGCGCCGCGCGTCCGCTGCACGCGATGCGGTCGGCCATGGAGGCATCCTCGCAGGGCGAGCCGCCCGGTGCGACTGAGCGACGAGCAGCTGCGCTCCGAGCGCGCGAAGACTGTTGCGTGCCAAGGATCCCGTGCTTGGCGCCGCGATCGACGCGCTCGACCTCGAATTGCTCGACTAACTCTGTAGATTTCTGTATGGCTGACTTCATGAAGCTCATGCAGCAAGCGCAGCAGATGCAGAGCCGCCTGCAGGAGATCCAGGAGGAGCTGGAGAAGCAGACCGTGACCGCGACGTCCGGAGGCGGCATGGTCACCGTCGACGCGCCGACGGCAAGGGTCAGATCACGACAGTCAAGATCGACCCGAGCGTCGTGAACCCGCTCGATGTCGAGATGCTCGAGGACCTCGTCATGGTCGCGGTCCGCGACGCGCAGAAGAAGGCGGGCGACCTGGCCAAGTCCGAGATGGGGAAGCTCACCGGCGGAATGGATCTACCGTTCAAGCTCCCGTTCTGAGGTGTCGGCGATCGAAGATCTGGCCACCGAGCTCTCGCAGTTGCCCGGCATCGGCCGGAAGACGGCGCTGCGGCTCACCTACCATCTGCTCAAGCAGCCGGCCGAACAGACGCGGCGGCTCGCCGACGCGCTGGTCACGATCTGCGAGCGCGTGCACCCGTGTGCCCGCTGCCACAATCTCACGGAGAATGAGCTCTGCTCCATCTGCGCGCGATACCCGGCGCGACCCGGCGCTCGTCTGCGCCGTCGAGGAAGCGTCGGACATCGGCGCCATCGAGCGCGCGGGCGAGTTCCGGGGCATCTACCACGTTCTGGGCGGCCGCCTTTCGCCGCTCGATGGCATTGGACCGGAAGACCTCGCTGTTAACCGATCTCGAAGCGCGTGTCGCGGCCGGAGGTGTGCGGGAGCTCATCATCGCCACGAACCCGAGCATCGAGGGCGAGGCCACCGCGTTGTATCTTCAGCGGCGGCTCGCCAGCTACCCGTTGACCGTGTCCCGCATCGCGCGCGGCTTCCGGTGGGTGGCGACCTGGAATACGCCGACGGAGTGACGATCGCCCAGGCGCTGTCGGCGCGGAGAGTCATGATGAACGACATCTTATGAGCAAGAACAGAGACGGTTTCTCGCGGGCTTGCCGGCGGACTCATGGCCGGGCTCGCCATCTGGACTGGCGCCCAGCACGCGTACCGACGAGACCTGTTCAGTCGTCATCCGTTAAGGCGATTGGCGGCGCTCGGATATCTGTCCGGCCAGCCGACGATTTCCACCGCTCACCTCCTCCGGACTACGTAGGCTGGGAGTCCCAACCGATGCTGCGGGGGCGGGCCGTACGGCTTCTCAAGCACGTCGAAGAGGCTCTGGCCTGATGGGGAACAGAATGATGGCAGGTGGCAGCGCAAAGTCAGGCGGGTCCGGCACGTGGTCGTTCACCGAAGACGACTCGGCGCCATCACGCACGCGCTCGAGCGGTTCCTCACCGATAGCAACGCGCGCTCCGCGCTGCTGGTCGATCGGTCGGGCCAGCTCGTCGCGACGTCGGCGAACAGCCGACGTTCGATCCTACCGCCTTCGCCACGCTGACCGCGGCCGACTTCAGTGCCAACGACCAGTTGGCGAAGCTGATCGGCGAGAGCGACTTCAGTCGCTGTTCCATCAGGGCGAAAAGGAGTCGATGTACCTCGCGGACATCGCCCGCCGCGTCATCCTCGTCGTCCTCTTCGACAACCGTACGACCCTGGGACTCGTGCGACTCAAGATGAAACAGACCGTTCAGGAGTTGACTGTGGTCATTGACGCGATCTTCTCGCGCGGCCGCGCCGAAGGACCGTCTCGCCCGAATCTGCTGCCTGGCGCCGATGCCGAGATCGACAAGCTGTTCAACTGGTAGCGCAGCCATGTCGATGATCAACTACGCGTCCCGTGAGATCAACTGCAAGATCGTCTATTACGGTCCCGGGCTCGGCGGCAAGACGACGAACCTCGAGTACATCTACGGCAAGGTCAAGCCGGACACCCGCGGCAAGCTGATCTCGCTCGCGACCGAGACCGAGCGCACGCTCTTCTTCGACTTCCTGCCGGTCGACCTCGGCACGATCCGCGGCTTCAAGACCCGCTTCCACCTCTACACCGTGCCGGGCCAGGTCTACTACAACGCCAGCCGCAAGCTCATCCTCAAGGGCGTCGACGGCGTCGTCTTCGTCGGCGATTCGCAGGTCGAGCGGATGGAGGCGAATCAGGAGGCGATGCAGAACCTGTACGACAACATGGCGGAATACGGCTACGATCTCACGAAGATGCCGTTCGTCATCCAGTACAACAAGCGCGATCTGCCGAACGCAGCGCCGCTGCAGCAGCTGCAGGACAGCCTCAACCCGGGCTGGGAAGTGACGACGCCGGCGCGCCAGATGCTTCGACGCCCGATCCGTACCACGCAGACGAGAATCTCACGGAGCAGTCTCCGACCGGCGAGTGGGTCGGAGCGCGCGCCGTACTTCGAGGCAGTTGCGGTTCAGGGCGATGGGGTGTTTGATACACTGCAAGGCAGTGAGCAAACTGGTGTTGAAGTCGCTAGCATAGAGGGGTAATGAATCTTCCGAACGCGATAACCGTCGGACGAATCGCGGCGGCTCCGCTCATCGGGGTGCTGCCGTTCTTTCCCTCGTCCGCGATCCGGATATCGGCGTTCGCGCTGTTCGTCGTCGCGGCGGTCACGGACTACGTCGACGGCTACCTCGCCCGCAGCCGGAACAGGTCACCAACACCGGCCGTCTGCTCGATCCGCTCGCCGACAAGCTGCTGCTCTTCGCGACGCTCATCCCGATGAGCATCCTGATGGCCGGACGTGCCAACTGGATGGCGCCGCTCCTCGATCGCAGCGGCGAGGCGTCACACTTCGCGTTCATGACTCCGATCGGATCGGTCCCGCTCCCATGGTGGGTGGTGCTGATCATCGTGAGCCGCGAGGTCTTCATGATGTTGTTCCGTCAGGCCGCCGCGCGACGTGGGCATGTCATTTCCGCGATCGGACCCGCAAAGTGGAAGACCGCCTTCCAGTCGCTCTGGGTCGGCAGCGCCTTCTTCTGGTTCGCGGCTCGCACCGTCGCCGCCGAGCGCGGCTGGGACTCGGTGGGATGGCACGGCTTCGAGCTGTTCAACGGTACCGTCGGCGCCCTCGCCATGGTCACCGCGGTCGTGCTTACATTGTATTCATTGTGGCTGTACGTGCGGCAGTACGCGCGCGTCTTCGTAAGCCAGACGCACTGACGAGCGTGCGGCGCGGCGCAGCACAATGCGCATCCACGATCGACCGGTCCCGCAATTGAACGTCGAAATCGTAACGATCGGTGATGAGCTTCTTCTCGGCTTCACCATCGACACCAACGGTGCATTTCTGGGTCGCGAGCTCGCGAGCGTCGGCGTGACGGTCGCTCGTCGTACCACGTGCGGCGATGACATCGATACGATCGTTCAGACCCTGCGAGAAGCGCTCGATCGAACCGGTGCCGTCATCACTACCGGCGGACTTGGCCCCACCGCCGACGACATGACGGTAGAAGCGGTCGCGAAACTGTTCGACCGCGAGATGTCACGTGACGACGCTATCGCACAGTGGCTCGAAGGTCGCTGGCTCGCGTATCGCCGTAACGCTCCGTTGCCCGCGAGCAACTACAAGCAGGCCATGATCCCGCGCGGTGCTGAGATCATTGCGAACCCGGTCGGCTCGGCGCCAGGCGTGCTCGTTACGGACGATAGCGGGCGCTGGGTGGCTACGCTTCCCGGCGTACCGCGTGAAGCGCGCGCGATGTACACGGAATCATTGCGTCCTCGCGTCGTCGCGCTGAGCGGCAGTGCGATCCGTTGTGCGCTCGAGGACGCTTCGCACGACCGGCATCGGCGAATCGAGCATCGCCGACAAGCTTGGCGATCTCGGAAAGGGCGTGAATGGCGCATCGCTCGCATTCCTTCCCGGAATCGCCGGAGTCGATCTGCGACTCACTTCTAAAGGGCTGTCTTCGAGTGAAGCGGATATCGTGCTCGCCGATGCAAGCCGCATTCTGCGCGAGCAGCTTGGCGATGTCGTCTACGGTGAGAACGATGAGAGCCTGGCGGCGGTCGTGATCGATGAGTGTCGCGCTGCGGGGATGCGCATCGCCGTCGCCGAGAGCTGCACTGGCGGAATGCTCGGCGCGCACATCACCGATGTTTCCGGCGCGAGCGACGTCTTTCACGGCGGTCTGATCGCCTACGACAACCGCGTCAAACGCCAGTTACTCGGTGTTCTGGACAGCGACCTGGACGCGCACGGCGCGGTGAGTGAGCCGGTCGCTCTTCAGATGGCCAAAGGGATCCGGGTCCGGCTTGGAACGGAGATCGGAGTCGCAATTACGGGAATCGCCGGTCCAGGCGGAGGCTCCGCCGAGAAACCCGTTGGAACCGTCTGGATAGCTTTGGATGTATCAGAAGGACGACCGCCTATCCCGCGGCCGGAGGGCTACGCCCCTATCACTCCGTACGCCAAGGCACGAGTTTTCCACTTCGTGGGTAATCGGGACGAAATACGGCACCGTGCCGCCCAGGCGGCACTCGATATGATACGCCGTATGGCGCTCGATCTGCCTAAACTGCCAGAAATCTGAAATGCAAAACGAAACTTCGCAGGACGACAGTACCGAAGGCTTGGTCCAATCACCGACCGATCCTACCGTGCCAGGCGACTCGAACTCGACTGATACGCAGGAGATCGGCGTGCTGGAGGCTGAGCGGGAGCGCTACATGCGTCTCGCCGCCGAGTTCGACAACTATCGGAAGCGCACCGCGAAGGAAGCGCAGCAGGCACGGACGCGCGGTCAGGGCGATCTCATCAAGCAGCTTCTCGACTCTGTTGATGATCTCACGCGCTTCGCGCACGTCGATCCTGCCACTACGGATTGCGCTACCCTGGTGACCGGTGTCGAGATGGTGGAGAAGAACCTGATGAAGGTTCTGGCTGGCGCCGGCGTCGAGGTGATAAATCCGGTGGAGCTTCCATTCGACCCCAATCTTCACGAAGCCGTGTCGACGCAGGCAGCGGAGACGCCGGACGAGGATCACATGGTCGCACAGGTCTACCAGCGCGGCTACATGCTGAATGGCCAGCTGCTTCGGCCCGCGCGCGTAGTCGTAAAGCAATACCAGTAAGCGCGTGCCTCAAGCGAAGGATTTCTACAGCGTGCTTGGCGTTTCGTCGAGCGCCACGCAGGACGAGATAAAAAAGGCGTATCGCAAGCTCGCGAAGCAATACCATCCGGACGCAAACGCCAACGATCCGAAGGCGGCGGAGCGCTTCAAGGAGATCTCGGAAGCGAACAACGTGCTGGGCGACGCACAGAAGCGGAAGCAGTACGATGAAATGCGTCGGCTGGGTGCGTTTGAAGGATTCAGCAGCGCCCGCGGCGGCCCCTCTGGAGGCTTTTCAGGCGGAAGACAGGGCGCAGGCCCGGGGCCGGCCGGATTCGACTTCAACAACGTCGACATCGGCGGACTCGGCGGCCTGGGCGATCTGTTCAGTTCCATCTTCAATCAATCCGGCCGAGCCACCGCGGGCGCTGGCGGCCGCGGTCGCGCTCCGGAGCGGGGGCAGAGCGTCGAGACGCAGGTCGAGGTTCCGTTCCGCACGGCGGTCACAGGTGGGAAGATCCCCGTCACGCTCGAAGTTACCGAAGAGTGCCAGACGTGCCACGGGAGCGGGGCCGCCCCCGGCGCTTCGATGAAGATCTGTCCCGAATGCTCGGGGCGCGGAACCGTTTCGTTCGGCCAGGGCGGATTCGCAGTCAATCGCCCGTGTCCGGTGTGTCTCGGCCGCGGTCAGGTGCCGTCCGAGCCGTGCCCCACCTGTAATGGCAGCGGCGAGGTCCGTACTCGCAAGAAGGTGATGATCACCGTTCCGCCCGGGTCCGACACCGGTACCAAGGTTCGTCTGAAAGGGCAGGGCGGCCGCGGCGCGAATGGAGGGCCGGCGGGCGATCTGATCGTCGAATTCGTCGTGCATCCGGATCGCTTTTTCAAGCGCGAGGGACTCGACCTGGTCGCCTCGGTACCGCTCAACATCGCGCAGGCGACGCTGGGATCGAAGATCAGCGTACGCACGATCGATGACAAGAAAGTCGCGATCCGCATTCCGCCCGGCACGCCTAGCGGGAAAAGATTCCGTGTGAGAGGGCAGGGCGTGCAGAAAGGTTCGGAGAAAGGCGACCTGATTGTCGAGGTGACGATCGCGACTCCGGAAAACCTTACGGAAGAACAGGCGAAAATGATGCGCGAGTTCGCGGAGGCCGGCGGCCTGAAGTACTAGGGTCGCTGTCGTCTCCCCGCGAAGGCGGGTCAAAGGGCTGTCATTCGCCGGAATGACAGTATGCCGGAATCCATACTTAACCGGAAATCGCTCCAAGCCTTCATTCAAGTCACTCCGGCTTCCTGCCGAACCTTCCACGGTGGATCGTCGTGCGCCAGATACGCCAGCGGCGCATCACAAACCAGCGGAGAGATCACTTGAACGCCTCGCACAGGCAGCTCGTCCGGCGCTGCAAGTATACCAGCCTGTTCGCAGTTTCTGCCATCGTATTCGCGTCGACCGCGCATGCGCAAGCCGCGCGCTCTCAAGTTTCGACTGTCGCCATGTTCGGTGCATTGCACGTCGGTTTGCAGCCTGCGGCGCGCTGTGTCGAACTCTTTGACTATCCCGCGAATGCCGCAGATACGACCGAGACGTCCCCGGTCACCGACTCACTCGACACCGCCGACGACTCGATCGACGCGACGGCCATGCTGCCGGGTTCCGGAATGGTGCTCGTTGATGCGCACGGCAACGTCATTGCGAGGTCGGATGGTCACCGCTGATGCGAGCTAGCTCAGGCCCCGCGGCTTGCTGCACTGGAGCGCCGTTGTTCTACGGCGGCGCGCGAGACGCTCCCTACCGACTCGCTGAATCAGACGGCGAGAAGCGGCAGCTCCGCGCGCGCGCGTTGTGTCGACTCGATGAATCCGCCGCCGAGCAGGCGTTCCCCGCTGTAGAGCACGAGCGACTGGCCCGGGGATATAGCGGCGACGGGTTCGTCCAGCGCAATCTCCACTTCACCATCATCGGCACGTAGCACGACCCCACTCGCGAGGGGTGCGCGATGTCGGATCCGGACCTGAATGGAGTCGCCGGGCACAGGCGGATTCTCGACCAGCCAATTCACTCCCGACGCAACCACACCGCTTCCGAGCAGATCTTCGCGCGGTCCAACGATCACCGCACGGTCCTCCGGTCGAATCGCGACTACATACAATGCCTGAGCGAAGCCGCCTGGCAACCCTCGTCGCTGACCGACGGTAAACCGCGCGTAACCAGTGTGCTCGCCCAGCATACGGCCGTCGCTGTGCAGGATGGGACCGCGCTGCAGCGCCGGTGAATCCGCACCAGCACGCTGCGCGATGACCTTCACGTAATCACCGTCGGGAACGAAGCAGATCTCCTGACTGTCGGCCTTGTTGGCCACCATCGTGAGACCAAGCCGCGTGGCGATGCCGCGCGTCTCCGTCTTCGTCATGTCGCCAACGGGCAGAAGCATGCGCGCGATCACGGCGCGATCGATCCCCCACAGGAAGTATGTCTGATCCTTGGCGTCGTCGGTGCCGCGCAGCAACTCGCCATCCGCGACTCTGGCGTAGTGCCCCGTCGCGATCCACTGAGCTTCGATTCTGTCTGCTGTCTGCAGAAGGTCGCGGAACTTGGTAAATGTGTTGCAGCGGACGCATGGAATGGGTGTGCGGCCGGCCACATATTCCGCGACGAAGTCATCCATCACGTCGTGTCCGAACCGCGTCTCCATGTTCAGCACGTAGTGCGGAATGCCGAGGCGCTCGCAGACGCGTCTCGCGTCGTTTACCGAGTCCAGCGAGCAACAGGGGCGATCCGGGACCTCCGCGCCGTCCGAGAACAACTTCATGGTCACGCCAACGACATCGTAGCCCCGCTCCACAAGGAGCGCGGCAGCGACGGAGGAATCCACACCGCCTGACATCGCGACAAGGACACGGTTCGGTAGCACGCTATGGAATCTAAATGATGGGGACGGAGTAGGGACGGACTCCGCACGGCGTGGATTCCGCCCGCACGGAGTCGGTACCACGCTTCACCCACGAGGCTGAGATTCCCGCTTTCGCGGGAAGGACGCCGATTTCTCTGCTACGCCGCCGTCAGCGACCTCGCCTTCGCGACTAGCGTCGAAAAAACCTCCGCGACGCGATCCACGTCAGCTTCGGTATTAATCGACCCGAAGCTCATGCGAATTGCTGCGCCGGCAAGCGCCGGCTCGACGCCCATCGCCGAAAGCACATGGCTCGGCGTCACGCTGCCGCTTTGACAGGCGCTGCCGCCCGAGCACGCTATCCCGCGAAGATCGAGGGCCATCAGCAACGACTCGTTGTCGGTGCCAGGCACGGAAATGTTCAATACATGCGGCGCGCGACGCGCACCGCGGCTGTGAACTACAGCATCCGGAATCGCGGCGAGTAACATCGATTGTAAGCGATCACGCATCGCTTCGGTTTCGGTCCAGTGCTGCTCGCGCTCCGCCACGGCGAGCTCGGCGGCAGTCGCGAGACCAACGACGTACGCGATGTTTTCGGTGCCGGCCCTGCGTCCGCGATCCTGAGCACCGCCGCGAATCAACGGCTCGAAGGCGGTGCCGCGTCGAATGAACAGTGCGCCGATTCCCTTCGGCGCGCCGATCTTGTGGCCTGAAATCGACAGGAGATCGAAAGGCTGCGTGCGTGCATCGATGGGCACCTTGCCGAACGCCTGCACCGCGTCAGTGTGAAACGCGACGCCGCGCTCCTTTGCGCGCTGAGCGAGAGCAGGGATGTCCTGAATCACTCCTGTCTCGTTGTTCACCCACATCACGCTCGTTACCGCGACATCGTCGCGCACGAGCGCATCGAACGAGCGATCCACGACGACTCCATTGGCGTCGACGTCGAGAAGTCGCTCCTCGCCGCCCTCATGCGCCACTTCGTGTGCGGCCGCGAGAACCGCCTTGTGCTCGATCGGCGTCGTCACGACTGCGTTGCGTCCGCCGTCTCGCATCGCTCGCCACAGACACAACACCGCGGTGTTATCTCCTTCGGTGCCGCATGAGTTGAACGAGACCTCGTCGGGATGCGCGCCGAGGCAGTTGGCGACTCGCTCACGCGCCTCGTCCAGCGCTGCGCGCGCTTCGCGACCGAAACGGTGAGTGGAAGAAGGATTGCCGAACTTGGGTCCGAAGAACGGACGCATCGCCTCGAACACTTCCTCACGTACTGGAGTGGTTGCGGCGTTATCGAGGTAAATCGGTGCGTGCGGCATCTATTGTAACCTAATAAAAAGCGGCCCTGACCGCCCAGAGCTCGGGGAAGAACCGGTTCCCGAGGGTGTCGCGGAGGGCCTTGGCCCCGAGCGACCCGCCGGTGCCGGGCGTGCTCGGGCCGATTACACGCTCGATCACCTCGACGTGGAGGAATCGCCACATCGCGAACTCCTGTTCGTACGACAGCAGGCCCTCGGCGAGCAGGCGCAGCTCACGCTGCTCATCACTGGTGTAGATCTCGCGCGGACTTACTTTGCGAGCCGCAAGCAGCTGGTTGAACAGCTCGGGAAGCGGGGCCTGCGACAGTGCGTGCTCGACGATAGAATCGAGCGGCCCCTGCGATTTGATGTACGCCAGAAAACTCTCTTCGCGCAGACCGGATATCAGCTCGATCGCCCGGAACTGCGCGCTCTGACCGCCCGTCGAGGTCCCGAGGTTCTGCCGGAACTCGGAGAAGCCGCGCGGGGAAAGCGTGTCGAGAGCGTGAAGCTGAGCTGTGACGATACGCATCAGGCCATTAACGCGTCCAATCTGCTCCACGCTCTCCAGCACATGGCCGCCAGTCATCGATTCGCACAGTCTTCCCAGCTCGTGAAGGATGAGCTTGAACCAGAGCTCGCTCGACTGATGAACGGTGATGAACAGCAGCTCGTCAGGATGCACGGGCGCGCTGCGCGGACACTGGAGCGAGAGCAGGTCGCCCAGCTTCAGATAAGTCGTGTACGTCGGCTCGTCACTCGTCAAAATGTCGACACCTCCAACGTGCCGAGGTCGTCTACGCGCATCGTCTCGGACGTGAAGAACGGCTCGCCGAAGCGAGTGCGGATGAGTGATCCGTAATGCGCCGACTGGTGTCGCAATACGTCGTACAGCGGCTCGCCAGTAGGATAGACCTCACCCGCCTGAATCGCTTCGTCGAATTGCGACGCATAACACTTCACGGCGCGCATCTTCTCCTCGAACACATCGCTGATGTCGACGACGAACGTCGGCTTGATGTTGTCTTCGCGGAACGCGATTGCGTGAATGATCTTCCGCGGCCTGTAAGCGGGGGTGTCTGGCGCAATCTTCGCGAGCCCCGCAACGAAGCATGCGTCCCGCACAAGTTGACCGGCGACTATGTGATCGGGATGTCGCCCCTGCAGTGCGGGCGCGATCACGAGGCGAGGCCGAAGCTCGCGAATCGCAATGGCGAGCTGCGCTCTGGTCTCGGGTGTGTTGGTGATGCCAGCATCGGGAAGTCCGAGATTGATGCGATCGCGCACGCCGAGTATGCGTGCTGCTTCGTTCGACTCTCGCTCCCGCAGGGAAGCTGATCCTCGAGTCCCGCTCTCTCCTGCGGTAAGATCGATTATCGCCGTGACGCGTCCCTGACGGGCGGACTTGATGAGACTTCCGCCGCAGGTGAGCTCGATGTCATCGCGGTGCGCGGCGATCGCGAGTATGTCCACATCCGTCATGGGCTTCAAATTACGCCCGCGGATAGGAATCCGTCATTCGGCTTATGCTCGGGTCGCTGGACGCGACCCGGCACGCAGCGCGTCACTCGTAACGCAGCGCTTCCACGGGGTCGAGGCGTGAGGCGCGCAGGGCCGGCAGCATTCCGAACAGGATTCCGGTGACCACGCTGCCACCAATAGCGACCCCAATCGACCACAGGGGGATGCTGGCAGAGATCGGCGTTGCCGCGCGCAGTGCGAGGGTCCCGAGCCATCCGATGGCAAGGCCCACGAAGGCACCGATGCCGGTGAGTGTCACGGCTTCGACCAGAAATTGCCAAAGGATCGTTCTGCGCGTTGCACCAAGCGCCTTGCGTACACCGATCTCGCGCGTACGCTCCGTTACGCTGATCATCATGATCGCAATTACACCGACGCCGCCCACAAGCGTGCCGACGGCCGACAATGCGATCATGACTATGAAGAACATGCCGAAGACCTTGTTGTATGTCTCGAACAGCTTGTCCTGTGTGATTATCGCAAAGTTGTTGTCGTCGCCGGGCTTGAGGCCGCGGGAGACCCGTAGCGCCTCAGTCACTTCGTCAATCGCGTCGTCGCGGAGCACTCCGTCCGCAGGCTTTATTGTAAGCTGCACATTGCGCGCGTTACTGTGCAGATGCCTGCGAGCTGTCTCGATCGGCACGATCGCCTTGGGCCCGTTGCCGCCACTGATGAAGCTCGCGACGTAATGGTAGACCCCGATTACTGTGAACGGGTCTCCCTTGATGGAGATCTGCTTTCCAAGCGGATCTTCCTCGCCAAACAAATCGGTTGCCATTTCATCGTTGATGAGCACGACCTGCTGGCCACCTGAGTTCTCGTTGGGCGTAAAGGTGCGCCCCGGATAGATATCTCCGCCGTCCACATCGGTCCAGTTGGGCGAGTATGCCGTGATGTTGGGCGAGGGTATCGAGTGTTGGCGGTAGCTCACTGCGCCCTGGTCGTTGATGCGCGCCGCGACAGTTTCTATTCCGGGTAGAGCAGCTAGAGCCTGGGTTTCGCGGCTGGATATGGGCGGATTACGGAGCCACTTGCACGTATCATCTGTCCCGTCGCAGGCGTCGAAGTTTATCGGGAACCGCGAGACGAAGAAGCTCGATGGCCCAGCCTTCTTGAAGTCCTTCGCAACGCTGTCGTTTATGCCATGAATGGCGCCGGAGATCAGCACCACAACGCACACGCCGACGGCGACGCCAAGGATGGTGAGCGCCGCTCGAACTTTATTTGCGCGGAGCGCTTCGACAGCGATCGTGACGCCTTCGAATATTGAGAATATGCGGCTGGACAGGCTCACTATTCGGCCCTTAGCGCGGTAATTGGATCGAGCAGAGCCGCGCGGCTGGCAGGATACACTCCCGCGACGATCCCGACTCCGGCGCCAAGTGCGACTGCGACGATCACCGACCACGCCGCAACATGGGTCGGCAGGGGTGTCGCATAGCTTATCAGCGCTGCGATCACGACGCCAGCCGCGACGCCAATCGCCGATCCTACAGTGCTAAGGGTTGCAGACTCAACGAGGAACTGTGAGAGAATGTCCTTCCGCCGCGCGCCGAGCGCCTTGCGTATGCCAATCTCCGCCGTACGCTCCGCAACGGCAACGAGCATGATGTTCATTATCACAATTGCGCCGACCACCAACCCGATTGCGGGAAGTGCAATTCCCGCCACGACAAGATAGCCTTTGATCTTGTTCCAGAATTCCAGATCCTGATCGGAGGTCTCCAGAACAAAGTTGTCCTTCTGCTCCGGCATGAGCTTGCGACGCGAACGCATCACTGAGCGCACCGCGTCCTCTGCGCCTAGCATTGACTGCTCGTCCGGCGACTGAACCATGATACCGTCAATGACGCCGTGCCGATTCGTGAGACGCTTGATCGGTGAGTTGTATGGAGCAACTATGAATTTGTCGAGCGACTGGCCAAATACGCTCCCCTGACTTTCCGCGATTCCAATCACGGTATAGGGGATGTGATTGACCTTGAGCACGCGCCCAACTGGATCTACGCCTGGGAAGAAATAGCTGGCAACGTCGGTTCCGATCACGACGACGGGGGATCCAAGGGCGTCCTCCTGATCGGTGAATACGCGGCCTTCCGTGACGCCCATCTTCTTGATGTCGAACCAGGATGACGTGACGTTACTCGCGTCGACCTGTTTTGGTTTCGGCACGTAGCGCGATTCGACCATCAGATTGGATTCGCTGATCACCGCCGCCTTGGACCCTGACGGGAGCGACGCGAGAACTGGCGCAATGTCGTCTTCCTCGACGCGTGGCCGGCGTTGCCACTCGAGCCAGGTTGCTCTGTCGACGCCGCTTATCGTGAAGTCTGGATTCCGCCGCAAGGTGAACGTATTGATGGGAATGAGCTTCCCCATCAGATCATCCTGCATGTAGCGTCCCATCCCCTCGACAATCGACACTACGGCGATCAGGAACATCACACCGATCATGACGCCCAGCAGGGTGAAGAAGCTCTTCAGCTTCTGCACCCTGATCGTTTCGAGTGCGAGACCAACCGCTTCGATGAAACGCACGCTGTCAGCCGACTACCGATGATCCGAAGGTGGACAGCCGCTCGTTGAACTTCTCCTTGCGCTCGTCCGTCTCGACCACGCCGTCGCGCAGCACGATCACGCGGCGCGCGTGCGCCGCGATGTCAGGCTCGTGCGTGACCATGATGACGGTCTGGCCGTGATCCGACAGCCCGCTGAACACGCGCATGATATCTTCGGACGTGCGCGAATCGAGGTTTCCTGTGGGCTCATCGGCGAGAAGAATCGCAGGTCTGTTCACGAGTGCGCGCGCGATAGCGACGCGCTGGCGTTGACCGCCGGACAGCTCGTTGGGTCTGTGCTCGAGACGTGAGCCCAGCTCGACTCGCTCGAGGGCCTCGATCGCGCGCGCTCTCCGCTCGGCGGTGCCGACGCCGGCGTACACGAGCGGAAGCTCGACATTCTGAAGTGCGGTGGAGCGGGGAAGAAGGTTGAACGTCTGGAAGACGAATCCGATCTCCTTGTTTCGAACATGCGCGAGCTGATCGTCCGTCATGTCCGACACCAGCGTGCCGTTGAGCCAGTACTCTCCGGCGTCCGGTGTGTCGAGGCAGCCGATGAGGTTCATCAGCGTCGACTTGCCCGATCCGGACGGCCCCATTATCGCGACGTACTCGTTGCGACGTACGGCGATGTCGACGCCCCGCAGAGCGCGCACGATCTCGCCTCCCATGTCGTATTCACGCTTGAGTCCGCGCGCCACGATGGCCCATTCCTGACCGGGTGCCACTCCGGCGACCTGGGTGACCGCCCTGCGCTCAGCGGTTGTGCTGAGCGGTGCTTCTAGTTCTTCACTTGTCTCGTTCGTCATGACGATTTCGTTGAGTCGCCCATCTTCGCGGGCTTGGCCGCGCGCACGACAGTGCCGTCCTTTAGGTCGCGGATTGCCTGGTACGTGCCAGTCACGATCTTCTCGCCCGGCTTGAGGCCACTCAGGACCTCGAAGTACTGCTCTCCTGCGATACCTACCTTTACGGGCCGGAACGTAACCTTGTTGTCCGCACCCACGACGAATACCCCGTCCGCGTCCTTTTTCCCGACTTCCTTGGCTGGCGTCTTGCCCACCATCGCTGCCGAGTCGCCACCGCTCACCGGAGTATCCTGGCGGATCGTGAGCGCGATGATCGGAATCGACAGGGCCTGCTTCCGGGTGTCCGTGATGATCTTCGAAGTCGCCGAGAAGTCCGGGCGCGTCTGCGGCGGCGGGTTCAGCAGGCGCACCGTCACGTAGTAATCAACGGCCTGATCCGCGCTGCTCGAGGAAGCCGCCGTGGTCGACGCGGCGGTAAGCGAGCTGTTGGCGATCTCGGTGACCTGCCCCCGGAACGTCGTGTCGGGGAAGGCGTCGATCGAGACAACTGCAGAATCGCCGACCTTCACGTGCGCCACATCGGTCTCGTTGACCTTGACCTTGGTCTCGAGGTTGCCCATGTCGCTCACCGTGAGGAGCGTCGCCGCGTCCTTGTTGAGCGTGCCCTGGATCGCCGTCTCGCCCTGCTCGACATTGAGTCGCGTCACCTGACCGTCGATCGGCGACACAATCGTCGTCTTGTCGAGGGAGCTCTGAGCATCCTGGAGTCCTGCGACCGCCTGCGCGACACCATGCAGCGCGTTGTCAACAAGCGCCTGGTTCACCGTGACGGCGGTGCGTAGCTGGTCGATCTGGTCGGCGGATACCAGTGTCGGGTTGCGCTTCTGGAGGTCGACGGTGCGGTTGTAGGTGCTCTGCGCCTGCGCGAGCGTCGCCTTGGCCTGGGCGACCTGCGCGCGGCTGCTAGCCACCGCGGCGACGTTACGAACGACCGCCGCCTGATACTGCGAGGGATCGATCTGCAGAAGGAACTGACCCTTCTTCACCATGTCGCCTTCCTTCACCGCAAGCCGCGTGATGCGGCCAGAGACGTCCGACGCGACATCGACCTTGGTATGCGACGCGACCTGCCCGCTCGCGGTGACCGACGCGACGAGATCGCGCGTGCCGACGGGATCGATCTTCACCTCTACCGCCTTGGTGCGTCCCTGCGTCCAGGCGATGACGCCAACGAGAACGACGGCGGCAAGCGCTACCGCCGCGACGATTGATTTAGTTCGCTTCTGCATTGAGGTATCCGTTAACGTAGAGGCCGACCGACCGCGCTCTCCAGCGCGGCGACCGCCTTTTGGTAGTTGTAGACGGCGTTGATATGATCATTCTCGGCCTGCGCGTACGCCGCGCGAGAAGTCGTGAGATCGACAAACGTGGCGAGCCCGACAGCATACTGGTCCTGCACGAACTGAAGCTCCTGCTTCGCCTTGGCCGCATTCGCCACTTGAAGCGTGACCGTCTGTTGCGCAGTCTGCAATGAAAGATACGCAGCGCTGACATCGGCCTTGAGGCCCAGCTCGCGCGAGCGAACGTTGTAACGCGCGTTCTCGCGTGCTACCGCCGCTTCCTGCACGCGCTGCTCGCGCGCGAACCCGTCGAACACGGGAAGCGAGATCTGCGCGGACACGCTCCTGGGCGCCGGTGTGAAGCTGAACGGGAATTGCGAGTTCTGCGCGCGGATCTGGCTCGCCATCGCTGGTGTGAACACCAGGCCGGAGCACTGGGCCAGCGTGTTGGGCAGCCCCACTGCCTGTCGTACTTCCTGAGTGGAGATACAGGAAGACTGTTCCGCGGCGGTAGACGACTGCGCCTGGTTGATGAGATAATTGGGATCGCGGTACTGATACGTGTATCCGCCGATCCCGGTCGAGAGGGTCAGCGTCGGCGTGTATTCCGTCTTCTCGCGCTTCACGTTGAGATCGGCGACCGTCTCGCGCGAGCGAAGCGCGACGATGCCCGGATTCTGAGTCCTCGCCATGTCGAGCAGGGCGTCAAGCGGCGGAAGGCTGTCACGCACGCTGAATGTAGTGACGAGCTCCACGTTCGGCGGTTGCGGAACGCCCATCTGCTGAAAGAGACGCAGCTTGTCGATCTCGTTCTGATTCCGCGCCTGTAGCAACGCGACCTGCTGTTGGCCCAGCGCCACTTCGGCGCGCTGCACATCGAGGAGCGTGCCGGTTCCAACCTGTGCCTTGGCGCGCGCCAGCTCAAGCTGCACTTTCGCGTTTGCGACGAGGGAGTCGTTGAGCTCCGCGAGAGCGCGACTCTGCAGCGCAGTCAGATAGTCCTGTTTGACCGTTGCGGAAAGCGCCTCGCTTGCGCCGGCGATGTCCGCGTTGACAGCTGCGCTGTTCGCCCGCTGCACTTTCGGTGCGATGAAGGTGCCGGCGTTGATGCTGTAATTCAACCCGATGTTGTACTGCGACTGCATGACGTCGCTGTTCGCGCTCAGCGACACGCCGTTGAAGAACTGCTGGCCGCCCTGCTGATACTGGCCACTGAAACTCGCATTGACCTGCGGCAGGAGCGCGCCGTACGCCGTGCGCAGCTCGATAGCAGCGTTGCGCGCGTTGTTGCGCGTGGATTGAAAATCCGGATTGTTCCGCTGCGCGAGTGCGACCGCCTGATCTATGGTGAGCGCGCTGGGCGACTGATCAGGTAGCGTCGTGCGCCCTACGGTCTGCGCCCCCGCGGCACTGGCTGTCAGTGCCGTCACTGCCACTACCCAAGGAAATCTGGGCTTCATTTATAAATGCGTGAGAGAATCGTTGAAGGTCGGCGGTCTCTGAGAGGCCGCCGGAAAAGCGTGTTATGGTGTATCAGTTAACTAGTACACTACTGCTGTCTTGCGCTCCTGTCAAGCAAATACTTCAGCAGCTACTCTGACGGGACCGGCGCCAGGAAGATCCGCTCGCTGATGCGAGCGCGGATCCGCTCGTACAAGGCCCGTCCTTGCTCGGCCGACGCGCCGATTTCGACGTTTTCCGCGTCGACGAGCGAAGGGGCCAGGTACATCAACAGCGAAGCGAATACGCCCCCACGATCGTCGTCACTGCGTCTGACACCGACCAGATCGGAAAGGTTTACAGCGAACAGATCGACCACGCGCACCCGCGCCCGGACAGTGCCCACAGTCGAGATCGCCTCGAGGTGCGGGTCGTAGCCATGCGCCGTCAGAAGAACGAACTCATTGACGCCGTTGCACTCCCAGGTGGTCAACAGGTCGTTGAGCATCCGATGCAGGGTCTTCTTCCTCAGCGTCACGCTGGCAGGGTATTCGGCGTCCTTGGTCGGGTTGACGCCGTACTCCACCGTCGGCGCCCTCAGCACGCCGAACTCGGCCGACAGGGCGTCGGCCACGCGGTCGACGACGATCGTCGATGCGCCCATGGGGATGGCGTCCGAGGTTTTTTGGACCGTGCCTATGGGGAGAATGAGCCGAGGGTCACGCGCGAGCGTTTCGGCGACGTCGCGGGGGGTCATCTGTTTGAGGAGCCTGGGCTCCGCTGTCTGGAGGTACGGGGGCGGGTCGGACGCCACTCTACAACGCTCTTTCGGTAAGGGCAGTCCTATATTAACAGCTACCAGATGACTGCGCCCGTTCCCCGCTCGAAAGCCCGCCAGCGCCGCGTGACCCGGACGCTCCCGCTACACATGGCCGGATGGGACCTGCCTCCCGGATGGCGCTGGGGTGCGGAAGGAATTGCCGGCGACTATCGCCACTACCAGGAAGTCATAGACGGGCTGGGGCGCGCGCTGGCGCTGGTGACGGCGCCCGATCCCGCTCACCATCGGTGGCTTCACGCGGAGGCAATCGGTCTAGCGCATCGCAGCCATCCGTCCATTCCTACGACCTATCATTACTGGACCAACCAGCGTGACAGGGGACCCGGATATCTGAGACGCTGGGTATCTGGCGAGAGCGTCGGAGCCAGGTTCGAGGGTATGGGCGCGGCAGATGTCCCATACGTGCTGCGCATACTGCGAGAAGCCGGGTCGACGCTGGCCTATCTCCACACGACGGGTGCTGTCCACGGCGCGTTGAGCGCTGACGCCCTCTGGACTACGCCAACCGGTCGTTTCTGGATGCTCGAATGGCAGTGGGCGGTACCGCGAGAGGATCTGCCGCACGCCGTCCATCCGCCACTGGAGCAGGCGCCGCTTCCGCCGGAGTGGGCCGATGGCGTCTGGCGGCCCACTCCGGAAAGCGATCAGTGGCAGCTGGCGGCGACCTGTTTCGCCATGCTCACGGGCGAGCCGGCGCCGCTGCGCGATACGCCGCCCGTCAAGCTGCTCCGGCCCGAGACGCCGGAGTCCGTCGCCGTAGCGATCGATCGGGCGCTTCTCCCCGACCCGGCCCATCGATTCGAGTCAATGGGTGCGATGATCCGCGCCGCGGAGCGCGGCTATGGCGCAGAGCAGCGTCGGGCTCCTGCTGCCAGTGCCGCGCCAGGAGAGATCGAAGACGAAGGCGAGCGCCGCGTACGCGACGCCGTGGGTGACGACTACGAAATTCTTTCGAAGCTTGGAAGCGGAGGGTTCGGCACCGTATGGCGCGCGCGTGATCTCTCGCTGGAGCGAGAGATAGCCCTCAAGGTGCTTCATCCGCACATCGCCCGCGACGCCGAGGCCGTGGGCGCGTTCTGGCAGGAGGCTCGGCTCGCGGCTCAGCTGGCACACCCTGCCATTGTGCCGATCTACGATTGGGACGGGCGTGCGGGCCTTTCGTGGTACACTATGGAGCTCGCCGAGGGCGGCTCGGTGGCGCAGCTCATCGCGCGACGTGGAGCGCGCAGTGTGGAAGACATAGCGCCCCATGTCGATCTGATTCTGGACGGACTCGGTGCGGCGCACGCGATTGGCGTGGTGCACCGAGACCTCAAGCCGGAGAATGTTCTGATCGACCGGTACCACCGCTGGCGCCTCACGGACTTTGGAATCGCGCACGTGACCGGGGAGGATACGATGGTTGCGGGTGGCACCGTCGAGTTTTCCGCGCCGGAACAGTTACTTGGCGAACCCCAGACGGCGGCGGTCGACTGTTTCTCGCTCGCGGCTGTCGTGGCATTCGCGTTGACCGGACAATTGCCGTTCAAGGGAAACGATCCGCAGACGGTGCTTGCGCAGCAATTGGGTGAGCGGACCGATCTGTCGGAACTCGCTACACCGATCGAGGAGTGGCTTCGGCAGGGCCTGGCGCCTCGCCCCGCGAATCGATTCGCCGACGCGGCGGAGATGCAGTCAGCGTGGCGTGCAGCAGCTGCGTCGACCATCAAGCGGCAGCGTGCGTTGCGGTGGTGGCGGCGCCTGCTACCAGTTGTCAGGCGATGACTGGTTGTTTGTTGCAGCGACCGTGGCGCCAGACTTGCACGTAGCCGTCTCGACAACGTACACAAATCGCTAAGATCGATGATCCAAGTGTTTATCGCAATCGCAGATGGGCTTGTCGCTAGCATTCTGCATCAGGATCAGGCAAATTGAGCGCGTTGTATGCGGGTTTCGGTCGGACCTGCGCGTGGCGCCCACATGGGGCGGCATGCATCCTGCCGGGTAGGGCGCGACGAGCACAAACCGGCTCCGACTAAGTGTCCTTCCTCCATCCCAAGGAGATTCAAGATGTTATCTAAGCGTTGGTCCGTCTGCGCCGCAGCGGCCTTGCTTTACGGAGGTGTCGCGGCTGCCCAGCAGCCTGGCACTCTGTTGCTAGGCGGCTTCGGGCAGTACACGATCTTTGACGGTTCCCTGAAAACCGGCGGCACGTCGGGCATGGGGATCACCGACAACAAATTTGGTTTCGGTGGGCGCGTAGGCGCCTTTATCGCACCTAACTGGGACCTTGAAGCCGAAGGTTCGTACACCGAGGCATCCGCGAGTCCGGCCAACATCAAGTACGGTCCGATCGCAGCGCGCCTGGTCTATGGGCTTCCAATCTTCACTCACACTTCGCTCCTGATCGGCGCGGGCGGCGTTCTTTCGCCGTTCCATAACGATTATCCATCCGACAACATTTACACGTACCGTTACGGCGTGACCGGCGATCTCGGTCTGCGCGTAATGCTCGGTGACATGTGGGCACTTCGCGGCGACGCGATCGCCGACTACGCGCCGAGCGGTACGAGCATGAAGAATTATCGCTTCCAGGCCGGCCTCGAAGTATTGCCGGACCTGTCGTCGTTGATGGGCGAGGGCTCGACGGCTCCTGCTCACTTCGATTGGTGGGATGATCAGCCGCAGCCGCAGCCAGGGACGCTAGAAATCAAGGGCTTTGGCTCGTGGAACCACTACGCGAGCAAGCTGGATTTCGACACTGGTCTCAAGAACTCGATCGGCTACGGCGGCGGTCTTGGCGTTTTCCTCACGAAGAACTGGGAAGTCGAAGGTGACGGTTCTTACGTGCAGCCGAAGACAACGGCAGCCTACACGCAGGGAGCTGCCATCCCGTACGACAATGGTAACTTCTCGCTGCGTCTCGACTACAACATTCCAGTTTGGTCGCGCAGCCAGTTCATCATCGGCGCCGGTGCTGTTCGCTCGAGCTTCCATCGTGACGACGACCTGCCAGGCGCGGAAGATTCGTACGCGTTCGGTCCGGAAGGCCTCGTTGGAATCCGCTTCGGCCTCGTGAATCGTATCGCGCTCCGCATCGACGGTCTCGTTGATTACCCGATGGGCGGTTACTCGACGGTCAACTATTCGGCTCGTGCCGGCTTGAGCTTCATGCTCGGCGGCGCGTCGCGTACGGTCATCGACACGACGCACGTTCCACCGCCGCCACCACCGCCTCCGCCACCACCACCACCACCACCGCCGCCACCGCCGCCGCCGCCGCCACCGCCGCCACCACCGCCGGTTGACTCGACGAAGATCACGGCCAGCATCTACTTCGACTTCGATAAGTCGGATATCAGGACGGATGCTCAGGCGACGATGGACGAGAAGATCCCGTACCTCCAGGCGAACTCTGGTATGCGTATTCGCATCGAAGGGAACACCGACGAGCGCGGCTCGGATGAGTACAACCTGGCCCTCGGCCAGCGCCGTGCAGCCTCGGCCAAGAAGTACCTCGTTGATCATGGCATCGACGCAGGTCGCATCGACATCGTCAGCTACGGTGAAGAGCGCCCGGTCTGCAAGGAACACAACGAGACTTGCTGGCAGCAGAACCGTCGCGACGATTTCCGAATCCTCGTGATAGGTAGCGACTCGATCAAGGCGCCGCAGTAAGCGGCACTCCTTGGGCTCAACGGGCGGGGCGGCGAAAGCTGCTCCGCCCGTTGTGCTTTGTGGCATCTCTTATGACGTGGCGCGTGACCAAGGGTGTGTCAGAAACGCGTAGCACAACGACCCAGCGGTACTGGCGTCGCTTGTGGGCCGGACGTGCGCTGTCAACGTCAATTACGTCAGAGGAGAGCACGACTGGATGAGAAAGTCCGCGCTTCGGGGAAGGTCGCCCACTGAGGCACGACTCCGACGAGTCATGCTTGTCTGCGGCGCGTTTCTCTGCACCGGCGCCACTCTTCCGGCGCAGAGAAGCCATGCCAGCGTGCCGGTCCTTCCCGCTCCGACAGGCGCCTACGCAGTCGGGACCACGTTGTCATTCCTTGTCGACTCCGCGCGCCGCGATCCGATCGGACACAATCGATTTGGTGGTAGACCGATCCCAGTCCAGTTGTGGTACCCAGCGTCCGTCCGCCGCAACGCGCTACGTGCTCCGTACATCTGGAGCCCCGCGCTCCTGGCGCGGATAGTCAGGGACGATTACTACGGGATAGATCCGGCCCTTCTGGCGAGCTGGTCGCGAATCGTGACGCACTCCTACAGCGACGCCCCTGTGAGCGCCGGCAAGCATCCGCTCGTCACGCTGTCTGCGGGTCTTGGCGTGGCCACGGCCAACTACACTGCAATTGCGGAGGATCTCGCGAGCCACGGATACATCGTCGCCGGGGTCGACCATCCATATGAAGGTTTCGCAGTCCTCCCCGGTGACGTTACGGAGACCGCCGATGACGACAGCGCGAATGCAAGCGACGACGCCTCGGTCCAACGGAGCCAGATCTCCGCATGGTCCAGGGATATCAGCTTCGTTCTCGACAGACTTCAACGCGATCGAACGAATTCAGTCACTGGAACGGTTGCGCGAACGATTGACTGGAATCGCGTCGGCGCATTCGGCCATTCTTCCGGCGGACTGATTGCGGTCGAGGCATGTGGGCACGATCCGAGACTCCGTGCCTGCGTCAATCTCGATGGTGGTCCGACCGATCCGCACGGCGATCCAATCGCTCCGTTCGTGTCTCAAGGATTCAAGCGTCCCATATTGTTTCTTCTCGAGAAGCCGGTCTACAGCGATGCCGATCTCGCGAAGCGGCACATGACCCGGGCGCAATTCGAATCACGCGGCGGCGACTTCAACCTGCTGATCGATAGTCTTAAGAGCCGCGCGCGGGCGCCTTTCTACCTCGCACGCATTGCCGGCACTGGCCACTTCAGCTTTACGGATGCGCCGTTCGTGATGCCGACCACGATAACGCGCTTCGGCGGAAAGATCATCGACAGGAGGCGCGGTTTGCGGATCATCACGACGACTCTCCGGACGTTTTTTGACCACAACTTCAACTCGTCTGCATCCACCGTAACGAGTCTGTCTTCACGATTCAACGAGCTCGTGTTCCAGATTCCCGGAGCTACGCACTGACCTCGTCACGCTTACGCATCCGCGCCGCAAAGCCTACATCGCGCGGGGATCGATTTCACCTGCCTCTACATTCTCGAACTCTGGGGCGGCGGCGTGAAGCGCAAAGGCGGGAATCGTCGTATTGATCACTGTGTAGAGAACCAGCGCGCCGAGGAGATATTTACGGGTCCCGAAGCTTGTATTGAGAATATCTACAATGACGAGCGTGAACACGAGCGTCGGGACCAGTGCGACACCGACTCGTCGTGCGGATGCCATCGCATCATGTACGGCAAGGCGACGCTGAAGCGCGGTGATGGCGATCCGGAACGGGATCAGCACGGCAATCAGAACGACCCCGATGATCATCGCGCGCACCGTGATCTGCTCTCGCACTATTTCCGTACCGGCATGGAAGAAGTAGAACGGGATGAAAACGGAACCGAACGACTCCAGAGCATCCACCATCTTCTCCGACGACATTGCCGGCAGCTCCGAGCGAAAGCGCTGAGCTGCGATCCCTACGAGAAATGCGCCAACCAAATAGTAAACGCCGAGCCGTGTCGTTGCGTATGAGCACACGATCGCGACCATCAGGAGAAACGCAAACTCTGACCGCGGAGCGTGTGGTGCGACCAATCGTGCGAAAAGCCGGAATGCGACCGGAATCACGATTACTACGCCGAGCATCGCGGCGACGGCGAATGCAAGACGACCGACCGATGTGGACTGAAGAACGAAGAAAAGAACAGTCAGCGCCAGCAATTCAGACGCGATCGCGTACGTCTTGACGGCGAACCGCTCTTGGGCATGCAGTCCGAATCCGGGGAGGGACGAGAGAATGAATCCCGTCGACGGCGTGAGCAGCGCGAGCCCGAGGAGAACCGCTGGCCGCACGGCGAATCCAAATACGAGTGCAGCGATGCTCGTGCCGATCGCCAGCAGCAGCGACCAGACAAATCCGTGCAATATCAGCGACGGTGCCCGACGCCGCAGCTCGTGCCCATCGATATCGAGTCCCGCGAAAAGAAACAGGGCGACAATCCCGAATGTGGACAGCAGGTGGAGCGTCGGGTCGTTGTGGAAAAGGCCGAGCGCGGTGGCGCCGGCGCCCATCAGCAGGCTCGTGATTGCGCTCGGAAGACGATACCGCTGGAGTGCCTTCGGAACCACGAAAAGCGCAAAGAGGAGCGCGACGAAGGCGATGTCCTGCGGAACCTTGCTCACCGGGGACTTGACGGCCGCGACGCCGTTTGGATAGACAATCTTCGGAAGAACGGCCGGTGGCAGCTCATCACGCAGTCGCAGCGTCATCGCGGCGTAATCGAACGTCGCGCGATCAACTGATTGCAGCGCGTCCCGTCCAAGCGCGCCAAAGTAAGACTGCGAGCGCGGGTCGTCGTTGCGCATGAGGGCGTCGACGGAGCTGAGGCTGAGCGGGAGACTGTTGATGCTTACGACGACGCTGGGGACGACGTAGGCTGGGAGCGATACGACGCCGCCAGCGGCGTCTTCGCCCACGTACGTTGTGAGACGTCCGCCGGTGGCAGCCGCGGCGAACTCCTGGAGGAAAGAAGGATAAAGCACCGTCCGATTCGCGTTGGGATCGAGCACGAACGGTATGCGGTGTCCAGTGTAATTCGCTGCAATGATCGTCGTGCCATCGGCGAGGGCGATGTTCGGCACCGAGCTCGAGTCGGCGTCTGTGCCGGGCGACGATAGCGCGACGTGACCGTCGCGCGTGAGTGTGACGGTGCCCAGCGCCGATAGAACGGGGAATCCGATCACGCCGCCGGTGCGCGCGCGGCGGTATGCTGCACGCAGTGCATCATCGGCCACGACGAGCCCAGCCACGTTCGAAACCGTGGCTGCGCCGACGCCTAGCGTGCGGATCACACCGACGCGCGCTGTCATCGGATAACCCGCAACGGTAGTACGAATGGGACCGCTGAGCAAGCGAACGCGATGCGCAGCAGCCGTCGTCGAATCGAGGACGGTGAGTCGCGCCGCGGCGTCGACCGCGAGCGGGAAATCGAGCGAATCGCCATTGATCGTCGTAACCACGGCCCATTCCACGCTATCATTCGCGACAGGCGTGTTATTCGACTCGGCGGACCAGGAAATGTGCTGCGGAGATATTGTGGCAAGCGCACTCGCGATATCCGCCCATGACGAGAAACGGGCACGGGTCGCAGAGTCGAGCGTAGCGCCTGCAAGGCGAAGCCCCTTTCGATAGACGATCGCGGACTCACGATATCGGAATTCGCGCCGATAGCTGTCGCCTAGTGCGTCGACGGCATCGACCAGCTGAGCCGCGGTGAGGCTGCGTGGGGTGCTGTCGATCAGAGCGGAGAGGTTCTCTATCGCGGCGTCGTTGTCGTTGAACGCATGAGCTACGACGCCGCGATAGAAGCGCGTCGATGGCACTACAGCTGTCTTGGACGCCTGGATAGAATCACGCAGCTCAAAAAGACGATGCGTGCGATAAAGGCTGTCCCAGCCGGCGGGCGCCGGGAGTGGCCCGGCGGGTCGGCGTTGCGCGATCGCACCTCGAGGAAAGACTCCGAGCGTGGCGATGAGCAGACTCCAACAGAGCAACTTCTCACGCATGGCGCAGGCGATCGCTGTCGGCGTCATGGATTGAAGGTAACCCCAGCGGCTCGGCCAGATAACCACCCGAGGCAATTTGCGCGGCGCGATTCGATACAGTGTGTATGGCGCCGACGCAGCGCTTTTCTTGAGAAGTGACGACGTTGATTACATCACGGAGACCGCATGTTAGCTGCGATACGATCAGCCGCCGTCGTTGGGATCGACGCGTACGATGTAACAGTCGAAGTCGATGCGGCGCAGGGACTGCCGCAGTGGATTATCGTCGGCCTGCCGGTCGGCGCTGTGAAGGAGAGCAGAGAGCGCGTCGGGGCGGCGATCGTCAATTCCGGATTCGCGCTGCCGCCGCGGCGCATTACTGTCAACCTCGCGCCCGCGGACGTTCGCAAGGAGGGAAGTGCATTCGATCTTCCAATCGCACTAGGGATCCTTGTTGCAACTGGCCAATTGCCTCCGCAAGCTGTGGAGAACAGGATATTTGTCGGCGAGCTCAGCCTCGATGGTGCCGTTCGCAATATTCGCGGCTCGCTATCAGTCGCGCGACACGTGGGTCGCACCGCGCCCGATGCCGTACTCGTGATACCACCTGCGAACCACGTCGAGGCGGGACGGGTGACGCACATCTCACTGAGCGCGCCGGAGACGCTGCGGCAGCTGGTCCTCCAGCTTCGCGACGATGAACTGTTGGTCGCACGCGCCGCCGACCAGGTTGTCGAGCCACGCGCGTACGATGTTGATTTCGCCGATGTTGTTGGACAGGAGAGCGCGAAACGCGCGCTCGAGGTGGCGGCGGCTGGCTCGCACAATCTGATCCTGATCGGACCCCCGGGTGCAGGGAAGACGATGCTCGCACGCCGACTCCCGACGATTCTTCCCGATCTGAGTGAAGAAGAGGCGCTCGAAGTGATTGCGATTCATTCCGTCGCCGGAGTGCTGTCGCCTGAGATCACGCTCGGTGCACGTCCGTTTCGCGCGCCCCATCACTCGATATCGGGCGCTGGCTTGATCGGTGGAGGAAGCAGTCCGCGGCCGGGCGAGGTCAGCCTCGCGCACAACGGAGTGTTATTTCTGGACGAGATGCTCGAGTTTTCGCGTGGCGTCCTGGATGGACTGCGGCAGCCCCTTGAAGATGCGTCGGTAGTGATTGCGCGCGCGGCGATGTCGGTGAGCTTTCCGGCGCGCTTCACACTCGTTGGGGCAACCAATCCGTGTCCGTGCGGTCGCGCCGGCGAGCCGGGCAACAAGTGCACCTGCGGCTCGACGGAGGTCTCGAAGTATGCTGCTCGCATGTCAGGACCGCTGGCAGATCGGATCGACATGCACGTCCCAGTGGGTGCGGTCGCGCTGCGTGATCTGAGCTCCGATGCGATAGTGGGCGAAGGCTCGGAACAGATGCGCGACCGCGTCAACCGCGCGCGCTGCGCGCAGCGTGCACGATATCGCGCTCAACGCGGCGTCACTTGCAACGCACACGTTCCGGGACGGTGGCTCGATCGACACACGGCAGTAGACACGGACGCGCGCTCGCTGCTGCATTCAGCTGCCTCAGCGCTCGAGCTCTCGGCGCGCGCGTATCACCGCGTGCTCAAGGTCGCGCGCACCATTGCCGATCTCGGAGGCGAGGAACGAATCTCCGCGCTACATATCGCCGAAGCGCTCAGGTACCGTCCATCAGCGCGGAAGTGATAGCCGGCGATGATGCGCTGCCGGAGTCGTTCGCTATGATCTGGCGCAACAGCTTACGGGTCCATAGACTACGCTACTTCCGTGTCCGGTCGCGCGAATGTCACATGCCGAGCGCTGTGGGGTCTACTATCTAATCGGGATCTGCCTTCTCGCTGCGAGCCACACGCCGCGGCGGCTGGATGCTCAGACTCAGCCCGCAGCCACACAAACGTCGAGGCCGCCGAGCGGCTCTGCAGCGCTCGAGGGTATCGCGCTCGACAGCTTGCATGATGTTCCGTGGAGCGGGGCGATGATCGTAATCCAGCAGCTCGGTGCACCGCGCGCCGACACGACCACCGCTGACGAGAACGGCCACTTTCGGCTCACTGTGCAGGGGAACAGGAACTACCAGCTCTCCGCCACCGATTCGCTCGCCGAGGCGCTCGGGCTCCAGGTCAAAGTGACTCTGCACGCAGTGCAAGACTCTACGATGCGCGTCGTCCTGACACTTCCGAGTCAGGCGACCACCGTTCGCCTGATTTGCGGCAGGGCGACATCGGACCCTGGCGCGGTAGCTGGCCGCGTGATATCAAAGTATGGGGATGCAGATCCGACGGGTGCGACGGTTACCGTGAGCTGGATTGCCACCGAGGTTGATGCGGTTGCGCGGCGTGTGCAGTCTGTGTCGCGTGTCGCAATCACACGGCCAGACCGAGATGGGCGCTTCGTTGTGTGCGGGCTCCCAGTCCCTCTCCGTGCGACGCTGGTGATGCAAGTTGGGCAGGACTCCACGGCGCAGGACGTGACGCTCAGCGCAAACGCGCAACTTGCATCGGTAGCATTCAATCTGGTGCCCGCTGCCCACACGAGCGCGCCCAGTCAAAGGAAGATCGAGCCCAGTGTCACGACACCTTTGGCGAGCGCTTCTGACAAGCAACGTTCCGTTTCGGTGACTGTTCTTTCCACCTCAAGCCAGCCGATCCCACGCGCGCAGGTTACGCTCGACAACGCCGCGCGCTTTTTTACCGACAGTGCGGGAGTCGTCAGACTCTGGCCTGGCAGTCCTGGCACACACCACCTGCTTGTGCGAAAGCTTGGCTTCGCTCCGCTCGACGTGACGAGCGCGCTAAGTGCTACGGGCAGTGGCATTACGGTACATCTCCGCTCTGTGATTCCCGAACTCGCGCGTGTCGATGTCACCGCGCCTCAGAATCGAGCGCGCTCGGAGTTCGCGCTGCGCGCACGAACGGGAATCGGCGATTACTTCACTGAAGCGGACATCGAGCGACTGAAACCCGAATGTCTGCTCGACCTACTGAAGCGGTTGCCCGGGGTTCAGGTGCAGAAAAGCGTCGGGTGCCACGGCGGCGTCAGCGTGTCTCGGGGAGCAGGAACTATCAATGGCGACCAGTCTGCGAACGGCTGTGTACATCTGGTAGTGGATGGCGGACCGGCAAGCGGATACGACACCGTGCCCGTTGACGACATTCTTGGCGTCGAGTTCTACGACGAGGTCGACGCGCCAATCCGCTTTGGGAACCAGTGCGCCCTTATCGAGGTGTGGACAAAAGAAGCGCGATCTATCGATTGACAGTCAGCGGAGCTCTGGGTTCGACCAGAATGTCGCCATCCCGGAACGACGCGATCGCGAACAGTGCGAGAACAACGATCGCCAGTAGCTCCTTGATGACGGCCGCGACCGATGCAACGGCGGCTACCTTCTGGTAGCGAGGGGGAATCGCGTCCTTCACACCGAAATAATCGATGACGAACATAATACCGATCGCGGCGATTATAACGGCAAGCACAATGCAGATCGCACCCACAGATCGCCTGGTGCGAAGATCACGCGCCCACCATGCGAAGACCAGGGCGAGAAACAGCCCAAACAACGGCACCATCGGAACATTGCTCATATTCCCCAGGACTTGAAACCGCCAGCGGGCATCGCTGAGATGGAACGGCATCACGCGAGCAATGGCGTCGAAGACGGGCAGTACTACCAGAAGTGCTGCGAGCAGATATCCAGCGCGCGCGAGTGGTCGGTTCGTTTCCATGGGGAATCGAGGATTGAGTTCGGGCGAACGTACAGCCTTTGTGCCAACTTTGCAAGCGACACAGGACACAGGGCCACCATCTTTCAGACTGCGAGAAACGCCGTAAGTTTCGCCCGGAAAGCCAGGTTCCTGAACCAGGAGGCGCAAAATGGCCGATCAACCAGCTACTGATTACTCCGTACCGGACGGCACCGACATCGGCCATACGCATCTCAAGGTCGCTGATATCGATCGCGCTCTCACATTCTATCACGACGTCCTGGGCTTCAACGTCACCCAACGCTTCGGCGCTGAGGCGGCGTTTGTATCGGCCGGTGGATATCATCACCACATCGGCCTCAATACATGGGAGAGCCGCGGAGGCGCGCCGGCTCCGCGTGGACATACGGGGTTGTACCACGTGGCAATTCGCTATCCCACCGAGCGAGACCTCGCGATTGCTGTGCGGAGGGTCATCGACGCGGGGATACAGCTCGATGGCGCCGCCGACCATGGCGTGAGCGAGGCGATCTATCTCAGAGACCCAGACGACAACGGGATCGAGCTCTACTGGGACCGTCCGCGCGAGCAGTGGCCGCGCGCCGAAAGCGGTCTGCCGCTGATGGGGACTGAGCATCTTGATGTGAGGGCACTTCTGGCGAAGGCGAACGCGTCATAGGCGAACCCTGTTCGGGGGGCTGCTCTCCGGCGTCATCCTGTGCGCCTCTTTCCCGACCGGCTAACTTTCAGAATGTTCGGCTGCCTCCGTAGGGTGGGATGTCTGATAGTGCTGGTGGTGATCGCCGCCGCCGGCTATTACTGGTGGACGATCAAGGCCTCGCAGCCGACCGTGGCCGCAGCGGGAACGTGGCACCAGGTTACGCCCTCCGATGCATCCACGGGCGCCCTGGCCGTATCGAGTCTCCGGGCGAATCAGGGACGGGTTTACACCAACCTCACCCCGGCGCAGGCGGTCGCTTATCTGATCGAGCAGACCGCCAAGCAGCTTCCGCCTTCATCCACAGATGTACGCGCGATGGTATCCGGCGACCAGCTGCACGTAAGCGCGGTCGTCCCGCTGCGCGAGCTCGGCGCCGACCGTGCGCTGGGTCCGCTTGCATCGATGATCGGCGCGCGGGATACAATCGAGCTCGCCGGGCGGGTCGATCTCATTCGCGCTGGTCTGGCGCAGATGCACGTCACAAAAGCGCAGATCCATCAGCTCACGCTTCCGCAGGCCATGCTGCCCAAACTGGTGCAGCAGATCCGGCACGATGCTCCGGATGGAATCGCGCCCGATGCATTTCCGATTCCGCTTCCTCCTTACATCGGCGACATACGTATTGCCGACGGTAAAGTCACGCTCTACAAGAACGTCCAATGAAAGTCTTCAAGAACTTCGTCGCCGGCGCGTGGGTCGAGCCTTCGACCGGCGATTATTTCGAGAACCGTAACCCCGCGGATCTCAACGACGTGATAGGAAAGTTTCCGCTCTCCAATGCGGCCGACGTCGATCGCGCGGTGGCGAGTGCAAAGCGCGGCTTCGAGCTCTGGAAGGCGACACCGGCTCCGCAACGCGGTGACGTGCTGCGCAAGGCTGGTGATCTGCTCACCGCGCGCAAGGAAGAAATCGCCGATGCGATGACACGCGAGATGGGCAAGCCGCTCACGGAAACTCGCGGCGACGTTCAGGAAGGCATCGACACCGCTTACTACGCAGCGACGATGGGGCGCCAGCTTTCCGGACGCACAGTGCCCTCCGAGCTGCGCAACAAGTGGGCGATGAGCTACCGACGGCCTATCGGCGTCGCGGGGCTCATCTGCCCGTTCAACTTCCCGATGGCGATTCCGACGTGGAAGATGTTCCCGGCGCTGCTATGCGGAAATTCGGTGATCTTCAAGCCCGCCGAGGATGTGCCGCACACTGGTACGCTGCTCGTCGAGATTATGCTCGACGCCGGTCTGCCGCCGGAAGTGATCCAGCTTCTGCACGGCACGGGCGAGGATGTCGGTGCGCCTATCGTCGAGCATCCTGAAATTCCGCTCATATCCTTCACCGGATCGACGGCGACAGGGAGCATGGTTGGAGCGACATGCGGCCGCATGCACAAGCGACTCTCACTCGAGATGGGCGGCAAGAACGCGCAGATCGTGCTCGACGACGCCGACCTCGATCTCGCGCTCGAGGGTGCGCTGTGGGGCGCGTTCGGCACCACCGGCCAGCGCTGCACCGCCACGAGCCGACTCATCCTCCAGAAAGGCATCCACGACAACTTCCTCGGCATGCTCGTCGAGCGCACCAAGGCACTCAAGCTCGGCGATGGCCGGAAAAAGGGAACCGACGTGGGACCGGTCATCAACGAGGACGCGCTCAGGAAAATCGAGGGATACGTCGACATCGGCCAGGCTGACGGCGCCGACATCGTTTGCGGCGCCCGGCGCGGCACCGGCGGAGGCCTCGACGACGGCCTGTTCTATGAGCCGACGATCTTCACGCGCGTCGAGCCCAACCAGCGCATTGCGTACGAGGAGATATTCGGACCCGTTCTCTCGGTGATTCGCGTCTCGACGCCGGATGAGGCTTTCGCGGTCAACAACAGCGTAAGGTACGGCCTCTCGTCGTCGGTCTATACCCGTGACGTCAACATCGCATTCAGGGCGCTCCAGGACCTCGATAACGGCATAACGTACATCAACGCCCCAACCATCGGCGCAGAGGCACATCTCCCCTTTGGAGGTGTAAAGCAGACGGGCAATGGCCACCGGGAAGGGGGCTGGGAAGTGTACGATTTCTATTCAGAGACCAAGGTCGGCTATGTCGATTTCTCTGGTACGCTCCAGCGGGCGCAGATTGATACCTACCTCGGAACGCCGGACTAAACCCGCGCGTCGGACTATGGAGGCACGGATGCTTCCGCGCCGTTCACGGTGCTACCATTTGGACTATCGAAGCGCGGATGAGTCCGCGCCATACACACGGCTGCGCGACGATCACCGCTCTCGTTCGCCAGCCGGAGGACAGACGAACTCCTGATGCGTGGATTAGTGCGGACGTTGTTGCAGCTGAGTGCCTCGGTGCTGCTGTTCCTCGTGACACGAGCACTGGTCGTCGAGATGTACAAGATTCCATCGGCCAGCATGCAGCGTACGCTCCTTGTCGGCGACTTTCTCGTCGTCGACAAGATGGTGTACGGACCGGTGCTTCCGTTCACACACTACCGACTGCCCGCGTTTCAGGAAGCCGGAGCGCGGCGACGTGATCGTGTTCAAGTGGCCCGTCCACCCAACAGAGAATTTCGTGAAGCGGGTGGTTGGTGTTCCCGGCGACACCTTGATGATGCGCGACGGTGTGCTTGTGCGAAACGGGCAGCCTCTGAAGGAGACCTACGTCACCCACACATCCGACGCGGCCGACATGGCAGCCGACGAGTTCCGGTGGCAGCGTGATTATCTCGTCAGGTCGGCGCACGCCAGCGATACGTACTGGCCGTCGAGAAACGACTGGGGGCCGCTCGTTGTACCGCCCAGGAACTTCTTCGTGCTGGGCGACAACCGCGACAACTCCCTCGACAGCCGCTACTGGGGCTTCGTCCCCGATTCACTCGTCCGCGGCACGCCGATGTTCGTTTACTTCAGCTATCGTCCCGACAGCTCTTCGGCCTGGAGCTGGCTCACCGACGCCCGCTGGAGGCGTCTTGGAACGATCGTTCGGTGAATCGAAAGCCGTCCGGGTACATCCTTTAATTACGCGCCCCCTTTCAACTCGTTGAAGGCTGGGTAGAATTAGAACGGATGAAGCTGCCGGCCAAGCGGAAGGAATTCGTTGACGAAGGACTGCTGGATCAGTATCTCCGCGACATCAGTGCCTACCCGCTGATCTCGCGGGAGGCCGAGGCTGAGCTTGCGGTAGGAATCAGGGCAGGCGACGAAGAGTCGATGAACAAGCTCGTGCGCGCCAATCTGCGCTTCGTCGTATCGGTCGCAAAGAAATATCAGAACCAGGGCGTAAATCTCTCCGATCTCATCAACGAGGGAAACCTTGGTCTCATGCGCGCCGCCAAGCGCTTTGATGAGACGAAGGGCATCAAGTTCATTTCGTACGCTGTCTGGTGGATCCGCCAGGCAATCCTCCAGGCACTGGCGGAGCAGTCACGCATCGTTCGCGTGCCGCTGAACCGCGCGGGCGATCTGCATCGGATCGGAAAGCGCGCTGCAACTCTGCTGCAGGATCTGGGTAGAGAACCGACGCATCTGGAGATCGCCGAGGGAATGGGCATCTCCGAGGAAGAGGTTGCGCGCACGATGGCGATCTCGCACACGCACCTGTCGCTCGACGCGCCAATGACGCCGGGCGAAGACAACTCGCTGATCGATCACCTTGCAGATACAAACCGCCTTCTGCCCGACGAAGAAACGTTCGAGAAGGCCCTCATCGAAACCGTTCACCAGTCGCTGCTCATACTCAAGCCGCGCGAGGCGCGCGTGCTGCGGATGTACTTCGGACTTGATGGCGATGAGCCGATGACGCTCGAGGTGATCGGCGAGCACCTCGCCGTCACGCGCGAGCGCGTCCGGCAGATCAAGGATCGCGCGCTTCTCAAGTTGCGCCATCACTCGAAAAAACGCGCTCTCGAATCGTTCCTCGGCTCATGAGGGTTGGGCTGGTCACGCTTGGATGTGACAAGAACACGGTCGATTCGGAGCGCTATCTCGCGCAGCTCGCGGCATATGGCGGCGAGATGACGTCGGATCTGAGCGAGGCCGAAGTCATCATCGTCAATACGTGCGGCTTCATCGATGCCGCAAAAAAAGAATCGCTCGATGCGCTCGTGGAAGCTGGCGAATACAAGACCACGGGCGTGTGCAGCACCGTCGTCGCCGTGGGATGCATGGTGGAGCGGCACAAGGGTGAGCTCGAGGAGGCGCTCCCAGAAGTGGATCTCTTCCTCGGCGCATCCGAAACTGACCGCCTCATCGAAGAGCTCGCGAGCCGCGGAGTGCTCACCGGTGACCAGATGTTGGAACACCCGGGTGTGCGTCTCTACAGTGGCGATCTCCCGCATGTGCGTTACCTCAAGGTGAGCGAGGGCTGCGATCACGGTTGTGCATTCTGCGCCATTCCGCTGATGCGCGGAAAGCATCGATCGTTCTCACCTGAAGAAGTGGTGGCGGAAGCGCAGCTGCTCGAGATGCAGGGCGCACGCGAGATCAATCTGGTCGCACAGGACCTCGCGCACTACGGGCGCGACATTCGCGATCGTAGAGTTCGGTTGCCCAATGTACTGCAGATGCTGGTAGAGCAGACGACAATCCCGTGGATTCGCATGCTGTATCTGTACGCGACCGGGATCACACCGGAGCTGCTGGATATCGTCGCACGCGAGCCGCGCATAATGCCGTATATCGACATGCCCATTCAGCACGCTTCCGACGCGGTGCTCGAACGCATGCGGCGACCGGAGCGTGCGCGCACGATTCGGGCGAATGTCGCGCGATTCCGGGATGCCGTTCCGCAGCTCGCGATCCGCACGACGTGCATCGTCGGCTTCCCGGGCGAAACCGAAGCGGATTTCGAGCAGCTCATGGCGTTTCTCGAGGACGTTCAGTTCGAACGAGTGGGCGTGTTCACGTACTCGCCCCAGGAAGGGACGCGGGCCGCAGCGCTGGACGACGACGTACCCGAGTCGGTGAAGCGCGATCGTCTCGAGCGCGTGACGGATTTGCAGAGGATGATCACCGCTGAACGGTACGAGGCGCGACTCGGAACGCCGGTGCAGGCGCTGGTCGACCGGATCGACGAAATCACGGGATTGTCCGTCGCGAGGCTTCCCTGGCAGGCAGACGACATCGACGGCGTGACGTTTCTGGATAAGACTTTTCGCGCCGGGCTCGCTGGTCGAGGTGATTCCGCGCGAGGTGGTGGACGACTACGACTTCATCGCAGAATCCGTGCGACTGCTCAGCGCCCCCGCAGGCGAGGTGAGAGCGTCGCTGCGCAGACAGCTGCCGCTCGTGTCGACTACCATCGGAAGTTTCGGACGGTGACGCTGGGGCGTCTTATGAGCGTGAAGACGACGCTCGTGTTAGCAACGCTCCTGCTCGGTGCTTGCGCCGGCACGGTGAAGACACCAGTGGAAGCGCCGACGCCAGTTGCCAGCAGGCCTGCCGAACCGCAGAGCAACATTCCGCCGCTCGATTTGCCGCCAGATTCCGGGGCTGCAAGTGGTACCGCTCCCACGGTGCAGGTGGCCGAAGTACCGGTGACGGTACTTCCGACGATAATCGGTCACCGCAGTACGACGAATCCGCAAAGCGGCGTGATACCAGCTGGCGGCGTCGTACGCACCGACAACGATCAAACTGTACGAATTGCGCTCGGCGTTGGCCGAGCTTCGGCGCGTATCTATGGAACCGGCGCCTGGAACGTGTACGACGGAGCCGACGGAAAGCTGCTGGCGAGTCTCGGCGCGGGCGACAGCTTTTCGGTAGCGGTGCGCGACGGAATGATCGTGTCGAGCGGCGCGTCGATTGCATCTACTCATGGTCCGCTGATCGCGCGAGCTGCAGCGGCGGGGGCTTTCGTGGGATTCGACGGGCACCGGTACCGCGGCGAGATCGGGGTCGCCATGTCTGGCGACGGTCTTTCGGTGATCAACCGCGTGGCTGTCGAGGATTATCTGCGAGGTGTCGTTCCGCTCGAGATCGGCACCGATCGTACGACGATCGAGAGCGCGGCTGTCGAAGCGCAGGCGATCGCCGCGAGAAGCTTCACGTACACTCGCATGGATGATTCGCGCCCGTACGACATGGTGGCGACGACGACCGACCAGGTGTACGGCGGGGTCGACGCGGAGCGGCCGTTGTCGGACGCAGCGGTCAGCGCAACGCGCAACATGGTCATGATGTACGACGGAAAGGTGATCAACGCGCCATATCATTCCAACTCGGGTGGGATCACGGCTGCCGCGAGCGAGGTGTGGCGCAGCGCCGATGAACCATATCTCGTCTCCGTGAGTGATAGAATCCCTGGAACGGATCACTACTATGGCGAGGATTCACCACGCTTCCACTGGACTCGCACGATCGACGCTGACGCGCTCGCGTCGCTGCTCGATCACTATCTGCCGCAGTACTCATCTGCGAAACGCGGACAGGTCGGTGCGCTACGCAGAATAACGGAGACCGGACGCACCGCGTCGGGCCGCGTTGCGGGGCTCGTCTTCGAAACAGACCGGGGGAGCTATTCGGTGCGCGGGAACGACATTCGCTTTGTGCTGCGTGGCGCGGCCGGTGACATTCTGCCGAGCACGCTCTTCACCTTCGAGCAGACGACGGATCGCGACGGACGGCTGCAACAGTTGACGATCAACGGATCGGGCAACGGGCATGGCGTCGGAATGGATCAGTGGGGAGCGATAGATCGTGCGCGCGCCGGCCAGGACGTGGTGACTATTCTCCACGCCTACTACCCGGGTACCACGATCGGGAGGGTAATTTAGAGGATGGCGTCCGCACCACCCGTTCGCATCGGTCTCGTAGGCGCTGGTGCGATCTCGCAGATCGCGCACCTCCCGCTTCTCTCGAAGGCGCGCGGCGCGACCCTCGTCGCATTGTGTGACAACGACGGACCCAAGGCGCGCTCTCTCGCCGATCGTTTCGGCGTCGAGGACGTGTTTACGGACATCGACGATCTTTTCGACTTCGATCGTCTGGATGCTGTAGTAATTGCAACGCCGAACCATCTGCACGAACCGCACGTGCTTGCGGCGATACGAGCCGGCGTCGATGTGTTGTGCGAGCGGCCGCTGTCGCTGACGTCTGGCGGTGTCGGGCGAATCGTCGCAGCTGCGGAGGCCGCTGGTCGCAAGGTCGCCGTCGGGAACAATCAGCGCTTCAGGACCGACGTGCAAGAACTTCAGCGCTTCATGCGCGGCGGCGAACTGGGCGCCATCACCGGCATTCGCGGCGGACATTATCAGTTTCGCGGACAACAGGGTGGCTGGCGCTACCGGCGCCCCGAGGCAGGCGGCGGCGCGTTCCTCGATCTTGGCTATCCGCTGCTCGACCTTGCGCTGTGGCTCACGGATTTCCCGGAAACTGTACGCGTAAGCGCGCAGTTCGATCGCGGCCCCGGCGCATCGGCTGTCGAGGACGGCATGGCGGTACAGATCGAACTCGCCGGTGGCTTGCTGTTCACGGCAGACGTCGCGTGGAATTATGTGGGCGAGGAAGATCGCTGGTGGTTCGAGACGCGTGCTTCGCGTGGCAGCGCGCGGCTCGCGCCGCTTCGGGTGATCAAGCTACTTAATGGAAAGCCAACGGACGTCTCGCCAACGGGCGCGACGGCGCGTGATAGCGCGTTCATCCAGAGCTACCGCGCCGAGCTCGCGCACTTCATTGCTGTCGTGCGCGAGGAGATTGCGTACGATCCGCCGACCGATTCTCTGGTGGTTCAGAAGCTCGTCGAATCGCTGTACCGGTCTGCGGAAGAAGGTCGCGAAATCCGTTCGTGACGCTGCCAGACGAGCGGCGCCGACACTGCGCGCTGTGATCCTGCAATGAAAATACGCGCCGGCGGACTGATCCCGAACCGCACCGAGGCGCTGGCCGCGCTTGCGTCGGCGGCGCTCTTTGCGATAGCGTTTCCGCCTTTCAATCTGGTGCTGCCGGCGTTGTTGTGTCTGGTGCCGATCACGCTCGTCGTGACGCGCGCGGCCGATCGGGAAGGGCACGCGTGGGAGGCAGCGCGCGGCGGGATTCTGGTTCGGCTTCATTGGCTACGGGGCCAATCTGTACTGGATCGCTGTCGCGCTGCGACTGTACACCAACCTTGCGCTGCTCGGCTACGTTGCGTCGCTGATCTGGCTCGCCCCTGTGGTCGGAGCGACGATGGCCGCGCTTTTCTTCGCGCGGAAGTTGACTGGATGGCCGCTCGCGATCCTGTTGCCGATAGTGTGGACGGCGTCGGAACTGCTCCTCAACCATCTCAGCGACCTTTCATTCCCGTGGCTGCCGCTAGGCCTCTCGATGGCACATGTCACGAGTCTCGCGCAGGTCGCCGATCTGAGCGGCGTGCGCGGGGTGTCGTTCTGGATCGCAGCGGTGAACGGCTTCGTCGTCGACGCGTGGCTGTATCGATCCAATCGGAGAGCCGCAGCGCTGCGTGTCGTGGGCGCGCTCGTTCTGATCGCGTTGGTCGCAGCGTATGGCGAATGGCGCATCGCCACGATTCGCCTGACACCGCTCGCGCGCATTGCAATAGTGCAGCCCGACATACCGGAAGAGGTGAAGCTCACGACCGAGGATCCGAGCGCGCACGTAGCCAAACTGGATTCGATGACGCGAGCCGAAGTCGCCCGCTCATCGCCGGATCTTGTCGCCTGGCCGGAAGCCGCTCTGGACCGCTTCCTCTGGCAGTATCCGACCTGGACTGATTCGCTGCGCTCCGCGGTAGCGATGCACCCTACTCCGATGATCGTTGGATTCATGGATTCGAGCGATCCGCGAATCGTGCCATTTGCGTATTACAACGCCGCGCTCCTCACAGATCCGCGCGGCTACATCAGCCCCCAGCCGCCCTATCGCAAGCACTACCTCGTGCCGATCGTGGAGCGGGTTCCTTTCGTGAATCCGGATTGGTTTCGCGGGATGGATTACTTCGGCGGTTTTGGACGTGGCACCACCGAGGAGCCGTTTCATCTCGATTTTGGAACGGTGGGGGTGCTGATCTGCTACGAGTCGATCTTCCCGCAGCTTGCGCGCGATTACGCGAGAGAGGGAACGTCCGTGCTGCTCAACATCACCAATGATGCGTGGTTCCAGCACAGCAATGCACCATACCAGCACTTCGCGCATCTCTCGCTTCGGGCGATCGAAAATCGTCTGCCCATCGTGCGCGCTGCCAACACCGGCATTTCGGGTTGGATAGATCCCCTCGGGCGCGTGCGCGCCGAAACGCCGATCTTCGTGCCGCGGACTGCGACGTACAGGGTCGAAGTCACGTCGACGCGCACGCTATATACGAGGTTAGGTGACTGGCTCGGCGCGCTCTGCGCGGCGATGACTGTCGGCTTCCTCTTCGCCGCCTGGCGCGCCGCGCGCCTGAGGCGGTCCGAAATCGCGTAGCATCGCCGCTACTTCGTTGTATCGGTCGACGTGGAATCCGTATCGATCTCCTCGAATCCTACAATGTTCGGCACGAGCGTCCAGACGATGGTACCGGTCTGATCGTCGCCCACCGAAAATCTCTGCGACCTTATAGGCCGCTTGAGCTGCCGAGTCGCCAGGAGGTAGTATCGCTCGGAGTACGAAGCCGGCTTGAACGTGAATGTTTGCGTAGTCGCCGGCGGAACGTCGCCGAGCATCATCCGCGTGCCGCCTTGCCCGACCGCCCAGACTGTGAGGTCGGATGGAAGCGTGAGGTTGTTCTTGATCTCGAGCTGGACGGCGTTGGGTGGTCCCGAGCTCCGGCCCATGCCGCCCGACGCGCAGCCCACCAGGGCTGCGGTCGCGATTGCTGCCGTAAACGTGCTGGCCCTGAGGGAGGCGCGCGTAAACATCGACATTTCTCGCAGTTGGGGTTGTGCATCGTCCAAGGCAACTAGCAAGCCGACGCGACGCCAGCGCGCGGGCTTTCGAGGATGCTGCACGGTCAGCTGGGACCTTGCCAGCGGCGAGCGCGGATGCTTCGGGCTGAGCGCCTGGGAGGGGGTAGCCGGGCGCTTCCATACCACCTCAGGGCCGTTTATCTTTAAAGGCTAGCCATACCCGAGGACACCAATGAAACCAGATATCCATCCACTGTACGCAACGGCGAAGGTCCACTGTGCGTGCGGCAACACTTTTGAGACTCGTTCCACGGTCGCCAACATCAGTACCGACATCTGCGCCGTCTGCCACCCGTTCTACACTGGCAAGGCCAAGATGGTCGACACGGCAGGCCGCGTCGAGCGCTTCCGTCAGAAGTACGGCAGAAAGGAGAAGGCGACCGCTTAGCTGCGCTCGTCCAGATCATCGAAGGCCCACGAAAGTCGTGGGCTTTCGTGTTTTCGTCAACCTCATAGCCGCCTGACATCGAACCGCTTTCCGCTAGCTTGCTACCTAACATGTTCCTGCGCCCATTGACTCCACTCCACCCATGAGCCTTAGAGATCGTCTCGTCAGCGCAGTAGCGCGGGCCGCCGAGGTGGAGGCTCAGCTGAGTGATCCCACAACTGCGCGCGATTCCAAGCGATTCGCTGAGCTGGGGCGCGAGCATCGGCAGCTCCAGGTTGTGGTCTCGCTAGCCGAACGGCTGGAGCGCGCAGAGCGCGAGCTCGAAGAAGTGCGTGAGCTTGCTGCTTCAGACGATGACGAGATGGCATCCGAGGCACGGGCGGAGGAGCAGCGGTTGACCGATGAGCTCGCGCAGATCGAGCTCGAGCTGAAGCCTGCGCTGCTGCCACCCGATCCGCTGGACGATCGGCCCGCGATCGTCGAAATCCGAGCGGGCACCGGCGGCGACGAGGCTGCGCTTTTCGCGGCCGAGCTGTGGCGCATGTACACGCGCTACTGCGAGAGTCGTCGCTGGCGGATCGAGATCATCTCTCTCTCGGAAGCGACACTCGGCGGTGTGAAGGAAGTGATCTTCAAGATCATCGGCGCAGGTGCGTTCGGTGCGATGCGCTGGGAATCTGGCGTACATCGCGTGCAGCGCGTTCCAGTGACCGAGAGTCAGGGGCGGACGCATACTTCTGCTGCCACAGTCGCTGTCCTTCCCGAAGCGGAAGAAGTCGATGTTCGCATCGAGGACAAGGATCTGCGGATCGACGTGTTCCGGTCTTCGGGCCCCGGCGGGCAGTCGGTGAACACGACCGACTCGGCGGTGCGCATCACGCACATCCCGTCGGGAATCGTGGTATCGCAGCAGGATCAGAAGTCGCAGCTGCAGAACAAGCTCAAGGGGATGGAAGTCTTGCGCGCACGCCTGCTCGACGCGCGCCTGTCGGAGCGTGAGGCTGAGCGTGCACGGATGCGCAAGACGCAGGTCGGTACCGGTGACAGGTCAGCGAAGATCCGCACCTACAATTTTCCGCAGAGCCGCGTGACGGATCATCGCATAGGTCTCACGTCGCACGATCTCGCTGCGATCATGAACGGTGGAATCGAGCCATTCATCGACGCGCTCAGGATGGCGGATGTCGAGGAGCGCCTGAGCGGTGAGTGACGAGCGCATCGGGAGTGATGACGCGGGTGGTGCGGGCGCCGCGAATGAAACCAGCTCTCCGCGTTGGGTCGACGCTCGCAGCGTCGGCGCGCTCGCAGTCGAGCTGCAGATGCTGCTCGGCGACTCGTCGCCACGCGTTGCGCATGATGTGATTGCGGCGCTGCTCGATGTGCCGCGCTTCTGGGCGACGTCCAATGCGTCAGAAGCTGTGGAGGAGAGCGTCTGTCAGGCGGCTCGGGTGGCCGTTGCGCGGCTGCTGGCCGGCGCACCGCTCGCGTACGCCGTTCGCCGCGCGTCGTTCAGGCACCTCACACTGGATGTGGACGAGCGCGTTCTGATCCCGCGTCCCGAGACCGAAGGCCTGGTGGAAGAAGTGCTGCGTATGTCGCGCGAGCTGCATGGTTGCGCGCTGGACATCGGTACGGGATCAGGAGCAATCGCGCTGTCGCTCGCAAGCGAGGGGTCGTTTGAGCGGGTCATCGCGACGGACGTTTCGCTGGACGCTCTCGCAGTGGCGCGGCGGAACGCATCGACGCTCGTCGGCGCACTCAAAGTGCCGGTGGAATTCCGCCATGGCTCGCTGCTCGCCCCGGTCCGGGAGATTCGGAAGGCCTCAGTGCTGGTGTCTAACCCCCCTTACATTGCATATCATGAGGTAGCGGAGCTTCCGGCGAGCGTGCGCGACTGGGAGCCGACGCTCGCGCTCCTGAGCGGAGCGGATGGCATGTCCGCGACACTTGCGATAATTCGTGGCGCGGCCGATCTCCTGCAGCAGAACGGAATCCTGGCACTGGAAGTTGATGCGCGGCGGGCGTCGCTCGTCGCTGAATCGCTGGCGGTGGATTCGCGGTATCGCGAGATCGCTGTCCGGCTGGACCTGACGGGGCGCGAGCGGTTCGTCGTCGCGCGACGCTCCTAGGAGGCAAGTGTGGCACTGGAAGACAAGGCCGTAGAACTGGGCAGGCTCATCGGCCAGAGCGACGAATATCGCGCCGTAACGCGTGCGAACGAGGGCCTGACAGCGGACGCAGAAGCGACGACTGTCCTTCGCCAGATGGAAGGGCTCCGGCGCGAAGCGCAGGCGATGCTCCAGCGTGGCGAGGAGCCCACGGAGGACATGGAGAAGCAGCTCGACGACCTTCTCACCAAGGTGCAGTCCAATCCGGCCTACCAGCGCGTGGCTGTGGCGCAGGAGAATCTGGACAAGGTGATGCGTCGCGTGAACGACTGGATAAGCGAGGGCATCACCAAGGGCGCGCAGAGCTCCATAATCACCCTCGGGTAACTCAGCCAATGGTCAAGCCGGGTTCGCTCATCGTGTTCGAGGGCGCCGAAGGCGTCGGCAAGACGACGCAGGCGGCGCGACTCGTGCGCGCGCTGGACGACGCCGGCATCCGCTGCACGCATCTTCGCGAGCCCGGCGGAACGTCGCTCGGCGAGTCGATCCGCGGCGTGCTCCTGGAGCCCTCCCGGACGATCACTCCGGCAGCAGAGGCGTTGCTGTTCATGGCATCGCGCGCGCAGCTTGTGGCGGAGAAGATTCGACCGGCGCTCGCCGCGGGCGAAGTAGTCGTGCTCGACAGGTTCTTTCTCTCGACCTACGCATATCAGATTTCGGCGCGCGGGCTGCCGGAGGATGACGTGCGCGCGGCGAACCGGCTCGCGACAGGAGGTCTCGTGCCGACGGTGACGCTCGTGCTGCATCTGCCGGACAATGATGGTCTGGCACGCGCCGCTGCGCGGTCCGGGCACGACTACATGGAGCAGTTAGGCGATGATTTCCACGCCGGAGTCGCTCTGGCGTTCGAGGAATTCGTGACCACGCGCTGGCAGACCGCGCACCCGGAGTGCGGGCCCATCGCCAGCGTGGACGCGAGCGGATCGGCGGACGACGTCTTTGCACGAGTCACGCAGGTGATCGGCTCGCATGCGCCGAGTCTCAATGCAGCACTATCGAACATTGCAGAGCACGGGGCGGGGGTGTCAAAGTGAGCGACGGAAGGACGCGGCCCAAGACCATCGTGCTGTCTGCGATTCTCGCGATCGCACTCATCGCTGGTGCGTGGATGTTCCAGCGCGGTACGACGAGCGACACCGTGAACGGCACGAAGTTGTTCTCGGAGGTGAGCGAGATGGTCCGCGACAATTACGTGGACACGGTGGGCCAATCGCGCATCTACCAGCTTGCGCTGGACGGAATGTTGTCGCAGCTCGATGACCCTTACGATGCGTACCTCACTCCGGACCGCGCGAACCGTCTTTCCGAACGCACGTCAGGCAGCTACGCGGGGATCGGACTGCAGGTTGACGTGCGCGACGGGTCGCTCGTGGTAGTGAGCCCGCTCCCCGGAGGGCCGGGGGAGCGAGCAGGCATTCTCACGGGTGACCGGATCGTGCAGATCGACGGCAAGGTCGTGAGTGGCTGGACGCCTGAAGAGGTGCAGAAGCTGCTGCGCGGCGCGCCTGGCTCACGCGTGCAGGTGGCGATCCAGCACGCGGGCGCAGCCACACCGGTTACCTTGACGCTCACACGCGCGGCAATCCACCAGAGCGCCATCAAGCGCTCGGCGCTGCTCGCTCCAAATGTCGGTTATGTCGCCCTCAGCGTATTCAGCGATTCAACGGCGCGCGAGCTCAAGTCGACCGTTGATTCACTCGTGAAAGCTGGCGCTACATCGCTCGCTCTGGATCTGCGCGCAAATCCAGGTGGCCTGCTCGATCAGGGCGTGGCAGTGGCGGACCTGTTTCTGGATCGCGGGAAGCGTATTGCCAGCACGGCAGGTCGTGACTCCTCGGACGACAGGGTCTACGTCGATACTGCAGCACAGCAGTGGCCGAAGCTCACCATCGCCGTACTGGTCGACGACAAGACCGCGAGTGCGGCGGAAGTCGTCGCAGGTGCGCTGCAGGATCATGATCGCGCCGTTGTACTGGGAATGACGACGTACGGGAAGGGGAGCGTGCAGCACATCTTCCCCGTACCGGCTGGCGGAGCGGTTCGCCTGACGACGGCGCGCTGGCTCACGCCGCTTGGCAGATACATATCACACCCGCCGCCAGTGAAGGGAGCCGATCAGCTCGACTCCGAGCCGCCGCGTCCAAAGTATCGTACGGACGCGGGACGCGTCGTGCTCGGCGGCGGCGGTATCACTCCGGACGTCACCATCGGTGATACGACGGCGCCCGCGGAGAATCTCGCGCTGATGCGCGCGCTCGGTACGAACGTGTCGCTGTTTCACGACGCGCTGACTGCTTACGCGCTCGAGCTCAAGGGTGCGAAAGCTATCAAATCACCTGATTTCACGGTGACGCGGCCGATGCTCGATGAGATCTACAAGCGGATGGTGCAGAGGAATGTTGAGGTTCCTCGCACGACGTTCGACGCGGCGGCGCCGCTCGTGTCACGGTTGTTCGCTTACGAAGTCGCGCGGTATGTATTTGGCGCCGAAGCCGAGTTCCGGCGGAAGGCGAGCGATGACAAGGTTCTGATCGCCTCGGAGAAGTTACTCGCCGAGTCGCAGTCACAGGCCGATGCGCTGCGCAGAGCGGAAGCGATGCAGCGCGCCGAGCCGAAGGAGTGAGCGAGCGGGTATTCCTGATCGGCGCCGGCAAGGTCGGGCGCGGGCTCGCTCACGCGTTTCGCTCGGCGGGGTTGCAGGTGCTCGGTGTGCACGCACGGACGCAGCGTGAGGGAGCGACGAGCAGCGGGTCATATCCGGTCGCGATGAGCGAGGCCAACGTCGTGATCATCGCCGTTTCCGACAGTGCCCTGAATGACGTGTGTCATGCGCTCGCGGCAACCGCGAATGAGAAAAGATCCCCTCTGACCCGCGGCACGATCGTGCTTCACACCTCGGGTACTGTGACTCCGCCGGCGCTGGATGAGTTGCGCGCCGCTGGATCTCCATGTGGCACGTTTCATCCGCTTGCGCCGTTTTCAACTGCTGAGCGCGGCGCAGCTGCACTGCAGGACGGTTGGGTGGGCATCGACGGAGATCCTACCGCGTGCGCCGCTGCACGCCGCCTCGCCGCCGCTGTCGGCGCACGGACGGTCAACATACCGGCGCACGGCAAGGCGCGTTATCACGCGGCCGCGGTCATGGCGTCGAACTTTCCCGTCGTTCTTGCCTCGATCGCTGCACGCTTACTGACGGAATCCGGTATGGAGGAACGAGCGGCGGAGCAGGTTGTTCAGCGGCTCATGGCCGGTGCAGTATCCAACCTCGAGCACGGCTCAGCGCATCGCGTGCTCACCGGACCCGCGGCTCGCGGCGACATGGAGGCGATCAACTCACACCGTGCCGCGCTCCAGGCCGATCCCAACGCGCTCAGCGTTTACGACGCGCTCACGCGCGCCGCGGTGAGCCTAACTGGCGGTCATGCTGCTGCCATCGATGACTCGAACGTTGGGCGGCGGAGTGAACTGAAAGGCTGAGCGTGGAATCGACACATTGGTCTGGAAGCGCGTGACGACAATCTTGCGAACCAGACCGCTCGGTTCAGTCGTTTGGATCTGCCGCACGAGTCCGTCGGAGTCGTCGATCCACAGCGTCGCCTTCGTGAACAGTGCGTCCTGCGATTTTGGCGTCAGCGTTATCGCGTGCGTCTGATGTCCGGCGACCGTCGCGTTTCCCGCGTCGGCAAGACTGTAGCTTGTGATTGGCGCAGACAGAATCTGGCCCATGGGGTCGACGAACATGCCGCGCTCGCCGGCTGCCGCCGGTACCTTGATTACCTGACCCGGCGCGGTGCTTGGAACGTAGACCCAGAGATTGGAGCCATCGGCGACAATGCGATCCGGATCAGCGCCGCTGAACGAGACAGATAGCAGGTTGGGCTTGCGGCGCAACAACTCGCCGCTTGTGCTGAGAGTGCGGTCGGTCAACGGGTTCGTGACGGTCTGATCGAAGGTGGCTGAGATTGTTTCTGCGTTCCTGTACGCCGCCACCGCGCGCTGAAGCGTCGCCGCCGGTTCCTGTGCGCCAAGCGAAGCAACGACCGCGAGCGCCGCTAGGGGAAGCCCCATTGTTACTCTTCGAAGTGACATCATTGCAGTTCCATACCCGACGCGAAAGCCGTCGTTCCGTGCGCACGCACTCGCGTCACGCGGCGTGCGGTGTCGGGAGGCTTCGGCCGATTGCGGTGGCGATCGCACGCAGGCCTTTCATAAGCTCCGCGAACTGATCCGGGTAGAGAGACTGGGCACCGTCGGAAAGCGCACGATCCGGCTCCGGATGCATTTCGACGAGGATCCCGTCCGCACCGGCAGCGACCGCCGCTCGCGCCATTGGAATGACCATGTCGCGCAGTCCTGTGCCATGGCTGGGATCTGCGACGATCGGTAGATGAGACAGCCCGTGCACCAACGGGATCGCAGTGAGATCGAACATGTTGCGCACGGCGGGATCGAAGGTGCGAACTCCACGCTCGCACAGAATCACCTGAGTGTTTCCTTCTGCGAGGATGTACTCGGCACTCAATAGAAGATCCGAAATTGTGGCAGCCATGCCACGCTTCAACAGCACCGGGCGACCGAGCTTGCCGACAGTCTTGAGGAGCGAATAGTTCTGCATGTTCCGCGCACCTATCTGAATGCAGTCCGCTTGCTCCGCGATCAAGCGCGCACCGTCGTCGTCCATCGCTTCCGTCACGATGGGAAGTCCTGTTTCCTCGCGCGCACGCACGAGTAGACGCAGACCTTCGATGCCCAGTCCCTGGAACGAGTATGGCGAGCTGCGCGGCTTGAACGCCCCGCCGCGCAACGCGTTACCACCGGCTTCGCGTACGATCTCCGCAGCGCGGATTATCTGTTTTTCCGACTCTACGGAGCACGGACCCGCGATCACCGGCACATCACCACCACCGAATGACACGCCAGGTGCGATGGTGACGATGGTTGGTTCGGGCCGCCACTCGCGCGACACCTGCTTGTATGGTTGAGTGACGTGAATGATGCGGACGACGCTCGGAAGCGCTTCGATTCGACCGGCGTCGACGCGCCCGTCGTTTCCCACGATCCCAACCGCCGTGCGCTGGGCGCCCGGCATCGGGCGCGCCTCATAACCCATTTCGTTGATTATCGCGACGACACGGTCCACATCTGCGGTGGGCGCGCCATGGCGCATGACTACAAGCATGATGCTCTCGATCTCAGGTATATCGCCGAACGCACTGCGCGCGCCCGAACGTCAAACTCCGGCTGCCACGGGCTCCGCAACGCTCGAGGCAGAGCCGGCGATCGCTTCCTCGACTGCCGCTCCCCGCAGGCGCACACTGACGATTGATGAAACGCCGGGCTCCTGCATCGTCACGCCGTAAACCGCATCGGCCGACTCGGTGGTGGTGCGCGGGTTGTGCGTGATCACTATGAATTGCGTGTTCGCCTTGAACTCGTTGAGCATACGTACGAACCGGCCGATGTTCTGATCGTCGAGCGGTGCATCGACTTCGTCCATGAGACAGAATGGGCTCGGCTTCATGAGGAAGATGCCGAACAGCAGTGACAGCGCAACAAGTGCGCGCTCACCACTGGAGAGCAGATTGATTCGTTGCGTCTTCTTGCCGCGCGGCGAGGCGTGAATCTCGATGTCGCTCTCGAGCGGGGCGTCCGGGTTCTGCAACCTTACATCGCAATCGCCGCCACCAAACAGCGTCATGAAGATGTGTCGGAAGTTCTCCCGCACCTGAACGAAGGTCGTGAGGAACAACTCCTTCGCTGTCGTGTCGATCTCGCGGATCGCCTGATGCAGCTTGGCGCGGGCCTCATCCAGATCTGCTCGCTGCTGTCGAAGGAACTCGACAGCCTTGCTCTCTTCCTGGTGCTCTTCGATGGCGAGCGGGTTGACCTGGCCAAGCGCTTCGATCTGTGCACGAAGGTCAGCCGCTTCGGAACGCAGCGAGTTGTCGTCGTCTTCAAGTGGCACATTGTCGGCGATCAGCTCCTCGAGCGGTCGGCGCCACTCCGTCTCCAATCGCTCCCGGATCGCCGTCTTTCGTCCGGAAAGCTCGGTGTAACGCAGCTCCGTGGAATGCAGCTGATCCGAGAGGGCGGCTGTCTCGCGGCGCACCTGGTCCAGCGCGTGATCCGCATCGGAAAGGGCTTCGTCGGCGTGTCTTACCGCGCGCTCAGCGTCCGACAGCTGGGACTCGGTGTCGCGCAGAACTGCATCACGCGCTTCGAGGTCCAGCGTCCAGTCGGCGAGCTGGGAGGTGAGCGCGGCGTCATCGTGCGACAGCGTGCTCAGCTCGGCCTGCAGGGCAGACAGACGGGATGTGGCCATCGTCTGCTCCTCGCGGAGGCGGCGCTCGCGGTCGGTAACGACCTGAAGTCGCGCCTGACCCTGAGCTTGCTGAACCTGCGCGGCGGTGCGCAGCTCGCGTGTCTGATCGTGTGACCCCTCGGCCTCGCTCAGGCCGCGGCGGAGTTCGAGCAGCACTGCGTCGTGCGCGTGTCCTGCCTCTGTAATCCGCACGATTTCCGTGTCGATCTCCTGACAACGCGTTACCAGTGCGTCCGCCCGCTCCGTAAGCTTCGCCAGCGCCGAGTCGGCTTCGGTGACCTCGCGCGTTGCGCGCTGATGGCGACGGAGAATCTCGTTCACGACTTCTTCCGCGTGGCGGGCCTGCCTCGCGGCTGCTGCCGCGCTGTCGGCAGCCGCTACGGAAAGCTGAAGCGCGCCGTCGAGCGACTCGCGTGCCGCGGTGGCAATGGCGGAAGCATTCCGAAGGTTCGCGGCGGCTGTCGTCATCTCGCGCGTGATGTCCGTAAGCTCCGCGCGGCGGCGAAGCGGTCCTGGACCGGCGACGCTGGCTGGGAGCCAGACCGCGCCGCGCGCGTCGACGAACGCGGTCGCATCCTCAACGGGACGCACCGACGCCAAGCAGCGCACGCACCCAGCCGGCGGCACCGGCATCCGTGGCATTCACGAGAGCGGCAAGGTCGTCCTGCGGCTCAGTTTGTAGATGCGCGAAGACCGTGTCGACCGGGAGCAACAGTAGTGGACCCGGTTGCGTCGCGACGTGCCAGGTGCGTATCGCGTCCGCAGCGGCACGGTCACGCACGAGGACGGCGTGGACGGTCGCGCCAAGGTATCGTTCGATGAGAGCTGCAGGCAACGCAGCTGCGCTTATGTAATCGCTGAGCGGCCCGAGGATCGCGCCTTCACCAAACCTGCCGCGCTCGCGGAGAAGTTTTGCCGCAGCCGGCGCGAGACCCACCCGCTCGCGCTCGAGCGCCTCGAGTGCGTGCGCGCGTCCTTCGAGCGCAGCGTGGGCTTCTTCGGCGCGCGATGCATCGCTACGCGCCGCAAAATCGGCCTCACGCGCTGCTGCGACGTTCGCGTCCGCGGCGTCACGCATGTCGGCTGTCTCTATGACGCGAACGCGCGCCACGTCGAGCGCTGCGCGAGCTTCCTCGACCTCGCGTCCGACGAGCTCTGCGACGTCGAACAACTGGAGCTGCTCGTTACGGATCGCCTCGTGGCGGCGCAGCACGTCCTGGCGCTCGCGCTCCGCGGCGTCGCGGTCCATGGTGAGGCGGTGGACCTGTTCGCGCAGCTCGCGTGCACGACGCTCAGCCTGTTCCACAGCACCGCGTGCGGTCGACAGGGCCGCGCGCGCGATCTCTTCGCTCGTGGTACGATCGCGAAGCTGCTCGCTGAGCGCGGCGAGCTCTGCTTCGAGCGTCGCGCGGTTTGCAGCAGCATCCGCGAGCTCTGCTTCCACGCGTTGCGCTGTATCACCGCGCTCGCGGCTTTCCTCCTCGGCACGTTCGCGATGCGCTGCGGCGTTGCGACGACGCTCCTCGGCGACGGCAATTTCGCCGCGAAGCTGTTGAGCGCGCTCCCGCTGTTCGCTCACGAGCCGCGCCAGCTCGCTGCGGGCGCCCTCGGCGGTGGCACGCGCGGCATGCGCGGTATCGCGCGCGCCCTCGGCGGCGAATACTTTCTCGTGCTCCTGCGGGGCTGCCTCGCGCAGCGCCGCAAGACGATCGCGCAGTTCATCGAGCTCCACGCTCCACGCGGTCATCTCTCGCGCCGCCAGGGTCACCTCGACGGAGAATCTGCGGCTCGTGAGCTCAGCATGCCGCTCGGCGCGCTTTCGCTGACGTGCGAGTGAGCGAACGTGACTTTCCTTTTCGTTGAGCAGATCGCCGAGCCGAGCGAGGTCGACCGTGGTCTCCTCGAGTCTGCGTTCCGTGCTGCGCTTCCGGTCGCGGTAAAGTCCTATGCCGGCCGCTTCCTCGAACAGCTCGCGCCGCTCGTCGGGGCGATCGGAGAGCAGAGCATCCAGCATCCGGGACTCGATGACCACGCCGGAGTCCGCGCCCAGGCCGGTACCGCGCACCATGTCGTGAATGTCGCGTAGCCGAGCAGGAGAGCGATTGATGAAGTAATCGCTCTCGCCAGAACGGCTCAGTCGACGAGTGATGACGACCTCGCGGAACGGCACATTGAATCCACCGTCCTCGTTGTCGAAGTGCAGCGATACCTCTGCAATGTTGACGGCCTTGCGGGCGGAGGAGCCCTGGAAGATCACTTCCTCCATCTTGGCGCCGCGCAGCGCGCGAGCGCGCTGTTCGCCCAGCACCCAGCGCACAGCGTCCGACACGTTGGATTTGCCCGAGCCATTAGGGCCCACGATCGCTGTGGCGCCTGGCTCGAATACAAGCTCAGTGTGATCGGCGAAAGACTTGAAGCCGTGCAGCTCGAGTTTTGTCAACCGCAATTACGGTGTTCTCCCTGTGCGATACACAAGAGTGGGTGTCAAGTTGGCTGCGCGCAGTGTCATCATCAGCGCCGCAGCGTCTTCCGGTCGCTCGAAAGCGCCGGCATACAGCTTGAGCGCACCGTCGGGCTGCGCGAGCACGTACGAGCCCCATTTGCGCGCCTCGGGATATTTGCGCACAAGCTCGCTTGGACGTCCAGCGACGGCGCTGTCGATAAGCAACGCGTATGGTGTGCGCACAACCGTGCCGAGCGTGGGCGCAGGGGTCACCTGCTTGTGGCGCAGCAGGTCGAGCTCCGCGTTTGCTTCGTTGCGACGCGGGTATGCGCCTACGATCAGCTTGAAGTACTTCGCACGCTCGGGACCGATCGGCACCGGTGAGATCGTTCCTGCTGGAAGCAGATCGCGAAACTTGGCCAGCGCTTCATCCGCATCAACCTGCGAATTCCAGGCGGCGACTTCCACCCCGAACGCGGATGCAGCCATTGAATCGTCCGGATTTGCGGGCGCGCCGACTATTACCGAGTCCGTTGCGGGAGCGGGGGGAGGAGCGACCACTACCGGTGCGGGCTTGCGGAACGCGGGGACTGCTGCGGTCTTCTGCGAGGCCTCGTTCGCGAACCGGAAGTAAAGGCCCGCGCCCACGAGCGCCACCAGCAAAAGGAGGAGCGCTGCAATCTTCCAGATACCGAGTGGTCTGGATTCAGGTTTTCGATGTACCGCGTGCAACGGGGTCGGCACTCGCGCGAGCACGTTGATGTACGGAGCGAAATCGAGTGGCGTAGCACCCACGAGCACCACGCCGTCGAGCTGGTCTATCAGCTCCTTCAGACCCGGAGCATCGGCCGGCGCGACGAGCAGGAGCAGCGCACCTACTTCGCGAAATCCATTCGCGAGTCGCTGCCAGCGCGAATTGCGATAAATCTCCGGATCCGCCACACTGCCCGTGCCGCTGGGCATGATGAACAGATTGCCTGTCGTGTCGATGGGCTGCGCGATCTTGTTGAGTGATACGCCGAAGGTGAAGCTGTCGGAGATTCCGTGTGGGTCGTCGCTCGTAACGAGCGCCTGGATCGGCTCGATCTCGCCAACGAGGTCGCCAATTGCGATCCGGCGGTGTTCCGCCTCGGCCAGTCCGATTCCAATCGCCACGTGCGCTGCCGCGAGCGCGTCAGTCCCCGTCACCACTGCGGCAGAATAGCTGCCCAGCATCGGCGCGATCTGACGGCCGGCGGCTTCCCAGCCGGTACCGTGATTTCCAGTGTGTGTATGCGCCGGCATGGACACGGGCGTCGTCTTTGTCATGGCTGTCCGGGGAAGACCCAGTAGGAACGCTTGGAATCGCGCCCGATCTGTTCCGCCGCCGCGCGGTTGGGATATGGACCGAGCACAACTCGATAAATCGTTGTTCCCGCTCGCTGGGACGGCACGACGCGCGCGTGTGCGCCTGCAACGTCGATGCTGTCTGCGAGCGCATGTGCTTTCGTCTCATTCAGCAACGCAGCGAAGGAGACAGTGAACGGCGAGGCGGCCGACGCAGTCGGAGCTGGTGGGTTGGCTGGAGATGGAACAGGGGCTGACGGTCTACGCACTGGTGGCGATGGTGGCGTGACCGCAACGGATTGTGCTGGCTTCACCGGTTTCGGCGCTGTGTCCGTCACGGAGCGCTGAACCGAGTCCGGTGTCGGCGGAGCCGAATCCGGCGTCGCCGTGTCGGCCGTCGCAAACGTTACCGGTTGATCGACACCAGCCGCTCTCGCACGGAATCCGTTCCAGAACGTGAAGTACCAGAAATCACTCGCGCCGCCGGCGACCGTCCGCACAGCCTGGAGCGTCTCTCCGTCGACGAAGATGACATCACGTCCGGAGTTGAGTGCGATCGCTCCATCCGGCGCCGTCGCGGGCAGGTCGTCAGTCCACTTTGTGCGCACCGAGCCGACCACGTGGTTCGTCGCGACGGTGATCACCCAGGCCGAGTCGCCTCGCACTGGACGAGCGAGCACGTATCTCCCGAGCCCGTCCATCCGGAGGTCGGACACCTGACCAGGGAGCGGGATCGTCGACGCGATCTTGTCGGTGTACCGATCGACGACTGCAAGTGCGGAATCGCCCGACGTCGCAACGTAGATGCGGTCTCCGCTTGGCGTGGGGGCCAGCGCCACGATGCGACCGTGCACCCGGATCGGGGGCACTTCACTGAGATCGCGTCCGCGCACCCCGACCAGCGCAGTATCGGTCGCGAGATAGACTCTGTCTCCTACCTGTGCGCTGACACCGTGCATCGTCATTGCGAGCGTCACGGTGTCGCGCAGCCTTGTGTCGGGAGGGTGCATGAGCCAGAGAATGGTCTCCGGGCCATGTTGAGCAGCAATCACGAGGCCGCCGTCAGCCTGCGGAAACACTGCCCGCGCGGGGTAGGGCGGCGTGAACGACCAGTCGCCGCTGCGAGTCAGGCGCACGACAGATCCCTTTGCGTCGATCCCGTAAATCTCTGCGCCCGTGGGAGACTCGACCGATGCCAGCGTGGCCTTGGATGCTATCGCCGACTCGCCGAGCCGCAGGTCGACTCGTGCAGGCTCTCCCTTGGCGTCTATCGTCGCGAGAGCGCCACCTTCGGGGTCGAAACCGAGCACGCGCTCAACCGACGTCGTGTGGCCGGTCCAGACCACGGAGTCGAGTCGGGGATAGAGATACGCCCGCACCGTGCCGCCGGCGCGAGGAAGTCGAATCAGTATGGGATCGGGACCGCGGCTCGCCTCCGCACGGGCGGAGTTGCCGACGTTGTCCTTGCTCACTCGCTCGCCCCGGCCGCATGCGATCGCGGAGAGTAGCAGCAAGGAGATAGAGAGCCGTCTGTGCACCGCGGGAATTTAATCGATGCGGCGCATCTGCGGGACGATTCGGCGGGGCGGGATTGACAGCTGGTTGGGAGCCGCCTAGTAGGCCGCTCCCAACGAGAATGTCCAGTTGACCTTGTTGTACCCGAGCCTGTCGAGCGGACGCGCGACGGACCAGTTGAGCACCGCGAGATTGAACAGGTTCACGCGGAACGTCGCGCCGTAGCTGCGCAGAAAATACCGCTCCGTGTCGGCATTGGGATTGTAGTCCGCCGGTCTCGAGAAATGGATCGTCTGTCCCGCCCGCCACGCGAGGCCTGCATCATAAAACAGCGCACCGTCGACCGGTGGCAGACCGATCGGCAATGATCCGAGATCGAAGCGTCTGATGATCGGGAAGCGGAGCTCCTCGTTGAAGACTACTGCGCGCGTGCCGATCAGCGTTGGTGCGGCGCAGCCATTTGCATAAACGTTGCTCTCACCCAGAAACGCCTGACACGAATATCCGCCGTAAAAGCTCGACTGATCGTAACCGCGGACGAATTCGGGACTGCCGACGTAGATCGGAAGGTCATTCGCGTCGCGCCCGTACGAGCCGTTGAAGAACAAACGCGTCGCGAACGTGAGTGCGTCGAACACAACGGGATCATAACGCCTGTAATCAACGGTGTAATTTGTGAACTGCAGGCTGCCTATGGCCGGCGACGCTGCGAGACGCAGACGCCGTCCGCTTATCGGACCCGTGACGCCGAAGAGCGAATTGTCGGTCACGTATGCGACACTGGGAGAGAGGAAATTGAGCGTTCCCAGCGATGTGCTGTCGTGCTGCGAGAAGTTGCCGAACTCGTCGAAGGTCTGCGTGACCAATCCGCGACCGATCGCGTTGGCGCCGATGCCGAGTTCGAAACGCTGAAAGCGGTTCAGCGGGTACTCGCCGGTGATGGAGGCGCTCCGAATCACGTACCGAAGAAACTGAACGCTTTCAGACGTTCCGTCCGGAGAAAGCTCCGCTCCGTCCTCCAGATACGCCACGTTCTGTTGAATGCCGGCGATATACTGCCAGCGATGACTGAGATCCGCGTAGTCGAGCAGCAGATCCGCATCCTGCAGCCGCCCATACACTCCGCCGCCCGCTGCCAACTCGTGGTCGCCAGTCATGTCGCTGAACACGAGCGTGGTGCCGCCTCCGAACTGCGTGCCGTATCCGCCGCCCGTGGCGACGCCGACAGTTCCGCCGGAAATGTAGTCCGGCTCGAAGCGCACCTTGTATGGGTAATCCTTGAACGTCAGCGTATCGGGCAGACCGGTGGTTGGATCTGCCAGCATCGTGGCGACACTCGACACGCTCGAGCTGTCTGCGGCTTCGGACGCGGTAACAGTTCCGGATTGCCGTGCACCGTTAAGTGAGCGGTACGTGGACACAGCGGCGCTCGTGCGGCCTGGCGTCGAATCGTGCACGAGCGTGGACGGAGCGCCAGCGGTCGTCGAAGCTACGGGCGTCGTATCTGCGGGGATCGCCTTCGCGAACTGCCGCGGGTGATCGATGTACCAGACCGTGTAATCGTTGTTGTCGAAGTACGTGAAGGCGAGTCTGTCGGTGCCGGGCGACCAGCTCATCACGGGGCTCGTCGCCGTTATCCCGCTGGCGCCCGACTGCAGGTTGGTCACGCGCAGGTCAACGTTCGTCGCGAGGTCGCGTAGATAAATATTCGCAGTACCATTGCGATCCGACACATACGCAATCGAATTGCCGTCCGGCGACCATACGGGATTGATGTTCAGGCCTGGTTGATCAGGCAACACGTGCGTCGTGCCGCTCTGGAGATCGTAGATCGCGACCTGCTGCTTGCCCAGCTTCAGATCCGACAGATCCGTACTCGCGCGATCCGTCGTGTAGGCGATTCGGTTGCCGTCCGGCGACCACCGGGGCATGAGATCACTGTATCGGTCCTGAGTCAGGTGGCGCAGGTTCTTGCCGTCTGCGTCGATCACGTACAGGTCCGTCACTCCCTGAGCAAATCCGCTGAACACTATGTGCTTGCCGTCGGGCGAATACGACGGGCTCAGCACGCCATCAAGTGGGATCTTGTCGTACTGCACGACCTTCCCGGTGGCGACGTCTGCGATCGACAGCACGTCTCGACCTTCGGTCTGCGCAGTGAACGCGAACTCCTTGCTGTCCGGCGAGAATGAGCCCTGCGCGTAAAGGAGTCTCAGCTCCTCGAATCGTGCGTTGGTCGTCGTCGCTACCAGTCGCTTGAGTCGCTTTCCAGTCAACCCATCGCCGAGGTAGAGATCGATGAATACCTCGCCCTTCTTGAAGCTTCCGTTCGCGAAGAACGCGATCGTCTTGCCGTCCGGGGACAGAACCGGCGAGATGAAGATGTTGCCGCCGGTGATCTTGGGCGTAAGCAGCGGCGAGGCGATATCGCGCACGCGTTGCATTGTTGCAAGCTGCGGCAGATACTGCTCGCGGAGCGCCGCACGCCACTGATCGCTCAGCTGCTGCATGGTCAGGCCCAGCTCTTTCTCGAACGCGCGGTCGACTCCCATGGTCGTCGTGCTCTGCAGTATCTCGCCTATTGCGGCGTCGCCCCAGCGCTCACCGACATAACGCCACAACGCCTCGCCGTAGCGATAAACGAAGTACTTGTCGGGATCGTCGGTCATCTGCTTGATCGTCGGCATGGCGCCGTTCTGCACCGCGTTTCTGATCCACATCGTCGTCAGCGGATCGTTCGGGCCCTGCGACAGATATTCCGCCATTCCTTCCATGAACCAGCCGGGCGGGTTCACCTGCTCGAGAGTCTGGAGGTTCTGGCCCGCCTTGCCCTGGGAGAATATGTCGAACTGAAACTGGTGCACCATCTCGTGCGTCAGCACGTGCTCGAAGAAATCGTAGTCGCCGGTGAATGGGAGCTCGATTCGCTGACGCATCGGCTCCGTCACACCGCTGACGCTCTCGCCGAGATCGCCGTTGATGTTGCTCTGACCGAAATCTTCACGCGAGGCGTAAAGCAGAATCGGTTTCTTTTCGCGGAATTGATGTCCGAGAAGACGGGAAAGGCGTGAGTAGGAGCGCTCGGCCATGCGCGCTGCATCATGCACCGGCAGCTCTTCTTCCGGGTAGTAATGGATTAGAAAGTGCTCGGTCTCGAGAACGCGCCAGCGAAAATGCCGGTATTTCACCGCATTCTGTCCGAAGTACCGTTGCGCGCTAGCAGGTGATGCGGACACCAGCAGCGCACCAGCGGCCAGGACAGCGAACACCCGCGACGCGACTGTCATTTTATGCTCTCTGTAACGTGTTCGGTATCGTGTTCGGTTGCACCGGGACCACTTCTGCGTCACCCCACAGCCGCTCGAGCTGATAGAAATCGCGCAGCGTCGGATGAAATATGTGAACGAGAAAATCGACGTAGTCCAGGAGGACCCAGCGCCCCTGGCTCAAACCTTCCACATGATGTGCGCGAAGTCCTTCCTTGCGCAGCTCGGCCATTACATGCTCCGCGATGGAGCGCACGTGCGTGTCGGAAGTTCCGCTGGCGATCACGAAGCAATCAGTCATGTCACTGACGCCTTGCAGGTTGAGGATCACGACATCGTTGGCCTTGACGTCCACACACACAGCCGCGGCGCGTTGCGCGGCGGCCACAGAAGAGGAGGCTGTTGCGGCTGGCATTCTACTCCAGAAAATGGGGTTTCGGACTACGGGGTTCGCCCGGTGTACTCCATGGCGATAATTCTACACGCGGGGACGCATTTCGTGCGCCAGTGCCAGGGGAGAGTTCCGGCAGCGCGGCCAACCGATGGCCGAAGGCGCCAGATGGCAGATTGGCGAAGGGAGCGCGGCCGTCCGGGCAAGGCCAGTTGCGGGGCGACGCAAGAAGGGGCGACGCATGCGTCGCCCCTCCCACGGGAATGACGAGATCCTTTCGATCGCCCTATTGTTCTACTGCTTGATTACCCAGACCTTGATCTCGGGGTGCACGTCTGCGTGCAAGCGTACTGGGACGCGGTAGACGCCGAGTGCCTTGATCGGCTCGTGCAGCTCGATCTGGCGCTTCTCCACGTGGAGTCCCTGTGCAGCGAGCTGCGCGGCAATGTCGCCCGATGTCACCGATCCGAAGAGCTTGCCTTCCTCGCCGACGCGCGCGGAGAAGGTGAGCGATACCTGCTCGAGCTTTTCGGCGAGCTCACGCGCAGAACCACGGCGCGTTTCCTCGGCGCTCTCGAGCCTCTGACGCTCCTGCTCGATCTTGCGCTTGTTGCCCTCGGTCGCGAGATAGGCGACGCCGCGGGGAAGGAGATAATTGCGGCCGTAGCCGTTGGAGACGCTCACGACGTCGCCCGTGTGGCCGAGCTTCTCGACCGCCTGCCGAAGAATGACTTCCATGTTTGCCTCAATCCTGTTGTTGAACGTCAGTCACGTGTCGCCTGGGCGCGCGTGCGCCAGTCCATCCATGTATCGCCTACACCAACTCCAAGTGCCAGCGCGCCGAGCAGTTGCGGCGCAAAAATCGTCATGATGATCATGATCGCGGCAGCCCACCGGCTGCGCGATATGAACGAGAGCACGCCTATCCCACGGAAGAGATACAGCGCACCGAAGAACACCAGCAGGTTCAATCCAGCGTCCTTCCCGTCAGCAAACACGGGAAGAAAGAAAATCGTAGCTCCAACCGCCAGACCCCAGATGAGCTGGTCGTTGAAGCGGAACTCCTTCAGCACGCCAAGCTTCGGCCCCAATTCGACCGGGGAAAGCCGGGCGTATATCACCCAAGCCAACATCAGCGCGGCCAACGACTCAAGAGCGACGAACGACGGAACAGTGCGCGGCGCCCTCTCGTTGTACACGCGGAGACCCGCGTCGCTCTCCCTCGCCATACTGTCAAGCGCTGGCGAGCGCGCCAGCAATTCGCGCATCGGAGAGAGTGCCGCGAGCGAATCCTGCACCTTGATGCTCGCCTCCGTGCGCCGCGTGAATTCTGTTTTCATCACCGAAGTCGCCGACGGAAGTCCGTCGGGGGTCGCGACCGCTACGGCGAACGCTACCACAACCGCGATGCCCAGGGCCGACAGCGCTCTCCGCAGGAACCGCTGGCCGGGTGTCAGAAGCGACGCGAGACCGAACGACGCAGCGAGGAGCAGAGTCCACCCGTGCACCAGGAATCGATAGTTCCCGGGCCCGGGTCCAATGGGAGCCGCCGCGGCGTACCAGCCCAGAACGATCGCGACGACCGCGAGCCACGCACTGCCTCCGTTCCACCATCCCAACGCCGCGCATACAGCGAGCGCGGCGGCGAGAAGGACCCATGTCTCCGCGATCGGAGTCACGGAGCTCAGCGGAGCGATGCTTGGAAGCACCAGGAAAGCGAGCAACGCTAAGAGCAGCGCTCGCCATCCGGGTGCAAACAGACGCGACACAGCGGGACGGAGCGCCTGACTAGGCGCCCTGGCTCCTCGTGTACGGAAGCAGCGCGAGGTAGCGTGCGCGCTTGATGGCGCGCGCGAGCTGGCGCTGATGCCGTGCGTCCACGCCGCTCAGCCGGCCCGGCAGAATCTTGCCGTTCTCGGTGATGAAGCGGCTGAGGAAGCGCTCGTCCTTATAGTCAATGAAGCGGATGCCGGCTTCCAGAACCGGCGAGACTTTCTTGTTGCGTCTGGCCATGAATTAGTCCTCGTCCTCGTCGTCTTCTTCTTCGGCAAGTGCGCGGGCGCGCGCTGCGTTGGCTTCGACACGATCGGCCGGAATGCCGAGCTCGTGCTCGTACAGGCTTATGAGATAGCGAACGACGCCGTCGTCGAGCTTGAGCGAGCGCTCGAACTCGGGCAGCGTCTTGGTGTCTGCCGCGAAGCGTGCGACGACGTAGTAGCCGTTCTCATGTCGGCCGATCTTGTAGGCTAGCTGGCGGCGCCCCCAGATGTCGAGCTTGGCGTCTTCTGCCAGACTGAGCAGGGCGTGGTGTCGGCCGATCTTCTCGGTGATGGCGGCGTCTTCGAGTGCAGAATCGAAGATGTACACCGCCTCGTATTCACGAGTCATGTGCTGGCAATCCTCCTTGTGGTCATAACCGCCCCTGGCTGGTTGCCGTAGCCCGGGGAAGGGATGGGTTTTGTGTAGCCCTGAAATATAGCGGGGGGACGCTCGGGCCGACAGCTGGCCGCCGCCGGGCAGATCTACGTCGCTGGAAAGCCAGCGCTTATACGTTGAACTTGAAGAGCAACACATCTCCATCCTTCACGAGGTATTCCTTTCCTTCGGATCTCACGTCGCCCTTCTCGCGCGCATCCTTCCAGCCGCCATCGCTTACAAAAGCGTCGAATGCGACGGTGTCGGCCTTGATGAAGCCGCGCTCGAAATCAGTGTGAATCACGCCAGCCGCTTTGGGCGCAGTGTCACCGCGATGAATGGTCCACGCGCGAACTTCCTGCTCGCCCGCTGTGAAATACGTCTGCAATCCGAGCAGGTGATACCCGGCGCGAATCAGGCGGTCGAGTCCCGCGCTCTCCAATCCGAGCGACGCGAGAAAGTCGCCGCGGTCTTCGGCCGGAAGCTCCGCCAGCTCGGCTTCGATCTTCGCTGAGAACGGTACGATCTCCGCTTCCTCGCCACTCGCTTCAACAGCGGTGCGCAACGCAGAAAGATACTTGCCCTCGGCGCCCGTCAGCTCCGCGTCGCTCACGTTCGCGGCGTAAAGCACGGGCTTCACCGTGAGCAGCGTGAGTGGCGCGAGAACGTCCTTCTCGTGCGCACTCAATCCGGCGTGCCAAAGGCCACGTCCTTCCTTGAGAAAGTCGTTCGCGCGCTCGAGTACGAGCAGCTCTTCGGCTGCATCCTTGTCACCGGTCTTCGCAGTACGGCGCGTCTTGTCGAGCCGCTTTTCGAGCGTCGCGAGGTCGGCGATTGCGAGCTCGAACTCGATCACCTCACGGTCGCGCGCGGGATCGACGCTGCCCATCACGTGCGTCACGTCGTCATCCTCGAAGCAGCGCACCACATGAACTATCGCGTCGGTCTCGCGGATGTTCGCGAGAAATTTGTTGCCCAACCCCTCACCGTCGGCGGCGCCCTTGACGAGGCCCGCAATGTCGACGAACTGCACCACGGCGGGAACGACCTTCCTCGGATGTACTATCGCCGCAAGCTGCTCGAGGCGCGAATCCGGTACCTCGACCATGCCGACATTTGGCTCGACTGTGCAGAACGGATAGTTCGCCGCTTCGGCGCTCGCCGCGGTGAGTGCATTGAAGAGCGTCGACTTGCCGACGTTGGGAAGGCCTACGATTCCGAGCTTTAGCATTGCATTCTAATTAGGTGTTGCACGCCGTCGTCATTCCGGCGTAAGCGGGAATGACGACGATTTCAGTTATTCAGCCGCATCGCTGCTTCAATATCGCCCTTCGCCCAGATCTCACACACATCGGTGAGCGACGGCATCAGCGACAGTATCTCCTCGCGCTCCATTTTTCCGAACGGCGCAAGCACGAAGTCCGCAAGGTCGCCGCTGATCTGACGATCCGCGGGCGGCCCGACGCCGATTCGGAGACGCGCGTAGTCCTGCGTCTTGATCACGTGCTCGATACTCTTCAAACCGTTGTGACCGCCCGCGCTTCCCTTTGCACGCGTGCGATAACGACCGACTGGAAGCGCCACTTCGTCGGACACGACGAGCAGGTCGGTTGCGGGCGCCCAGAACGGGCGTCGCGTGTACGGACGCAGCGCGTCACCGCTCAGGTTCATGAATGTCTGCGGCTTCATCAATCTCACCTTGACGTTGCCCAGCATTCCGCTCGACGCCTGGGCATCGCCATCCTTGCGCCAGCTGTCAAAGTGCCAGTACGCCGCGAGATGATCGACGAGCCACCAGCCCACATTGTGGCGTGTCGCGGCGTACTCTCGGCCGGGATTACCGAGTCCGACGATGAGTTTCATGCGGGACGTTTCGCGCGTGGATACGAAAAAGGGCGGGCGAGATGCCCGCCCTCAGACGTTGTCGGGACAGCTTACTTCTTCTCGGGTTCTGCACCCTCTTCCGGCTTCTTGGCGCGAATGACTTCGGGCTCCGCCGACGTCGGCTCGGCTTCAGCGGCGACCGCTTCGACAGCGGCGCGCGGCGTCGCGATGACGACTACGGCTGCACCTGGCTCGTCCAGCACGGTGACGCCGTCGGGAACCTTGACGCCGGAGACGTGGATCGACTGGCCGAGGTCGAGGTCAGTGATGTCGACCTCGATCTGATTCGGCATCGAAGCAGGATCGACCGAGATCGTGAGCTCGCGTAGTGTGTGATCGATGATGCCGCCGCCGAGTCGGACGCCGACCGGCGTGCCGATGAGGCGCAGCGGCACACGCACCGTCATCTTCTCGCCGGCGACGATCTCCTGGAAGTCGACATGGAGAATGGCGCGCTTGAACGGGTGGCGCTGGATTTCGCGAATGAGTGCGCGCGAAGTGCCGCCGTCGACCGCGATTTCTACAACTGTGTTATCGGCGGAAATGTGCGACAGCAGCTTCTCGAGGTCGCGCGCAGAGATTGCGAGCGGCTGCGATTCACGCGCGTGTCCGTAGATGACCGCGGGAATCTGTCCATCGCGGCGCAGTGCGCGGGCGTTGCCCTTGCCGGTACCGGAGCGACGAGTTGCGGAGAGTGATGCTGTTGCCATGCTTGACCCCTATTCAAATAGCGAGCTGACCGACTGCTCGGAGTGGATGTAACGAATCGCCTTGGAGAGAAGCTCGCCAACCGAAAGTATCTTCAGCGTGGGGAACATTCGCTCCGGCGGAATTGCCACGGTATCGGTCACCGCTACTTCCGCTATTGGCGAGTTGCTGAGCCGCTCAACGGCAGGGCCGGAGAACAGCGCGTGCGTCGCGCAGACATACACGTCGCGTGCGCCCAATGCCTTGAGCGCGCGTGCCGCTTCACACATGGTGCCCGCCGTGTCGATCATGTCGTCGACCAGGAGACAATCCCGGTCACCGACCTCGCCCACGACGTTGACGACTTCGGCCACATTGGCCTTGGGTCGCCGCTTGTCGATTATCGCGAACGTGGCATTGAGCCGCTTCGCGAAACCGCGAGCCATCTTCGCGCTCCCAACGTCGGGCGCGACGACGACCGGATCCAGCAACTGCTTCTTTCTGTAGTGTGCGGTAAACACCGGCGCGGCGTAGAGATGGTCGACGGGAATGTCGAAGAATCCCTGAAGCTGATGCTGGTGAAAATCCACTCCCACAACTCTGTCGGCGCCGGCCTTCTGGATCATGTTGGCCACGAGCTTAGCACCTATTGCGACTCGCGGCTGGTCCTTTCGGTCCTGTCTCGAGTAACCGTAGTACGGCATCACGACCGTGACCCGAGCCGCGGAGGCGCGAAGGGCTGCATCGATCATGAGCAATAGCTCCATGATGTTGTCAGCCGGCGGGTTCGTGGGTTGAACGATGAACACATCGTTACCGCGAACGTTCTCATCGATCCGAACGAAGAGCTCGCCGTCCGCGAATCGCGTCGACGTACTCTTGCACAGATCGATCCCCATGTGGCGTGCAATCTCCTCTGCGAGAGCCGGGTTGGCGGTTCCCGAGAGAAGCTTGGCGCCGTGGCTAGGTACGGACAGGCCGTCCATTTTTGTACAGCCTTTAAGGTTAATGACGCCTGTGGCGCCGGTCAATGTGGGCCGCGATCCTGGCGCGTCGATCGTGGCGGTGTATCGTGGCCATTGCCCCCGGTGGATTCGAACCACCATTCTCGGATCCAAAGACCGATGTCCTGCCATTGGACGAGGGGGCAGAGAAAAACGAAGAGCCTTACAAGCTAGTCTAAGCGGCGCGGCCCTTCAACGTTGATCGCGGTTCGGGTGAGCACCACGCGGCAGCCGGTTGCGGCCTCGAGAGCTACCGCGTCGGGCTCGGAGTCGAAGATCCCGAACACCACCGAGCCCGATCCGGTCATTTCGGCCATCACTGCCCCCGCGGCGCGGAGGGCGACGATCGAGTCGGCGAGCTGAGTATGCTTCTGTATCACCAGCGAGCGTCCGAGGTCGTTCCGGGATAGCTCCGCGATTCTGGACCAGCTTGTGAGGTCGCTCACTTCAAGTTGTCCCGGATGGTTGAAGTGCTCGTGCCACAGCGACTCGAACACTTCCGGTGTGCCAATCCCGTAGGCGGGCACCACGAGGGCCACATGCTTCTGAGGAAGGGCGGGGAGCTTAAGCATCCGGTCTCCGTGGCCCCACGCGAGTGCCTTCGGCGCGCCGGTGAGCAGATAGGGGACATCGGCCCCTAGCCTACCTCCAAGGTCACTCAGCACACGCTCACTCCGAGGGCTCGGCGACATGAGGTTGAGCGCCAGCAGGGTCGCAGCGGCGTCCGCACTGCCGCCGCCGAGCCCTCCGCCAGCCGGAATTCGCTTGGTAATCTCGATATGGAACCCGGTCGTCCATTCTATCGGCTCGCAATACAGCTGTGCGGCGCGAAAGGCGAGATTCTCGTGCGGCGCCCCGACATCCTCGCTGCAGATAATCGTCCGCTCGCCTGCCGGCGCAAGGGCGACGACGATGTCGTCCGCCAGCTCGATGCGATGAAACAGCGTTTCGATAGTGTGATAGCCACTCTCTTCTCTGGCCATCACATGAAGCCAGAGATTCAGCTTGGCCTGGGCACGAACCGAAACGCGAGTCGTCACGCCAAGCTCACGCTGTTCTGCTCCGCCTGCAGATCCTTCAGATTCAGATTCAATCGCGCGGCGTAGATCGCGCCGAAAGTCGTGATCGGTATGAACGACAGGATGTGAAATCCGAGCGCCCAGCTCGTCGCGAGAGAAGGGCTCACCGAATAAATCGCAAGTCCGAGAACCGCGACCTTCTCGAAGACACCGAAGTAGCCTGGTGCAGCTGGAATCGCAACTGATATCGATACCATCGCCTGCAGCAGCAGCGCTGCGGAAAACGGCGCATCGATTCCAACGGCCTTCATCGCGATCCAGAGGCCGAGTGCGTAGACGAGCCAGTGCGCGACGGTCCAGCCCATGACCGCGGCGAAGTGTCTCGGGCTGCGTAGAACGCTGAGACCATCGCTGAACTTCAGGAGCGCTGCCTTACCACGTTCTTCGATCCTTGGCGAGAGGCGCCGCGCAAAAAGCTCGAAGAGACGGATCAGGTACGACGGGAAAAAGACGAGCGCATACAGTACGAGCACGGCACCGCCGACGAGAGCCACGCCGGCGATTGCCCAGTGAGCGACGGAGACGCCACCGACGCTGCCACCAGCTGGGAATCGAGGATCCAGCAGCGCCAGAAACGCGAGCGCCAGGAGCACGATCGCGTCGAACACGCGGTCCACCGCGAGCGATGCAATCGAAGTCGAGAAAGCAACGGGCGTCTCGCGCGTGAGAACGTACGCACGCGCAACCTCTCCCGCGCGGGCAGGGAGAACGTTGTTCGCCATCATCCCGATCGCCGTGGCGCGCCAGAGCGGACCGAACGGCAGCCTGGGATAGATCGGATCGAGAATCGTACGCCAGCGGCGCGCACGCAGCGGAAAGATCAGCGTTGCGCAAACGGTAGCCAGCGCGAACAGCCAGGGATTCGACTGCGAGAGAGTGTGCAATACGGTTGTGATACTCACCTGGCGGAATACCCACCACAGCAGCGCTACGCTTATTGCGATGCCGAGCAGCGCGCGGAAGTGTTTCTTCAACGCACGGCATCCATCGCTGCGCGAATCTCGGTCACCGCCGCAGCGAGGCCGATGAAGATCGAGCGGCTTATGATGGAGTGGCCGATGTTCAGCTCTTCTATTTCCGGGATCGCGGCGACGGGCGCAAGATTGGCAACGGTCAGTCCGTGACCAGCGTGGACCGCAAGCTCGAGTTCCGCCGCGAGCCTTGCGGCCTCGCGAAGAGCCTCGGCCGGCGCAGGATCGTCCGGCCGGTTCGCGAACTCGCCGGTATGAAGCTCGATCGCTTCGGCGCCGACTTTTTTCGACATGCGAACCGTTTTCTCGTCCGGGCCGATGAAGAGACTCGTGCGAATTCCCGCGTCACGTAGCGCTGAAACGGCGCGCTCGACCCGTGCCGCATGTGACACGACGTCGAGGCCCCCTTCAGTCGTGATCTCCTCACGCCGCTCGGGGACGAGTGTCACCTGATCCGGCTTGATCCGCGATCGCGATCGCCACCATCTCGTCGGTGCAGGCAAGCTCGAGATTGAAATAGGTGCGGACGGCGGACCGCAGGACGCCGACATCGTCGTCCTGGATGTGCCGCCGGTCTTCACGGAGGTGCGCGGTGATCCCGTCAGCGCCGGCTTCCTCGCAGACGAGCGCTGCCTCAACCGGGTCCGGCTCGAAGCCGCGCCGCGCCTGCCTCAGCGTCGCGACGTGGTCGATATTGACATAAAGTCGCTGGTAGCTTGCTCGCATATTCGGCCGGAGTATAACTTCTTAACGATGAAGAAGTTAATCCTGGCATTATTGGTTGCGGGGACGGCCGCGTGCAGCGCCGCGCCCCCGTCGACCGCCGTGGCGGACAACTCCCCTGGCGCAAAGACTTCCATCGCGGCGGTGCAACGCTTCTTCGGCGCGGTCCACGCGCAGGACCTGCAGGCCATGTCCCTGGTCTGGGGAACATCCAAGGGCGCAGCTCGCGACAACATCCCACGCGCCGAGCTGGAGAAGCGCGAAGTGATTCTCCAGTGCTACTTCAACTCGGACACCTTCCGCATATTGGGCGAGAGCCCGACGTCGGAAACACGCCGGATGGTCCGTGTCGAGCTCCAGCGCGATGGAAAGACTCGGACACCGGTGGTAAACACGGTGCTGGGACCTGACAACCGCTGGTATGTCGAGAATCTCGATATCGCGGCGGTGAAGGATTTCTGCGCGATGGCGCCGGCGAATCCGGGAGTTTAGGGCGCCGCACCAGGAGTAGGCTCGGCCGCAGAGCCCATTGGCAGCGCGGACGCGTGAATTTGACGCATCCTGGTAAGCCTCGCTAAAGCCACAGCTCGAGCGAGGGGGCACCTTGGACTGATGCCTACTTGCCCACTCGGCGCCGAGGAGCCTATTGTATGCTTATGGCCGTCACCACTACGCAAAAGCGCTGGACAGCCGCGGAGCTTCGCGCCATTCCGGAAGACCGGAACAGGTACGAGATCATCAATGGGGAACTGCTCGTGACGCCGGCACCCCTTTTCGATCACCAGCGGTTGGTGTTTCACATTGCTCAGCAGCTAAGCCTATATGTCGCTTCAACGTCGATCGGCGAGACTGTTATCTCTCCAGCTGACATCGAGCTCGCCGACGATACCGTGGTGCAGCCGGATGTGTTCGTCGTGCCATTCGTTGACGGCGTTCGGCCGCGCACTTGGCGCGACGTAACCGGACTGTTGCTGGCGATAGAAGTTCTCTCGCCGAGCACGGCTCGCGCGGATCGCACCATCAAGCGGCAGCGGTATCAGCGCGAAGGCGTGCCGGAATACTGGATAGTTGATGGCGATGCGCGAATTGTGGAGAGATGGCGTCCTGAGGATGAACGGCCCGAGGTCATCAGCGAGCGGCTCGAATGGAAGCCAGCCGCCTCCGCCGCAGCACTGGTCATCGACCTCCCGAAGTTCTTTACCGATGCGATTGGTTAGCGGCGACTCAATTGCGTCGCCCCTAACCACTCCGACGTCACTCCGATAATTCCACCAGAATCCCGCCCGTCGATTGCGGGTGCAGAAAGGCAATCCTCTTTCCCTCGGCGCCCATGCGAGGCTTCTCGTCAATGAGCCGGACGCCGGCGGCTCGGCACTTCTCCAGCATTGCCTCGATATCGTCCACGGCAACACAAATGTGATGTATTCCGGCGCCGCGCTTCGCAACGTATTTGCCGATCGGCGTATCCGGCGCAGCGGGCTCCAGAAACTCGATAAGCGACTCGCCGCTCTGTACGGCGGCGATCCGTGCGCCGTCGGAATCGGCCATCGCGACTTCAGGCATGCCCAGAATGTCCCGAAAAAAAGGCAGAATGCTCTGTAGCGATTCGACCGCTACACCGACGTGCGCGACCCGCGGTGCGGTGTGCGCCGCGTTGCTGGGTTTGCTCGCCGATCCGGGATTGGCCATTGCCTGCGGCATTAGATTAGAAGGTGAGCACGTGAACGCATTTTGCACTCACGCTGAGCGGCATGGTTGCCGCGGAGAAAGATAAGATGTCGAATTCTGTTGAGCTTACGGACGCTACCTTCTCGAACGAAATCGAGAAGCATGACGGCCTCGCTGTGGTGGACTTCTGGGCTCCCTGGTGTGGACCGTGCCGCATGGTCGGTCCGGTCCTCGAGGAACTGGCCGGGGAATACGCCGGCAAGGCAAAGGTCGCGAAAGTTGATGTGGATCAGAATCAGAGTCTCGCGCAGCGCTTCGGCGTTCGCTCGATTCCGCTGATCCTCTTCTTCAAGAACGGAAAGGTCGTCGATCAGGTGCTGGGTGCCGTTCCCAAGGCTCAGCTCGCGGCGAAGTTCCAGCAGCACGCGGCGTAACGTCGACGCAACGCGAACGCGTTGCGCCATCGCTGCCCGAGCGCTGTCCGTGGCCAGGAGGGGTGTCCGTTCGGATCATCGTGATGCAATCGCGGTGACCGGATGAGCACCCCTTCTTCGTCCGCCGGCGCCCTCTACATCGTCGCCACGCCGATCGGCAACCTCGGCGACGTCACCTTCCGCGCGGTGGACGTGCTCAAGTCCGTTGCACTCATCGTCGCCGAAGACACACGACATTCCCGCACGCTACTCACGCATCTCGGTGTCACCACGCCGGTGGCGCCATACCACGAGCACAACGAGGCTCGCGAATCTCCGAAGCTCGTGAGGCGGATGATGGGTGGCGACTCGATCGCACTCATCTCAGATGCGGGGACGCCGCTGCTCTCGGATCCCGGTGCGCGACTGGTCGCGGCGGCGGTCGAAGCGGAAGTTCAGCGTCGTTCCCGTACCCGGCGCGTCGGCCCTGCTGTCCGCGCTCGTCGCATCGGGGATTGCAGCGGACCAGTTCACCTTTCTCGGCTTCATCGCGCGAAAGGGCGCGGAGCGCGACGGTGCGCTGCGCACGATCGCACGATCGGCGTTCACCACTGTGCTTTACGAATCACCGCAACGCATCGCCGCCACGCTCGATGATCTGATCAACGCAGGATGCGGCGAGCGACCGGCGGCAATTGCGCGCGAGCTTACCAAGAAGTTCGAAGAGGTGCGTCGCGGCACCGTTGCTTCGCTTCACGCGGATATGTCGGGTGGTGTACGTGGCGAGATCGTGCTCGTGATTGCCGGCGCAGTGGAGCGCGCTCCTACGGAGAGCGAGGCGCGAGAGACGGTCTCGAGAATGCGATCCGAGGGGGCGTCGTCGCGCGACATCATCGAGCGCCTCACGGCGAGCTGGGAGTGCCCCGAAATGTCGCCTACAAGCTCGCCCATTCGCCCCCGGATTCCACTCCGGCTGGTTAAGTTCCCAGGGTGTTCCTGACCCCGAAAAAAAACCGATGATCGCCCCGCTGGATCTGGTCGCCCGTGCGACCAGAGTGGTGCTGGATGGCTATGCTGAAGACGACGTGGCTCCGATCGCTCGAGCACGCGCGCCGAGCTCACGCCACTCGATCCGGTAGATGTCGCCGCCGACCTCGGGCCGCACGGCCCCATCGCGCGCGCCATGCAGCGCTTCGAGGATCGTCCGACCCAACGCGCCATGGCGCATGCGGTCGTCGATCTCTACAACGACGGCGGTGTCGGGCTGCTCGAGGCTGGCACCGGTGTCGGCAAATCGCTTGGCTATCTCATTCCGGCGCTTCGCTGGGCCGCCGCCAATGGCGAGCGCACAGTCGTCTCCACGAACACGATAAATCTGCAGGAGCAGCTCGTACGGAAGGATCTGCCGTTCCTGCGCGACGCGCTCGCGTCGGAGCAGAGCGTGCGATTCGCGCTGCTCAAGGGCTGGCGCAACTACCTGTGCAAGCTGAGGCTCGCGCAGGCTACGCTGCTGGGCCCGTCGCTCGTGGATGACGATGCCAGCGAGTCGCTCGAAGAGATCCGACTGTGGAGCGAAACCACGGAAGATGGATCGCTCAGCGATCTTCCGAGGCCGCCGCTCGGTGAGATCTGGGACGAAGTTGCCGCCGAACCGGACCTCTGCATCCGGAACGCGTGCCCGCACTTCCAGGACTGCTTTCTCTTCAAGGCACGTCGTGAGGCGGCGCAGGCAGATGTCGTTGTCGTGAATCACCATCTTCTCATGTCGGACGTCGCGGTGCGCCGAGCTGCCGGCAACTGGGACGATGCTGCCGTGATTCCCCCGTATACGCGACTCGTGATCGATGAGGGACATCATCTCGAAGACGCGGCCTCGGCACACCTGGGCGTCACCACGTCGCGTCGCGCGCTGCAGCGACTCTTCAACCGACTCGACCGACGCGGCCGCGGCCTCGTGAGCACACTCGATAGAGCGGCTCAGCGCGTCGCGCGACCTGCTCGGCACGGCGAGCCTCGATGTGGTGACGCAGCGAATCGTTCCGGCCGTGCGTGCGTCGCGCGACAAGAGTGATCTGCTGTTCGATCTGCTGCTCGCCGTGCTCCAGTCCAGTGGCGCGCCGGTGATGCGGCTGGCAGACGACTTCACAGAGCATCCCGTGTGGAAAGGCGGCCTTCACATCGCGCTCACCGATCTGCTGCGCGAGCTCAAGGTGCTGGGCGACAGTCTCACGCTTGTGAGCGATCGCCTGCAGGGCGGCGAGAAGCGCGACGACACGCTCATGCTGCTCGTCAATGAGCTGCGCGCTGTAACGCGGAGGCTCGATGGCTGCGCCGAAGGATTGATGCTCGCGCTACGTCCGCCTGCGACTGCGGAGCCGATGGTGCGCTGGCTCGAAGTGAAGGGACGGGAAGGAAATGTCGCGGTCACCGCCGTTCCACTCGATCTCGCTCCGATCCTTCGCGACGATCTTTTTTCGCGCGTCAAGACGGCCGTCGTGACAAGCGCAACTCTTGGTACGGAAGGTGATTTTGAATTTGTCGCGCGCAGGTTCGGTCTCGACGGACGCGCCGTGTCGCCGACGCACTGCAGTGTTCGCATCACCATTCGACTATCAGTCGCAGGCGCTTCTCATAGTTCCGACCGATATTCCCGCGCCCAACGAGGATGCCGCAGCGCACTTCAGCGCTGTGCTCAAGATCATCGCCGACGTCGCGCGTGCTTCAGGCGGTGGCATGTTCGTGTTGTTCACCAGCCATCGCGACGTTCGCGCAGCGGCGGAGTCACTTCGCCGTAGCGACATCGGCGACGAGTTCACGCTGCTCGTGCACGGCGAGGACGGTCGCGACGCGCTGCTGCAGCGCTTTCGCGCTTCCGGCAACGCGATCCTGCTCGGCACTTCATCATACTGGGAAGGAGTCGACGTGCCTGGCGACGCGCTCCGTGCGCTGGTCATTGCGCGGCTGCCGTTTCGTGTGCCGTCCGAGCCGGTGACGGCCGCACAGTGCGAGGCCATCACTGCGCGCGGTGGTGATGCGTTCAGCGAGTACATGCTGCCACATGCGTCACTCCGGCTCAAGCAGGGATTTGGCCGGCTGATTCGGACCGGTACCGACCGCGGGGCCATCGTTATCGCGGATCCGCGCGTAATCAGCAAGCGATACGGCCGAGAGCTGTTGCGCGATCTGCCCCCCGCGCGGCGCATGAGTGGAGCATGGAGTGCGCTCGCGCGGCAACTTCAACGTTTCTACGCCATATCCAGCACAACATGACAAGCACTGATCGAGGTCGGCCCGGCAAGATCGTCTGTGTCGGCCGCAACTACTCCGAGCACGCGAAGGAGCTCGGCAACGACGTCCCCAAGGAGCCGTTGATCTTCCTCAAGCCTCCGTCGAGCGTGCGCCATGAGGGCGAGGCCATAGTACTGCCGCCGCAGTCCGCCCAGGTCGAGTACGAGGGCGAAATCGGGATCGTGATCGGTACGAAGCTGACACATGCGGCACCGGCCGACACCGTTCGCGCCATTCGCGGCATATGCGCCCTCAACGACGTCACCGCACGGGACCTGCAGAAGAGCGACGGCCAGTGGACCCGGGCCAAGGGTTTCGACACTTTCTGCCCCATAGGGCCTGAATCGCCCCCGCCGGCGGACCTCAAAAGTCTTACGGTACTAACCCGGGTGAACGGTGTAGAACGCCAACGCGGTGCGGCTGGCGACATGGTGTTCTCGATCCCGGACCTGCTGTCCTACATATCGGGAATCATGACGCTCGAGCCTGGTGATGTTGTAGCAACGGGCACGCCGGCAGGGGTGGGCAGGCTCGCGGTGGGCGATGTCGTGGAGATCGAGATACCCGGATTCAGCAAAGTAAGCAACCCTGTCACCAAGACCGTGTAAGTGCCTCCATACAATCAGCGCATCCTGAATCTTCCGCCGTACCCGCTCGCGCACATCCCGCGCAAGAAGCGGGAGCTCATCGCACGGGGCGTCGATCTCATCGATCTAGGTGCCGGCGACGCGACTCTCCCGCCGCCTGAAGCTGCACTGGAGCGCATGGAGCGCGCGATCCGCGAGCCGGCGATGGGCCGCTACGGCTTCGAGCTCGGCCTCATGGAATATCGCGAGGCGATCGTTCGCTTCATGAAGAAGCGCTTTGGTGTGACGTTCGATCCGCTGACCGAAGTCGTTCCGCTGATCGGGTCCAAGGAAGGACTCGCGCATCTCGCCTTCGCGTATCTCGATCACGGTGACTATGCCATCATGCCGGAGCCCGGTTACAACGCGTACATGGGCGGCACGATTCTCTCCAACGGGACACCGTACAGATACGAGTTGCGCGCTGACAACAACTTCCTCGTGGATCTGGACGAAGTTCCGAAAGACGTGCTTGCGCGCACGAAGATCCTGTATCTGAACTATCCGGGCAATCCTACGGCGGCGATCGCGCCGATCGACTATCTGGAGCGCGTGGTCGCGCAGTGTCGCAAGCACGACATCGTGCTCGTGTACGACAATGCCTACTCCGAAGTGGCGTATGACGGGTACGTACCGCCGAGCATATTCGAGGTGGAGGGCGCGCGTGACGTAGCGCTCGAGTTCCACTCGATGTCGAAGACTTTCAACATGACGGGGTGGCGCTGCGGCTGGGCGTGCGGACGTCACGAGCTCGTGCATGCGCTCGTGACAGTCAAGTCGTTCATCGACACGGGATCGTTTCTCGCGATCCAGGCCGCCGCTGCTGCCGCACTCGATGTGCACGACGAGTTCGTTCCGAAGAACATGGCAATCTTCACGGAGCGACGCGACGCCGCAGTTGCAGCTTTCCGCGAGAATGGCTTCAAGTGCGACGTTCCGAAGGCAGCAATGTATCTGTGGATTCCGCTGCCAGCGCACATTCCGAGCAGGGTGTTCGCCGACAAGTTGATGGAAGAAGAAGGCGTGATCGTCATGGCCGGCGCCGCGTTCGGCCAGGGCGGAGAGGGATTCTTCCGGATATCGTTCATTACGTCGCCCGAGCGCATCCGCGAGGCTGCGAAGCGCGCCGGACGTGTGCTGGCTTCCTTCAACGACTAGGCAGCGTAAGCCAGGATGAAACTCCGTCGCCCGTCCGGACCATGGATCACCTCGATCGCCATTCACGTGGTGGTCGCGGTGATTTTTATTCAGGCGATTCTGGCGCACCACGGGTTCTTCATGAACTTCGGGCGACCAGGCAGCACCGCCGGTTGTGGAGCGCATCGGTTTTCTCTCCCTCCCGCAGCCAAAGGCGAAGGGGCCGAGCAATCCGGGCAGAAACGGCGGCGATGGTATTTCCAGCAAGCCCACCAAGGTGCCGCCGCAGGCCGCGCCCACCGTCGTCCAAGGACACTCGCACCGCCTCCGAAAGGACCGGCCGGTGACGTCGATCGGGCCCGTCGAGCGGTCCGCTCATTGGCGGCGGTGGACAATTACGTGGGATTCAGCCTCGTTACGAAGATCCGCGCGTATGGGCCGCCCCGGGCGAGATTGCAAGCGCGCCAAAGACCTCGGCACAGCGTCTCGACAGTGTGATTGCCGACGACATCGGCAGGTTCAACGATTCCGTTCGCGTTGCGAACGGCGGTCGCAAGCCTGGCGACTGGACGTTCGAGAAGGGTGGCCAGAAGTACGGAATCGACAGCAAGTACATTCGCCTGGGTCCCGTATCGATTCCAACTGCGGTGCTTGCGATGCTTCCAATCAACATCGACTGGCAATCCGACGACGTACGAGCGCAGCAAGACGCTGACCGCGCGCCACGACGAGATCTTTGAGCAGGCTCAGCGCGGCATCAACGACGCCGACTTCAACAAGGCGGTGCGCGATATTCGCGAGCGCAAGGAACGCGAGCGGAAGGAAGCGGACGAGATAAAGAAAAAGGCGGCCCAGGAGGCCACCTCTTCTTCAACGCCTGACTAGAGGCGCGTAGCGTCGGCGCGACGCATGCGTCGCCCAAACAGTCAGGACACCATGCCCGACGACGCTACCTGATTGCTCTGCGCGTCCATCACGCTGAAGGGACGGAACACACCGCAGACCACGCCAAGCACGCTGAAGTCGTCGCGTGCGCCGACCATGATGTCTCGGTCCGCAGGATTCGCGGCTTTGAGTACGACCGTCTGGCCATCATGCGACGAGCGTCTTGACCGTCGCGTCGGCGCCAAGTCGAGCCGCTATCATGTCGCCGTCCTTGCGGTGCCGTCACGGGATCGACCATGACGAAATCACCGCTCTCGATTGCGCGCCCGATCATGCTGTCGCCTTTCACCTTGAGAAAGAAGACGCGATCCGAAGGAAGGAACCTGCGATCCATCGTGATGAAGCCTTCGCGATGCTCTGGCAGAAGCGCTGGCTCGCCAGCATGGATTTTTCCGTAGTATGGAACCGGAGTGGATTGAGCCGTACCACTGAATCCAAGGAGGCGCACTCCGCGCGAGCGCGAAGGATCGCGTTCGATGTAACCCTTGCGTGCGAGTGATTGCAGCAGATCAGAAACCGTCTTCGTGGACTTGATCTCGAATTGCTTCCCGATGTCTCGGATGCTCGGCTGGTACGTGTGCTCTGCCGTGAAATCGAGCAAGTACTGGTAGACTGAGCTTTCGAGACGCGTCAATTGCTCAGACATAGGGACTCCGTCATGGGTTCAGGGTGTACGCTGCGAGACATAAGATGCCGCGCGTGCGGCGGTCGGTCAACCATTACTTTGCCGTATTAAGGTAATCGATCGCCTGTTCGAGGCGCTGAAGCGCCAAGTCCCGGCCCTGCATGACCAGAACGTCGAATATACCAGGGCTCACAGTCAGGCCCGTCAGAGCTACTCGGAGCGGCTGAAACAGCTTTCCGCCGCCTATTCCGTGCCGCTCTGCCAGTCCCCGCAGCTCCGCCTCAAGCGTTGCTGCGTCCCAGTCGTTCGTCCCTTCGAGGACGCCCCGGGTTTCCGCGAGAATGGAAAGTGTTGCGGCTTTGTCCCTCCACTGTTTCGCGACTGCATCGGGATCGTATGCGATTCGGTCAGCGAAATAGGGAGCGGCCTGACGCACGATGTCATCGACTATGCGAGCGCGCACGCGCAGGAGGTCGACCAGCCGGAGATACCAGTCGTGTCGTGCATCGAGCTCATCGGCGGTGGCGAGGCCAGCCGCGATCATCGCCGCGCGTGACGACAGGTTCGAGGTCGCCGAGCGGCATCATCGACATGTGCTGGCCGTTCATCCACTCGAGCTTCTTCGGATCGAAGATCGCGGCCTTGCGCTGCAGGCCCTCGGGCGCAAAGAGCTGAATCATATCGGCGAGCGACATCACTTCGCGATCGCCGCCAGGCGACCAGCCGAGCAGCGCGAGAAAATTCACCATCGCCTGCGGCAACAGGCCCTCGTGCTGGTAGTCGCCGACCGCTGTGGCTCCGTGCCGCTTGCTCAGCTTCTTGCCGTCGAGCCCATGGATCATCGGCAGGTGCGCGAAGCGTGGAAGCGGCTTGCCCAGTGCATGATAGAGCATGATCTGCTTGGGCGTGTTGGATATATGGTCGTCGCCGCGCATGACGAGTGTAACGCCCATCGCGATGTCGTCCGACACGACAGCGAGATTGTAGATAGGTGTGCGATCCGAGCGCAGGATGACGAAGTCGTCGACGTCCTTGTTGGGAAACGCGATGTGCTCATGCACGAGATCGTCCCACGCAGTGACACCGGTTTCGTCAGGCACGCGGAAGCGTACCACGTACGGGTCGCCGCGCTCGATGCGCTGCTGTTCCTCGTGCAACGGGATTTCGGCCCACTCGCGTTTGTATTTGTAGATCTCACCACGCTCCTGAGCAGCAGCGCGTCGCTCGTCGAGCACGCTCTGGGGCGTGAAATCGCGATACGCATGGCCGGAGTCGAGCAGCTTTTTCACGTCGGCGCGGTGTCGCTCCAGGTTTGCGCCCTGGTAGACTGACGTGCTCGTCCCAATCGAGCCCGAGCCACTCGAGACCTTCGAAGATGGCGCGCGTGCTTTCGTCGGTGCTGCGCGCCTTGTCGGTGTCTTCGATTCGCAGCAGAAACTCGCCGCCGAATCGTCGCACGTAAAGCCAGTTGAACAACGCCGTGCGCGCGCCGCCGACATGGAGGTAGCCCGTTGGCGATGGAGCGAATCGAACGCGTGCAGCCGGGTGAGAGCTCATGTCACAAAAGTGATGTAAATGCGAACGGACCCGTCGCGAACGACCGGGCCCGTTGAGGCGCAGTAAGCACGGAGAGGGAGGGATTCGAACCCTCGATAGAGGTTGACCCCCTATGCCGGTTTAGCAAACCGGTGCCTTCAGCCTCTCGGCCACCCCTCCTGGAGCCGGTGTAAGTTAGTGCAGCATGAGTGCTGGTACAAGCCAGAATACAACGTGACGATTAAAGGCTATACATGAACGACTCACAAACGAACGCGTCCCTCAGCCTGACGCAGCGAGTGTTGCGTTACCCGGCGACCCATCTCGTAATCGCAATCGTGTGGCTGGGCGCGTGGCTGTTCGCACTGCTCGCGCTCAAGATAAAACCCGCTGTGCTTTTTGAGGCGATCGGTGCGGTGGTCATCACCATCGCTTATGTGCTGTATGTGCGAGTTGTGGAGCGCCGTGGCGTTTCGGAATTGGCGCCGGAGGGCGCCCCTGCCGAGTTTGGCGAAGGTTTCATCCTCGGCGCCGCGCTATTCACGATTACGATCGGTATCATCTGGGCGCTGGGTGATTATGCGATCATCGGCGTCAATCATTGGACCGCGATACTGTCGCCACTGGCCCTTGGGCTGGCCGCCGGCGTTATGGAAGAAGTTCTGTTCCGCGGAGTTGTTTTCCGGATAACCGAAGACTGGATCGGAAGCTGGGGTGCGCTGGTAGTTTCGTCGCTGCTCTTCGGCGCGGTGCATCTCGTAAATCCAAATGCGACGCTCGTGTCGGCGCTCGCCATTGCGTTGGAGGCAGGCGTTCTGCTCGGCGCCGCGTTCATGGTCACACGGCGACTGTGGCTGCCGATCGGACTTGCATGCGGCGTGGAATTTCACGCAGTCCGGCATTTTCGGTGCGCCGGTTTCCGGCATGACTCGTGCACGGACTGTTCGTGTCGCGGCTTTCCGGTCCGGCGTGGGCGACGGGAGGAGCGCTTTGGCCCGGAGGCTTCGCTGCCGGCAGCTACTCGTAGCTCTTTCTGCTGTCTGGATGCTCGTTTACGCAGTGCGGTCCGGACGCGTCGTGCGGCCGATCTGGCTGCGCACAATCAGCGACGCCGTGCCGGCGCTCGCTGTAAATTCCCGCGCATGATCGACTTTTCCAAGGCACGAGTACTGGTCACCGGCGGTGCGGGCTTCATAGGAAGCGCGCTGGTGTGGGAGCTGAACCGGCGCGGGTGCGAGCGCATCGTCATCGCCGACTTTCTCGAGTCGAGCGAGAAGTGGCGAATCTCGTTCCGCTCGAGTTCGAGGATTATCTCGAAGCCGACGATCTGCTCCCGCGGCTCGATGTCAGAATCACTCGGCCGCTTCGACGTCGTGCTGCACATGGGCGCGTGCTCGTCGACGACGGAGCGCGACGCGGCGTACCTTGTGCGCAACAACTACGAGTTCACGCAAGGATCTGGCGAGCTGCGCGCTCTCGTCCAACGCGCGCTTCGTGTACGCATCTTCCGCCGCAACCTACGGCGACGGCGCTGCGGGGATGAGGACGACGCGTCACTGCCATATCTGCACACGCTGCGGCCGCTCAACATGTACGGCTACTCGAAGCAGCTGTTCGATCTGCTACGCAGCACAGCGCGGGATCTCGACAAGATCGTCGGGCGTGAAGTTCTTCAACATCTTCGGGCCGAACGAGAATCACAAGGGCGACATGCGCAGTCTGGTGAACAAGGCATACGACCAGGTGCGTCGAGACCGGCGAGATCAGACTGTTCAAGAGCTACCGGGCCGACTACGCGGACGGCGAGCAGAAGCGCGATTTTCTCTACGTGAAGGACGCGGTGGCGATGACGCTGCATCTGCGGCCGACGGACGAACACCAGCGGACTGTTCAACGTCGGAAGCGGTGAGGCCAACACATGGCTCGATCTGGCGAACGCGGTCTTCGGCGCGCTGGGAAGACGCCGAACATCCGCTTCATCGACATGCCGGAGGAGCTGCGCGGGAAGTATCAGTACTTCACGCAGGCCGACATTGGGAAGCTGCGAGCGGCTGGTTATGCGGCGCCCGTTACGCCCTTGGCAGATGCCGTCGCTGATTACGTGAAGAACTATCTAGTGCGATCGGCGCATCTGGGCGACGCATAAGTCTTGTGCATTCGGCGGGGCTCCCGCGTTCGCGGGAGTGACAACAGCTTCGCGGTAATGACGATGTTATTCCAAAGGAGGCGGTGGGATTCGAACCCACGGTCCCTTACGGGACTCTGGTTTTCAAGACCAGCTCATTAAACCGCTCTGACACGCCTCCGCTTCACTCAAATTATTGCTGTGATTGCATGGCCAAAAGGTCGGTTAGGCCGGTACCTCTTGCCACGCGCTCCGTCGTGGCCATCACTTTCTGCGCGTCCGCCGGGCGGCCGACCTGGATCAGCGCCGAAGCCAGCACCGCACCGGTCCGTATGTACACGTACGGAATACCAACTGACGGCCGGTCGGGCCAACCGCTGCGCTTCGCCAGCGACGTCGGTCCGTCGAAAGTCTTCGTCCAAAGCGAATACGTCGTGCCGATGTCGAACCATCCCTCGTTCGGCAGGTGCACCACTGTGGCGGACGCAGTTGGAGGCGTTGCGACGAGCTTACGAGCAAGGCCCGTCGTGATCAGGTTGTTGCCGAAACCCATCTCGTCGGGATAACTGCCGTCTGTACGGCTGAAATACACCGGTGTCGACGGGAAGGCATCGCGGATGATGTAGAGAACGAAGAGATCGGCGCGTTCGAGTCCGTGGAATCCGCCCCCAAGGTCGCGCGGGTGGACCGTGAACGTGTAGCCGCTGAGCGTCTTGAGATCCTGAGTCGCATCCAGCGCAACTGCCGCTGGGACGGAGTCCGACTGAGTATACGTGAGGTCGACTGGCGGTTTGGTGGGGCGCGTCCACGTCCGATCGGCGTACGCGGGTGGTCCATTCGCCGCGTCGTACGCGCGAATCGGATTGCGGATGAGCTGCCGAGTGTACCAGTCGGTGTTGAGCAGCGAAGTGCAGAGTACAGTGACGTCCGGTCTTATGTGCTCGACTTCCTGCGCATACCACAATGGGAACGTGTCGTTGTCGCCTACTGTGATCAGCACGCCGTACGGCTCGACAGATTCGAGCAGATCGTGGGCGAAGTCGCGTGTGTCGGTCTGACCGTGACGCGATGCGGCGTTCCAGTTTCCGAAGATGGGAATTATCGCGAGCAGCAGCAGCGGCGAGGCGGCCAGCCAGCTCGTCTTGCGCGGAACTTCTATCGTCTCCGCGCCCCGGCGCACCGGGTCGGAGCCGAACATCTGCGCAACACGCTGCCAGATGTCGAACAGTCCGAGCGCAACCCAGACACTCCACGCGCTGAAGCTCCAGATGAAGAAGTAGTCGCGGTCACGGACTTCGCGCGGCACGGCATCGCCGAGCTCGGGCGCTTGCGAGTAGCCGTACTTGAAGTTCATGTAGTAGATCAGCACCAGCGTGACCGTGAAGATCAAGGGGCCGAAGAACCAGAAACTTCGTCGGTCTCGCTCCCAGTGGACCCAGCCACCAAGCAGGCCGAGCAGCAGGAAGATCCATGCGAGCGCCTCCTGCGCGGCCGCATGCGTGCCGTTCGCATCGCGCAGCCACTGCCAGCGGAAGTACGTCCACCACATTCCGACTTGCGCAGTGAAGGGGATCTGGCGGTCGGTTACCGCAGGCTTTCCGTACTGCGTGCGGTTGAAGTTGTACATGAAGCGGTCGTACGTCAGCTTGCTGAACGTACAGTTCGCCGCGATCTTGGTGACGCAACCGGTCGTCTCTCCCTCATTGATCCGCGGGAAGTACGCAGATCGTATGGGTTGCGTGAGGAAAGGCGTCATGCCAAGCACTATCGCGAGCAGTCCGGTGACCACGAGCTTCCAGCGCAGGTACGTGCGCGGACGAATTACGAGCACTGCAACGAATACCGCAGGCAACGCCAGAAAGCCCGCCATGTGGTTGGCGTAGCCCAAGCCGCTCAGATACGCGATGAGTATGAGTATCCGGTCGGCACGCGGTCCGTCCGGATCGTCACACCAGCGCACGGTGAGCCACGCTGTGATCGCCATGCCGACCAGCGAAATCGTGTACACCTTTTCGTTGACGACCGACTGCGCCCACACGGTGAACGCGGTGGACCCGATCAACGCGGCGAGCGCGCCTCCGAAGATGCGCTGCCACTTGCGCGGGAACCATCCCGACAACACTCGCTCCACGATCAGGAACCACATTCCGGCCGAGACAGCGCTGCACAACGCGGCGAGGATGTTGATTCGCTCCGCCACGTTCGGCGCGATCGGCAGAATCGAGAAGAATCTGCCAAGGATCACGAAGAACGGATTGCCGGGCGGATGTGGCAGTCCCATCGTGTAGGCGGCGGCGATGTACTCGCTGGTGTCCCACATCGCCGTGGAGGGCGAGAGGGTTACGAGATACAGAATGAAGACAAGCGCCGCCGCGATCGCGGCCGCACCGTAGGACGGGCGGTAATCCGCTTCCGTCGTGATGGTGGCTGTGGTTGCAGTCATGTGCAGAAAGATAGGCTAATGGCGGAACTGACGTTGACCGGTGAACACCATCGCGATGCCGTGCTCGTTGGCCGCGGCAATCACCTCGGCGTCTCTGATCGACCCGCCCGGCTGGACGATTGCGGTTACCCCGGCCTCGGCGGCGTGGTCCACGCCGTCGCGGAAGGGGAAGTATGCGTCGGAGCCCAACGCCGCGCCCGCGGTTTCGTGGCCCGCGCCGCGCGCCTTGTGCACCGAAAGAAACGACGCGTCGACCCGCGACATCTGACCGGCGCCGATTCCGATGGTCGCTCCATCGCGGACGAGCACGATTGCGTTGGACTTCACGCTCGCAACTGCCTGCCATGCGAAGGCGAGATCATCGCGCTCGCGATCGGTGGGGGTCCGGTCTGTCACCACGCGCCAGTGAGCATAGGGAATCGGTTGCGGCGCGCGATCCTGAACAAGCAGGCCGCCGCGCACTCGCTTGAAGTCGAACGATCCGGGCGGCCACGCAGCCGTTCCCTCCAGCACTCGCAGATTCTTCTTTCTCTCGAGAATCGTGAGCGCTTCGGGTGCGAACGACGGTGCAACGATGCACTCGACGAAAAGACTCGAAAGCGCCTCGGCAGCCGCACCGTCGACAGTCGTCGTGAAGGCGATGACGGATCCAAACGCCGACTGTGGGTCACACGCGAGCGCTTTCTGATATGCTTCCAGCGCTGTTGTGCCGACCGCGAGCCCGCACGGCGTCGTGTGCTTGATTATCGCACAGCAGGTCTGGCCAGTGAACGCGTCTGCCGCAAGCAGAGCGCCCTCGAGGTCGAGCAGGTTGTTGAAGCTCAGCTCCTTGCCGCCATGCTGCACCAGCGCATCGAGCCCGCGCCCCTTGCGCTCCACATAAAATGCGGCGTGCTGGCCTGGATTCTCGCCGTATCGCAGCGTCTGCGATCGCTCGAGCGCAATCACCAGCGAGTCGGCGAACCGATCGCCGCGCTCGGCGGAAAACCAGGCGGCGATGGCTCCGTCGTACGCAGCGGTATGCTCAAAAACCTTTGCTGCCAGACGCTTGCGGAGATCATGGTCGTCGTCCTTCGCCTCGAAGGTCGCAAGTACGCGCGGATAGTCCGCAGGATCGCAGACTACCGTCACGGCGTCGAAGTTCTTGGCCGCTGACCGCAGCATCGCGGGGCCGCCGATGTCGATCTGCTCGACCACGTCTTCCGCACTTACCCCTTCGCGTGCGGCCGTCTCACGAAATGGATAAAGATTGACGGCGACGAGGTCGATCCAGGGGATGGCGTGGACGCGAACGGTCTCCGCATGCTCGGCGGAATCGCGGCGCGCGAGCAGGCCGCCGTGAATCAGAGGATGCAGCGTCTTGACCCGTCCATCGAGCATTTCCGGAAACTGCGTGAGATCGCTCACGTCGCGGACCGTCAGCCCCGCCGCGCGTAACGCACGTGACGTGCCGCCAGTGGAAACGAGGTCCCAGCCGAGCGCGACGAGGCCGCGCGCGAATTCCACGAGTCCGGTCTTGTCCGATACAGAAAGTAGAGCTAGGGGCATTGTATGTTGAGTGGCTCAGTGCGCGCCGCTGTCCGCAATGACAGTCGCGGCGAGCGCATCGATGATTCGTGGAAATACAACGTGCTCGACACGCAGCACACGCGCGGCGAGAGTGTCGGGTGTGTCGTTGTCGAGCACCGGTACGGGCCAGGTCGCGAGCGGAGGTCCCTGGTCATAGTGCTCGGAAACCAGGTGAACGGTCACAGCGGTTTCGCGCAATCCGGCGGCGAGCACCGCCTCATGCACGCGCGCACCATACATGCCCGCCCCGCCAAATCGCGGCAGCGGGCCAGGATGCACGTTGACGATCCGGTCACGGTACCGCGTGATCACGCTCGGCGGCACGAGCCGAAGGTAACCGGCCAACGCGATCAATTGTATGTTGCGGCTCGTGAGGATGCGGCTCAGATCATCCTCCGATCTCGCGTCGAAGACGATGGCATCGAGATCGGCGTCGCGCGCCCGGGCGAGCGCACCTGCTGCGGCGCGATTGGAGGCCACGAGAACCACCTCACCCATTGCCGCGTCGCCAAGTGCGGAGAAGTGATCGAGTATCGCCTGAAGGTTCGTGCCTCCGCCGGATGCGAGCACCGCGATGCGAGCCTTCATCGATGCGCCGCATCGAGCAGCATGTCCACCGCATCGGCGAGCGATGCAACGATCATCACGTCTTGCGCAGCTGCGGTTTCCACGTCTTCCGCCGGTGTGTTGGGCCCGCTTATGAGAATCGGAACGCCGCCAAGAGAGCGCGACGGCTGAAGATCGCGCCACCTGTCGCCAATGAAAGCAGGCGCGGTCATGTCCAGTGCATGCTCAGCGATCGCGCGCTCGAACAACAACGTGTTGGGCTTGCGACACTTGCAGGGTCCGGTAAAGTCGGGGTGATCCGGGCAGAAATACGTCGCGCTGATCGTTGCTCCATGCGCGCGCAGAAGGTCGTCGAGTCTGTCCTGCGTCGACAGATATTCAGCGACGGTGAATCTCCCGCGCGCAATGCCTGATTGATTCGTGACGACGATAACCGGGATTCCACGTTGATTGAGACGCGCGATCGCATCCGCCGCTCCAGGCAACAGCTCTACATCTTCCGGCCGCGACAGATAGCTCACGTCACGAATTATGGTTCCGTCCCGATCGAGGAAAACTGTCGTTGGTGACATCATCGGCGCGGATGGCGCGCGATGAGGCGACCGGTCACTGTTGCGGCCGCCCGGGTCGAGCCGGAGCAGGCGGTACAGCTACTGGCTTGCGCGACGTGTCGCGAGGGACGGGCTTCGGAAGATTCGGGACCGCGAAAGTTTTGTCGGACGAAAGCGCTCGTCCAGTTGGCCCAACGGCATTGAGCGCGGTGAGCTTGTAGGACGAGCCGCGGTGCAGCGGCGTCGCGATGACGATGATCACATCGCGAACCAGAAGCGGACGCGTAGGCTTGGGCAGAGCCATCTTCGCGGCGGCGGTTCTGCGCTGCGGGATGGGGATGACCGACTGCGAGACGGGTTGCACATTCGGCGTCGCGCGGGTGGTGTCGGGTCGCGCCGGCGTGACGGAGACGATCGCAATGCGCGAAGAGTCCGTGCCGGTCAGCGTGAAGTGCGTCGGGTCGAGCTTGACACGCGGATCGAGTGGTGTATCGAAGATTGCGCGCAGCGTCACCGAGTCTTCGACCGCAACCGTTCCGAGGCGCGGGCCGGTCGAGTCGTGTGCGAATGCGAGCAGCTCGAGATCGAGACTGTCCTTGAGGTACACCCGCGTGGTATCGAACGCCTCTCCCGGGTCCAGCGCGCGGTTGCGGTTGGCATCGGAATAGCCGCGCACCTGATATTGTCCCGGCGGAAGCCCGCGTATACGGTAGTGGCCGACCGAGTCGGAGGCGGTAAGGTAAACGAGTGATGTGTCCGTGCTCGCGCGAGCTTCGACCATTCCGGTGTTGATCGGTAGCCCCGATAGCCAGTCGAACAGCTCACCACTGATGGACGTGGGGGGAATTGTTGGACCGGTTGAAAACGAAACCACTGTCTCCGTCGTTCGCACGTTCCCGCGCAGGTCCGAGATTCCGGGAAGCAGCGTGACGGTGTAGGCGGTATTCGGCAGCCAGCCCTTGTGCGGGTGAATGCTGAGCGACGTGCGGTGCCAGTCGACTTCCGCCGCGCTGTTGCGCGGCGAGATGAGCACCAGGTCGTTCAATGAGGCGGCACTTCCGGCTCGCTCCGAAATCACTTCATCGAAGTGAATCACGAACTGCTTGCCGCGCACGTTGACGGCGTTGGTGTCAGGCTGTGTGCGTGTGATGATCGGGGGAACGTGGCGCTCCGGGCCGCCAGGCGGAACGCCGGGCGATGCACAGGCGACCAGCAAAGTAAGGCTGATTGCATTGAAGACGCCACTCCAGCGCGACGTCAAGCGGGAGCTCCGAGCGAGTGGATCTTCTTGCGAAGCGCATCCACGCGGCTGGCCCATTCGCGCTCCTTCTGGCGCTCGGCTTCGACGATAGCCGCCGGTGCGCGAGCGATGAAGGATTCGTTAGCGAGCCGCTGCCGCAACGCGGTCAGCTGCCTGTCGAGCTGCACCAGCTCGGCATCCAGCTTGTGCCGCTCCTGATCGATGTCGACCAGACCACCAAGCGACATCACGAGGTCGCTCCCGTCCGGGAGGAGCGCGTGCACTGCTGGCCCGTCGACACGGCCGAACACGCTGATCGTTGCTCGCGCGAGCTGTTCGATCAAGGAGCACTCGTGCTTGTAAACCTCAGCTGCAGGCGTGCTCACCATCACGGCGTGCACGAACTTTCCTGGGGCGACCTTGTACTCTGCACGCATCGCACGCAACGCGTCGACGCACTCGCGCACGCGGTCGAACTCGGCCGCGCCGATACGCTTCGCGGTGATCGATCGCGCGGGCCACGCAGCCGTGCACAGCAGCGGAGAGTCCTTCGCTGCGCGCTCGGGGAGGCGTTGCCAAAGCGCTTCTGTGATGAACGGAATGACGGGGTGCAGCAGACGAAGCGCAGCATCGAAGACGTGCACCAGCACTGCTCGCGCAACCTCGCGATCTTCGCCGGCAGTCGCCACGCGGCTCTTCACGCTTTCCAGATACCAGTCCGCAAGCTCGTTCCAGACGAATCTGCGAGCGGTCTCCGCGTACTCGTTGAGGCGCAGCCCCGCACGCAGCTCGTTCTGCTGCCACCTGCCGTTGGCAGGACGCGCGGGGCCCAGCGCAGCATCGCACTCCGCGATCGCGATGTCGAGACGCTCGAGAACCCACTGATCGGCGCGCGCAAGTCGCGACTCGTCGAGCTCGGCAATCGATGCAACCGGCTCGCTCCCGACCTTGGTGAGCAGGAAGCGGCCGATATTCCACAGCTTGGTCGCAAAATTACGGCCCGGTGCAAACGATTTCTCGAGGTTGGTGGGATCGAGCACCAGATCAGCACCCATCCCCATTCCTGAAACGACCGTGTAACGCAACGCGTCCGCGCCGTACATCCGCACGACATCAAGCGGATCGATTCCGTTGCCAAGCGATTTGGACATCTTCACATGATCAGTGTCGCGCACTGTGCCGTGAAGATAGATCGTGTGAAACGGCGCCTCGCCCATGAAAGCGTAACCGGCCATGACCATGCGCGCGACCCAGAAGAACAGGATCTCAGGTGCGGTCACGAGATCGTCCGTCGGATAGAACGCCTCGAGATCTGCGGCGTTGCCGTCGGGCCAGCCCAGGGTGGAGAAGGGCCAGAGCCACGACGAGAACCACGTGTCGAGCACGTCCTCGTCCTGTCGCACTGGACCACCGCACGTCGCGCACTCCGTCACGTCCTCACGACTCACCGTAACGCAGCCATTCGTTTCGCAGTACCACACCGGAATACGATGCCCCCACCACAGCTGACGAGAGATGTTCCAGTCGCGGATTCCCTCGAGCCAGTTGACGTAGACCGCTTCCCAGCGCTCGGGCAGGATACGAATACGTCCGGAACGCACACCGTCGAGGGCGGGCGCGGCGAGATCGCTCATCCGGACGAACCACTGATCCGAAAGTCGAGGCTCGACGATCGTCCCGCAACGATAGCAGTGTCGCACCGCATGTTGGTGCGGCTCGATCTTCACGAGCGCACCGCTCTCCTTCAGCATCTCGACGATCATCTTACGCGCCGCGAATCGCTCGACACCGCGCAGCGCGGCGGGAACACGGCCGTCCGCATCGGTCACCTCTTCGATGTTCCCTTCCGCTGTCATGATGACGGGCATCGGGAGCGAGTGACGCTTACCGACATCGAAGTCGTTGGCGTCGTGCGCTGGGGTGATCTTGACGACACCGGTTCCGAACGCCGGATCGGCGTACGAGTCCGTGATAATTGGGATCTCGATTCCGGCAATCGGCAAAACCGCATGCCGTCCCACGAGCGACGCGTACCGTTCGTCGTCCGGATTCACGGCAAGCGCGACGTCGCCAAGCATCGTCTCGGGACGTGTTGTCGCAACCGTGAGGTAGGTGCCGGCACTGCCAGCAATCTCGTAGCGAATGTGGTAGAGAGCGCCGGCCTCCTCGCCGTGCTCTGCCTCCTCATCGCTCAGCGACGTGAGACAGCGCGGACACCAGTGAATCACGCGGTGGCCGCGGTAGATAAGGCCGCGCTCGTAGAGCTGAACGAATGCCTCGCGCACTGCACGCGACAGCTCGGGCGACAACGTGTACGCCGTGCGCGACCAGTCGCACGATGCTCCGATGGAGCGCAGCTGCTCGAGGATGGAGCCGCCAGTGTCGGCGACGAACTCCATGGTGCGCGCGATGAACGCCTCTCGGCCCAGGTCGAAGCGCGTTCTGCCTTCAGTCGCGAGCTGCTTCTCCACGATGTTCTGTGTCGCGATGCCGGCGTGATCGGTACCCGGAAGCCACAGCGTCTCGTCGCCAGACATCCTGCGCCAGCGCGTGATTACATCCTGGACGGTGTTGTTGAGTCCGTGGCCGACGTGCAGGACCGCCGTTACGTTCGGCGGCGGCATCACGATGGTGAAGGGCACTCGATCGCCGCCGCTACGGGTGGAGCGGGCGGCATCGGCCGTAAAAGCATCGGCGGCGAGCCAGCGCTCATACCACTCGCGCTCGGTCGCCGCCGGATCATACTGAGCTGGAATCTCAGGCGTCGGTGGCGTCGTCATTCAACGCCCAATTTAACGCCGGAGGGTCAGTCCCGCGCTTATGTCGTCGGCGGAGCGTCCTCTGGATTTGCCACGTTATCCGCCTTCGGAACTCCTGACGGCGAGATAGCAGATCCGTCAGCCCGTCCCCGGTGCGCCGGTGGCTTCTTGCGACGCTCCGCCGCAATACTGTCGACGGAATCAGCAGCAGAGCGATACGCTTCGTCCTCATTCATCCATTTGTCTTCGAGAACCGGCTTCGGATCGACGTTGCGATCGGGCTCTGAGAATTCCCCTGGCGCTTGCGTCCCATTCCGACCCCCTGACCTTCCCAGTGTGATTCCGTGAGCCGGTCCTCTCCGTCATTGTAGCGGTCGGCGGCGTCATCGAGCTGATCCTCTTCGGCGCGTACGGCAAGTCGGTTGAGCACTGTGTCGACCCCTGGAGTACCGCGGGCGACGGTCACCGCGTGCTCGGCCTCGCTCGCGGCGTAGACCCAGCCCGTGAGCTCGATGATCCCCTCATCGATCGCACCGATGTCGATTGCGCGCTCGCTGAGGATCGGGTCGTTGTGGTAGGCCTCGAGGACGCGTTCCTCGAGCTCCTCGAGCGGCGACAGTTCCGCATCGTCGCTCTCGTCTTCCTCTTCCTCGTATTCGTCGTACTCGTCCGACGTGAACTCGTCCTCGCCCTCCGCACCGAGCCGCTCCTTGAGCTTGCTGGCGAGGGCGGAGAAGCCGCCCAACTTCTGCGCGACGACCACGCCAGCCGCAATGCCGGCGGCAGCGCCGATCGCAAGAAACAAAAGACCCTCGCCTCTGGTCGGGCGGTCGTCTTTATAGCGGAAGCGCGGAAGGTCGCGCAGCCTGTGGCGGAGGTTTTCCTCGAAGGATAGCTTACGCATACGCTCGATTAATTAGGTGGTGTCGCAAGACGAAGGCGGCAAGAAGAAGGCCACCGAGCGGACTCTCAATCAGACCAATTCTTGTTAGAGCTAACGCTTCCCGACGGTTCCGTACGTTCCGTCCCTGAAGGAACCATGCCGTCCGAGGTGGTGGCCTCAATTGGCGAACGGCTGCTCCGAGCGGCGATAGCCGTCCAGGTGAACGGCGAAATCCAGGATCTGGTGACCCCACTTCGCACGGGCGGATCATTCCGCGTGCTCACGGAGCGCGATCCGGAAGCGCTGCCTGTGCTCCGCCACTCCGCCGCGCACTTGCTCGCTACGGCGGTGCGCCGCGTGCGGCCTGATGCCCAGATCGGCTTCGGGCCTGCAATCGAGGACGGCTTCTACTATGACTTCGGCGTCGACCATCCCTTCACCCCGGAAGACCTTGAAGCGTTCGAGAAGCAGATGCACAAGATCGGCTCTGAAAAATACCCCTTCGTCCGCGCTGAGCTTGATCGCGTCGCGGCCGAACGAGTGTTCCATGGAGACCCGCTAAAGCTCGAACGACTGTCCGAATTAGCCGACGACGAGGTAATATCGACGTACACCGACGGCCCATTCACGGATCTTTGCCGAGGGCCGCACGTCCAGGATACGTCGCAGATCAAGCACTTCAGACTGACCAGTACGGCTGGTGCATACTGGCGCGGTGACGAAAAGCGTCAGATGCTCCAGCGGATATACGGAACCGCGTGGTTCCGAAAGGAAGATCTCGAAGGCTACCTCTACCGGATCGAGGAGGCCAAGCGGCGCGACCATCGGAGGCTCGGAAAGGAACTGGATCTCTTCCAGTTTCACCCGATCGCTCCAGGCGCCGCGTTCTGGACCAATCGCGGAACGATCATCTACAACGCGCTCGTCGACTTCATGCGCGCGAAGCTGCGCGTTGCGGGATACGACGAGGTTAAGACTCCGCTGTTGTATCACAAGACATTGTGGGAGCAGTCGGGGCACTGGGGGAAGTACAAGGAGAACATGTTCCTCGTGCTGGACAACGAGACCGGCGAGACCGATTTCTCGCTCAAGCCGATGAACTGTCCGTCGCATCACGTGTTGTACGGCAGCCGCAAGCACAGCTACCGCGAGCTGCCAGTACGCTACGCGACACAGGATGTGCTGCACCGGAACGAGATCTCCGGGGCGCTGTCGGGGCTTACGCGCGTGCGACAGTTCCAGCAGGACGACGCGCACATCTATCTGTCTGAATCGCAGATCACCGACGAGGTCAAGAGGCTCGTCGAGATGGTCAACGATTGCTACGGCGTGTTCGGGCTCAGCTACACTGCGAAGTTCGCTACACGCCCGGGGCCAGAGTTCCGCGTCGGCACCGACGCGATGTGGGATCGCGCGGAGGAGTCGCTTCGCGCGGCGCTCGTCGCGACCGGGCTTCCGTACGAGCTGAAGGAGGGCGACGGCGCCTTCTATGGTCCCAAGATCGACTTCGACGTTACGGATTCAATTGGCCGGCACTGGCAGCTCGGCACGATCCAGCTCGACTATGCGAATCCGGAGCGCTTCGATCTCAGCTACACGGGCGAGGACAACGAAGCACACCGGCCGGTGATCATTCACCGCGCGATACTGGGATCATTCGAGCGCTTCATCGCGATTCTGATCGAGCATTTCGCGGGTGCCTTTCCGCTCTGGCTGGCGCCGGAACAGGTTCGCATCGTGCCCATCTCCGACGCACAGGTTGCGGCGGGTGCCGCGGTGCGAGACGCGCTCGTCGAGGCGGGCGTCCGCGCGCATCTGGACGACAGAAACCAGACGCTCAACTATCGTATCCGCGAGGCGGAGACTCTCAAGATTCCGTACATGGCGGTCGTGGGTGGCCGTGAGGCGGAGCAGGACGCGGTTGCAGTACGCACCCGCGGCGCGGGGAGCAAGCAGGAGATTCTGCCCCTCGGGGAGTTCGTAAGGCGAGTACAGTCCGAGATCGCGTCGCGGTCGCTCACGCCCTGACATCGGTCGCTCGCCGCGTGCGAATGGACCGCTCGCGAAAATCCGGCGCGCTCCGATTAGCTTTCCACGCATGTCAGACCTCAGCCGCCAGCCAGTAATCGTATCGGCCGCGAGGACGCCCATCGGGCGGTTCCTCGGCGGTCTTGCTCCCCTTTCTGCCCCAGAGCTTGGCGCGATCGCGATTCGCGCAGCGTTGAGCCGAGCCAATGTTTCGCCCAACGATGTGGGCAACGTCATCATGGGCAACGTCTTACAGGGTGGAGTTGGTCAGGCGCCAGCTCGCCAGTCGGCACTGAAGGCCGGCCTGCCGGGCACCGTTTCGGCGGTGACGGTGAACAAGGTGTGCGGCTCAGGCCTCGAAGCGGTGATGCTCGCCTCGTCCTCGATCAAGGCTGGCGACGAACAGGTCGTCGTCGCTGGCGGACAGGAATCGATGTCGAACTCGCCTTACTACGTGTACGGCTACCGGGGCGGCGTGAAGTTCGGCGACCAGACACTTGTTGACGGTCTCATCAAGGACGGATTGTGGTGCTCGTTCTGCGGTGTGCACATGGGTACGCACGCCGATTACACTGCGCGCAAGGCGCACGCGACGCGTGAGGAGCAGGACGTATTTGCTGCACTGTCGCACGCCAAGGCGATCGCGGCGATCGAGTCCGGGAAGTTCAAAGCCGAGATCGTTCCGGTCGAGATCGCTGGAAGAAAGGGGACTGACGGTAATCGATACCGACGAAGGTCCGCGCAAGGACACTACCGCCGAATCGCTCGCAAAGCTGCGTCCGGCGTTCCCGGGCAAGGACAAGACCGAGGAGCTGACGGTGACAGCCGGCAACGCGTCGAGCCTTAACGACGGCGCTGCGGCGCTAGTTGTCGTCAGCGAGCAGTTCGCGAAGGATCACGGACTCGAGATCCTTGCACGTGTTACCGGCTACGCAACGGGTGGTGGCGAGCCGCAGGATCTGTTCTTCGCTCCAATAGTTGCCGTGCAGAAGTTGATGGCCAAGACCGGTGCGAAGATCAGCGATTACGACCTGATTGAAGCCAACGAGGCGTTCGCATCGCAGGCCATCGCCGACGGCCGCGGACTCGGCTGGGACGATGCGCGCGTCAACGTGAACGGCGGCGCTATCGCGCTGGGCCACCCCATCGGTGCAAGCGGCGCGCGAATACTCACGACGTTACTCTATGCAATGAAGGACCGTGGAAAGCGCACCGGTCTCGCCACGCTCTGCCTCGGCGGCGGCAATGCCGTCGCACTGAGCGTCGAGCGGCCGAGCTGATTGTTGGACGCGCGATCTCTCGTATTCCTTCCTGCTTCAGAACGAAAGCTTCGCGCTCCGTGGCGCATTCTCATCTTCATCCTCGTATGGGTCGCGGTAACGCTGGTCGCGGCGTCGCTTGCGCAGAGCGTGCAGGGAGTCGCTGCGCTGGCGCCTATCCGCGCGGTGCTCTACTACTGGGTCGACTGTATCGCGGTGCTGATAGCGACGTTCATCTCGCTCCGCTGGGTGGACGGGCTGGACTGGAGTTATGTGCGGCTGGGCCGGCAAGCGCGCGGCGCGACTCTGTTGACGCGCGGATTCGTGGTTGGGATGGTTGGGATCGGGGCTCCGTGTGTGGTACTCCTGATGGCGCACGAGCTGACGGTCGTGCCCGCAGCGTCGGGGAGCTGGTACGGTGCAGCCGCGCAGATGGCACTCATGCTCCTTCCTGCGGCGCTCGCGGAAGAACTACTCACGCGTGGCTACATTTTTTCGGTGCTGCGCGAGACGATCGGATGGAAGAACACACTTATCGCGACGAGTGTCGTGTTTGGGCTGCTTCACCTTCGCAACCCAGGCGCGAATCCCGAAACGATCATGGTTGTGATCATTGCGGGATTTTTTCTCGGGATGATCTTGCTCGTCACGGAGAGCCTCTACGCGGCGTGGATGGCGCACTTCGCATGGAACTTCACGATGGCCGCCGGTCTTCACACTTCGGTGAGCGGGCTGGGCGTAACGGCACCGAACTATCAGGTCGTGGACAGTGGACCGGCGTGGCTCACCGGCGGTTCGTGGGGACCGGAAGGCGGACTGGCGGCCGCGCTCGGGATGTTCGCGCTGCTGTTTTATCTGTACGGTCGTTATCGCGACCACCTGCAGGCGAAGTGAAGGCACAATCGCGTGGTAATGCACCCTACACCAACCAGATAGATGGCTGAGAGTATCGCCGTTGTCGGCGCCGGGCAGATGGGTAATGGAATCGCGCACGTCTTCGCGCAGGCGTCGTTTCCGGTCACGATGATCGACGTCGCACAGGCCGCACTGGATCGCGGCAGGTCGACGATCGAAAAAAATCTCGATCGCCAGTTGAAGAAGGGGACGATCGACCAGGCGGCGAAGGATTCGACGCTGGCCAACATCACTCTCGCAACCGATCTGAGCGCGGCGAGCGACGCGACGCTCATTGTCGAGGCTGCTACTGAAAATGTGGCGCTCAAGTACAAGATCTTCGCCGACCTCGACAGGCTTGCCAAGCCGGACGCCATTCTCGCAAGCAATACGAGCTCGATATCGATCACCGAGATTGCAGCGAAGACCGGCCGGCCTGAAAACGTCGTCGGCATGCACTTCATGAATCCAGTGCCGGTGATGAAGCTTATCGAGATCATTCGAGGCCTTGCGACATCCGATGAAACGACGGCGAAGGTGGTCGACCTGTCGAAAGCTCTCGGCAAGACACCCGTGGAAGTGAGCGATTATCCAGGCTTCGTCGCGAACCGGATTCTGATGCCGATGATCAACGAAGCAGTCTACTGTCTGATGGAAGGCGTCGGTACCGCGGAAGCGATCGACACCGTGATGCAGCTCGGGATGAATCATCCGATGGGGCCGCTCACACTCGCCGATTTCATCGGTCTCGACACGTGCGTTGCGATTCTGGAAGTGATGCACAACGGGCTTGGCGATCCCAAGTACCGCCCGTGTCCGCTGCTCAGGAAGTACGTTGCTGCCGGTTGGCTGGGGCGCAAGACGGGACGCGGATTCTACAAGTATGCTTGATCTCTTCCCGCTTACGGAGGAGCAGCGCGAGATCCAGCGCGTCGCACGCGACTTTGCGGCAGCGGAGATAACGCCCTATACAAAACAGTGGGATCGCGATTCGTACTTCGAGCCCACGCTCGTAAAGAAACTCGGAGACCTCGGATTTCTAGGCATGCTCACCGCCGAGGAATACGACGGACTCGCGCTGGACACGGTTACTTATCTGGTAGCACTGGAAGAGATCGCCGCCGCCGACGCATCGGTGGCAGTCATGATGAGCGTTCACAATTCGCTGCCGACGCAGATGCTCGCGGCATTCGGCAGCGAGGATCAGAAGCAGCGCTTCCTCAAGCCGATGGCACGTGGCGAGCTGCTCGGCGCGTTCGCGCTTTCGGAGCCGGAAGCAGGATCTGACGCTGCATCCCTCACCACGCAGGCCGTTCAGGACGGCGATGGCTGGATACTCAACGGCACAAAATCGTGGGTTACGAGCGGGCCGTACGCGGGAGTCATTCTACTGCAGGCGCGAACCGACAGCCCCGATAACCGAAACGGCAGCAAGGGAATCGGTGCGTTCATCGTAACGCCGGATCTTCCTGGTTTTCACATCGGGAAGAAGGAAGACAAGATGGGTCTCCGCGCGTCGCCGACAGTGCAGCTCCTGCTCGACAACATGCGCGTTCCGGCCGCGAATGTTCTGGGTGATCCATCGCTGGGCTTCATCTACGCGATGAAGTCTCTCAACGCGGGTCGCCTCGGAATCGGCGCCCAGGCTCTCGGGATCGCGCGGGCAGCGTTCGACGCTGCGGTTGCGTACGCATCCGAGCGGCGCCAGTTTCAGCAGCCGATCAAGGACTTTGAGGCAATTCAGTTCAAGCTCGCTAACATGGCGACGCGCATTTCAGCGGCGCGCGCTCTGTTACACGCAGCGGCTCGCGCAAAGGATGCGAATGCATCGAGCGCCAAGCAGGCTGCGTCAATGGCCAAGCTCTTTGCGAGTGAGACGGCCATGTGGGTCACCACCGAGGCAATTCAGGTTTTTGGCGGCTACGGATACGTCAAGGACTACCCGGTGGAGAAGCTGTTCCGCGACGCCAAGGTCACCGAGATCTACGAAGGCACGTCGGAAATTCAACGCATCGTCATAGCACGGGAGCTTTACGCATGAAGCTGTTCGATACAATCGCCGAAATGGGTCATGAGCAGGTCGTCGTGTGCTCGGATCCTTCCTCCGGATACCGCGGAATCATCGCGATACACAATACGACACTCGGCCCCGCACTCGGCGGAACTCGCTTCTGGAGCTACGCGAGCGATGAGGACGCGATCACAGACGCGCTTCGTCTGTCGCGCGGAATGACGTACAAGAACGCCGTCGCGGGGCTCAACCTGGGCGGCGGCAAGGCCGTCATCATCGGCGACAACCGGGCTTCGCGCCGAGAGATGATTTTTCGCGCGCACGGTCGGTTCGTCGAGAGTCTCGGCGGACGCTACGTCACCGCGGAGGATGTCGGCACCAGCACGTCGGACATGGACTTCGTGCACATGGAGACCGATTACGTTGCAGGCCTGGCTGGACGTTCCGGCGATCCGTCACCTGTGACCGCGCACGGAGTTTTCCGCGCGATCCAGGCGTCGGCGATGTATCGCTGGGATTCCGACGATCTGGAAGGGAAGACTGTGAGCATCCAGGGATGCGGGAACGTTGGGCGGCATCTGGCCAAGGCGCTCGACAAGGCGGGTGCGAAGGTGATCGTCTCCGACATCGATCCTGACCGTGTAGCGTGGGTACTCGCCGAAACGAACGCTACGGCTGTCGATGGCGACGCGATTTATTCTGTTGAGGCCGACATCTTCGCACCGTGCGCGCTGGGCGGTATCATCAACGACTCGACCATCCCCAAGCTGAAGGTCGAGATCGTGTCAGGCGCCGCCAACAATCAGCTGCTGGAGGAGCGGCACGGCGACATGCTTCAGGAACGCGGGATTCTTTACGCGCCGGATTACGTTGCGAACGCTGGCGGCGTCATAAATGTGTACAGCGAGCTCGCTGGCTGGGATGCCAAGCGCTCGTTCCGCAAGGCTGACGAGATCTACGATACGACCCTCGGAGTCTTCGAAATAGCCCGGACCGACGGAATTCCGACCTACCGCGCAGCCGATCGTCTCGCGGAGCGGCGGCTGCAGGCAGTAAATTCCATGATGCGTACCTGGCCGCAGTGGCCGCGCAAATCCTGATTGGGAGTACGATGAGCGTATCCACCATGCCTGCTACAGGCGAGTTGAGCGCAGTGTGGGATTCCGATCCCGACATCGCGCGCCTGATAATCGAGGAGACCGAGCGTCAGCGCCACGGTCTCGAGCTCATCGCGAGTGAGAATTTCGTGTCGCTCGCGGTGCTCCAGGCAATGGGTACGCCGCTTACCAATAAGTACGCCGAGGGATTGCCCGGAAAGCGGTACTATGGCGGATGCGAAGTCGTCGATCGCGTGGAGCAGATAGCGATCGACCGCGCAAAGCAGTTGTTCGCTGCCGAGCACGCCAATGTGCAGCCGCACTCCGGCGCGCAGGCAAATGCGGCCGTGTATCTGGCTTTCCTCAAGCCCGGTGATCTGGTACTCGGACTCGACCTGTCGCAGGGTGGACATCTCACACACGGGTCACCGGTCAATTTTTCCGGCTTGCTGTACAACGCGATTCACTACGGCGTAAACGACGCGGGCTACATCGACTACGACATGTTGCGCTCGATTGCGCGCGAGCGTCGTCCAAAGATGATCATCGCCGGCGCGAGTGCATATGCCCGTACAATCGACTTTGCCGCGTTCGCTGAGATCTCGCAGGAAATCGGCGCGAAGCTGTTCGTCGATATGGCGCATATCGCGGGGCTCGTCGCGACGGGACTGCATCCGTCACCCATCCCGTACGCTGACGCCGTGACGACTACTACGCACAAGACCCTTCGCGGCCCGCGCGGCGGCTTGATTCTCTGCAAAGCGGAGCATGCGAAGGCGATCGACAAGGCCATGTTCCCGGGCACGCAGGGTGGTCCTCTGGAGCACGTGATCGCTGCAAAGGCCGTCGCGTTGAAGGAAGCGCTCGATCCGTCGTTCCGGACGTACTGCGCGCAGATCATCAGTAATGCGCAGACGCTCGCGAGCGCGCTCAAGCGGCGCGGGATGGACATAGTATCAGGCGGCACCGACACGCATCTCATGCTCGTCGACCTTCGCAATCGCGGGCTGACGGGCAAGGTGCTGGAGCAAGCGCTCGACCGTGCGGCGATAACGGTCAACAAGAACACGGTGCCGCGTGAGACGCAGTCTCCGTTCGTCACCAGCGGTGTTCGTATCGGCACGCCCGCGGTCACCACGCGCGGGATGCGCGAGCAGGAGATGGAGCAGATTGCGGACCTGATCGATCGCGTGGCGAAGGCTCCGGACGACGCGTCCGTCGCGGGCAAGGTCAGGGCTGACGTCATGGCGCTCACCAACCGGTTCCCGCTTTACCCCGGCACTTTTGCTGAGCGGGATGAGGCGTAGCTGATGGCGGATCTCGCGTTCCGCGATGGAGTGATGGAACAGATTCGCCAGCGCGAATCGAGATACGAGGAAGGTGCGTACCTCTTCATCCTGGCCGCCCTGGAATATTCGCAGGGGCAGCTTCAGGTCCGTCGACACATTACCGGCCGCGAGCTTGCCATCGCGTGCCGTGATCTTGCAATCGAGCGTTACGGGATCATGGCTCGAATAGTGCTCGAGCGCTGGGGTGTCGCGTCGACCGATGACATTGGATCGGTCGTCTTCACACTTGTGGATCTCGGTTTTCTTGCCAGCCAGCCCACCGACACTCGCGAGCAGTTCAGCGACGTGTACGATTTTCTCGAGGCTTTCGAGCGCCGTTATCCGTGGAACGGCAAGGCCCTCGTTTGAGCCGCTCCTGTCGATTCAATGCCGGTTCGCATCGTAAATGCTGAAGAATCAGTCGCGTTCGACGCGGCTGCGATAGCGTCGGGGATTCCTTCTCGCGCGCTCATGCGCGCCGCGGCGTTCAACGCTGCATCGCTTCTTTGCGCGCGCTACGCGGGACCAACTCCGGCGCGGCATCCTCATTTATACTGGCGCTGGCAACAACGGCGGCGATGGGTGGGCTCTCGCGTCCGCGTTGGACGCTGCCGGAGTGAGCGTCCGCGTCCGCGAGATCGAAGCGTCCAGAACAGCTGATGCCATATCTGAACGGAACATCGCCTCCCGATTCGCGACTCCAGATGTCACCACCGGTGGCGTCGTCATCGATGCACTTCTAGGCACCGGTAGTTCCGGTGCGCTGGCAGGCGCATTTCTGGACGCCGCACGCGAGATTGCGCTTGCGCGCACGAGCGGAAGCGTCGTCGTAGCGCTCGACTTGCCGAGCGGTGTGAATGCGACCACGGGGGCATCTGCGGGATGCGTCGTCGCTGATCTCACGATAAGCTTCGGTAGCTGCAAGCGCGGCGCTTTGATTTCGCGTGCCGAATGCGGTGAGATCGCAGTGATCGACATAGGTCTTGGCGGTGCGCCGGGGTCACTCCCGCTTCTGGTGGACGAAACGTTCGTGCGAAGCAGCGTCCCGCCGATCGCGCCCGACGCTCACAAGGGGACGCGCAAGAGCGTGGCCATCGTAGCAGGCGCCGAGAACATGGGGGGCGCCGCAATTCTCGCGGCTACCGGCGCGATGCGCAGTGGCGCTGGGCTGGTGCAGGTCATGACCGCCAAGGCCAACGTGTCGTCGATGCACACGCGCATACCCGAGGCGCTCGTCGGGCCGCTCGAGAACGCGTCGTCGATCATCGACAACTGGGCCGACGTCGTACTTATCGGGCCCGGTCTGCGAAATGATGATGAGACTCGTTCCTTCATTCGAGGCGTTCTGACGAAGTGGCGTGGACCAGTCGTCGTCGATGCGGGCGCGATAAGCGCGTTCGACGGCGATCTTGGCGGCCTCGCGGCGATTCTGCGCGGACGACCAGCGATCGTTACACCGCATCCAGGCGAGATGGCGAAGCTCACCGGTCGCGATGTGCAATACGTGCTGGACAATCGCTTCGATATTGGCGTCGACGTAGCGCGGGAGCTCGACGCCGCTGTCCTGCTGAAGGGCACGCCGACGGTCGCGTGCGCGCCTGACGGCACGCGTCATGTCGCTGCTGCAGGCACGCAGGTGCTTGCAACTGGTGGCAGCGGCGACGCGCTCGGCGGCATCGTCGCAACATTGCTGGCGCAGGGGTGCGCACCGGTGGTCGCCGCGGCATGTGCTGCGTGGGTGCACGGCCGAGCGGCCGAGCTCACGCCAGGGGTGCGAGGCTATAGACTCACTGATGTACTGGATCGTCTGCCGCAAGCGTGGAAGTTGGAAGAGACCCTGGAGCGATATCCGGTAATTGCGTCGCTGCCGGGTCTCACGTGACGCACGAAAGTGAGATCGCGTTCGGACCAGGTGAGGAGTTCAGATTCATTCGACGGTTGATCCGGCGGCTCGGCTCGCTCGCCGCGGGGATCGGGGATGATGCCGCGCTCGTTCATGTGCCACGTGGCAACACGATTGCGATGAGTACGGACACGTCGGTCGAACGAGTTCACTTCCGGCGCGACTGGCTGACGATGGACGAGATCGGTTATCGCGCAACGACGGCAGCATTGAGTGATCTTGCCGCAATGGGCGCGAGCGGCGGCGGATTGCTGGTCGCGCTTTCGACGCCCAGCGACTCACGCGAGAATCTCGATATGCTCGGCGACGGGATCGCGCGTGCGGCCGCTGCGGCCGGCGTGCGGATCTACGGCGGCGACACCACCCGGAGTCCGGTACTCTCGCTCACGATTACTGTATTTGGGAACGTCCGCGAGCCGTTGCGACGCGACGCGGCGCGTTCGGGTCATCATGTGTATGTCACCGGTCGCTTCGGCGGCCCCGGCGCGGCTCTCCGCGCTCTCGCGGACAGCGCTGCCGTGCTGCCCGAATGGCGCCGGCGCTTCGCGTGCCCGCACGCGCGTCTGCGCGAAGCGCGATGGCTGGCGGGCCGCGGCGCGCGCGCGGCTATCGATATTTCGGATGGGTTGCTCGCCGACGCCGCGCATGTTGCAGCTGCGAGCAACGTGCGGATCGATCTGCACCTGGAGCGCGTACCACTCGTGCGCGACGTCACACCGCTGGATGGGGCTCGGAGCGGAGAGGAGTACGAGCTGCTTGTGACGTCCGCGATCCCGATCGACTGCGAAGCATTTGCCCACCGCTTTGAAATACCGCTTACTGAAATCGGCACGGTCGCCGACGGCGAGCCCGGTCTTCGGATCACGTTGGACAATATCCCGATTGAAGTCGAGTCGCTCGGTTACGACCACTTCGAGCACCCGTGATCGCGATTCTTCGCACAGCGTTCACGATGCTCGTCCTCGCCGTGCTGACAATCGTTTTCGCTACGATCGTGGTCCTGGCCTCGCTCATCGGCATTCCGAACCGTGCTGGCAGTCTGTACGATAACCTCCCCAAGATCTGGTCCCGCGCAATTCTATGGGCCGCGGGCGTGAGGGTGAGAATCCACGGTCGGGAACGGGTCCCGGTCGGGGGCACCTTTATTTTCGTATGCAACCATGTCTCGTTGTTCGACATCCCCGCGCTCGTGGGCTGGTTGCCGCGCAACAACTTCGTGGCGAAGGCGGAGCTGTTCAAAATCCCCATTTTCGGGCCGGGCATCCGCGTCCTCGGCACGGTGCCGATCGAGCGGGACAATCAGAAGGCAGCGTTCACTTCCTACGACGTGGCAGCTGCTCGGGTGCGCAATGGCAGCTCGGTGGTAGTTTTCCCTGAAGGTACCCGTGGGCGCGAATACCCGATTCGGCCGTTCAAGAAAGGGCCGTTCGTGCTGGCAATCAAGGCAGCGGCGCCGATAGTGCCGGTCGTTGTTCACGGAACCATGGAAATACTCTCCAAGGGCAAGATTCTGATCCATCCGGGAAGCATCGACGTATATCTGCTGGATCCGGTCCCGACGACCGGACTGGAGTATTCCGATCGTGACATGCTCGCGCAGACGGTGCACGACAGAATGCAAGCTGTGATGAGCGACCTTCACCCCAACCAATAGATTCGATCCATGTCTGCAATCATCGAGATCAATGCGCGTCAGATTCTGGACAGCCGCGGAAATCCAACTGTTGAGGCCGATGTAACTCTCGAGAGTGGTGTAACAGGTCGAGCCGCGGTGCCGAGCGGCGCTTCGACGGGAGAGCACGAGGCGCTCGAGCTGCGGGATGGCGATTCTGCGCGCTACGGCGGCAAGGGCGTCGAGAAGGCCGTTGCGGCAATCGAGGATGAGATCCAGCCTGAAGTATTGGGCATGGATGCGCTGGAGCAGATGGCGGTGGATCGCACGATGATCGCGCTGGACGGCACGGACAACAAGGGCCGGCTTGGTGCCAACTCCATACTTGCCGTGTCGCTCGCGACCGCGCGCGCGGCCGCATCGGAGCTGGATCTGCCGTTGTATCGCTACATCGGCGGACCGCTCGCTCGCGTGATGCCTATGCCGATGATGAACGTACTCAACGGCGGCGCGCACGCATCGAACACCGTCGACGTGCAGGAGTTCATGATCGTGCCGATTGGCGCGAAGGATTTCGCGACGGCGCTGCGGATGGGTGCGGAGGTTTTTCACGCTCTCAAGAAGGTCCTCACCAAGCGTGGGTTGTCGACGGCGGTCGGCGACGAGGGCGGCTTTGCACCCGACCTTCCAAACGACGAAGAAGCTCTGAACGCGCTGGTCGAAGCTGTCGAATCCGCCGGTTACAAAGCCGGCAAGGACGTTGCCTTCGCGCTCGACGTTGCAGCATCGGAACTGTACAAGAGCGGCAAGTACACCTTCAAGAAGAGTGGCGGTGGCACGCACGACGCGGGTGGGATGATCGAGCTATATACTCGCTGGCTCGATAAATTCCCGATCGTCTCGATCGAGGATGGGCTGGCAGAAAATGATTGGAAGGGGTGGGCGGAGCTGACATCCGAGCTTGGTGATCGCGTGCAGTTGGTGGGAGACGACATCTTCGTCACGAACAGCGAATACCTTGCACGCGGAATCAACGAAGACGTCGCGAACGCGATACTGGTGAAGGTGAACCAGATCGGCACGCTCACGGAGACGCTCGAGGCGATCGAGCTTGCACGCGCGAACGGCTACCAGAGCATCATCTCGCATCGCTCCGGCGAAACTGAAGACACCTTCATCGCGGATCTCGCCGTCGCGACCAACGCCGGCCAGATCAAGACCGGATCGGCGAGCCGCACCGACCGCGTCGCCAAATACAACCAGCTGCTGCGTATCGAAGAAGAGCTGGGCGACCTGGCCGAGTTTCCCGGCGGCGCGCTGTACGGCCTGTAACGCGACAGTCGGATGCGCGCGCGTCTGATCTGGGCGGTGGTGATACTGTTTGCGCTGGTTTTCGTGCTGCAGGGCGGGGAATACAGCACACTCGATATCGTGCGCCAACATCGCCGGATCACCGAGCTCGGCGCACAATCGGACTCATTGCAGCACGCGGTCGATTCCTTGACGCGTGCAGAGCGCGCCGTACGCACCGATCCGGTCACGCAGGAGCGGATCGCGCGCGAGGAGTTCGGGATGGTACGCGGGAACGAGATTCTCTATCGATTCATACCGGACACAACTGCCGCGGCGAAGCCCTAGCCCGCGCAACTCAGGAGAAAGCCCGAGCGGGATGGACTGGCGGGCGGCGACCTTGAGTCGTAACATTCGGCGGTTGATCTGCTCAACGCGCCCATGTTTACGTGGAGGATTTGCATATGGAAGTGCGGCAAATGACAGCCAACGACCTGCGCAAGCTTGCCGAAGCTGTAGACGGAATCAGGGATGTGCCGGCGTACGTTGTTTGGGGGAAGGACGGTCCCACGGTGACGAAAGAACGGCCCGAGCATGGCGAACCGATCTTCGAGTGCATGACGAAGAATACCGAGCCCGGCCGGGCGAAGTTTCGCTCAATCACGCTCGATCCAGCGGTCGTGAAAGCGGATGGGAAACCGATGACGGACATCGCAGCCCAGTTCGATGCCATGTTCTGGACCGAAGCGGCTGTCGAGAAGTTCGTGCTTCCGTACTATATGCGAATGGAAGCGCCGGAAGAGGTGAGCCGGATCCGAAAGGCGTTCAATCACGAAAGCGTGTTCGCCACGACACACATGCCGGACTCCACAACCTGCATGCTTACAAGCATCCGGAGTCGCAACTCGCTGGAAGCTCTTACTTTGCGGGAGTTTGAAGCATTGCTGTGAATTGCTTCGCGAATTGGGGATTGTTCCTCAGCGCGGCGAAATGTGGATCGCGGGCAATGTATGATTTGAGGGTCGGGCGTGCCGTTGCGTACTCGGTCAAAAGGCGCAACGCCACGTCGGGTTGGCCGAGCGCGAGCCGGACATATGCTTCGTCGTAGTCCAGGTCCAGCCTGCGGACTGGGTCGTTACCGACTTCCCGCGTGGCCCACGCGATCACCGCGCGCGCGCTGTCGCGCTGCCCGGCTCGTGCGGAGATCAGCGCGGCAAGCATCCTCCAGAAGATCGGATTGTATGTATCGCGCGTAGCTGAAGCCTGAATCGGTGGCTCCATAGCGTCCAGCTTGGCGACAAGGGCCCACGCATCTTTGGGATTGGCAGTAGCTGTATCGACGGACATTAGCGTGAGCCTGCATTCAACAAAGCGCCAGTCAGCAGGGTATCTCCGGCGTCCATTGTCGCACGATTCCCGGGCCGACGCGTAATCGCCCAGTAGTTGTTCGCTTGTATAAAGTGCCTGCAGAATTGAAGGTGCATCCTGTAGATAGGCATCCTCCGCAAGCGCGCGTCGGGCCGCGACATTCGCTTCTGCCACGTTGCCCTCGAATCGTAGCACCGCGCTCAACGTGCCCCAGGCCCTTGCGAGCGACGGCTCGATCGCAACCGCAGACCGCAAATCCCTTTCTGCGTTGAGACCATAATGAGCATCAGTCGAGCTTATCGCCCTCTTGGCCGACTCCCAGAAGACCGTTCCCTGCAGTTCGAGCGCTTCGGCGTTCTTTGGTGCACGCTGGACTGCCGTGTTGGCGTACGCCAGCGCGAGCTCGAGTTGACGGGACCCGGTTTTCTCCGGTAACAACCGGTACATGCTCCACTTCAACCAGCCGCGCGCGATGACGGGTTGAACCCACTGGGGATCAGCCGTTTCGGCCTGTGCCAGAAGCGAATCCGCTTGCTGGAGAAAGCCGATCGCATCCTGAGTATCGCCCGCGTGGCTGTCAGTTGCGATCTTCGCTGCTGCGTCGCGCGCATCGGCAGCGCGCAACAGGAGTTCGCGCGCCTGGACGCTTGAAGTCCCTTGCTCGATCTGTTGGACGCGAAGCTGCTGACCGAGTCGCATTCGTAGCAACGTCGCGACCTGTTGCGACACATCGTCTTCGAGCGCAAACAGGTCAGCCACGGGATGCTCGATCGTTCGGCTATCCAGATGGTTTCCCGTCCTGGCATCGATGAGCTCGGCGTCCACGCGTACGATACCGCCGAACTTCTGTACGGTGCCGGTGAGGACGGTTCCGACATGCAATACCGACGCGACGCTGTCGAGTCCAACAGGATGATCGCGGAACGGCAGCACCCCGTCTCGGGAGATGACGTGCAGTGCGGGTACCCCGCTGAGCTGGTGTATCAACTCGTCAGTCAGTCCGCTCGCAAGGTAGCCCATGTCGTGCTTGGGGCTGTTGTCGTCGAAGTACAGGACCGCAATGTTCGCCATGTTAGCCGGGCCTGAAGAATCAGCTCCCGTTCTGGGGCGGTGCAGATACTTCGGCAGAAGTATCGCGACGAGTAACGCTGCGAGGATACCGATCGAGCCGAGCACTATCGGACGGCGGCGGCGCCACCATGCATCGTGATTCGTCGCCGCGTCGTCTGCGCCATGGGAACTCACGCGCCGTATTGCGTCTCTGAATGCAGTTGCAGTAGCGAACCGATCGGCCGGTGATTTCGCGATCGCCTTGCGAACCACCGCCTCCAGCTGCCGGCTCACCGATGGACGCACACCTCGAAGCGGCGGCGGAGGATCCACCATGTGCCTCGCAATCACAGCTTGTGGGTTGGCGCCGCTGAACGGTGGTTGGCCGGCAAGCATCTCGTACAGGACGCAGCCAAGACCATAGATGTCGCTTCGGCCATCGACGTTTCCGCCGGAAGCCTGCTCGGGACTCATGTATGCGACTGTTCCGATCGCCATGCCACTGTCGGTCAGCTTTGCATCGCGGCTGACTTCGGCGATGTGAGCGATTCCGAAGTCGGCGACGACAGCGTGGCCATGCGTCAGTAGTATGTTCGCCGGCTTGATGTCGCGATGCACAATACCGCGCTCATGAGCATACGCCAGCGCATCAGCAATCTCGCACGTCATGGCGAGAGCGTCGTTCAGCGGGAGTTGATGGTCACGCTGCAGCCTCTCCGAAAGTGATTCGCCTTCGATGTACGGCGTAACGTAGTACGGCAGGTCGCTGGCGCGGCCGGAGTCGAAGATCGGGAGAATATTTGGGTGTTGCAGCCGCGCCGTGATCTGGATCTCGCGGTCGAACCGAGCATGGCCGAGGAATGCAGCGAGCTCGCGATGCAGAACCTTGATCGCAACTGTAGAATCGTGCCGCAGGTCGTGGGCGAGATAAACGGTGGCCATGCCGCCGCGGCCAATCTCACGCTCGATCTCGTAGCGATCTGCGAGCACGCCTGTCAGGCCTACCCTATCCTGTGACAGCGCCGTCTCCGGGTAGGTGAATTCGTGACCCTCTAAGCTATGACAAGCGGCGGGAGCTAGCCAGAGCAGTCGACTGGCTGGACGTGAGGTGATAGGTCCGCCCTTCCTACCGGCGGCGGCGCGCCAGGCTCCGGAGCTTGGCCGAGCGCCCCGTAGCTGCAGGCAACGTCGACCTCTCGACTATGACGCTTCATCACGCTCGGACGATGGCTTGGTGCACGCAAGCGCCGGAAGGCTGGCTCCTCGCGCGGATCGTAGAAGAAGCGCGCCTGGCCGTCTGACGTCATATCGGGTGTTGCCGCAAGCCTAATCCGACGCTCGGACCGGTGCGCTGCACTGCGCGATGCGCCCGAGCGATATCCGCGGCTGGATTCACTGCTGCCGGGATTGGATTCATCGGCGGACGCGATCCGCGTGCTGTTCGCGCGGTATCAGAACTTGAGTCCTCGGAACGATGATGCCGGATGTGTATTTCGTCGTCGGAAATAGTATCGCGGGTGGCACAATAACGCATGGCTCCGCAATGCTGATTGTGGTCGGGACAGATTACGCGGGGTGGTTGTATAACGGTGGAGACCAGCATTCGCTTGACGGGCGTCCTGCGATCTCGGCTATTGGATGGGTAACCCATCGCAAGGACATACCACGATCGGAGTGCTGACAAGACGCGCGCACTCCGGGAAATGCTCTCGATTCAAGATTTTGACACGTTCCTTGAAGCGAGCGGCTATAGAGGCGGTGCGTGAGCGGCGCTGTGTGCGAATCCGCAGCAGTGGACGGATGTGTTGATCTCGCGCCCGCTGCACCGTCGGATTGCTAGCGCTACACTGGCAAATACCCAGTGGCGTATATTCGCGTGGTTCGCAACTGTCGAGACCAACTTATCCGAGAGGGCAACTGATGACGACACAGCTCAAGCGCCTGAAGCGTGCCAGCGTTCCCTCGACCGATCATACGGAGCGCTTCTGCCTAAGGTGCCCGGGAGGCGGTCGTTTGTGAATCCGTGAGTTACGCCAACTTCGCGTCGGGCTCTACACAACGGATCACGCTTGGGACGGTCTGGACACAGTGCCACGGCGATCGTACAATCCCTCCGTGGCGTTTGTCCAACCCTCGCAGCGCGACCTCGAATCGAGTGGCGCGATGATCCCTCGGATTATTCACTACTGCTGGTTTGGGCACGGACGCCGAAGCCGGACGATTCGTCGCTGCATGCGAACGTGGTCGGCTGTCATGCCGGACTACCAGATCAAGCAGTGGAATGAAGCGAATCTACCGCCATCGAACGCCTATCTTACCGAGGCGCTCTCGCGCCGCCTCTGGTCTAAAGTGTCGAATTACGTGCGACTGTATGCACTGTTGACCGAAGGCGGAGTGTACCTGGACACCGATGTCGAAGTGGTCAGGCGACTCGACCCGTTGTTGAACGATGAGTGTTTTATTGGTTTTCAACAGCGTGAAGACGGCGTCGATTGGGTCAACAATGCAATTCTAGGTGCGGTACGAGGGCACTCGTACATCCGGTCCTGTCTTGAAGCGACGACCGACGCATTCGATAACAGGGGCGAGATATTGCGGTCGCCGCAGGCTTCCACCATTGTGCTCCGCCGCCTTGGCCTCCGCGCATACGGCCGCCAGGCCATGGCCGGTGGTGTTACCGTCTACCCAGTCGAGTACTTCTATCCCTACGCATGGGACGATAAGTTTTCGCCCGCCTGTGTAACAGCTGATACCTACACCATTCACAGATGGGAGGGCTCCTGGTTCAGGCCCTCGCGCCATGAGCGTATGGTGCGCGGCTTACGATCTGCGGTTGGCCGAATTCCCGGAGCTCGGCAGGTGCGCGACACACTGTTGGGACTGGGGACATAGCGACGGTGGACGGGAAGTCGTTCGTCAAAGGCGCCCGCTCAGCTCCTGGCCCGCGGAGACGCAATCGGTGCTATTGCGGTGCACTACCGCTCGGATGAGCGTTCAGCCAGCTCAGTGAGCCCACCAGGCGCACCGCTTCATCGATATCCGCCCATGTCTGTCCAACATCTCGCGCCTGTTCGTCGACGCGCTCAATGATCGCTCGGCGTTACAGTGCAGATTGCAGAGCGGGAGGCTTTGCCGGAGTCACAGGCGCCTTGCTGCCACGACTGAACACCTCGTACTCAGAGTGATCATATGCAATCGCGGACTTACAACAAATAGCAGGGGCGGGGATCGAACCCGCGACCTCACGATTATGAGTCGTGCGCTCTCACCAGCTGAGCTACCCTGCCGCACTTCACATCCACATCGCCCATACAACGTAACGACGGCCGGCCCGAGGGGCCGGCCGTCGAATGGCGGGGGCGGGATTTGAACCCGCGACCTTCGGGTTATGAGCCCGACGAGCTACCAGGCTGCTCCACCCCGCGTCAGAGTTTCTAATTTAGCGAAGTGTGGCACCAAGTCAACGCGGACGCCGCCGCTTCCGATGGATTCGCGCACTCTCGTTCTCGTCAATCGGATAGATTTCGGTTCTTACCGAATGAAGCAAGCCCTTGACGTTTTACTTGCCGGAGTGGTGGATTATGCCGGCCTTTTTCCGCCCGCTGCCCTCGACATGGCGCCGGCGACGCAGGCCTACGCACGACCACCTTGCCGATCCGGCCCGGGCCATGCTCGGCCGCTTCGTCGTGCCCGTCGTGCGTCTGCGCGAGTTCGATGACGCAGCTTCGCGCCTGCTGCCGCGCGGCGAGCACAGCGAGCCCTGGCATCTGAGCGCTCTGCCGGGCCCCGACCTCACCGCCGACATCGATCTCGCGCTCAAGTTCAATTGCCGCCACTGGAGTGAATCCGAGATCGGTCACGCAGTAATAGATGCGCTGGAGATCAAGGCATGCCATTGCTGACGAGATTCTGCGCCGCGACGAGCAGGATGCCGCGCCAGCTCACGCCATTTTTCGAGATCCCGATTTCGTCCGATCCCGCTCCGCTGATAGACGCGATCAAGCGCGGTGGTGCGTTCGCCAAGGCGCGCACCGGTGGTGTAACTAGCGACGCGTTTCCGAAGGCCGTCGATGTAGCTCGCTTCATGATCCGATGCAGAGACGCGGGTGTCGCGTTCAAGCTGACTGCGGGACTGCATCACCCGATCCGCGGTGAGTATCGGCTCACTTACGAGGACGACGCTCCCTGCGGCGCGATGTTCGGATATCTCAACATGTTCGTCGGTGCCGCGCTGGCGTGGAACGGGGCGGACGAGAGCGCGGTGCGGGCGGCGCTCGTCTCGCCAGTCGCCTGGCGACTTTACGTTCACGGATGACTCGCTCAGCTTTGGTGGTCACTCAGTTCCAACATCCGTCGTGCGCGATGCACGAACGAACTTCATGATTTCGTTCGGCTCCTGTTCCTTCAGCGAGCCCGTCCACGAGCTCGCGACCCTCTCACTTTCCTGAATGCCGACCAATCTCACACACGATCCGTCGCTCCGCTGCTGGGTTGAATCCGCAAACGTTCCTGGCTGCGACTTTCCGATCCAGAACCTGCCGTTCTGTGTGTTCAGCGAGTTCGATGAAGAGGCGGTTCCGCGCGGCGGCATAGCGATTGGGGACCAGATCCTCGATATGGCAGTTTGCGCCGACGCGAGCCTGTTCGGCGGTCGCGCGGCAGACGCTGTCTACGTCGCCGCTCAGTCGACGCTCAACGAGCTTATGACACTCGATGCCGACCATCTCTCCGCGCTCCGCGCCGAGGTGAGCGCATTGCTGAGCGGCGACGGACGCACGTATCGAGGAATCCGCCTTCCGCGAAATCTGCTTTATCCGATGGATGGTGCGGTCATCTATCTTCCCGTGCGCATCGGGAATTACACGGATTTCTACGCTTCGATCTTTCACGCTACGAACGTCGGCAGCATGTTCCGGCCCGACAATCCGTTGCTGCCGAATTACAAGTGGGTGCCGATCGGCTACCACGGACGCGCATCGACGATTTCGCTGAAGGAAACCGTGGTCCGTCCATATGGCCAGACCAAGGCGCCTACGGAGAGCGTCCCGACGTTCGGTCCATCGCAGCAGCTCGACTACGAGCTCGAAGTCGGCGCATTCATCGCGCGTGGAAACGCGATGGGCGATCAAATTCCGATTGCTGAAGCGTCCGAATCGCTGTTCGGATTCTGCCTCGTCAACGACTGGTCGGCGCGTGATATCCAGTCATGGGAGTATCAGCCGCTGGGGCCATTCCTGTCGAAGAGCTTCGCCACAAACATCTCGCCGTTCATCATCACGCGCGAAGCGCTCGAACCCTTTCGTTCGCCGGCGTACACGCGACCGGAAGGAGATCCTGCGCCGCTCGACTATCTGAGCGACGAAACGGATCAGGCCGAAGGCGCGTACGATATTCAGTTGGAGGTGTATATATCGAGCGCCGCGATGCGGGACGCAGAGCTCCCGCCGATGCGCGTGAGCCGGGCTAGATTCAAGGACATGTACTGGACCATGGCGCAGATGGTTGCTCACCATACGAGCAACGGCTGCGACCTTCGCCCCGGCGACCTTATCGCCAGTGGCACGGTGTCCGGTCCGGATGATGGTGAGCGCGGATGCCTGCTCGAAATCACGCGCCGCGGCGCACAACCGCTCTCGCTTCCGACGGGTGAGACGCGACAATTTCTCGAGGATGGAGACGAAGTGATATTGCGAGGATACTGTGAGCGCGAGGGAAGCGTGCGTATCGGCTTCGGCGAATGCCGAGCGATGATTGTTGCGGAAGAGGGCTGATGCCCACACGGAAGAAGACGGCGAAGCGCACAACGCCGAAGAAGACAGCGCCAGCAGCAACGCGCATTCCGACTGCGAAGATCGCCAACATGAATTCCCGGTACTTCGATGTGCGCCAGTCTGGAATCCAGGGGAAGGGCGCCTTCGCGAACAGGCGGATCCGAAAAGGGCAGCGCATCATCGAATACGCGGGTGAGCGCATAACCAACGACGAAGCCGACAGCCGCTACGACGAAAGCGCCATGCGGCGACACCACACCTTTCTATTCACCGTCACACCGCGGATCGTCGTCGACGGTGCGATAAACGGCAACGAGTCCATCTACATCAACCACTCGTGCGACCCGAACTGCGAGGCGGTGATAGAGGACAAGCGAATCTTCATCGAAGCCATTCGTACGATTCAACCCGGCGAAGAGCTCGTGTACGACTACCAGTACGAGCGCACCGGCGAGAGCGACGAAGAGATGGAGAAGTTCTACAAGTGTCTCTGCGGCGCGCCCAACTGCAGGGGCAGCATCATGAAAGCCAAACCCACGCCCCGAGGGAGAAAATCGGGGACGCGCCGTGCAAAACGCTAGCGCGATCACCACTCACTCTCGACATGACCCAATCATGCGTCGCATTTCTATCGGACTGATTGCCGCGGCCGCGCTCTTCGCCAGTACCGCTGGCGCACAGAGCACGTACCGGCAGACAAAGCCACTCGACCGTGCCAATCTGGACACCACCTGTGCGCCGTGCACGAACTTTTACCAGTTCGCGAACGGTGGCTGGATGAAAGCCAACCCGATCCCTGCTGCCTACTCCCAGTGGGGCGCATTCAACGAGCTGGCTGACAACAACAACGAAAAGCTGCGACAGGTCCTCGACGACGCTGCCGCGCATCGCACTACTTCGTCGGATCCTGCCGTTCGAAAGGTCGGGGATTTCTACGCCGCCTGCATGGATTCCGCCGCGATCGAGAAGGCAGGCGACGAACCCATCAAAGGTGCGCTCGCAAAGATCGCCGCAATCAATTCTCCCGCTGACGTCAAGCAGTACCTCATAAGCGAAGCTGCAGCGGGACGAGGAGTGCTGTTCCGGCTCGGTTCGACTCAGGACCGCAAGAACAGCAGCGAGGTGATAGGAGGCATCGGACAGGGAGGCATCGGACTTCCCGATCGCGACTACTATTTCAAGACCGACGCGCACACCGTAGCGCTGCGTGATGCGTATGTGAAGCATATCGCGAACGATCTTGTGCTCGTCGGCGAATCGCCGAGTAAGGCCGCGACCGATGCGCAACATGTAATGGCGCTCGAGACCTCGATCGCAGCATCCCACCTCACGCGAGTCCAGCAGCGCGATCCCACGCTGACCTACAATCGCAAGACGCCCGCACAGCTCGCACGCGCTCGCGCCGGACTTCGACTGGAAGGCGCTGTTCGCTGCCGAGAAGGCGCCCAACGTCAGCGCGATCGACGTATCCAACCCGAAGTTCGTGACCGCCGTCGACTCGCTGCTCAAGACCGTTCCGGTCAGCGACTGGAAGGCGTATTTCACCTGGAACGTCGTGAACCGCTCCGCAAACACTCTGAGCTCACCCTTTGTGAACGAAGCGTTTGCGTTCAGCCAGAACCTCTCGGGCGCCAAGGAGCAGCTGCCGCGTTACAAGCGTTGCATCGCCGCTACGGATCGTGCGCTTGGCGAGGCACTCGGCAAGGCTTACGTCGCGCGTTACTTCACGCCGCAGGCAAAGGCGCGCGCTACCGCGATGGTCAACAACATCAAGGCAGCGTTCCGTGAACGCCTCGCGAGTCGCCCGTGGATGAGCGATTCGACTCGCCGCGCTGCGTACGCCAAGCTCGACGCTTTCACCCAGAAGATCGGCTATCCCGACAAGTGGAAGAATTACTCCGCGATGGCGATCAAGCCTGGCAATTCATACTACCAGAACTCCGTAGCGGTCGCCGAATTCAACAACGCGGACGACCTCGCTCGCATCGGTAAACCGCTCGACCGCTCGCGCTGGGGAATGACGCCGCCTACGGTCAACGCATACTACAATCCGGCCGATGAACGAGATCGTATTTCCGGCCGGAATCATGCAGCCGCCGTTCTTCGATCCGAACGCTGACGACGCCGTGAATTACGGCGGGATGGGCGCGGTCATCGGACACGAGATGAGTCACGGCTTCGATGACGAGGGCGCGCAGTTCGACGCTCACGGCAACCTGAAGACCTGGTTCACCCCCGCCGACCTCGCCGCTTCAAGGCGAAGACCGCGGCCTACGCCGCACAGTTCGACACGTACACGATTCTCGATTCGGTGCACGTCAACGGCAAGCTTACCAACGGCGAGAACATCGGCGACCTCGGCGGTCTCACGGTTGCCTACGCGGCGCTGGAAAAGGCGCTTGGCAACAAGCCACGCACCAAGATCGACGGCTTCACGCCTGAACAGCGGTTTTTCCTCGCGTGGGCCCAGATCTGGCGTTCCAATACACGTCCGGAAGAGGCCCGCCTACGCATCGCAACCGACCCGCACAGTCCCGCGGAATGGCGCGTGAATGCGCCTCTCTCGAACATGCCAGCGTTCGCGGCGGCGTGGGGCTGCAAGACGGGCTCCCCGATGGCACGACCTGCATCGGAGTCCGTCGCGATCTGGTAGGAGTGCAACGCACTTTTCTGTAACTTTCGGGGCGGAGGCGGTTGGTTCGCCTTCGCCCCGAATTTCCGCTCGTCATTCCCGCCAAGCCGGGAATCTCCTGTTCTACTGATTACACCTTTGGAATGCCAGCGTGAGCAGCCCGTTCTTCTACCGTATGTCCAATGGCATTCGGGTGACCGTTCGTCCGGTCTACCTCAAGGACCAGTCCGACCCCGCCGCGCAGCACTACGTGTTCGCTTACTTCGTGCGCGTTGAAAATATCGGGGACCGGCCCGCTCAGCTGCTCTCCCGCCGTTGGCTCATTCACGACGAGATTGGCGAGGACACGGAAGTGATGGGGGACGGTGTGGTTGGAGAGCAGCCGCTGATTCCACCCGGCAGAGTGCACGAATACCAGAGCTTCTGCGTTCTCAAGAGCGGCGAAGGTTACATGGAGGGACAGTATTTCTTCATTCGCGCGAACGGCGACACGGATGCCGAAACGTTCACTGCCGATATTCCGCGATTCACGCTGAGCGCTACGGGTTCTCCGAGCTTCCCGTCGTAGGTCGCACGGAACGCGACACTCCGGGCGAGGTCGTCGGTGGTCGCACCGAGCGCGGCGGAGCCGGAGGCGCGGTCCGATCCGACAGGTAATAGGGCACGACGGCATTGTTCTGGACCACATAAACGACCGCGCCCTGCCGCCTGCCACCGCTGATCTGGACGGCCGGTTGATCGATGACGAGCGGCTGCGGGTAGCCGAGCCGTGCGTCGTCGACGACATAGCGGCCTGGATACATGTATGTGAGGAGTGGCAGTCTGATCGAGCTTGGGTCGTCCGGATCGTAGGGATCGCGCTCCGCTTCGACCGCCCGATATCGGCTCCGTCCCGTCGAGAGCACGAACACGACGACAACGTCCCGATCGGTCCGTCCCGCGATTGCAAGATCGGGCCGGCCGTCGCCGTTGAAGTCGCCGATCACGGCCCAGGGGACCTGACGCGGCGAAGGCTCGTAGTCCGGCAGCGCCCGGTAGTTCTGCTCCGCCCACGGCTCGAAGTCGCGGTTGTATCGATCCAGGGCATCTTCCATCGCGGGCGGAAGATCGAGAAGCCATATTCCGTCCCCGGATCGGTATATGTCTGGGCCGCGGCTCGTCGCGAAGGTTGGCGCGCTGCGCCCTCGCGCCACTCGGAGTGAGCCAGGCAATGACGCAGAGCGCGCTGGCTGTGATGGCGATTCGCGGAAATTTCAGGCACATATTCTCAAGTATCGACACGATCCACTCACGGAACGACTGTTGCTAGCCTAAAGGCCATTATGAAGCGAATCTACGACCTGGGCGTGCCCATCCACGATGGTGGGCTCGTGTATCCGGGCAATCCCGAGATCCATATCTCGCTCCAGCAGTCGATAGCTCTGGGTGCCGGAGCAAATGTTTCGAACCTGTCGTTTGGCTCGCACACCGGAACCCACGTCGACGCCCAGCGGCATTTCTTCAACGACGGCATCACCGTTGACCAGATTCCACTCGAGACACTCATCGGGCCGGCGGTGGTGGTCGATTGCGGCACAGCTGCAACGTCGGTCACGCGGGCGCAACTCGAGGCGCAACCGCTCGATGGCGTCGAGCGCGTGCTGCTGAAGACGCGAAACTCCGGATATCTCACGCAGGACCCGGTTTTTCATCCTGATTACACGTATCTGGCGCCTGACGGCGCGGAGTATCTGGTGCAGATAGGCGTGAAGCTCGTCGGAATCGACTACCTCTCGATCGAGCAGTTCCACTCGGGTCACCATCGAACGCATCTTACATTGCTCGGCGCAGATGTCGTCATCGTGGAAGGATTGAATCTCGCAGACGTTCCGGCGGGGCGGTACAGCTTCTGCTGTCTCCCCATCAAGCTCGCGGGCTGCGACGGTGCGCCGGCGCGTGCGGTGCTCATAAGTGAGTGACGCGTCGATCGAGCTCATCCTGTGCGACGTCGGCGGCGTGCTGGGAACCAACGGATGGGATCACGATTCGCGCCGGCTTGCAGCGCAGCGATTCGGGTTCGAGTTCGAGCCATTCGAGCGCCGGCACGAAGAGGCCGTCGACACATGGGAATGCGGGCGCATGACCATGGACGAATACCTCGACTTCGCGGTATTCAACGTTGCACGCCCATTTTCGCACGATGACTTCAGCGCTTTCATGTACTCGCAGAGCGTTCCCAAACCTGCGGCGCTCGATCTCATGACACAGCTCTCGTCTCTACGGCGCTGGCGGATGATGACGATGAACAACGAATCGGCGGAGCTCAACGCATACCGCGTCAAGCTGTTCGATCTCACGCCGATCTTCTCAGCGTTCCTCACATCGGCGTACATCGGTGCGCAGAAGCCGCATCCGGGATTCTACGATCGCGCGCTTGCTGTCGCACACGCCGACCCGGAACGGACCGTCTTCATCGACGACAGAGAACCGAATCTCGCGCCAGTCCGCGCGCGCGGCGTGCGTTGTATCCACGCCACCGACACCGATGCGGTGCGGGAAGGTCTCGCCGCGCTTGGTGTATGCACCTGAGTTTGCTCAAGACATTTCTCACTACTCAACACTACCATGCAAATAGCAATGATCGGGCTCGGCAAGATGGGCGGCAACATGACCGAGCGCCTTATTCGCGGCGGACATTCCGTCGTTGCCTACGATCGCAGCGCTGAGGCCGTCCAACATACCGTTGGACTCGGTGCAACGGCAGCGACGGGCCTTTCTGACGTCGTCGCCAAGCTGGCGAAGCCGCGCATCGTCTGGGTCATGGTGCCCGCGGGGCAGCCAACGGATGACACCATCAACGAGCTGGGCGCGCACATGGAGCGCGGCGACGTGATAATCGACGGCGGCAATTCCAATTTCCACGACACCATGCGGCGCGGCGCGGAGCTGGCGAAGAAAGGGATAGAGTTCGTCGACGCCGGGACGAGCGGTGGCGTATGGGGGCTGAAGGAAGGATACTGCGAGATGGTGGGCGGCTCGGACGCCGCGTTCGCGCTTTGCGAGCCCATCTTCAAGACGCTCGCGCCGGAAAATGGGTATGCGCATGTCGGCCCGACTGGCGCCGGACATTACGTGAAGATGGTGCACAACGGGATCGAATACGGTATGCTGCAATCGTATGCGGAAGGCTATGAGATTCTCCACGCGTCCAGCGAGTTCAAGCTCGATCTGGCGAAGATCTCGGCGCTCTGGAATCAGGGCTCCGTCGTGCGATCATGGCTCAACGAGCTGGCCGCGCAGGCGTTCGCGCGCGACGGCAACCTCACCGATCTCAAGGGCTATATCGACGACAGCGGGGAAGGTCGCTGGACGGTGCAGGAGGCGATCGATCTCAACGTTCCGGCTCCTGTCATCACGCTGTCGCTCCTCGTCAGATTGCGGTCGCGGCAGACCGACAGCTTCGGCGCGAAGGTCATAGCTGCTCTTCGCAACGAATTCGGCGGACACGCGGTGAAGCACTCATGACATCGGTAGCTCCAAAGCTCGACGTTTCGCCTTCTGCGGTGCGCGAAGCCGCAGAACGGACGGTTGGCGGACACGCTCAGCGCGCCGACCCGTGCACGATGGTGATCTTCGGCGCAGGTGGGGATCTAGCGCGCCGCAAGCTCTTTCCGGCCATCTACGAGCTCGCACATCAGAAGCTGCTCTCGGACGACTTCGCGTTGCTGGGACTGGTCAGGGATGACATGAGCGACGACGCTTTCCGAAAGGATATGCGTGACGCCGTCTCCGGTTCCGACGAGATCCACGGCTTCGACCAGGGCGTGTTCGACTGGCTGGCGTCGCGGTCGTTCGTGGCGAAGGGCGACATCGACAACGCGTCGACGTACGACGTCATAAGGAAAGAGCTTGCAGACGTGCACGCGACGCTCAAGTTGAAGAACGACAACGTGCTCTACTACCTGGCTGTGCCGCCGAGCGTATTCGAGCCCGCGCTCACGCATCTGTCGGACAGTGGACTGCTTCCGCACTCGACGTCAGCCGACGAGCGGCCGTGGCACCGTGTGGTGATCGAGAAGCCATTCGGTCACAGTCTTGCCACGGCGCGTGAGCTGAACGATCTGGTGCTCGCTCGATTCGGTGAGCACCAGGTTTATCGCATCGATCACTACCTCGGCAAGGAGAGCGTCCAGAATCTTCTCGTATTTCGCTTTGCGAATGCGCTCTTCGAGCCGCTCTGGAACCGGCAATACATATCGCAGATTCAGATTACAGCAGCCGAAACCGTCGGTGTCGAGGGTCGCGGCGCGTATTACGAGGAAGCGGGTGTCGTGCGTGACATGTTCCAGAACCATCTGCTGCAGCTCCTCAGCCTGGCTGCAATGGAGCCGCCCATCGCCGCTGCCGGTGATGCCGTGCGCGATGAAAAAGTGAAGGTCCTCCGTTCGATTCGGCCGCTCCTCGCGGACGGCGTGCCGGCAGCGGTACGGGCACAATACGTCGCCGGATCGATCGATGGGAAGAGCGTTCCCGGCTACCGTCAGGAACAGAACGTCGATCCCCGCTCGATCACACCCACATATGCGGCGCTCCGTGTCTTCATCGACAACTGGCGTTGGCAGGGTGTGCCGTTCTACCTGCGCTCCGGCAAGCGGCTCGCGAAACACTGCACGGAGATGACGTTTCAGTTTCGCACCCCACCTGATCTGATGTTCGGCGGCAACACTGGTGGTGTACAGCCGAACATTCTGGTCATTCGCATCCAGCCCAACGATGGAATCTCACTGCGCTTCGAGGTGAAGACGCCCGGCGCTGCGTACGAGCTGGAGCCCGGACTCGAGATAAGTCGTGTCGACATGGACTTCTCGTACGCGGAAGCATTTGGCGAGGACATACCTCCGGCCTACGAAACGCTCCTGCTGGATTGTCTCGTTGGCGACCAGACGCTCTTCACGCGGAGCGACGAGGTGGGCATGCAATGGTCCGTGATCGATCCGTTGCTGGATTACTGGCAGCGTCGCGCCGATCGGCAGATCCCGACTTACGAAGCGGGGACGTGGGGCCCCAAGGAAGCCGACGAACTGGTCGCTCGAGACGGACACGTGTGGCGGTGAGATTTGCGCGCATCGCCGCGCTCGTCCTGGCGATCGCTTGCGACCACACGCAGAGCGGCGTCGTACGTGGTCAGGGCACCGATACCACGGCGAATGTCTGGTTGGGAAGAGCGGAGGCTCATCCGGAAATTGCAGGCTGGCTCTACCTGCGCGCGGCGGCCGCGACGCCAGACTCTGCGGCTCGCAACGCACTGTACGCCAGGATTCAGCTGGCGGTAGCGCGGCAGCGCATTCCCTGGGTCGAGGCAGGAGCGCGCGAGCATTTCGGAGATACCCTCGGTGCAATCGCCGCATACCGCGCTCTACCGGCTCCCATCACCGTCTTCGCGCTCCGCGCAGGAACCGGACCGGCGGCGCGGGACTCCGTTCGCGCCGAGCTGGTCGCATTCCTTAAGTCGAGCACCAGCCGCGATGCGATTCGCGACGGCAGCGCGCTCTTCGACAAGCTGTACACCGATCCATCGCCTGCCGAGCAGCTCGTGATCGCACGAGCGTGCGCTCGCAGCGGCCTCTGGCCGCGAGTGCGCGCCGGATTCGAAGCGAACGCGCCGGATGCGCTATCGGACAGTGACCGTTTTTCCTTCGCGACATCGCTCGCGCGCACAGGCGCATCAAGACGCGCGGCCGACGTCTACAATACTGTCCATGCTCCTTCGTCGCTCGCGTTTGCTGCGCGCTATCAAGCTGCGCGCGCGCTTCTCGCAGCGGGGGACGAGACCGGTGCGCGCGCCGCTCTCGATGCGCTCGCCGCGTCCGCCACCGACACGAATGCCGCCGCTGCGCTGGCGCTCATCGCCGATCTGCAGACCGACGCAGGCGACGACGCGGGCAGTCGCAACACATTGCGAGCGCTCGCACAGCGGTTTCCAGCCACGCGATTCGCTGCGCCTGCAAAGTTCAACGCGGCGCTCATCTCCCTGATTATGGGCGAGTCCTCGGCGGCGGCGAGCGAGTTTGGTCCGCTTGCGACGACGGGTACGGCGGACGCGATTGCAGCAGAATACTGGCTCGGCCGAGCGCGCGAAGCTGCAGGCAATACTCCCGGCGCGCGCGATGCCTGGCGCGAAGTGCTGCGGCGTGACTCCACGTCCTACTATGCGTCGCTCGCCGCCGCACGATTGGGCGTGCAGAGCATGCACTCGTCATCCGTGTCCGCCGGATATCCCCGCGTTGCGTCAGTCGACAGCGCGACGCTCCGCATCTCGCTGCTGCGCGAGCTGGGAATGAATCCGGAAGTGCAGTTCGAGAACGACCAGCTCTTCAGGGAGGCGACCCGCGACACGACGACCCTGCTTGCGACCGCCGCCGCATTTTCCGCGACGGATCAGGCCGCGCGTGCAATAGCGCTCGGTCGCGATGCGTTGGCGCGGTTGGGTTCGACGCCCGACGTGTGGCGCCTCATCTATCCCGTGGCCGCCCGCGACACGATCGTTGCGGAATCGCGCAAGGAAGGAATGGACCCCGCCCTCGTCGCTGGGCTGATCCGGCAGGAATCGAGCTTCAACCCGCGCGCGACGTCGCCCGTCGGAGCGCGAGGGCTCATGCAGGTGATGCCGTCGGTCGGGCAATCGATCGCGCCGTCCGCGGGAATAATGTCTTGGAACGCGGCGTTGCTGTACGATCCAGGGATCAACATCGAGATCGGCATCCGGCATCTCGCGCCGCTGCTGAAGGCGCAGCCAAACGTGCCACGCTCGCTCGCTGCCTACAATGCCGGTGGCTCGCGGGTCGCGCGATGGGCCACCAAACGCGGCGCTGACGATCCGGAGATATTCACGGAGCGCATACCATTCGTCGAAACTCGCGACTACGTGAAGAGCGTACTGCGTAATCGTGAGTTCTATCGCATCCTGTACGCGTGGTGATTGCCGTGGTATTACGACAATCACGGCGAATTACTTGACTGCCTCGTCCTCTCGCTGCTTCGCCTTGCGGCTCTTGAGGTGATCCATCAGCCACGTGATTGGAATGATGAATAGCGGCGTGAGGAAGGTGCCCAGCAGGCTGTTGAGCCACGTAAGCCCGATGTAGAAGCAAATGAGGCCAAGAGAGACCCAGAGGAGGCCGAGCGGGCCGTTGGCTTCGACCCCTATATGTCCCTGCAGCATCGACTGACGCCCGTGTGAAGGTGATTTCACGCCCGTACATCGGCGAGTTGATAACTTAACACGATGGGTACCATCCACGACACCGTGCTGCGAATCCGGCAGCGTGTCGCCGCGCTCGGCGCGGGAAGCTGGCTGCTCGCGGTCTCCGGCGGAATGGACTCGATGGTGCTCCTCGATGCTGCCGCCGAAACACTGGATCATGACGGACTGACCGTCGCGACATTCGACCACGGCACCGGTCGAGCTGCCAGCGTCGCTGCAGAGCTGGTTGCGGATCGCGCGCTGGATCTTGGATTGGGGTGCGTTCGGGGAACCGCCGACGTAGCCGGAGGCAGCGAAGCCGAATGGCGCGCGGCCCGGTGGACATTCCTGAGAGACGTGGCATCGAGGGTCGGCGCGCGAATCGTCACTGCTCACACGCTCGACGACCAGATCGAAACGGTGTTCATGCGCGCATTGCGCGGGGCGGGGCCCCGCGGGCTGGCCGGTCTTTACGCCGTGTCCCCAGTAGCGCGGCCGTTGCTCGAGACTACCCGCGATGAGATAGCACAGTATGCTGCCGGTGATGGCACACCATACGTGACCGACCCGTCCAATTCGGACCGCCGGCATCTGCGAAATCGCGTCCGGCTCGATCTTCTCCCTGCGATCGAAGCGGCGTCGCCGGGATTCCGCGCCTCGCTGCTCGAGATTGCGGAAAAAGCTTCCACCTGGCGGGCCCAAATGGAGGCCCTTGCACTTACTTTTCCCATGATCATGGATTCGATCGGGAGTTATTCATTCGAGCGGCATCGCCTGAGAGCCTTTCCGGTGGAATCACTCAGATGTATCTGGCCCGCTGTCGCTGCCAGAGCCGGCGTCGTACTGGACTGGCGCGGAACCGAGCGGCTCGCGGAGTTTACTATAGAGGGTGAGACGGGCCAGCAGATCCAACTATCGGGCGGCGTCCGCGTCTACATGGAGCGCAAGGCGATCATTCTCAGGTCGGCGGATGCCCGTGGTTGATCCGGATCCGAGACTGCTCGGTAGAAAGGTCGCCCGAATCGCGTTTGATGAGCCGACAATCGCTTCGAGAGTCAGGGAGTTAGGCGCGGAGATAACCACTGCGTACCCTGGCGAAGATCTGCTGGTGCTGGGTCTCTTGAAGGGCAGTTTTATATTTTTGAGCGATCTCGTCCGTCAGATCGTTCGTCCGCTCCAGGTAGATTTCCTCGTGGCCGCAAGCTACGGTGAATCCATGGTTTCGAGCGGACACGTACGCCTGCTTTACGACCCTGAGACCACGCTGGAAGGGAAGCACATCCTTCTGGTCGAGGACATTATTGACTCCGGACGGACCCTGAGCGTCCTGATGGACCTGCTGGCGGTCCGCCAGCCGAAATCGTTATCGATCTGCGCTTTACTGCACAAGCGCATCGCTACGCACCTCCGCTACGACGCAAAATTCATTGGTTTTGACGCGCCGCATGAGTTCCTGGTCGGATACGGCCTCGACCATGCAGAAGATTTTAGACATCTGCCTTACATCGCGAGCTTAGAATAGATGCCGCTCCCTCGTCCATCCGGCAACGGGCCGAAGAAGCCTTTCAGTTGGGCCAAGCTATCCAAGAACGTGGCCCTGTGGGTGCTTCTGCTCCTGATTCCGGTCATTTTCATCAGTTACACTGGTGGCGGAGCTGACTCCGCGCCCACGATCTCATACACGCAGTACGGCCAGGAGCTCGACCGCAACAACATCAGTGCGGTAACGATCCAGGGTGGCCGCTCCATCGTGGGTGATTTCAAGGAGCCGGTCGCTGTCGCTGGCGGTAAGGCCGTCAGGAAGTTCAACACGCGACTCCCCGTCGACAACTCGTCCGAGGAAGTGGCGCGGCTCCGCGACCACAACGTCCAGATCGACGCCAAGGATTCGCCGACTTCGCCGTTCAGCTTTCTCTTCACATTCCTGCCTTATCTGTTCGTCATCGGGCTCTGGATATTCCTCTTCAGGCAGATGCAGTCGGGTGGCAACCGGGCATTCTCCTTCGGTAAGTCCAAGGCGAAGCTCCTTACCGCCGACTCGCCAAAGGTCACCTTCGCCGATGTAGCGGGCGCCGATGAAGCCAAGATCGAGCTGCAGGAAATCATCGAATTCCTGAAGGACCCGGCGAAATTCACAAAGCTCGGTGGTCGCCTGCCAAAGGGATGCCTGCTTGTAGGACCGCCAGGCACCGGCAAGACCCTCCTCGCGCGCGCTGTTGCTGGCGAGGCGGCGCGACCCTTCTTCTCCATGTCGGGCTCTGACTTCGTCGAGATGTTTGTCGGTGTCGGCGCGAGCCGCGTACGCGACCTCTTCGAGCAGGGCAAGGCGCATGCGCCGTGCATCATCTTCATCGATGAGATCGATGCCGTCGGCCGTCACCGCGGGGCCGGACTGGGCGGCGGGCACGACGAGCGAGAGCAGACGCTCAATCAGCTGCTGGTCGAAATGGACGGATTCGAGTCCAACGAAGGTGTAATTCTCATCGCAGCGACCAATCGTCCGGATGTCCTGGATCCGGCGCTCCTGCGGCCAGGCCGGTTCGACCGGCAGATAGTCGTCGACGCGCCGGATCTGCGTGGTCGCGAAGGTATTCTCCGCGTCCACATGCGCAACAAACCTGTCGCGGATGACGTCGACATCTTCACTCTCGCACGTGGTACTCCGGGAATGTCCGGCGCAGATCTCGCGAATCTCATGAACGAGGGCGCGCTGCTCGCTGCTCGCCGCAATCATGAAAAGGTCTACATGGCCGATCTCGAGGACGCCAAGGACAAGGTGATGCTCGGCGCCGAGCGCAAGTCGATGGTAATGAAGGACGCGGAGCGCAAGCTCACAGCGTACCACGAGGGTGGCCACGCGATCTGCGCGATCAAGGTGAAAGGCAACGATCCGCTGCACAAGGTCACGATCGTTCCGCGCGGTCGCGCACTTGGTCTCGCCTTCACGCTGCCGGAAGACGATCGCGTTTCCATCACGCGCGAGCAGCTCAAGGCGACGCTCGTCAAGGCGTATGGCGGTCGGGCTGCTGAAGAGCTGGTATTCGGAAAGGAACACGTGACGACGGGCGCGGCGAGCGACATTCAACAGGCCACGAACATCGCGCGCCGCTACGTATCACAGTGGGGACTGTCCGACGTCGTCGGCCCGATCCTCGTCGGTGACGACGAGCAGGAGCTCTTCCTCGGCCGCGAGATTCAGAGCCGCCGGCACATTTCGAGTCAGACGGCGCAAACCGTCGACGCCGAGATATCAAAGGTGATTCGCGAAGCCTACCAGCGCGCGACAGACGTCCTCACCGAGAACCTGGATCTGCTGCATTCAGTAGCAGCGGCCCTTCTCGAGCGTGAGACGTTGACGGGAGAGGAAGTGCAGAAGCTCGCGCGCGGAGAAACTCTGCCGCCGCGGGCGCCCTCCTCGCTGCCTCCAGCGCCGCCAGTGCCTGTTTCGACGGCGTTGCCAAATCCAAAGCCGGCGCGGCCGCCCCTGTTCGGTGGGCCGGAGATCGCACCTGCGTAAGCCGACGATCGTCGGTGTACTGAACATTACCCCCGACAGCTTCAGCGACGGGGGTAATTTTTTATCTGCTGGTCAGGCGTTCGAGCATGCAGAGCGAATGCTCGCAGAAGGTGCAGATGTTATCGAAGTTGGCGGTGAATCCACGCGTCCCGGTGCAGCAGCGGTGCCGGCGAACACTGAAATAGCACGCGTAATCCCGGTTGTCGCGGAAATCGCGAAGCGCTTGCCTTCCGCTCGCATCGCAATCGATACGGTCAAGAGTGAGGTCGCGCGAGCTGCGATAGCCGCCGGTGCAACGATCGTCAACGACGTTTCGGCGCTTCGGCTGGACCGCGCAATCGCAGAGGTGTGCGCGGCAGCACACTGCACGCTCGTCCTCATGCACTCGCGGGGTGGAGTCGCGGACATGGCGGCATACGCCAATGCGGATTATCCCGACGGGGACGTCATGGACACCGTCATCGATGAGCTTCGGCCAGCCCTCGACCTGGCACTCGCTACAGGGATCGAAAGCCACCGAATCATCCTCGATCCCGGACTCGGCTTCTCCAAACGTCCTGTACAATCAGTGCAGGCACTTGCGCATCTTCCGCGATTGGTCGAGCTTGGCTTTGACGTGATGGTCGGTGCGTCGCGCAAGCGTTTTATCGGAGAGCTGACAGGCGTGAAGAAGCCACTAGAGAGAGGCTCGGGCACGATCGGGGCGAACGTGGTGGCGCTGTCACTCGGCGCGACCTGGTTCCGTGTGCACGACGTCCGTGAGAATCGTCAGGCGCTCGATACCGCTGCCGCGATCCTGGAGGCGCGTGCGTGACGTGGATCGAGCTCGGCCTCATCGCGGCCCTCATTCTGTTTCAGCCGGAGGTACGCGTACTCTTCTATCGGATGCGCTACCCGCGTACCGTGCGCTTTCTCCGTCGCGTGCCGCGCATCGAGCTTGCAGAGGAGGTGGTCGACGCAGTCGATCGCCTCAGCCGCTCGTCGCATGGTGCGATAATCGTGATCGAGCAGGAGATGTCGCTCACCGCGTACGCCGAGACGGGCACCGAGCTGCAGGCTAATGCATCGTCCGACCTGCTCGTCACCATCTTCACTCCCTACACGCCGCTGCACGATGGCGCAGTGATAATTCGTGACAACGTCATTGTCGGCGCCGCGTGCATACTGCCGCTGTCACAGTCGGCGCTGCCCGATCGCATGATGGGCACGCGTCATCGTGCCGCGCTCGGTCTGAGCGAGGAGACCGACGCGCTCGTGGTCGTCGTCAGCGAGGAGAATGCATCGATATCCGTCGCGCACAAGGGCACCCTCTATCGATCGCTCACGACGCTGGAGCTGCGCGAAATCCTGGGCGGTCAGATGCCACGTAACACGAAGGAGCACGTATCAGCGAGCGAAATGCAGGCGTGACGCGCCGCGTGGCGCAACTGCGCAGCGTCAGGCCCGACATCGCGGCAGCAGTGTTTCTTTTCGTTGTTTATTGCGCCACGCTCGCTCGGGGGATGACTTACTGGGATGCTGGCGAGTTTCTCGCCGCGATTCACTCGCTCGGGATCCCGCACCCGCCCGGCACGCCTCTTTTCGTGCTGCTCGCCAGGGTGTGGAGCATGCTTGTCTCGCCGGTTACCGGCTTCACGATTGCTGTCAACGCGTTCTCCGCGCTCTGTACCGCGATCGCGTTCGGCCTCGTAGCGAACATAATGTGGCGGTCGACCCGTGATTCCGTTGCTGCGTTCGCCGCAGCGCTGACGGCGGGCCTCATGTCGACCGTGTGGATGAATGCGACAGAGACGGAAGTATATGCCTGCTCGCTGCTCGGCGCGTTCGTAATTCTGTGGTGCGCGCGACGATATGCACTCACGCTCGAGCGGCGCTGGGTGATTCTCACACTTTACACCTGCGGCCTCGCCTGGTCGCTTCATCTCACCGCGTTACTCGTGGTTCCGGCTGCATTCTATGCCCTGTGCGTCGCCGACCGCGCTCCGCGGCTTCGCGATGTCGTAGTTGGTCTGCTCCTGTCCGTGCTCGGCGGATCAGTAATCCTTTTCATGTTGCTTCGGGCGCGACACGACCCGGCGATCAATCAGGGAAACCCCTCGACCATTCGCGGGTTGATCGATGCCGTCCAGCGGCACCAGTACGATGTCGCGCCGCTCTGGCCGCGGCGCGCTCCGCTGTGGCTGCAGTTTGGAAACGTGTTCGAGTATGCCGACTGGCAGGTCGCGCTCGGCTTGGGGCCCGATCCGGGTCCGACAGTTGCGCGTACGACCGCGACAGCTGTCTACGCCATTCTTGGTGTCTACGGATGTCTGCGGCATCGTGAGATGGACCGCGTCGGCTGGCGGACGTGGATGATCTTTCTTGTCACGACGAGCATCGGAGTGGTGCTTTATCTGAATCTTCGGGCGGGCGCGTCGTACGGTGCAGGCGTCCTGCCGCCGAACGCGCTCCACGAGGCACGCGATCGGGACTACTTCTTCACGTGGGCGTTCGTGTGTTGGGGCGCGTGGGCCGGGTTTGGCGCGGTTCAACTCGCGCGGTCCGCGATTGCTCGTCGCGCAATGCCGCGCGCAGCGTCGCGCGCGCTCATCGGCGCATCAGTAGCTGTCGCCGCTCTTCCCTTGGCGCTCAACTGGGCGCCGATTCGTCAGGCACGCCATGACGAGCAGCGCCGCGACGAGGCAGCTTCCGTGGCTCTGCTCGCCTCCTTGCCGGCGCATGCAGTGTTTCTAGCCGTAGGTGACAACGACACCTATCCGCTATGGTACCTGCAGCAGGTGCTGCAGATGAGGCGCGACGTGACGGTTGTGACGATCCCTCTACTCACGCCCGCATGGTATCGCGCGGAGTTATCACGACGCTATCAGCTGCTCGATCCACGCTACGTCGCAACCTGGTACGGCACGCAGGCTACGGTGCAGGATGTCCGCGCACGCGCAGCGGCGGAGGGTCGCCAGGTGATAGACTCAAAATTTCGGCAAGCGAGTGCCGATTCCGGCGCTGGTTTCTGAACGTCCGGTTCGCGGTTACGGCAACGCCTGGAATCAACGCGAGAAAACGCTGCCGTGTGGCACGGCGGTGCCGGTGAAGCCGTGCGGCCACGTCTTGTCGTCCATCGACACGCCGGGCAACTTGCTTCCCTCGTCGCGGAATCGCTGATCTACCGATAGCGCGCCAGACGCGGGGTCGAAGTCGATGATGAAAAGCCGAGTGCCGTGTCCGGCTGAGTTCAGGACGATCCGCCGTCCTGTCTTGTCGATCGCGATCCAGTGCGGGTATTCCTTTGCACCGACCACTACGCGCGACACCTCGCGCGGCTTCTCCGGATCGCGAATGTCGAGCGCGACCAGAGCGTGGGCGGATGGCACCGTCTGAATCCAGTAGTGACTGGTCAGAACCGGAACGCCGCAATCCGTTCCCTCGAAGCCGTGTACGAACCGCGCCGTCGGCCTGTCGGTGGCGATGTCGCGCAGGAGGTAGAGGCCGCAGTTGAATGTATGTATGTAGACGCTGCGTCCGTCCGGAAGCACCCGCGGCTCGCCGGTAAATTTGTTCTCGTCACCCCGCGGGCCTGGCGGCAGCATGACGCCGCGCAGCAGCTTGAGGTCTGACAGTCGCCAGATCTGGATCCACTTCGATGTTGCAGCTGCTGTCGCCCTCATTCATGTCGGTGGTCGTCGATATCGCGCGGTCGAGCGCGACGATCGGCACCGCGCTGTAAGGATAGAGCAGGGTGTCAGGGATGGTCCGATCCACCGCGCTCCGTGCGCGCATTGGATTTCCCGCGCTCGTCCATTTCAACCAGACCACCGGTAGAGTGCGGGCCGCCAGCGGCGCCCATCTTCATTTCCGGCATTCCGCGCATCCCTGCGCTATCCGAGCGCGCGCGTCGCGCCGTCGACGACTTGTACTGAAACGTCGTGAGCAGGTCGCCGTTGGCGAGCCTTGTGAATGTGTGCGGATGAGCGAAGCCAGCGACGTCATCGAACGACGCGAGGACGCGCGGATGCAGCGCGTCGTTCACGTCGAACAACCATGTACGTCCGAGCGTGAAGTCGTTGGCGAGCAGATGCCCGTCCGGCGCGAGCTCGGCTTCGGTGTGATGCGGTGTGCCGACTCCACCGGTAGCGACACTCGCCAGCACGCGCCCGTATTGCCGCGAAGCCGGATCTGCGTCGATCACCGCAAGAAAGTCGCTACTCTTGAGCGCCGAATCGCCGGCCCATACGAACAGGTACGTGTGACGCGGCGGTGCATCGCTGAATCGCGTGGCCCCGAGGAGCGCTGCAACGAGAACCACAGTCCATGTCTTTCGCATCGCGAGAATGTAGATGCTCCCGGCAGAAGGGCAAGAGCCAGCTCGCACGGCAACGTATGATCCGAAACGCAGAAGGGCCTCGTCGTCGACGAGGCCCTTCTGAATGCTTCGCGGAGCCTTAGTAACGGTAGTGATCCGCCTTGTACGGTCCGTCCACGGGCACGCCGATGTAATCCGCCTGATCCTTCGACAATTTCGTCAGCTTGACGCCGAGCTTGTCCAGATGCAGCCGCGCAACCTTCTCATCGAGATGCTTGGGAAGCGTGTAGACCTTCTTCTCGAGGTTGGCCGCATTCGCGTGAAGCTCGAGCTGCGCCATTACCTGATTCGTGAATGACGCCGACATCACGAAGCTGGGATGTCCAGTCGCGCAGCCGAGGTTGAGCAACCGTCCCTCGGCGAGAATCATCACTGAGTGTCCGTCGGGGAAGACGAACTCGTCGTACTGCGGCTTGATGTTGATCCGCGTGATCCCCTTCTTCTTGAGACCCGCCATGTCGATCTCGTTGTCGAAGTGGCCGATGTTTCCAACGATAGCCTTGTCCTTCATCTTCGCCATGTCATCGACGGTGATGATGTTCTTGTTGCCCGTTGCCGTGATAAAGATGTCGGCGCTCGATACTACCTGATCGAGAGTCGTGACCTGATAACCTTCCATCGCCGCCTGCAGCGCGCAGATGGGATCGATCTCCGTGATTATCACGCGCGCGCCCTGACCGCGCAGCGACTGTGCGCAACCCTTGCCGACATCGCCGTAGCCAAAGACAACCGCAACCTTACCTGCCAGCATCACATCGCTCGCGCGCAGAATTCCATCGGTGAGCGAGTGCCTGCAGCCATACAGGTTGTCGAACTTGCTCTTGGTTACCGAGTCGTTGACGTTGATCGCAGGAAAGCGCAGCGTGCCGGCTTTCATCATCTCGTAGAGACGGTGCACGCCTGTGGTGGTCTCTTCGGAAACGCCGCGAATATCGCCGGCGACTCTGGTCCATCGGCCGGGGTTCCGTTCTGCTTCCGCGCGAAGCAATCCGAGAATCACGCCCCATTCCTCGGCGTCGTTCGCAGGGTCGAAGTCCGGAATCCTTCCCGCCGCCTCGTAATCCGCGCCGCGATGCACCAGCAATGTTGCGTCGCCGCCGTCATCGAGCAGAAGATTCGGACCACCGCCGTCGGGCCACATCAGTGCCTGCTCGGTGCACCACCAGTACTCCTCGAGCGTCTCGCCCTTCCATGCGAAAACAGCGACGCCTTTTGGATTTTCGACGCTCCCAGTCTTGCCGACCGCGACTGCTGCAGCCGCGTGGTCCTGCGTCGAGAAAATGTTGCAGCTCACCCAGCGCACGTCGGCACCAAGCTCGGTCAGAGTTTCGATGAGCACAGCAGTCTGCACGGTCATGTGCAGCGAGCCCATGATGCGCGCTCCTGATAGCGGCTTCTTCCCCTTGTACTCTGCGCGCAGCGCCATCAGTCCGGGCATCTCCTGCTCGGCGAGACGAATCTCCTTGCGGCCGAAATCCGCGAGCGAAATATCCGCGACCTTGAATGCTGGGCGATCTATCGATGTGCGTGCGTTCAGGGACGCGCGCGGTTCTGCAGTGGTGGCCATTCGTATCTCAGCTGTGTTGTGAAGTGCCGGACTTGCTGCCGGCTTTCGGTTTTGAGGAATGTGAAGCGGTCACGGCCGTCTTCGGTGAACTGCCTGCCGGCGAACTTTCTCTCGCCGATGTTGTTGTACGCCTGGATGCGGAGCGCGCCGGACGCCGCGCGGACGCTGCAAACAGCGTCGGCCCCTTCGCAACTGGATCGGCGGGCAGTGGGCGATAGCGTAGATCGTGCAACCCCGCCTGCTCGGCCCAGCGTGACAGCTCGTCCGCGCCGAATCCCTGCCACACGTGCCCCATGATATTGCGAAACTCCGATCGCTCGTGCGGCATCATGTCCACCACGAGCACGCGACCGTCGGGTTTGAGCACGCGACAGACCTCGGTCAGCACCTCCGCCGGATCGGCGGTGTAGTGAAGCACCAGAAAAATGAGCGCCGCATCCAGAGACTCGTCGTCGATTGGAAGTGCGCCGAGATCGCCCTCGCGCACGGAGACGTTCTCGTAACTCTTGAGACGCTTGCGTGCTGCGCTGAGCATGGCGGGCGACTCATCGACTGCCACGACCTCGGACACGAAGGGTGCGAGGAGCTCCGATACCTGCCCGGTTCCGCATCCGAGGTCCGCGACGGTCCATGTCTCGTCGAGAAGCCCAAGCAGGCCGACCAGGTCAGCACGCGTCCCGAACAGGTCGCCGCGCAGCCTGTCCCATTGGCCAGCCGCCGTCGAGAAGAACTCCTGCGAGGGGCTGCGCCGCTCCGCGAGCACGGAACGAAGCCGCTGAGTGTCGTTCTGCGCGGAGGGTGCCGCGCTAACCTGCTCGCGCACAAGCGTCCATAACCGTCGGCCCGTCGGATCCAGCCGGTCCGAAACCGCGCGATACCGACGACTGGTGCCGTCGGCGCGCGAGGTGACCCAGCTGCCGTCGCCCAGCACCTTGAGGTGCCGGCTGACCGTGGATTGCGGGAGCTGCGTTACCGCACACAGCTCCGTAACCGTCAGCTCGTGCCGATCGAGGAGTGCCAGCAGCCGGCTCCGGGTAGGATCCGACAGCGCCGTCAGCCGGTCGAAGATGGTGGGCATTGATCCGTTCATCCGGATGGAAAGATATATGCTCCAGGGCGCAAGAAGAAGGGGTGGTCCCAATCGACGGCCGGGTCAGCGACGGGGAGCGCGACCGCCCGCCAGACGGGGTAGCCTGCAACGTGCCATAACGCAAACTCCCGTAGTTAAATTTCGTGGCTATGCATTTTCCGAATCTCTCCGAGCGGGTCGCGGAGATCCGTGTCCGTCTGGCGGCAGCAGCCGCCCGCGGTGGGCACGGCCAGTCGGCGAAGCTGGTCGCGGTTACGAAGACTCACGGTCCCGAGGCGCCGATAGAGGCCTGGGAAGCGGGTGTCGCGGACTGCGGGGAGAACAAGGTGCAGGAAGCTCTGAGCAAGATGAGCGCCGTGGACGTGCCGGTCGTGTGGCATCTCATCGGTCATCTGCAGCGCAACAAGGTCAGCGATCTCGAGCACTTTGCGTTGTTTCACGCGTTGGACAGCCGCAGGCTCGCCGATGCGGTCTGCGAATATGGATTGAGACGGAAAAGGGCTGTCGACGTGTTGATCCAGGTGAATGCGTCGGGCGAGCTCAGCAAGGGCGGTTACTCGCCAGAGGAGCTGCGTGCGGAGGCGGATCGTTTGACGGGCATGCCAGGTATTCGCGTGCTCGGCGCAATGACCATGGCGCCTCTTGACGCATCCGAGCTGGTGTTGCGGCAGACGTTCGCAGGTGCGCGGCACGCTCGCCAGGTTCTGGCGGATGCGGGCCATCCGGCGACCGAGCTGTCGATGGGGATGTCCAACGACTACGAGATAGCTGTCGAGGAAGGGGCCACTCTGGTCCGACTCGGCACGGCTCTCTTTGGGGTTCGCGATCTATGATTGATGAAGCATTTCACCTGACGCCACTCGATGTTCGGCGCTTCGATTTCGGTCACGCGTTCCGTGGCTATGATCCTGCGCGCGTGGATCAGTTCCGGGATCAGGTGGCCGATGAGCTCGAGCGACTCGGTCGTGTCAACCAGGATCTCGACCAGAAGGCACGCTCGTTCCACGAGCAGCTGCGTGCTTTCCGCGAGCGTGATCGCGCCTTGAACGACGCCCTCGTTTCCGCGCAGCAGCTTCGGCAGGAGACCAAGGAGCAGGCAGAGCGCGAGGCGATGCTCATCGTGCGCGAAGCTCAGGGGGAAGGTGAGCGATTGCTGGAAGAGGTTCGCGGGGAGGTTCGGCGCGTGCAGTCCGAGCTCGACGCGCTCGAGCGGTCCCGCCGCAGCTATCTCGCACAAATGCGTGCGCTAATCTCGCGTCACCTCTCGGAGATCGACGCGTCGGACCGTCCGGTACCCGGCGTCTCGGCAGAGTAGGACATTGACGTCGCAGCAAGCGCCAACGGCGCGTTATCGACTGTTGCCGGCGGAGCGCGCCGCCGATGGTCTCGAGACGGAGGTACTTGCACGCTGGACCGAGGAGCGCCTCTTCGCGCGAGTGCAGCGGGAGAGCGCTGGCCGTCCTGAATTCGTCTTCTACGAGGGTCCGCCGACGGCGAACGGCCGGCCCGGAATCCACCACGTCTTCGCACGGACGGTCAAGGATCTCTTTTGCCGTCACCGTGCGATGTCGGGATTTCACGTAACGCGCAAGGCCGGTTGGGACACGCACGGCCTCCCGGTGGAAATCGAAGTCGAGAAGCAGCTCGGTATCTCCGGCAAACAGGACATCGAGCGTATCGGAGTCGAGAAGTTCAACGCACTCTGCAAGGAGAGCGTGTTCCGCTACGGCGAGGAATGGAAACTTCTCAGCGAGCGCATCGGCTACTGGCTCGATTACGACGACCCATACATCACGTACACCAACGACTACGTCGAGAGTGTGTGGTGGGCGCTCAAGTCGCTTTTCGACAACGGGTTGCTCTATCGCGGGCACAAGATCCTGCCGTACTGCCCACGCTGCGGTACCGCGCTCTCATCGCACGAAGTTGCGCAGGGCTACAAGACGGTGAAGGATCCGAGCGCATACGTCGCGCTGACGCTGGAAGGCGCATCCGTGCCGCCGCGCAGAATTCTGGTATGGACGACGACGCCGTGGACGCTCGTGTCCAACGTCGCGCTTGCGGTAAATCCCGACCTGCGTTACGTCGAGCTCACTCGGCGTGACCGTGAGGCCGAAGGGTCGCTCATTCTCGCTGAGTCACGCGTCACGGCGCTGCTCGGCGAGGATTACGCGGAGCGCTGGACGCGACTTGCCTCCTTCGCCGGCAGCGAGCTCGTCGGCATGCGCTATCACCGTCCGCTCGACTGGATCTCGCTCGGCGAGGGCGCGCACGAGCTGATCGTCGGCGAGTCGTTCGTCACGGCGGAAGACGGCTCCGGGATCGTACACATGGCACCCGCGTTCGGCGCCGATGATTATGCCGCGGGCAAGCGCCACGGACTCGCATTCGTGCAGCCTGTAGATGCGCGCGGTCGCTTTCCGGACGACATGCCGCTCGTCGGCGGAATGTTCGTGAAGGACGCCGATCACCTCATCATCGATGAGCTGAAGCGGCGTGGCACGCTGTGGAAGGTCCAGCAGTACGAGCACAGTTACCCGCACTGCTGGCGTTGCGACACGCCGTTGCTCTACTACGCCCGCACGTCGTGGTTCGTGCGCACGTCGGAATACAAGGACGACATGCTGCGCCGCAACGCTGCGATCGACTGGCATCCGCCGGAGGTCGGCTCTGGCAGGTTTGGTGAATGGCTCGAAAACAACATCGACTGGGCGATATCGCGCGACAGGTACTGGGGCACGCCGCTTCCGGTGTGGGTCAACGACGCTGATCCGTCGGAGATCGAGGTGATCGGTAGCTACGCCGACCTCGCTGCGCGAGTGGGGCGGGCCTTACCGAACGATTTCGACCCGCACAAGCCATTCATCGATCACTACACGTGGGCTGCGCCTTCAGGCACCGGCACTATGCGCCGCGTTCCCGAAGTGATCGACACCTGGTTCGATTCGGGCTCAATGCCGTTCGCCCAGTGGCACTATCCCTTCGAGCGTCGCGACACGTTCGTTCGCCACTATCCCGCGGACCTGATCGCCGAGGGAGTCGATCAGACACGCGGGTGGTTTTATTCGCTGCTTGCGATCGCGACCGGACTCGGCGCGACGTTGAGTGAGGTGGCCGGCGCCGCGCCGTATCGCAGCGTCGTCGTGAACGATCTCGTTCTCGACAGGGACGGCGTCAAGATGTCAAAGAGTCGCGGCAACGCGGTCGATCCGTGGGGAGTTCTCGCCACGCACGGCGCGGACGCGGTGCGCATGTTCCTCGTCGCGTCGAGCCAGGTGTGGCTGCCGCGGCGCTTCGACGAGTCGTTGATTCGCGAAACGATCGGCCGGTTCCTGCTGACGCTTAAGAATGTGTACAGCGGGATATTCGCGACGTACGCGAACTTCGGATGGTCGCCGTCACTCGATGATCCCGCACCGGACGAGCGGGCCCCCATCGACAGGTGGGTGCTGTCGCGCCTCTCCACCGTGGAGCAGCGGTGCGACGCCTTGCTGCGCGAGTATCAGGCGACGCACGCGGTGAACGCAGTGATGGACTTCTTCATGGACGACGTTTCGAACTGGTACGTCCGTCTCAACCGTCATCGCTTCTACGACGTTGACACTGCCGACAATCGCGCAGCCTTCGCTACGTTGCACGAGATCCTCACGGTTACGTGCCGTCTGCTTGCGCCATTCGCACCATTCGTCAGCGACTGGATCCACAGCGAGCTGACCGGTGAATCGGTACACGTCGCGCAGTACGTGCGCCCGCGGGCTACACGCATCGATGCGAAGCTGGAGCGTGCCATGAGCGACGTGCGCGCACTTGCGACGCTGGGGCGCGCCGCACGTGAGGAAGCCGGCCTCAAGGTGCGCCAGCCGCTCGCCGCCATGCTCTGCGTGCTCCCTGGCCACGAGGCCGGCGGCGTTCTGCTTTCATTGATCCCCCTGCTCGCGTCGGAGCTCAACGTGAAGCGGATCGACTTCGCGTCCTCTGCCGACGACTTCGTGACACTTGAGGCGAAACCGAATTTCCGCACGCTCGGCAAGAAGTTCGGCAAGGAGACGCCTGCTGCGGCCGCCGTCATATCGTCGCTTGGCTCAGACGAATTGATGAAGTTCGAACGTGGCGAAACTGTTACCGTCGCGACGGGTACACAATCGCACCCTCTGACGGCAGACGATCTCACGATAGTGCGTCGTGCAAGCGGCGACCTGGTCGTCAAGTACAGCGCTGGATACGTTGCAGCCGTAGATCCGACGGTCACGCCGGAGCTTCGCCGCGAGGGTATTTCGCGAGAGCTCGTGAATCGGGTCCAGCGATTGCGAAAGGAGTTGGGCTTTGCTGTGAGCGACAGAATCAATCTGGCGGTCGCGGGCGAGCCCGAGCTGACTGAAGCGGTGGCCGCGCACCGCGACTGGATCGCCGCGGAGGTACTTGCACCGGAGTTAAATTGCGCCCCGCTGCTCGACGGAGCGCATCCGGCGTATCACCTAGACCTCGACGGAATTGCCGCCGACGTCACCCTAACCAGGATTGGATTACCATGACCCCGAGCGCCACACGGGCAAAAAAGCCCAAGACCATGACGCGCGATCAGTTCCTCAAGCACTTCGAGCATCGCCTCCTTGAGGAACGCTCCAGGGCTGTCAAGGAGTTGGGCATGTACAGCGACGCGTTCAATGTCTCTGCGCAGGATGCCGGCGCCGAAAGCGCGTATTCGTTCCACATGGCCGATCAGGGGACCGACGCGATGGAACGCGAAAAGGCCTTCCTGTTCGCGAGCCAGGAAGGACGCTTCCTCTGGCACATCGATCAGGCGCTACGCCGCCTCTATCGCGACCCGGACAACTACGGCAAGTGCCTCAATTGTCACGCGCCGCTCATGTTCGAGCGACTCGACGCGCTGCCACATGCACGTTACTGTATCGAGTGCAAACAGCGTGAGGAAGATGCTAAACGGTCAGCCTGACGACGTAACCCCGGGGAGAGCCAATCCCTGGATCTTCTGGTCCGTCATAATCATCGTCGTGGCGCTCGACGTCGCGTCAAAGGCCGCCGCCGTGAACTCGCTGACACCGGCCTACACGCCGCATGAGATAATCGGTAACCTTGTGCGCTTCACGCTCGCCTATAATCCTGGCGCAGCGTTCGGCTTCAACCTTGGCGCCGCATCTCGGTGGATCTTCACAGCGCTGACTCTGATCGCCCTCGGAGTCCTCGCAAGTCTGTACCGCGCGACTCGCGAAGGTGACTACGCGCGTGTTCTTGCGCTCGCACTTGTTTCGGCCGGCGCCGTCGGCAATCTGATTGACCGGATCCGTTGGTCGGTCGGCGTGGTGGACTTCATCGACGTCGGCTTCGGCGACCACCGGTTCTGGACCTTCAACGTGGCCGATTCCGCGGTGACGATAGGCGCCTTTCTCCTCGGCTGGGTATTTCTTCAGCAGGACCGCGAAGCGGCAAGGATCGCGGCGGCCGGCGACGTCTGACGATTTTGCCGCGGCCGAACTCGCGGGCACGCGGCTGGACCTGGTTGTAGCTGCGCGGCTCAATCAATCAAGGACCGCAGCGGCCACGCTCATCGCGAACGGCAACGTCACCGTGAACGGAGCGCGTGAGCGCGCCTCGTACCGCCCACTGGCAACCGACGTGATCCGTATCGTTCCCCCGGAGCCGCCCGCGAGCCACAGCGAGGTCAAGGGTGAGGACATCCCGATCCGCGTCATTTATGAGGATCGGGATCTTCTCGTGATAGACAAGGCAGCTGGAATGGTCGTCCATCCGGCGCCGGGAAACTGGACGGGAACCCTGGTCAACGCCCTCGTCGGGCGCGGTGGCGGGCTAGCTGAGGGCGGCGGCCCTGAGCGTGCGGGCCTCGTACACCGGCTCGACAAGGAGACCTCAGGGCTGCTTATCGTCGCCACGAGCGAGATCGCCCACCAGCGGCTGAGTGCCGCGATCGCCGCCAGAAGGGTCATCCGGCGCTACGCCGCCATGGCCTGGGGGCACCTCGCTGCCGATACTCTTACTGTGGACCAGCCCATTGCACGCGACCCCCGAGACCGGAAGCGCATGGCAGTCGTCAGTACGGGGAAGAACGCACGCACGGATTTCAGGCGGCTGGCTCGGTTCGGCAGCACCGATCTTCTGCGTGCCCATCTGCATACGGGACGAACTCATCAGATCAGGGTGCATCTTGCGTCAGTCGGTCATCCAGTCGTCGGCGACGACGTATACGGAGGAGGGGGCGCACGTCGCCTTGCGGCGCTTCCGCCCAAGCGACACTTCCTCCACGCCGCATGGCTACGGTTCCACCATCCGCTCTCCGGCGAGCAGTTGGATTTCCGCTCGCCACTTCCGGATGATCTCCATCGCTCTCTCGCCGCGCTGGGTGAATCGTCCGAGCTGTACGATGACCCTGACCCCTTGAAGACCTTTGGTTTCTACGATTTCGTCGACTGACGCTGACACTGCGACATACAGTGACGCGATGCGCGAGGTTTCGGAGGAAGAGAGGTCTCTCGTCTTTCGCGTTGCCGGGCGCGCGTATGCGTGTCCCGTCACTGCAGTGCGCGAGGTGGTCCCGCTCGTTCGTCTCGCGAGGCTTCCAGGTGCGCCGGCTGCCATTCTTGGTCTTATCAACGTGCGCGGCTCGATCATCACCGTTGTCGACGCGGGCGCCGCGTTGCATCCGTCTGATCGAGCATGCCCGCACAGCGTCGTGCTGATCGTCGACGTCGGAGTGCGGGGAGTCGGGCTGGCGGTGGAGCGCGTGGCGGACGTGAGATCGCTACGACTCGAAGAAGGCTACACGGAACTTGACTTGCGAGACATCGTGACGCGTGTCGTCGCAATTTCGGAGGATGAATGAGCCACACGGTACTGGTTTGCGATGACGCGGTGTTCATGCGTACAATGCTCTCCGACATTCTGCAGCAGGCCGGCTTCACCATCGTCGGCGAAGCCGACACGGGAACGAAGGCGGTTTCAAAATACAAGGAGCTGCGCCCCGATCTCGTCACGATGGATATCGTGATGCCGGACATGGGTGGCATCGACGCTGTTCGCGAGATTACCACTTTCGATCCCAGGCGCACGCGTCGTCATGTGCAGCGCGATGGGGCAACAGGCGCTCGTCGTGGACGCCATTCAGGCGGGCGCGAAAGATTTCGTCGTCAAGCCGTTCCAGCCGAGCCGTGTGCTCGAGGCCATCCAGCGGGTGCTGGGTTAAACAGGACGCCAGGGCAGCCCGACCGTGGATCTCTCGAAGTACGTCGACCTCTTCCTGAGCGAAGGACGTGAGCACGTTGCCGAATTGAATGGCGCGCTCACCGAAATGGAGAGCGCGCCGTCTTCAGCCGACGCGACAGCTGCGGCGTTCCGGGCCGTCCACAGCATCAAGGGAATGGCGGCCGCAATGGGTTACGGCGCAATCACCGCTCGCGCGGATGCGCTCGAGACGACGCTCGATGCCGTGCGTCGGGGTGACACCGTTGTCACAGCTTCGCTGCTGGGTAATCTTCTCGACGAGGCTGACGCGCTGGCCGCTGAGATTGAAGCGGCGGTGGCGACTCCTGCGCTCGGGCCGGACTTCGGGCTCGACGCAGTGCAATCGCCGGCGGGGGCGTCACCTGCACCGCCGTCACCCAGACGAGCGACGCACGTGCGCATTCGTGCAAGCCGTCTCGACTCGCTCATGAATCTCGTCGGTGAGATCGAGATCGCGCGGGGCAGACTCGAGCGCGAGCTGCGGGGAGTCCCCAACGAGGAAGTCTCGGTCGCCTTTGCGTCTGCATCGCGTCTCCTCACCGATCTCCGCGAGCAGGTCATTGGTGCGCGTATGGTCCCCGTTGGCGACATCTTCGAGCGGTACCCGAGACTGGTGCGAGAAACCGCTCGCTCGCTCGGGAAGGAGGTCGAGTTCACTCTTGATGGCGCCGAGATCGAGCTCGATCGCTCGATCCTCGATCGCATCGGCGACCCCGTGATGCACCTATTGCGGAACGCTGTCGATCACGGCATCGAGACCGGTGACCAACGCGCCGAACGCGGCAAGTCGCCGCGCGGACGGCTGACGCTGAGTGCGCAACGCGAATCGGGCTACGTGTTGATCCGCGTAGCCGACGACGGTCGCGGCATCGATCGCGCCCGCGTCCTTGCGCGCGCGCACGAGGTCGGCATCGTTGCCGCAGACACTGCAGCGCTTGACGACATGACTCTGCTCCGGGTGCTGGCGCATCCTGGATTCTCGACTGCGGCAGCTGTCACCAGCGTCTCGGGACGCGGCGTAGGGCTCGATGTTGTCGACGCAGCCGTCCGCGTGCTCGGCGGAACAATCGAGCTGAAGTCGGTGGACGGACGCGGCACTGCGATAACTTTACGGCTGCCGCTATCCGTCGCGATTGTGCGTGCGCTCATCGCGCGCGTTGGCGAGGAGTTATTCGCGATTCCATTCACGCACGTCCAGGAGACGTTGCAGCTCGAGCCGCCGCCGGCCGCCCTGCGTGATGCCAGATGGACGTCCACCGAGATTGCGGACGTCTCGACGAGCGTTGTCATGCTGCGAGACGCCTTCGGGCTGCCACCGCGGATGTCGGAGCAGATGCTTGCCGTCTCGGTGCTCGCGCGCGGACATCGGGCTGCTCTGATCGTCGATGGATTTGCAGGACAGCAGGACGTGGTGGTCAAGCGATTCGATCCGCCGCGCGGCGGATCGTCGATGTTCGCGGGAGCGACGGTGCTGGGAGACGGTTCTCCCGCACTCATTGTGGACGTGAACAGCCTTATCTAGCGGAGCCTTCATGAGTATCACGGATATGCAGGCCCTGAGCGAGCTACAGCGCGATGCGCTTCGCGAAGTCGCGAACATCGGCGCAGCACACGCGGCTACGGCGTTGTCGCTGATGACCGGAACCAAGATCATGATCAGCGTTCCAACCATCACCGTCGCCCCGCTCGCCGAGCTCGCGCCGATGATCTCCCGCGAGAACGAGGAGATCGCGCTGGTGCCGATGGAGATGAGCGGCGGTCTGCACGGCCACACGATCCTTGCTTTCCCGCTGCCCACGGCGCACCGCCTTGCGTCGCTGATGCTCATGCGCGACGTTCCGAAGGAGGCCGGCCTGAGCGAGCTGGAGGCTTCGGCGCTCACCGAGGCCGGAAACATTCTGGCGGGAGCATACATGACCGCACTCAGCGAATTCATGGAGATGCGCCTGCTCCCCTCGCCTCCATCGCTCACCGTTGGTCCGGCGCGAGAAGTGCTGGCCGACACGGCGTGGGCGACCGGTCACACCGGCGGGTTCGTATTCTGCGTCGAGACGGAGTTCATGATCGATCAGAACGACGGGTCACTCCCTGGTTACTTTCTCTTGTTGCCCGATGCGGGGTCGCTCGGCACGATGCTCGCCGCCGTACGCGTGGCCTGACTGATACACGTGGTCTTCCGTAGTCATGGTTGATGAATCCGCCGAGTACGACGATTTCCTGACGGACCTGCAGTCCGTCGTCGCGCAGCGTGTCGAGGAGCTGCGCGCGCGCCAGAGTGCCGCGACACCGGCAGCGTTCAACGACGATGAAAAAGTCGTTCGGGAATGGCCGGAGCTGTCGGGCCGCATCATCGAGGAGTTCCGCTGATGGCGATCCGCGGAAGTCTCACTGAGGCCAGCCTCCCGGACGTGCTGCAACTGCTTGCGATGGGCAGGAAGACAGGCTGTCTCGGGCTGACCTATGCGAACAACTTCGGCTACATCTACTTCGCCGATGGATCGATCTCGCATGCTTCGATTGTCAACCGCGGCCTCAACACCGAGGAAGCGGTCTACCTGCTGTTCACCTGGACGCAGGGCACATTCAATTTCGAGCCCGGCGCAACTCCCGACGAAGGTGTTCAGCTGCACGCCATTGATCCGCAGTCTCTGCTGCTCGAGGGCGCGCGGCGAGTCGATGAGTGGGCGCTGATCGCAAAGAAGATCCCGACCTTCGACATCGTCTATGCCATGGACCGTCACAGGATGATGGCGATCGAGCGCGAGCTGACCGATGAGGAGGAAAAGCTCGTTCCACTCATCGACGGACAGCGAGATGTCAGCGCGCTGATAAGCGAGTCCCGTCTCGGCGAATTCGTCACGGCCAAGACGTTGTATGGTCTCCTGATGACCGGATACGTGATTCGCATCGGCGTCAGCACGCGCCCGCGCCAGCCGGCGCGTGCTGATGACAAGGCGACGGAGCACCGCAATCTCGGTGTCGCATTTTACAAGACCGGAATGTACGAAGAGTCACAGCGCGAGTTCCGGCGCGTCGACGCTCTGCGCGAGAACGACCCGGAAGCCTCCTTCTACCTTGGACTCGTCGCCTTGCGCCAGGAGCAGTGGCCCGCGGCCGCGCATGCGTTCGAGCGCTACATCGTGCAGCAACACACGGTGCGTCCGGCGGTGTTCGTGAATCTCGCGTACGCGTATGAGAAGATGGGCGACACAGAGCGCGCTCGCGCCGCGATAGTCGATGCGCTGGGACACGGCGGGCGCGGGGACCCGATGGTGCAAACCAACGCCGCTGCAATGGCCGTCGCAGCGCATGATTACGAGACGGCGGACACCGCACTTGCCTCGGCCCGGACGTTATGGGGTACGCGCCGGCCACCTCCGGCATGGTTTCACTATGCGGGGCTCGCCGCAGCTATGGTCAACGACCTCGATCGCGCCATCGCGCTACTTGTCGAAGCGGTACAGGTTTATCCGTCCTACGCGGTGCTCTGGAACAACCTGGCCGTGGCGTATGAGGCGCGCGGCGATTTCGATGACGCGCTTCGCACCGTAGAGCGCGGGCTCATCGAGGATGCGACGCTGCCGCAGCTTCATCGCAACTTCGCCGACTCGCTCCAGCGCGATGGCCGCTTCGACGAGGCAAGGGAAGCGTATCGCCGGGCACACACCCTGGATTCACTGTGAGCGACGCGCTCCAGCGCGACGACGCCGACGACGGCTTTCGCGAGCTTGCGGACAAGATCACCCGCGAGAGCGAGTTTCGTTGCAACAGCTACAAGGATGGTTGCGTCCGCCGCCGAATTGCAGTGCGCATGCGCGCCCGAGGAACGCCGACGTACGCCCAGTACGCAGATCTGCTTGACAGGGACTCGACCGAGTACGAGCAGCCTGGTCGACGTTCTTACTGTCAACGTGACGAAGTTCTTCCGTGATCCAGGTGCGTTCGCCGCCGTGGCGCTCCAGGTGATTCCAGATCTCTGGCGTCGCTGCGGGCACATAGACGTGTGGAGCGCCGGAACCGCCTCAGGCGAGGAGGCGTACTCCATCGCTGCGCTGTTCTACGATCACGCCTGTGCGGCTGGCGAGCTGGATCACCTTGACAGGGTCCGCGTGATCGGGAGCGACATCGATCGCTGCTCACTCGAGGCGGCAGAGCGGGCCCTGTATCTCCCAGCTTCGTTCGCTGATACTGCGCCGGAGGTGCTCGACCGCTTGTTCCCCCGTTTCGACGATCGGCGCGCGGTCGCTCCCTCTATTCGCGCGATTACATCGTTCGAGCGTCGTGACATTCTGAGAGAGCCGCCACCGGCCGCGTCGTTCGACCTCATCGCATGTCGCAACGTCGTCATCTATCTCGACCGCGATACGCAGGAACGACTGCTCGATTCGCTGTGCGACTCATTACGTCCTGGCGGATACCTCATCATGGGCCGCATTGAGGGGATGCTTGGGAAGGCGCGCCGCATTCTCACGCCGGTCGATCTACGCCAGCGACTTTACAGGAAGGCCCTGTGATCACCGCGCCCGGCGCTGCCCGGACCGTACTCATCGCGGACGACAGTGCGTTCATGCGCAAGCTCATCGGTGAGATGATCGGGGAACACGCCGGTTTTCGTGTCGTCGGTTTCGCGCGCGACGGCGTCGACACCCTCGATCAGATCCGACGGCTCAACCCCGACGTCGTGACACTCGATCTCGAGATGCCGAGGCTCGACGGCCTCCGGGTGTTGCGCCGCATCATGACCGAATCGCCGCGAGCGGTCGTTGTGCTGAGCGCAGGCGGTCCGAAGTATGGTGATGCCACACTGCGTGCGTTGGAGCTCGGCGCAGTCGATTTCGTGAGGAAGCCGTCGGGCCCGGTAAGTCTTGACCTTCCAGTGATTCGTGAGCGGCTGATGCACGCCCTCGACGCCGCATCCGCCGCGACACTCGCACCGCCAGCCGCGCCGGTGTTACAACGCTCGTCGCCTGCCTGCGCCGCTCTCACTGTGGTGCACCGGGCCCCGGCGCGCTACGTCGTTGTTATTGCATCATCTACTGGCGGACCGCGCGCTCTCGCGGAAATCATCCCGCTCTTGCCGGACTCACTCGGTGCCGCAGTAATCGTCGCGCAGCACCTCCCGCGCGAATTCACGAGAGCTCTCGCGGACCGTCTGGCGCGCTCGAGCAGGATCGCTGTCACGGAGGGAGACGACGCAGTCGAGCTTCTCTCGGGAATCGTTTACATTGCGCCCGGCGGGATCGATACGCGAGTCTCGGGCGCGCCGGGAGCGTCATATCTTGCGCTGCAACCCCGTGGTTCGCACTGCGGCGCCACGCCGAGCGCGGACCTGCTGTTCCAGTCCGCGGCTGAGGTGTTCGGGGAAGCGTGCACCGGAGTGGTGCTCACCGGAATGGGTCGCGATGGTGCAACGGGCCTGAGGCGAGTTCGCGCTGCCGGCGGGCGCGCAGTTATTCAGGACGAAGCGTCTTCCGCTATATATGGAATGCCGCGCGCCGCGCTCGCGGAAGCCGGCGCTGATCACGTGTCGTCACTCTCGGCGATTGCGAGCGTAATAGTACGAACGGTACCGGAGGAGCGACTGGAATGGCTGACAGCGTAGCCGATCTTCGGATCACGTTCGAGCGACTTAAGCAGGAAATCGAGGCGCGCCAGATGCGCGACGATCCTGCCCTCAAAGCATCGCTCATGGACGTGTACCGTTCGGTCGACGGGTCACTGGGACAATTGACCAGGTTGAAGGACGACATTCGCGATCTGGTCGAGAAGTGGAAGTCGCGCCGCAACGCGTCGCCTGCAATGGCGCCGCAGTTCGCGGGAGCGCGCCCGATTGTCCACGAAGATCACATCGGTGCGTCGACCTTTCTCGAGCGCGGCTGGTCCAAGATATCTCTCGGCGACTACGAAGGCGCCGAAGAGGCGCTGTCACGCGCGATCGAGCTCGCGCCGAACAGCACCGAAGGCCAGTCGCTGCTCGGCTGGGCGCAGATGCTCCAGGACAAGCTTGACGCTGCGCTCATGAACTTTCAGTACGTACTTGGGCGAGAACCAGCTAACGCGCTGGCGCGTATCAACGTCGGCTACATATGCCTCAAGAAGGGAATCTTTGGCGAGGCAATCGAGCACCTGTCCAAGGCATTGAGACAGGACGAGGACGCGCGCGCCAAGCTGTACGCCAACTTTTATCTCGGGCTGGTGTATACCGAACGTGAGATGTACGAGGACGCGCAGATTTTTTTCGAGCGCTCCATCACGCTCGGGCCGAACCTCGTGGAAGCTTACTTCGAGCTGGGCCACGCCCTCTGGCTTGCAGGCGAAAAGTCTCGGGCCGTAGCCGTCTGGAAGCGCGGCGCAGGCGTCAATAAGTTCAATCCGTGGAGTGTTAAGTGCGCCGAAATGGCCTCGATGGCGGATCGCGGCGAAACTCCGCGCCGCGCGTGGCTGTCAAGGGGCGAATAGCGGGACCGCGTGCCGCCGCTGCCCTTGTCGCTGCGATCGGTGCGGTGATTCTGGGCGTCGTTGTGCTGACAGCGATTAGAACGCGGCCGCCACGCGAAATGGTCATTGGCGAGACGCCACCCGGTTATTACGTACGCCGCGCTCGAGTCACGGTGCGACTTCCGTCAATTGCTCCAGATAGTGCCGGTATGTCCGCCAAGCGGTTGTCCGAGATCGATGTCATAGTAAAGCGCGGCATAAAGGATGGAGGATATCCAGGCGCGGCCGTCGTCATAGGACGGGACGGCGGGGAAGTACTCGCCAGCGGATTCGGCCACACTGACTGGTCACCCACCGCTCCGCCGGTCAACCCCGATTCCACGATCTACGATCTCGCGTCGCTCACCAAAGTCGTAGCAACTACGTCGGCGATCATGGCGCTTTACGACGACGGCATCATTCATCTCGACGACAAGGTCGTTCACTGGATTCCGTCGTTTACCGGCGGACTCAAGGATTCCGTGACGATCCGTGAGCTGCTGACTCATCACTCCGGGCTCCCGCCAGGGCGCGAGCTGTGGCGCCACATGGGAGACCCGGCGCGCGCGCGCGCCGCTGTCATCTCGACTCCTCTGGTGAAGGGCTGTCCGCCCGGCGCCTGCTACATGTACTCCGATCTCGGCGCCGACATGCTTGGCTTCATCGTCGAGGCGGCGAGTGGCGAGCGGCTGGATGAATTCACCGAGCGCCGCATTTTCGATCCGCTCGGCATGACCAGCACCACATTCGCAGTCCAGAAGGAGGATCTACCCTATCTCGCGCCGACAGGCGCTCCGCGTGGGCGTGTCAACGATTCCAACGCCGCAGCGCTTGGCGGCGTCGCCGGTCACGCAGGGCTTTTCTCAACCGCGAGTGATCTCGCCGTCTTCGCTCAGATGCTGCTGGACGGCGGCGAATACGAAGGCACGAGAATCTTTCGCGCGTCGACCGTGAAACTCTTCACCGCGCGCGCCCAGGGAACTCGCGCCCTCGGTTGGGACACATGCGATTCGACCAACGTACGCGCCACCTGCGGCCGCTACCTAAGCTCGCGCGCGTTCGGCCACACCGGCTTTACAGGGACATCGATGTGGATCGATCCTGACCGCAGGATGTTCATGATCCTGCTGACCAACCGCGTCGATAACCCGCGCGTTCGTCGCCCGGCGCTAGTGATCCACGATATCAGGGCCGATATCGCCGATGCCGCAGTTCTGGCAGTTGCAGAGGCAGATGCCGGCGCGCCCGCCGTCCACCCGCAATTCCGCTCCGACAACCCCCTCCGCTGGCAGGAGCCGGAATCCAAGCGGCGAGCGAAAAAAGGAAAATCGGGAAGACGTCCAAAACCGCGACGGCGCCATGCCACGCACGCTGCTTCCCGCAAACGCCGGTAGCGAGGGGATGATCGTTCAATTAACAACAGATTAAGGTCGGGTGGTTAACTTGACACCTCACTCGTTGCAATCGTACACTTCGCTTCTATGCCGAAAGATCCAGTCAGTTCGCCCAACGCAGCACAACCAGCCGCCAGTCGAAGATTGATGTGGTGGGGGCTTGTCGCGATTACTCTCATCGTGGGCTACGCCGACCTCTGGCGCGGGGGAGAAACGCTCGCCCCGATACTCCTCGTGCTGGCATATTGTGTTCTGGTACCGGTTGCCATCCTCAAACGCTAAAGCTCGCTCGCACGTAAAGCGCGATGCGGCCTCATTTCTGCAATTGGGCGAGTAGCTCAGCTGGTTAGAGCGCCTGCCTTACACGCAGGATGTCGGGGGTTCGAATCCCTCCTCGCCCATGATGACCTGGCCGGACGATCGCAGAACTCGGCCCCAGTAGTGGTGTACAAACGTTTACAATCTCGGAGGAGTCTCAGTTGAACGCTCGCTATTCTTTGGCGCTCGCGGCCCTCGCCTTGGCCGGTGTAACATCGGCTCACGCGCAGGACGCAAAATCGCGCATCACCGTGATGACCTTTACGAGTCAGGATAAGGGCACGGGCGCGAAGGCTGCCGATGAACTTCGTGACCAGCTCAAGGACAAGTTCGACGCGAAGGACGTCTACGTGCTTCCGACAAAGGACGTCAACAATACCCTTGAGCAGTCCGGCTTCTCCCCGACCGAGCCACTTGCTCCCAACGATGAGAAAGCGCTCGCCAATCTGCTGCGGGCGGACGAATACATCACCGGGACAATCACAAAGGCGCCTACCGGCGGAATGACCGTCGATGCGCGCATGGTCCTCGCTCGCGACAACACCCTGTCACAGGCGCTGCCGCCTGCTACGGGAAAAAACGTGGGCGATGCGATGGACGCGATTTCAAAATCCGTCCGTGACGCGATGAAGCAGCTTCCGGGCGAGCAGAACTGCATATCCAAGGCGCGGGGGGGCGACGTCGCAGGTGCACTGGCCGCCGCCCGTCAGGGTGTAGCAGCCTACCCGCAAGCAACGCTCGCGCGGCTCTGCAGTGCGAACGTCTACTATTCGGAATATCAAAAGGCGTCCAGTCACGCCGACTCGGTCGCTCTCGCGGATTCCGTGCTTTCAGTCACGCGTCTCATCGCACAGCAGGATCCGATGAGCGTCGCAGCGCTCAAGTTCAACGCTGAACTCTACAAGGTCGTCGGCGACAGCGCTGATGCGCGCGCGACGCTGCTTGCGCTCATCCGGGCGGATCCGTCCAACGACAAGCTCATCACACAGATCGTCAATGAGCTGGCAGGCTCTGGACACGCAAAGGACGCGGAGCCGCTCGTCAAGGAGTTGCTCGACCGCTCGCCAGGTGATCCGCAGCTGCTCCATACCGCATTTCTGGTGTACCTCGCCGCGAATGACTGGCAGCAGGCCGCAGCGACCGGGCCTGAACTCATACGCGCCGATACGTCGGCCGCGGATCCTTCGTACTACACACGCATGGCAGCTGCGTACGTGAACATGAATCAGGCGAGCGATTCAGCGCTTGCGATCACGACGCTGCAGGCCGGCGCGCAGAAGTATCCGAACAATGGCGATCTCCTGCTCTCGCTCGCGTCCGCGCTCCGCAAGGCCAATCGCGCGCCTGAGGCAGTGGACGTTCTAAAGCGTGCGATTGCGGCGAATCCAAACAATCCGCAGGCTCTGCTGCTGCTCGCCGACAGCTACGCGCAGTCGACGCCGCCGCAGTACGACAGCATTGCCGCATTGCTCCAGCGTGCGGCGGCTCTTCCCGGCGCCGACAAGTCGACGATAGCGCAGTACGCCCTGGGGCAGGGCAACAACATGTACAAGGCAGCGAACGCATCGAAGGACCGCAATCAGTTCCTCGCGGCGATCAAGATGCTCCAGCTGTCCGACAACATTCAACCTTCTGTTGACGCCAAGTTCCTGACCGGCGTCTCCGCATTCTCGGTTGCGCAGAGCGCTTACAACGAAGCGAACACGGCCAAGAGCTGCCAGCTGGCTCAGATGGCGCAGCAGAACCTGACCATCGCGCAGTCGGGGCTACAGGCAGGCGCGTCGGACGACAAGTACAAGGCGGCAGCAAGCCAGTTCCTGCCGGTCATAGCACAGTTCCTGCCGGCATCCGCCGCGCAGGTGAAGAAATTCTGCAAATGAGCCCGCCGGCCCTCGCGGCCCGTTAGTTTTTCAGAAACCGTCCCGGTTCGCGCCGGGACGGTTTTTTGTATATTGGCTGCCTGCCTGCCGTCCCGTCGTCTTTCCAAAAATCATTTAGTGCCGCCAATAACGGAACGATCGTTCGAAACAGGTTACCATGCTCCCGTCATGGTAGCCGAAGTGCTTGGCGCCCTTGATCACGCGACTACGGTGCTAGACTGCACGCTCGGGGGCGGCGGCCATTCGCTGGCGCTGCTCGAAGCAGGGTCGATCGTTACCGGTATCGACCGCGACCCCGGTGCGATCCACGAGGCGAGTACGCGGCTCCAGACATACATTGAGGCCGGCCGGTTCAGCGCTATCCAGGGTGACTTCACGCACGCCGATGAGATTGCAGAACTGGCAGGAGAGTCTTTCGACGGGATTCTCGCTGACCTGGGAATCTCCTCCCATCAAATCAATAAGAACGAGCGCGGGTTCTCCTTTCGACCTGGCGTCGCTCTGGATATGCGCATGTCCGAGTCCGGTGAAACCGCGGCCGACTTGCTCAACACGGCGAGCATTGACGAGCTCGCGACGATTTTTCGCGATTACGGTGATGAGCCACGTGCGCGTCGGCTGGCAAGCGAGGTCGTGAAGCGCCGCGCAAACCGCGAGTTCGTGACAGCTGATGACTTCGTTGGTGCGATCCGCGGCGCGTTCGGCGCTGCGGCCGGCCCGTCCGAATTCGCGCGCCTTTTCCAGGCGATCCGCATCGCCGTCAACGACGAGCTGCATGGCCTCGAGCGTGCGCTTCCGGTACTGCGAGACATGCTTCGGCCCGGCGGTGTCATGTCCGTAATCGCATATCACTCGGGCGAGGACCGCATCGTGAAGCACGCCATGCGTGCGTGGAGCACCGCGTGCACCTGCCCGCCACGGCAGCCCATCTGCACCTGCGGCGGAGTTGCGCTCGGGTCGCTGATCACACGCAAGTCGATAACACCTGTGCCGGCCGAGGTTGCCGCCAACCCGCGTGCACGGAGCGCGCATCTGCGCTCGTGGCGAAAAGCGGCGTGACGACTGCTGCGGACGCTGGTACGCGCGCGCGACCCGCAGCAAAGCGTCGCACGCGCCGCAGGCGCGGACGCTCCGTGATGGCGGCGTTACTGATTGGCTTCGTGATCGTCGCTTCCGCTGTGATCTGGAGACGCAGCTACGGAATAACACAATCTCGGCGGATCACCGATCTCGACCGGCACATAGTCCAGCTGCAAGCGGAGCGCGAGCGGCTCTCTGCGTTGATCCGCGACGAGTCGAGCAGAACGCAGCTAGGACCCATCGTGCAACAGCTTGGCATGCGCGTGCCGGATGACCGGCAGGTCCGCATGATTCAGCGTTAGCGGACAGCGATGAAATCCCCCAGCCGGATCGCCGTCGTGCAGGCATCGCTGCTCGTCTTCGCCGTGGCGCTCGTCGCCAAGGCTGGATACGAGCAGCTGTACCGTAACAGCTACTGGAGCAGGATCGGCCAGCGTCAGCACTACGCATCGTCCGGCCTTCCGGCGCCGCGGGGTGACATCGTCGACGCGACCGGGCGCACTCTCGTAGAGAGCAGGGAAATGGTGCGAATCAGCGTCGCACCCCGTCAGGTGAAGAATCGCGCCGCCCTCGCGCGCGACCTCCGACTGGCCAGCGTGGACCCTCGGTTCGTTTCGATGTCTGTCGACACCGTGCGCAAATGGGTGGATGTTCCCGGGATGTATCTGCCGAGCGACGTCGCGGCCGCCATCGCGCTGCGCGGAGTTTATTCCAAGCCGGTAATGGATCGCGTGTACGCAACATCTGGCGGAATTCGCCGAATAGTCGGCCGGGTAGGACCGGATGGGCTTGCGCAGGACGGGATCGAGCTTGCTCTCGATTCGCTGCTCCGCGGCGATACGACGACGGTGCGCGTCGCACGCGACAAGAGCGGCCACGCACTCGCCGCTCCGGTCGGCTCGGACGACCCGACACCCGGCGACGCGGTGATGCTCACCATCAACCGCGAGCTGCAGGAGATCTGCGACCGTGCGCTCTCCGTCGCCGTGGACAGCCTCCACGCGGATGGCGGCGATATCGTTGTTATGAATCCCAGCAATGGCGATGTCCTCGCCATGGCGAGCAACAGGAAAGACCCGGCAGCTGTAGCGAACACGGCGGTTACCGAGCCGTACGAGCCCGGCTCGACGATGAAGCCGTTCGTCGCTGCACGTCTCATCGGCCTGGGAAGAGCGACGCCGGACGAGACGATTGATACGTACGGCGGCCATCTCACGATCTCCGGGCGCGGGCGCCCCATCACCGACGCTGATGAGCATCCGTCGATTCTCTCGCTCACCGACGTCATCAAGCACTCGAGTAACGTTGGTATCGTGCGCTTCGCCGAGCGACTGTCGGTGCGTGAGAAGTTCGAGATGCTGCGCGATCTGGGATTTGGAATGCCCACCGGTATCGTGCTGCCGGCGGAATCGTCCGGTCTCGTGCGAGACCCTGCGCACTGGACGCCGCAGTCAGCCGCGTCAGTGGTGATGGGCTACGAAGTTTCCGTCACGCCGCTGCAGATGGTGACCGCATACAGCGCCATCGCCAATGGTGGAGAACTGCTGGAGCCGCACATCGTCAAGGAAGTCCGCGCGCCCGACGGTACAGTTCGTTATACCGCGCAGCGTACGGTCGTGCGGCGTGTCATGACTCCCGACGTCGCCGCGCAGATACGCACGATGCTTCGCGACGTCGTAGCCGGTGGCACGTCGACCAAGGCCGATCTTGCAACTTTCGACGTGGCGGGCAAGAGTGGGACAGCGCTCCGCAACGCGCACGGTCGCTATATCGCCGGATCGTACACCGCATCGTTCGTGGGCCTGTTTCCCGATGACAAGCCGCAGTTCGTCATCCTCGTGAAGCTCGACAATCCGCAGATGGGGTTCTACGGTGGAATCGTCGCTGGCGGTGTTACGAACGTGGTGCTTCGCGCCGCGCTCGCCGCGCGCGATGCGGCGCTCAACCGGAGCGAGCTTGCGTCGTCGGTGCACGCACCGCGTCCTGATACTTCGGCGGCGGGAATCGCTGCCGCAAAGACACGTCTCGCAACAGAGAAGCGCAACGACAGCGTGGCGATCGCTGACTCGCTCCGCCTTGCCGCGCGCACGACCCCAGCCGACTCCGATTCGGCCCTCCGCACCGGCGGAGACTACGTTGTGAGCCTGCCGTCCCGCGCGCGCGCGGTGCCGCCGGTCGTTTCACTTCGCTCTGTGCCTGACGTTACCGGACTTCCGCTCAGGTCTGCCGTTCGCGCGCTCCACGCCGCCGGCTTCCGTGTCGAGCTCGCGCCAGGCAGCGCGGCATCACTCGTCCCCGCCGCGGGGACCATGCTCGAGCCGGGTCGCGTCGTCAAGTTGGGGGTGCCACAATGAGCGGCGCAACGAAGGATCCCATCGTCGCTGCAAAGCGAATCGAGATCGCGCGCGCCGCGGCGGCACGCTACGGCTACCCGGCGCTCGCCATGCGCGCGATTGCGGTGACGGGGACCAATGGCAAGACGACAACGGTCAACATTCTGCGTGCTCTGCTCGACGTCCCGGTCGCGCCGGCGGCGTCTATCGGCACACTTGGTGTGCTGGTCGGTGCTGAGGGCAGCGTGATGCCCGGCGGCCTTGGCCTCACCACGCCCGGTCCAGACGAATTACAGCGCGTGCTCCGCGAGCTGGTGGACGCGGGTGTGCGCTCTGTCGCGATGGAAGTATCGTCGCACGCACTGGATCAGGCACGGGTGCATGGCATCGCCTTCGACGCTGCGGTGTTCACCAACATCACGCGTGATCATCTCGATTATCACGGCACGATGGAAGAATACTTCGCGGCGAAAGCGAAGCTCGTGAGTTATCTGAAGTCCACCGGAGTTGCAATCGTCAACGCCGATCAGCCGGAATGGCTTGATCTTCCGGTAGCGCCGCGGCTCCTTACGTACGGGAGCGGATCGGGCGACGTCCGTGCGGAAGATGTCGCATTCGATGCGACCGGAAGCAGCTGGACATTGAGCCTTGGCGAGGAAAGAGCCTCAGTACGCTTGCCGCTGGTCGGTGATTTCAACGTAACAAATGCGCTCGCTGCCTCGGCAGCCGCGCTATCGTTCGGAATCCCACTCCACGCGCTAGCGCACTCGCTCTCCACTGTTCCGCAGGTCCCCGGACGGCTCGAGCTGATCGCCAGCTCACCGCCGGTCATCCGCGATTATGCGCACACACCCGATGCGCTCGTACGTTCGCTCGCAGCGCTTAGACCGTTCGTCTCCCGCCAGCTCATCCTGGTGTTCGGAGCCGGCGGTGATCGCGATCCAGGCAAGCGCCCGCTCATGGGTGCAGCCGCGGAGGCTGGCGCGGATCGTGTAATCGTGACCAGCGACAACCCGCGCACCGAAGATCCCGAGACAATTATAGATGAGATCGAGCGCGGAATGACCACAAGGCACGACCGCGTGACCGATCGCCGCCAGGCGATTGCCCGCGCCATAGCAATAGCGCAAGAGGGCGACACGATTCTCCTTGCCGGCAAGGGCCACGAAACCTACCAGGTGGTCGGAACCGAGAAACTTCCTTTCGACGAACGCCAGATCGTGTCGGCAATTCTGGGGACGCCGACTTGAGCGACGGATTCTGGACGCTCGATCGTGTAGCGCACGCACTGTCCGCTCGCACCGACACGTCGGCGCCTCGCGGTGCCAAGCCGTTGGGGCAGATATGCACGGATACGCGCTCGTTGCACGAAGGCGATGTGTTCGTGGCGCTCGTCGGCGAGCGGTACGATGCACACGATTTTCTCGGCGACGCAGTCGCTGCTGGCGCACGCGCGCTCGTGGTCAGTCGCCCGGTACCGCTCGGTGAGCCTGCGGTCCCCATCTATCTCGTCGACGACACACTCATCGCGCTTGGCGATCTTGCACGATTCCGCCGCCTCGCTTGGGGCGGCCCGGTCATCGCTATCGCGGGAAGCAACGGGAAAACAAGTACGAAAGAGCTGCTCAGGTCGGCGCTCGAGTCGCGGCTCGCCGTGCATGCAACCTCTGCCAACTTCAACAACCGTGTCGGCGTCCCGCAAACGCTTCTCGCGCTTCCCTTCGATGTCGATGTAGCGGTGGTCGAGCTGGGTACGAACATTCCAGGCGAAATCGCGATGCTCAGAGAGATCTGCCGGCCGGATGTAGCGATCGTGACGTCGATCGCCGAGGAGCACCTCGAAGGATTTGGTGACCTGGCAGGCGTGCTTCGCGAAGAGGCGTCGGTGTTTCACGGGGTCGGCGTCGGGATCGTGCCTTCCGGCGAGCCCGAGCTTGCAGCCGTGGCGTCGGCCGCGCGCGTGATACGCGCCGGCCTCGAGGGCGGCGACGTCGCCCCGACTTCGTGGCAGCTGGAGACCGACGGCACCGGCACACTCCTCATTAACGGCGTGACGATCCACTCGCCCATGCGCGGGGCACACAATCTTCGGAACCTCATGCTCGCCATCGCAGCAGCGCGCGAGGTCGGTGTTGATGCCGAAGACTTCGCGCGCGGCGTTGCGCGCCTCACGCCGCCTCCGATGCGCGCGAACTGGCAGCGAATCGGAGGCTCCCTGATCATCAACGATGCGTACAACTCCAATCCGGGCTCGGCTGTCGCCGCGATCGAGATGCTCGCTGCTGCGCCGGGTGCACAGAAGGTCGCGGTGCTCGGCACCATGCTCGAGCTTGGCGCAAACTCGGCTAGATGTCACGACGACGTGGCGCGCGTCGCGCTCGCATCACCCGCGGACGTGATCGCCGGGTTCGGCGAGTTTGCCGCCGCCTTGCAACGACTCGCCCCGGGTGACACGAGAGTCGTCATCGCGACGGATATCGATCAGCTCTGGGCCGCGCTGCGCCCGCTGCTCGATCAGAGCGCAACCATACTATTGAAGGCGTCGCGTGGCGCACGACTCGAGCGTATCCTACCACACATAACCAGCTGGGCGAGCCCCGATTGCTGAACTATCTCCTCGTTCCGCTCACGCCATACCTCGGATTTCTGCGACTTTTCGGCTACATCAGCTTCCGTGCTGCTGGAGCTGCCGTTACTGCGCTCCTTCTGTCGTTCATGGTCGGGCCGGTGATCATCGGAACCCTGCGGCGCAACCGCGTTGCACAGGTTGTGAGAGCAGGTACGCCGGACAGTCACGCGGGCAAGGCGAAAACGCCGACGATGGGCGGCCTCATAATCCTCATCGCTACCGTCGTACCGACGTTACTCTGGGCGCGACTCACGAACCGCTACATATGGGTGTGCGTGATCGTAATGGTATGGATGGGCGCCATTGGTTTTCTGGATGACTTCCTCAAGCTCCGACAGAAAGCGCGCGGCCAGGCGAACAATGGTCTGATCGAGAGCTACAAGCTCACCGGCCAGATCGCGATTGGACTCGCACTGGGATTGTACGTGTGGCATTTCCCCATGTCGAACTTGCCGGGTGCGTCCACCACGCTCCCGTTCTACAAGTATGTTCTGATTATTCCGCTGTCGCCCGCGCTGGCGTGGCTTTATGTACTGTTCGTGACATTCGTGATGACCGGAACCAGCAATGCTGTCAACATGACCGATGGTCTGGACGGTCTCGCGGCAGGACTCGTCGCAATAGCCGCAATAACGTTTGCAGGGTTCGCGTACGTGATAGGGCGAATCGATCTCAGTCGCTCGCTCGGATTGTTCTACATGAGCGGCTCTGGTGAGCTGACCGTCTTCTGCGCGTCCATCCTCGGCGCATGCATCGGGTTCCTTTGGTTCAACACGCATCCAGCGGAAATCTTCATGGGTGACACGGGCTCGCTCGCGCTCGGCGGCGCGCTCGGCGCGATTGCCGTGCTGCTCAAGTCGGAGTTTCTGCTCGTCTTCGTCGGTGGGCTCTTCGTGGCGGAGATGATCTCCGTGATCCTGCAGCGTTACGTGTTCAAGTACCGGCGGTCGCGCTACGGTGTCGAATATGCGCGTGAACATCGCGTATTTCTTCGAGCGCCGCTGCATCACCATTTCGAGATGAAGGGCTGGACTGAATCGCAGGTAGTGGTGCGGTTCTGGATCATCGGAATCCTGTGCGCATTTCTGGCCTTCAGCACGCTCAAGCTACGGTGACGCGGCAACCAACCATCCCGTCGTCGGCCGAGGTCGCTGTCATTGGTCTCGGACGGAGCGGAGTTGCCGCGACGAGGTTACTGTTGTCACGCGGTTGCAGGGTGTACGCGTGCGACGATGGCTCGTCTCCGCAGCTCGCCACCGTCGCCGCGGAGTTAGCGCGCGCGGGTGCGTCGGTGCAGACCGGTGCGCACGATCCCGAGCGAATTGCGCGCGCGCCGCTCGTTGTCGTGAGTCCCGGCGTGCCGCCGGATGCGTCCGCAGTCATCGTGGCGAGAGCGGGACCAGGCGAGGTCATCAGCGAGATCGAGGTCGCGCTGCGCTTCGCGCCTGCGTTGCGCTATGTGGCAATTACAGGGACCAATGGCAAAACGACGACGACCGCGCTCGTCGGGCACATCCTTCGTGCGCTCGGGCTCGACGCATCTGACGGCGGAAACATTGGAACTCCGCTGTCCGAAATCGTCGGAGCTGCGAAGCTCCCCGACTGGGTGGCGCTGGAGCTGTCGTCGTTCCAGCTGCACGACACGCCGAGTATCGCGCCGGACGTAGGCGTCCTCACCAACCTGAGCCCCGACCATCTCGACCGCTATGCCAGCGTGGATGAATATTTTGCGGACAAGGCGATGCTGTTCCGCAATGCAAATTCGCGCTCCCGCTGGGTGATCAACGCCGACGATCCTGCTTCGCTCGCCATGGTGCGCGAGGTGGCCGGAGAACAGCTGCACTTCAGCGTGCGGGAGACTGCCGACGCCTACTACGACCGTGCCGCGGATACTCTGACTCTCTTCGGCGTGCCGCTGCTCGCGCGCGCTCGGCTGAACCTGCTTGGTGATCACAACGTAGCGAACGCACTCGCAGCTTCAATCGCGGTCATGAGCGCTTCCGATGATTTCCAGAGTCCGGCAGCGCGCAACGCAATTGCGCATGCGCTCGAAACGTTCCGCGCGATGCCCAACCGGCTCGAGATCGTTGGCGAATGGGATGGAATCGAATGGATCAACGACTCCAAAGCCACCAACGTCGCGTCGACTCTCGTTGCAGTTCAGGGGATGACCCGCCCGACGATCCTCCTCCTGGGTGGTCGTCACAAGGGCGAGCCATACACCGCGCTGGCGGCTCCGATCGCGAAGCACGTCAAACACATCATCGCGTTCGGCGAGGCCGGAGCCATCGTCGAGCACGATCTGGCAGGAGCCGCCGCACTTACACGCGTCGATGGTTCCTTCGAGGACGTCGTCGTTGCTGCGCGGCACTTCGCGAAACCGGGAGACGCCGTGCTGCTCTCCCCAGCATGTTCGAGCTACGACATGTTCAATAATTATGTGGAGCGCGGTGAGCGCTTCCGTCAACTGGCGGCCGCATCGCATGGCTGAAGCAGTCGCGAACGTACGGTACCGGTGGCGCATGGGCGTCGAGGCGCGCGTGCTCACTGTGCTGACGCTGGCTCTTCCTCTCCTTCGGCCTGGTAACGGTGTACAGCGCAAGCAGCATCGTCGCACTGCAGGCAGGCCACAACGGCGCCTATTACATGCTGCGGCAGCTCAGCGGAATGGTGATCGGGCTCATTGTGTTCGCCATCGCCGCCAAGATCGACGCAGAGAAGTGGTATGACTGGGCATGGCCGGTGATGATCCTGTGCCTCGTCCTTCTGACGTTCGTCGTGCTGCCGTTCACAGTTCGGTGGGCGCCGCGCGTACACGGGGCACGCCGGTACCTGTTCGGGTCGAGCATGCAACCATCGGAAATTTCCAAGCTCGCAGTTGTGATCTGGACGTCCATGCTCGTCGTCAAGAAGGGCGATGCGATGCGTCGCCTCAGCAAGGGGCTGTTCCCATTCCTTGTGATCGTCGGCCTCATGGACTTGCTGGTCTACGTCGAGCCGGATCTATCGTCAGCGATGTTCTATACGCTGATCATGAGCCTCATCCTCTTCGCCGCTGGCGTCAGGGTCGGACATTTCGTCGCACTTGTGGTGATCGCCATACCAGTCCTCTACACCCGCGCGGAGAAGCTGCAATATGTAGTTCTTAGAATGAGCGCTTTTTTCAATCCGGGTACTTCGCCGCACATCGACTATCAGGCTCGACAATCACTCATCGCGATAGGATCGGGCGGCCTGTTCGGCGTTGGCTTCGGGCAGGGCAGGCAGCAATATGGATTTCTTCCATTTGCCTACGACGACTTCATAGCCGCCAATATTGGTGAGGAGCGAGGGTTCATCGGCCTCACGCTGTTGATCCTCGCCTTCGTGCTGTACGCCTACCTGGGCTTCCGGATTGCCCGCCTTGCCCGCTCCAAGTTTCAGCAGCTGGTCGCGATCGGCATCGTCGCGACCGTCGTGATCAGCGCCTTTCTGCATATCGGTGTAACTATCGGCTTGCTTCCGAACACCGGGCTGACGCTTCCGTTCATATCATACGGGAGGTCCAACATGCTGCTTACCTTGCTGCTTACGGGTATCCTGGTCAACATCGGCAGTGAGCGGGAGCGGGTGATCGGCGAAGGCGCGACCAACCCCTTGTTGGCGCCCGAGGGGTGAATGTCCTCTTTGCCGGCGGCGGCAGCGGCGGCCACCTTTATCCTGCGCTCGCGATCGCCCGGGCGATGGTCGCCGCGGATCCGAGGGTCGAGCCGTTTTTCATCGGGGCCGAGCGGGGAATCGAAAAGACAATTCTGCCTGAGACAGAATTTCCGTTCGAGCTGCTGGATCTACATCCACTCTACCGGTCGAGGCCCTGGCTCAACTGGCGCACAGCCGCAGGGTCGGCTGGCAGCTGGCGCCGGATCTCGCGCATCGTCAGCGAGGGATCGCCGCGCGCGCTCGTCGCAACTGGTGGCTACGCAGCTGGTGTCGCCCTCGGCGTTGCGGTGGCCCGCGGTCTACCGATAGCCATTCAGGATCAGAACAGCGTTCCAGGCCTTACGGTGCGCTGGTTCGCCCCGCGAGCAGCGCAGCTGCATCTCGGATTTCCCGAGGCGGCCAAGCTCCTCCGTCCGGGGCGACATACCCAGCTCTTCGACTCGGGCAATCCCATCGCCCCGCCAACCCCCCTGGACGAACGACCGTCCAAGCGTGCGGCTGTCACTCGGTGGGGTTTCGAGCCCGCGGACGCGCGCACGGTGCTCGTCTTCGGCGGGAGCCAGGGCGCGGAGGGGATAAACCGCGTCGTCGCGAGATGGGTCACTCGCCTGACCGGTAAGACCGTTCGGGTAATCTGGGCGACTGGTCCCGGAAATTTCAGTCGGTACGCGCGACTGGAAGGGCCAGCGGTGCGCGTGGTCCCGTACATTTCGAACATTGCCGAAGCCTACGTCGCGGCGGATTTGGCGGTCAGCCGAGCCGGCGCGTCGACCACCGCAGAGCTTTCGGCGTGGGGAATTCCGGCGATCCTGGTTCCGTTGCCCACCGCGGCTGCTGACCACCAGGCCCAGAACGCACGCGCCATAGTCGCTTCCGGCGCCGCAGAGATGATCGAGCAGAGCACGCTGACGCCGGAGCTGCTGGAAAGCACAGTGTCACGCATGGCAAGCGATCCGCGGCGTCTCGATGATATGCGTGAAAAAACGCTGCAACGTGCTCGACCTCATGCTGCTCAAGAGATTGCTGCCAATATACTTGCGATGGATTGCTTCAAGTGACTTATGATATGCTTGGCACCTCGACGGATTCTCGACCCATCCATTTTGTCGGAATCGCCGGTGCCGGGATGAGTGCGCTCGCCGAGCTCTTTGCGCGCCAGGGGATTCCGGTCACTGGCTGCGATTCGAACCCGGGGGGCGTGACAGCGGACCTGACCCACCTCGGGATTTCCGTAGCCCAGGGTCACTCGCCATCACACGTGGTGGGCGCCCGGGCAGTGGTCTTTACGTCCGCGATGAACCGCGACAATCCAGAGCTCGCTGCCGCGCGCGAGGCCGGCATCCCGTTGGTCAGGCGCGCCGAGGCACTTGGTGCCGCGGTGGCGGCCGGCGATGTGGTCGGGGTAGCGGGCACGCACGGCAAGACGACAACGACAGTCATGACCACCAGCGCATTACGGTCCGCCGGTCTGGCGCCGACCGGGATCGCCGGCGGCCGCGTCGCAGAGTGGGATGGCAACATGACCTTCGGTTCCGAACGATTGTTCGTCGTCGAAGCCGACGAGTACGACCGGTCGTTTCTTGCACTCAATCCCGCCGTCGCAGTCGTTACCAATGTCGAGGCCGATCACCTGGATATCTATACTGACATTGAGGATATCCGAGCGACCTTCATGCAGTACGTGAGCGGCGCGCGCGCGATCGTTCTGTGCGCGGACGACGCCGGCGCGAACTCGCTCGATCTCCCCGCGACGGCGGAAATCATCAGGTATGGCGTCCGTTCGCCTGACGCGAGACTGGTCGCGAGAGAGGTGCGTGCTGGAGACGGAGGGTCGATCTTCGAGGTCTGGTACGACGGCGAACGGAAGGCGGAAGTGCGCCTGAAGGTTCCGGGTGTGCACAACGTTCGCAACGCGCTGGCCGCCATCGGGGCTGGTGTCGCTCTGGGGGTCGAGATAGCCACGATGGTGCGAGGTCTGGAGGCGTTCGCCGGGGTGGAGCGCCGGTTCCAGAGGATCGCGGACATCGGTGGCGTGACAATCGTCGACGACTACGCGCATCATCCGACCGAGATTGCGGCGACGATCGAGGCGGCGCGCGCTGCTTTTCCTGGCCGCAGGCTCGTGCTGGCGTTCCAGCCGCACCTTTACTCTCGTACGCGCGATTTCGCTTCGGAGTTCGGGAGCGCATTGTCCGGCGCCGATCTGGTTTTTCTGACCGAATTGTATCCCTCGAGGGAGAAGCCTATCGCGGGCGTGGACTCCGGTCTCGTCGAGCGAGCACTCACCGCAGCCGGAAGCTCCGCTCGCTGGAGAGGCGAGCGTGCCGAACTCGCAGCCGCACTAGCCGCGGAAGTACGCGCGGGCGATGTTGTAATTACCGTCGGCGCGGGTGACATCACGCTCACTGCGCGCGAGCTTCGAGACATTCTGACCGGCTCGACAACTACAAATTGAAGTTTCCCGAGCGGCTCAAGAAGCCTGGGTATAGGTACATCGCCGGCATCGCGCTTGGCGTCGCGTTGCTCACATCGCCCAAGTGGGGACTTTCGACCATGAGGCGGTTGAGTTACTTCCACATCCGCAAGATCGAGATTCGCGGAGTCCGCTATCTCCAGCCTGACGATGTCGTGTCGCGATTGCACGTGGACACACTTCGCTCGATCGTGGATCCCGTCGCACCATTGGAAGCGAGGCTGAAGTCTCACCCGCAGATTCAGGACGTCCACATAACACGACGTTTCCCGGGAACTCTCATCGTCACGATTAGTGAGAACATGCCCGTGGCGCTCGTGCCTCGTGGCGACGGCCTCGAGCCATTCGACTCAGCCGGCAAGGCGCTTCCCATCGATCCGGCAAGCACCAATCTGGACCTGCCGGTGCTCACCGCACCGAACGTCGGAGCGCTTCGTTTGCTCGGCGAGCTCCGGTCGGTGGACCCACGAATGTTCGATCGGATAAGCGAAATCACTCCCGCGGGGAACGACCTGATATTCACGCTGACATCGTCGCTGCGGGTGCGCGCGTCGGCGGGGGTGGCCCCGCAACGCTTCCGGGATATCTTTCCCGTTGAATCCGACCTGGCCCGCCGAAACGAGCGGGCGACCGAGTTGGACATCCGTTATCGCGATCAGGTTGTCGCAAGGCTGCAATGAACGTTGAACGCGTAATCGCCGGGCTCGACATCGGATCGGCGAAAACCACGGCCATCATCGCGGAAGCGGTTGGCGACCGTCATCCTACTATTCGGATACTTGGTGTCGGGCAGGCTCGCACTACCGGGCTGCGCCGCGGCATCGTTTCGGACATCGAGGAAACGACTCGATCGATTCAGAAGGCGATGCAGGACGCAGAGCGTATGGCGGGTACCCGGATCGAGAACATATTTGCCGGTATCGCCGGTGAGCACGTTCACGCGATGACCAGCACCGGGATCGTCGCGGTGAATGGCGAGGAGATATCGAAGGCAGACGTCGATCGGGCGAACGACGTGGCGCGCGCACAGGCGATTCCGCAGGACCGCGAGCTTCTTCACGCGATTCCACAGGAATACACGGTCGACAAAAACGCTGGCGTCCGCGACCCGATCGGCATGATCGGGACGCGTCTCGAGACCGAGATGTACCTCGTGACGATCGGCAGCTCGCCGGCGATGAACCTGCGCAAGAGCGTGGAGCGCGCCGGTTATCGCGTGCGCGATCTGGTGCTCGAGCCGCTCGCAAGCGCGCTGGCGGTGCTCACCGAAGACGAGAAGGAGCTTGGCGTCGCACTGGTCGAGCTTGGCGCCGGCACCACTGACATCGCCATCTTCCACGAGGGCAAGATCCGCCACCTTGCCACGCTCGCGTACGGCGGAAACATCGTCACCAATGATATCGTGCATGGTCTGGGCGTGACGCAGGCGGACGCGGAGCGCTTGAAGGAGCGCTACGGCAGCGCATACGAGCCGCTCGTCGATCCAGCGGATGTGATCCAGCTGCCGAGCACCGTTGCGCAGGGCGACCGGCAGATACCGCGAGAGCTGCTGGCGCACATCATTCATCAGCGCATGGATGAGATCTTCGACATGGTTCATCGCGAGATACACTCTGCGGGCTACGGCTCACGCCTCGCCGGTGGAATCGTATTGACGGGCGGCGGCGCGGCGATGGAGGGCATTTCCGAGCTTGCGGCGAGCGTGTTCGGAACCGGCGTGCGCGTCGGGGTGCCCGGCGAGCACGTTGGCGGCCTGAGCGACTCCGTCGAAGCGCCGCGCTTCGCAACTGCAGTCGGGCTGGCGCTGTACGGAGCGAACAGGCTGGTCGCGACAGGCGGAGCCGCGAGTGCCAAGCGCAATTCATTCAACACGCCCGGCGTCGACAAGCTTGCGAAACGAATGAAGAACTGGCTCGAGGACTTTTTCTAAGCCCAAGTCGCAAAGGTGCGAGAACACAAAACCGTGTGGAAAAAGGACAAATAAAATCGTGTGTGCTAAGTGCGTAATTGGATCGTCATTTGGGCATGGTCGCGCGGGTGACTTTCACGTATATTAGCCCGTCGTTCCGATCCTGTCGCCTACCCGCCTAGGAGTGCATGCCGCGATGATATTTGAGTTTGAGGAGAACACATCGCAAAACGCGCGAATGAAAGTTGTCGGCGTTGGCGGTGGCGGTGGAAACGCTGTCAACAGAATGATCGAGGAGCGGCTCGAAGGAGTCGAGTTCGTCTCGGTCAACACCGATGCCCAGGCTCTCCTCAACTCGAAATCCGACGTCAAGCTTCAGATTGGCAAGAAGCTGACTCGCGGACTTGGCGCTGGCGCGCGACCCGAAGTCGGACGCCAGGCAATTGAAGAGAACCGCGACGAGGTTCTGCGCGCGATGACCCACGCGGATCTCGTCTTCGTCACGTGCGGAATGGGAGGTGGCACGGGCACCGGCGCAGCGCCTGTGATCTGCGAGCTGGCTCGTCAGGCAGGCGCGCTCACTGTTGGGATCGTGACCAAGCCGTTCCTCTTCGAAGGGCGCAAGCGGATGCGCCAGGCCGAGCTCGGAATTGCCGAGATGCGGAAGAACGTCGATACGATGATCGTGGTGCCCAACGAGCGCTTGCTCGCCGTCGTCGGGAAGGGGATTCCGTTCCAGGAAGCGTTGAAGAAGGCGGACGAGGTTCTCCTTCACGCGACACAGGGAATCTCGTCGCTCATCTCCGTAACTGGCCTCGTCAACGTCGATTTCGCTGACGTTCGAACGGTCATGCAGAACGGTGGTTCGGCGCTAATGGGCACCGGGATCGGCCGCGGCGAGAATCGCGCAGTCGAAGCAGCTCAGCAGGCGATCGCGAGCCCTCTTCTGGATAACGTGTCGATTTCGGGCGCTACAGGTGTTCTCGTCAACATCACAGGCGGCGAAGACCTCACGCTCGGCGAAGTCCACCAGATCAATGAGATAGTGCACGAGGCTGTCGGTGAAGAGGCCGAGATCATTTTCGGCGCAGTTCACGAGCCTGCCATGCACGGCGAGATTCGCGTTACGGTCATTGCGACCGGATTTGACCGCGGGGCTTCGGCCGCTGTTGCCCAGCCGGTGTTCGGCAGCAGTGTGCCACAGCCTGTGCGGGGCGCACCGGTCATCCCCCTGCATTCCACCCGCACTGTGCGGCCCGGTCAGGGCGCGCCGGTCGGGGGTAGCACGGGCGGCAGGCCGACCCCTGCTGCCATACCAGAAATTTCACGAAGAGTGACGCCTTTCAGCCCGGGGTCGTCTTCGAATGACGGTCGGGACCAGGAACTGAGCGACATGGAGATCCCGACGTTTATTCGGAGGCAGATGGATTGAAGGCTGTTGCCGCGCGCGGCATCACATATGGAATGATCGGGACGATGGCTTGGGCTGCAGTGCAGCTCACGCCCTCGATTGCTCCTACTGTGTCGCCCTCCGATTCTGCCGCGCTTGCGGCTACCAACAAGGCCATTGCCGCTTCAGCGGTGACGACCTTGAATCCGGTCGTAGTTTCGACCCCCGAATCATCTGTACCTGAGCTACGGTTCAACCCCGTAGTCGTGAACGCGCAGCTGCTGCACGGCGTCGATACCATCGCGTTGTCCGGCACCATTCACTCGTCGCTCGTTGCATCACTCGAGCATGTGGCGCAGGGCGAGCTTCCGAGTGGTCAACGTCGTTCAATTGCGTGGGACCTTGCCGACATCTTCGAACACCGAATCGACATGTCGCGCGATCTGGATGACGGTGACAAGTTCCACGTTCTCGTCGAGCGCCTTCAAAAGCCCAACGGCAAGATCATCGTCAACAAGATTCTCGGTGCGAAGTTGTCACTCGGCGATCAAGTCCTCGAGGCGATTCACTTCAAGAGTGCGAACTCGAGCAGCGAATGGTTCGATGGCCGCGGCAAATCGCTCACCGCGTCGTTTCTGAGAACCCCAGTCAACTTTCGCCGCATCACATCGGCGTTCGGGCTGCGTCTGCATCCGATCTTCGGAACGTGGCGCAATCATACTGGTACCGACTACGCGGCACCGATGGGAACGCCCGTGCATGCGATCGGTGATGGCGTGATCGTAGCCGTCGGTCCGCATGGCGGTTACGGCAACATGATCGACATCAAGCACAGCAACGGAATGGTGAGCCGCTACGGGCACATGAGTCGCTTCGCGCGCGGGATTCATGAGGGCACGCATGTCAAGATGGGCGAGACGATCGGCTACGTGGGGATGACCGGCTGGGCGACTGGACCGCATCTCCACTTCGAGATTCGTGAGAACGGCGTCGCACACGACCCCAAGGTCGCGTTGCGCAACCAGACGGGCGAGCCAGTGAGTGGATCGGAGACACGCGCTCTTCGACGAGATTCGTGCACACACACTTGCCGTGATGGCAAACTCGGACGAGCCAGCGCGCGTCGCGATGCGCTGATCCGGTACCCGATCTCTATGAGACAACAATCCCGCGCAAGCACTGCTTGCGCGGGATTGTTGTTTTTGGGCTGATCGAAACGTTCGATCCGTGTGTTTGGCTTTTGCTACCCCGGGATTACCGAAAGCCGACGGCTTATTCAGACCACGATCACGACGCTGTCGGATCCGCAACGGCTGCAATCCGTTACGCCAGGCCTCAATACCTTCCCGCAGCTGACGCAGGTGCGGATGCCATCGGGCTGGACCGGATAGCGACGCTTGCGCCGGCGCCGCTTGATGTAGTCGACCGTCACCAGAAGCGCGATCGCGACGAACACGCAAATTGCAATGATGATGTACATTCGTGGCTCTCCTGTCGGACATCAACCGCGCTGGAAGGAGTGTGCCAGGCAGGGCTCGATTGCGCACCCGGTCGCCTCTTCGAGGTAAATTACACCGTTGAGCGCTCGCATCCCTTCGCGAATCATGGCACCGGGCGCGATCCCGAATCTACAGCCGGCGCGCATCGCCGCGACCGGAGACCACCCAGGATGGCATTTCTTTCCCGCAAACAGGGCGACGTCCCCAGACGCTCGCTTTGGCAGAAAATCAAGGATGTCGCGCTTGCCGACGTCACGGTCCTCGCGCGCGGCGGCGTCGACAAGGGTTCCCTCGAGCAGGTCGAGGAGATCCTGCTCGCAGTCGGATTTCGGCGTCCCGGTAACACTGCGGCTCGTAGATGGAATATCGCGCCAGGCGCAACGCGGATCGGTGCGGACGAGCGCGGAGTTCAAGACGGCGCTGAGCAAGGGAATCGAGGAGGCACTCAGCGCGGGAAACGCGGACCCGTCGCTTCGTACGACCGATAGCAAGCCATTGGTGATGTTGATCGTCGGAGTCAACGGCGCGGGCAAGACGACGTTCATTGGCAAGCTCGCGAGCTCGCTTCGCGCGCAAAAGAAGTCGCGTGCTCGTGGGCGCAGCCGACACGTTCCGCGCCGGCGCAATCGATCAGCTCCGCGTTTGGGCGGAGCGGACGGGCGCAGAGTTCGTCGGAGCGCCGCCCGGGCACCGACCCTGCCGCGGTCGCGTTCGACGCCATCGATGCAGGCATCGCGCGTGGCGTCGACGTCCTGATCATCGACACCGCTGGACGGCTGCACACAAGCGACGGACTGATGGACGAGTTGAAGAAGATAGACCGCGTGATCGCGAAGCGACTGCCGGGCGCGCCGCACGAGACGCTACTCGTTCTCGATGGAACGATCGGTCAGAACGCGGTGCAGTCAGGCGAAGACCTTCGCCGAGGCCGTTCCACTCACCGGTCTCGTCGTCACGAAGCTTGACGGAACGGCGCGGGGCGGAGTGGTGGTCGCGGTGCACGAGGCGATCGACGTGCCGGTCAAATTCGTCGGCGCCGGCGAGAAGGCAGCCGATCTCGCGCCGTTCGACGCGACGCAGTTCTCGCGTGAGGTGGTGGGCGACTGAGTGACTCGCAGCGTCGCGCTGCCGCAGGTGGGTCACGTCGCGACTCGACACCGCCGTCACTTTTCTGAAAGGCGTCGGGCCGGCGCGCGCGGAGGCGCTGCGCAAGCTCGGCATCATCACCGCGGGCGACCTGTTGTTGCACGTGCCGCATCGCTACGAGGACGCGAGCACTGTGACGCCACATCTCGTCGCTCGAGCCGGGGATGGATGGCACGGTGATCGGGCGCGTGATCTCCAAAGGCGTCATCCCTACGCGAAAGGGACTGCGCATCTTCCAGGCAGTCGTTCGCGACGATAGCGGAATGATCGAAGTGTCATGGCCCGGCCAGCCGTTCCTCGACCGGGTAATTCACAAGGATGACAACGCTGCTGCTCGACCGGGCAACGTGCGATTCTTCCACGGCCGGCAGCTGCCAGCCGCGCGAATTCGTGAACCTCGGTGCGACGAGGATCCGACGACGCGGCGGACGTGTGCTTTCGGTGTATCCGGCCACCGAAGGGCTCTCGTTCAAGCATTCGCGCTCACTCGTCGACGCGCACCTGGACGCGCTGCTTCCGCTCGTCGAGGATTATCTGCCTGCCGGAGGTGCGTCGACGCGCCGGGGCTCCGTTGCACTCGGCGATGCGCTCCGGATGGTACACCGCCCTTCGTCGATCGCCGAGGCGATGCGCGGCCGCGCGCGCCTGGCGTTCGAGGAGCTGTTCTTCGTGCAGCTCCTGCAGCGGCGCGCCAACGCGAGCTCGCGCGCGAGGCGCGCGGCGGCATCGCGTTCACGAATCAAAGCGACGTTGACTTCGGCGCTGCGCGACGACGCTGCCGTACCAGCTCACCGGCGCGCAGGTGCACGCGCTTCGCGAGATCGTCACAGACATGACGAGCGCCGCGCGAATGCATCGGCTGCTGCAGGGCGACGTCGGCAGCGGCAAGACGATCGTCGCGCTATTCGCGGCGCTGCTCGCGATCGAGAACGGCTATCAGGCGGCGATGATGGCGCCGACCGAGTTGCTCGCCGAGCAGCATCTTCGGACATTCACGCGACTCCTCGCGCCACTTGGCATCGAACCACTACTGCTGACGGGAAGCATGCGGCGCGCGCGAGCGCAGAGCCGTTCTCGCGAGAATGGCGAGCGATGATCCATTGGTCGTGGTCGGGACGCACGCGCTCGTGCAGGAAGCGCCGCAGTTCGCGCGACTTGGCTTCGTTGCGATCGACGAGCAGCACCGGTTCGGCGTGGAGCAACGCGAGGCGATAGCGGGGAAAGGCGAAGCGCCCGACGTGCTGCTGATGACTGCGACGCCGATTCCGCGGTCGCTCGCGCTCACGCTCATACGGCGATCTCGATGTGAGCACGCTCGACGAGCGGCCGCCAGGTCGCCAGCCGATCGCGACTGTCACACGCCACGAGTCGGCGCGCGCGCGAGTGTTCGCAGTTCGTTCGACCGCGAGGTGGAAGCGGGGCGCCAGGCGTACGTCGTTTATCCGGTGATCGAGGAATCAGAAAAGATCGACCTCAAAGCTGCGACGGTGATGTTCGATCAGCTTTCGGCGAGCGTGTTCGCAGACCTGCCGAATCGCGCTGCTCCACGGGCGGATTCCCGCGGAGGAGCGCGACGGCGTGATGCGCGCATTTCGCGACGGCGAGATCGACATCCTCGTTGCGACGACGGTGATCGAGGTTGGAATCGACGTGCCCAACGCGACTGTGATGCTGATCGAGCATCCGGAGCGCTTCGGCCTGTCGCAGCTGCACCAGCTGCGCGGGCGCGTTGGCCGCGGCGCCGAAGCGAGCATACTGCATCCTGCTCGGAGATGTGGGCGACGAATCTGCCGAGCGACTCGCAATATTTACGAGTACCGAAGACGGTTTCGAGATTGCCCGGCAGGACCTCAGGTTGCGCGGTATGGGCGATCTCTTCGGACAACGGCAGAGCGGCGAGCCGATGTTCCGCATTGCCGATCCGTTGCGCGACGAGGCGCTGAATCTTGTGGCGCGCGAGGAAGCGGAGCGAGTGCTCGAATCGGATCCGGATCTGATCGGCGCGGAGCACGCCGGAATCAAGAAGATGCTTACTGCGAGATACGCGCGCGCATTGGAGTTGTTTAGAGTCGGTTGATGGGCTGGCTTCGTGCAGGCTCTGGGCTTGCATGATTGAATCGCCGCGTGCGTATGGCGTTACGGCGGATATGCGCGCACCCTGGGATCTAGGCGGCGTCGTCCCGCCGAAGGCTGGTATTTAGGCAACGCCGGGTTCGTTGAATGTCGTCATCCTCGCGTCAGCGGGGATCCACGGCCGACGATTCCTTCAACACCGTCTCGTTGCGGCCGGATTGTGGGTTGCCAGTCGTAGGGCGCGGATTTATCCGCGCCGCCCAACCCAAATACACATCGACGATCATTGGAAACGCCGATAATGTTGACACGATCCTTGGCAACGCCGGTAACGTGGAACGCGATCTGAACGCCGATCACGCCGAACCGTCGACCCGACCGTTCATCGATCGATAGGAAACGCCGTTACGTAGCGCCCTGCGTGGGGCGGGGATTTATCCCCGCCGCCAATCCCAAATATGCGATGAGGGCCATTGGTAATACCGTGCACGCCGTGCACATCGTCCCGTGCACATCGTGCTTGCACATCGTCTGCACATCGTGCTGGGCACAACCCGTTGCAAACCCATTCCAAACCCGTTCCAAGAACCCTCGTCGCGCATTTGAGAGAGCGGCGCGGATAAATCCGCGCCCTACGATTTGCCGCCGACCGGCATACCTGCACCGTCACGATGTTGAATGAATAACGGTCCGTGGATCCCCGCCTTCGGCGAGGATGACAACTCTCGGCGTATGCGGCTCGAATGACGATTCTCTCGCCAGCTCTCTACCCGCGCGGGTTTGCAAGCCTACGTTTGATTCGATCCAATTCTGCCGTCGCCTTGGCCAGCTGATCCTTGAGTCCCGCGATTTCCGTTGCGCGCGCCTTCAGCAACGAATCTGGATATGGGATTGGCGGAGGGACCGCCGCGAGCGCGGCGCGTGACGTGGCGAGATCGCTCTCGAGACGCACCGAATCGGCGTGACATTGCTGGCGCAGCGCCGAGAGCTGCTGCGTCAGTGAGTCGATCGTCACCGAGTCCTGCGCGAAACGCTTTGCGGTGACATCGCTGTTGCGCACCAGGCGATAGCCGCAGCCCGATGTCAGCAGCGCCATTACAAGGGCTGCGCTCGCAGTCCTGGCGAGCTTCACGCGATGGACCGATGAACGGGATGCTGGTCGCTGCGCCGAACGTCCGCTGCGACGGGAAGTGTTATCCGAAACGTCGCACCGTGGCCAGCTACGCTCTTTGCCGAAATCGATCCCCCGTGTGCATCGACAATCTCCTTCGCGATCGCAAGCCCCAGCCCCGTCCCCTTGGCAGAAGCTTTCGCCTGATTGTCAGCCTGATAGAATTTCTGAAAGATACGCGGAAGCTGCTCCGGTGGGATGCCGGCTCCGGTATCGCTGACCTCTATCGCAATGTCGTTGCCTTCCAGCGCGGCGGTAAGCTCCACTGTACCACCGCGCGGCGTGAACTTGAAAGCGTTCGAAAGCAGGTTCCCGAGAACTTCGCTCATTCTGTCTTCGTCCCAGCGCACTTCGGCGGGAAGCGCGGGGGATCTGATAACCTGAAACTGCACGCTTCGCTGCATTGCCAGCACGCTGAATGACGACTGCAAGCTGTCGAGGAACCGGGCGAGATTCATCTGACGGCATTCCAGCGCGCCGCCGCCGGCCTCGAAACGGCTGACGTCGAGCAGCCGTCGCACCAGGCGCGTAAGGTTGCGCGCCTGCGACGCTATGGTGTCACAGACCTCGCGCTGCTGATCCTGCAACTTTCCATAAATTCCGTCTTCCAGAAGCTCTACGTAGCCAAGGATCACATTGATCGGCGTCTTGAGCTCGTGTGATGCTACCGAAACAAATTCGGCCTTCAGTCGGTCCAGCTGTGCAAGGCGGTTCGCCATCGCCTCGTAACTGGCGGACAATCGCCCGAACTCGTCCTGACGGTTCGGCCTAACGCGCAGCTTTCTGGTGAAATCGCCGCCTGCGACCGCGTGCATTCCTGATTCCAGATCGAACACGGGCCTCGTGATCGAGCGGATCAGCCACACACTGATAAGACCGGCGAGCAAGAGAGCGATTATCATCGCGCTGATCGCAGCGCGCTCGGCCGTCGCGGTGTCGTCGGTCGCGGTGTTCACGCTCTCGCGCGAACGTACGCGGAGGATCTGCTCGGCTGATCCAATCGCCTGCTCGATCACCGCGAATCGCGGCCGCATCGAGCGGGTCGATATGGCGTCGGCGGCTGGCCAGTTCTTGACGCTCGACACTGCGTACTCCTGGTCCGAAAGCACCGACATGGAGTCCAGCGCAAGGCGCACGTTGACGGCGGCTGTCTTCAATGAAAAACTGTCGAGCGAATCGGCTAGCGGTCGCATGTTCGCAATGGCCTGTGCCATTCTCACGCGCGAATCAGGCGTGGCTACGTATACGAGAGCGTCCTCGGCGCGACGCAGATCGTCGGTCGCCTGACGCAGCCGGCCGATGAGAAGCGACGCGGCGAATGCACCGTTGCGCAGTTCCAGCGTGGTCTTGTGCACGCGTTCCAGCGACCGCACGGAGATGACGAGCGGCACTGCGAGCACCAGTGCGATGCCGACGGTGCCGAGCACAAGCCTCCTGCGCAGCGTCAAAACGGGCCTCACTGACGGTTGCCCCCCTCAACGACGCGCGGTATTCTATTCGGCTGCCCACGACTCCCTTGAACGCCCAAATGTCATCCCAGTATCAAACGATTTCCAGCCTGCCTCACCACGTTGGTGAAACGGTGCATGTACGCGGCTGGGTTGCACACCTCAGATCTTCCGGGAAAGTTGCCTTCGTCGTCCTACGCGACGGTAGTGGCACCTTGCAATGCGTCGTAGTCCAGAAGATCGTCGGAGAGGCCGGCTGGTCGACCTTCAACAATCTTACCCTGGAGACCGCCGTCGAGGTCTCTGGCGAAGTTCGTGCCGACGCCCGCGCGCCCGGTGGCGTCGAGGTCGGCGTCACAAATATGATAGTCCTCGGCGAGAGTCCGAGTGACTATCCGATTCAGCCCAAAGAGCACGGGATCGACTTTCTGCTCGACCACCGGCACCTGTGGCTGCGGAGCTCGCGCCAGGTGGCCATCGCGCGCGTGCGCGCCGAACTCGAGCAGGCGCTCAACGATTTTTTCTACAACCGCGAGTTCGTGCGCGTGGACACACCCATCCTTACCAGCGCGATTGGCGAGCGAAGCGGGCTGTTCTCCACGGAATACTTTGACGAAGGAACTGCGTACCTTGCGCAGACCGGGCAACTGTACGGCGAGGCAGCAGCCGCTGCGCTTGGCCGGATCTACACCTTTGGTCCGACGTTCAGGGCAGAGAAGTCCAAGACGCGCCGACATCTCACCGAGTTCTGGATGCTCGAGCCCGAGATGGCGTTCTTCGATTCGGCAGACAACATGCGCCTGCAGGAGGAGATGATCGAATACGTGGTGCAGCGATGCGTCGAGCGTCGCGCGCCCGAGCTCGCATTGCTGGAGCGCGACGTGTCAAAGTTGGAAGCGATTCGCGCTCCCTTTCCACGCATCGACTATTCGGACGCCGTGCCTATCCTTCAGGAAAAGGGCAGCGCCGTGCAGTGGGGCGACGACCTCGGCGCCGAGGACGAATCACTGCTCGTTGCGGATTACGATCGGCCGATCTTCGTCATCAACTACCCGAAGGAGGCAAAGGCCTTCTACATGAAGGAGAATCCCGCGGATCCACGCACGGTTCTCTGCAGCGACATGCTGGCACCGGAAGGCTACGGGGAGATCATTGGCGGCTCGCAGCGCGAAGACGACTACGATCGCATGGTCAATCGCATCAGGGACGAAGGACTACCGCTCGAAGCTTACGACTGGTATCTCGATCTGCGACGGTACGGAACGTTCGTGCATTCAGGCTTCGGCCTGGGCCTCGAAAGATTGGTCGCATGGGTGTGCGGCATCCCGCACATCCGCGAGGCGATCGCCTTTCCACGCACCATGTATCGGCTCAAGCCGTGATTCTTCCAGGCAGGCGCTGAGCCAGCTGGTAGCAAGCGGCGCCGCAGGCTCGCTCTACGCGGTGCTGTCCTTTATCTCGTCCCAGAGAGCGTCGAGCTCTGCGAGCGACGCGTGCCCCAGCTGGATACCGCGCTCCCGAGCAAGTTTCTCGACCTGCTCGAAGCGCCGTTGAAATTTGAGATTCGCGCGGTCGAGCGCGAGCGCGGCGTGGACGTGCGCCTTGCGACACAGGTTCACGCACGAGAAGAGGAGATCGCCGAGCTCCTCGGTGATGCGTTCGTGCGCCTCGTCATGCGCGGGGGGCGCTCCAGCAACGTTGGGCGGCGCATCATTAAGGAGTTCTCTCGCTTCTTCGAGCTCCTCGGCGACCTTGCCAGCCGCACCGCGCCAGTCGGGCCAGTCGAAGCCGACACCTGCGGCGCGGTCCTGGAGACGTTGGGCGCGATGCAGTGATGGCAACGCGACGGGCAATCCATCGGCCAGAGACTGCCGCCGTTTGGATTTCATCTTCTCCCACGGCTCCTTCGCGCCTTCGCCGTAGAGATGCGGATGACGTCCCTTCATCTTGGTGATCAGCGCGGTTGCAACGTCATTGAAGGAGAACGCTCCGCGCTCCTCTGCCAGCACGGAGTGAAAGAGCACCTGCAGCAGGACGTCGCCGAGCTCTTCGCGCATCAACGGATCATCGCTTGTCTGGATCGCTTCATCCAGCTCGTGCGCTTCTTCAATCAGATAAGGTCGAAGCGACTCATGTGTTTGTGCAGCGTCCCAGTCGCATCGCTTACGAAGATCGCGCATGAGATCGAGCGTGTCGTCCAGTCCTGACTCTTGTGACATTATCTTATAAGGCTGTGGAAGAACCCCTAATATATCCGCCGCCCGGCCGCGCCTGGCTCGACGTGAGCGCGAGTGCATTGCGCCACAATGCGAGCGAATTGAGGCGACGCTCGGGACTTCCGCTCATTCCGATGATCAAGGCGAATGCTTACGGAGTGGGTGCACCGGGCGTAGCGTGCGCATTGGAGTCGCTCGATCCCCTGGCGTACGGAGTCGCGGCGGTGACGGAGGGGGAGCTTCTCCGCCAGCTCGGCATCACGCGGCCGCTGATCGTGTTCACACCTGTACTTCCCTCCGAGCACGCGCGTGCACGTGTGGCCGATATTACGCTCACGTTAGGCGATGCCTCTGCCATCGAATCATGGGCGTCCTCTGGCGGCGCGTACCATCTGGCGATCGATACGGGGATGAGCCGCGCCGGCGTCGACTGGCGCGATGTGACCGCGGTGCGCGACGCGGTTCGCAAGTGGCCGCCTCTCGGAGCGTTCACCCACTTCCACTCAGCGGAAGCGGCGGACGGCTCAGTCCAGGTGCAGGTCGAGCGGTTCTTCACGGCGCTGAAGCAACTCGATACCGAGATTCCATTTCTGCACGCCAACAACAGCGCGGCCGCCGCGCTGGACGTCGGGGGACAGAAGGCGTGGAGCGCCATCCGGCCCGGCGTTTTTCTCTATGGTGTCGGAAGAGACCTTGGCGTTGCCGCACAGCAGGTGATCAGCCTGAGGGCCAGAGTTGTCGACGTACGCTGGATCGAACCCGGCGACAGCGTGAGCTATGGAGCCACATATCGCGCAAATCGCAAATTGCGGATCGCAACGGCGGCTGTCGGGTATGGCGACGGCTACCCTCGCTCCCTCTCGAATCGAGCGACGGCGATGCTCAACGGGAATCTGGTTAGGCAATGCGGCCTTGTGACCATGGACATGACGATGTTCGATGTGACCGATGTGGCGTGCTCTGTTGGTGACGTCGTCACACTCGTTGGCGGTGACGGCGGTGATGACCTGACCGTGGAGGCAGTGTCCCGTACAGCCGACATGTCGCCCTACGAGCTGCTCACTGGCCTTTCGGAGCGGCTGGACCGTCGCGTCATCGCATAGATGCGTGACCGGGACATGGGGCGGCGGGCGGCGATCATCGTACTCGACGGCGTCGGAATAGGCGAGGCGCCGGACGCATCCGCCTACGGCGACGCTGGGAGCGACACGCTTGGTCACGTTCTGGAAAGGAGCCCCCCGGGGGCACTTGAGAACATGGTTGAGATTGGTGTAGGTAACATCAAACATATGAAAGGCTTAGCCGCTTCACGATGTCCTGCTGGCGCGTTTGGGTTGATGTCGCCGAGCTCGGCGGGGAAAGACAGCACAACCGGCCACTGGGAGATTTCGGGTGTGCGAATCGAGACTCCGTTCCCGACATACCCCGATGGGTTTCCGCGGCCTCTTCTGGAGGAGTTCTCGCGGCGGACGGGGCGCTCCGTGCTCGGGAACGTCGTCGCCAGCGGGACCGACGTTATCGCGCGCTTCGGCGACGAGCACATGCGGACCGGTTCGTGGATTGTTTACACTTCGGCCGATTCGGTTTTTCAGGTGGCTGCGCACGAGAGTGTGATCTCGCTGGCTGAGCTCCATGCCGGCTGTGAGGTAGCGCGCGCCATGCTCGTTTCACCGAACGACGTGTCGCGCGTCATAGCGCGGCCTTTCGCCGGTGAGCCTGGGGCGTTCAGGCGGACTGCGAACCGGCGGGATTATTCACTTGCACCGCCGTCGGAAACGCTGCTGGACGCGCTCGCAGCGGCTGGTATTGCGCGGCGTGGGGTGGGGAAAATCGACGACCTGTTCGCGGGGCGATCCATCAAGTCGACACATACGTCGGGGAACGCCGAGGGGATCGATCTCATCCGTGACTGGCTGCTCGATGACTCAGAAACGGGGTTTCTGTTCGGCAACCTTGTAGATTTCGACCAACTTTACGGCCACAGAAACGACGTACCGGGCTTTTTCGGGGCGCTGCGTGAATTTGACGCAGCGCTTCCAACGCTCCGGCGTGCCCTTCGCGAGGAAGATCTGCTGTTTATCACCGCCGACCATGGCAACGATCCTACAACCGCATCGACCGACCATGCTCGTGAAAACGTGCCGGTGGTCGCGCTTGGTGCGGCAGTTCGAGCTGGAGCGGAGATCGGCCATCGCGCTTCGTTCGGGGATCTTGGAGCTACGGTGGCGGACTGGCTCGGGCTCGGCTTCCGCGGTGTAGGGACGTCCTTCCTGGCGGGGATCCTCGCTTGAGCCAGCGATCGTCATCGCGTTCGTCACCGCGTTCGGTTGCGGAGGAGGCGCGGGGGAATGCGTATGCACCGTACTCGGGCTTCCATGTTGGAGCGGCTCTCCGGAGCGATGATGGACACATCTTCGCCGGCGCGAATGTCGAAAACGCGTCGTTCGGTGTTGGGATATGTGCGGAACGATCCGCGCTCACGGCGGCTGTGACTGCCGGTGCGCGCAGCTTTGATGAACTGGTGCTGGTCAGCGATGCAGTCGAGCCAGCGGCGCCGTGCGGTGCGTGCAGGCAGGCACTCTCGGAATTTGCGCCGTCGCTGCGCATCGTCAGTCATGGCTTGAACGGTGAAACGGCGGAATGGTCGCTAGCGGATCTTCTGCCGCACCAGTTTCGGCTCAACGTATCGAACGGAATTACGGAGTGATATTGAATAGATGGAGCTTCAGTCGCGCCGGCGCGGCAGCCGCGGCGGCAGCGATGATCGCATTGATGGTCAATGGCTGTACAGAGAAACTCGACGGGTCGGCCGGATGTCCGCTCACCTGCGTGGATCAGTCTGTTCAGATCCAGACCGTAACGCTCGACGCAGTTCAGGTCGACTCCACCGTCCTCGGCGGCCTGGGCAAGGGGACCGAGCAGGAGATGCTGCTCGCGAACCGCGGTGATACACTCGACACGCGCGTAATCTTCCGCTTCGACACCTTGCCGTCGAGGAGCCAGGCCAGCCAGGCGGACAGCGCCGTTCCGATCAATTACGTCGACAGCGTGATGTTGAAGGTGAAGGTGGATAGCAGCGCGTTCGCGATTGGCGTGCCGGTCACGATCTCGGTCTATGATGTCGACGACTCCACGCTGGTCGACGATACTTCGGCGACCGCGCTCGCGCCGCTGTTCACTCCGTCGCGACTGATAACGACCGACGTGTTCACGCCGGGATCGATCGTCGATTCGATCGCGATTGCGCTGCCGGCGCCTTTTGTGCTTGCCAAGGCTCAGGCGCGCGCGCGATTGCGATTGGGTTTAGTGGCGTCGGCGTCCAAGTCGGTGGACTTCCGAATCTTTGCTCAGGAATCGGGCTCCATCCCGACGCTTTATATGCGGGTGTCGCCCGATACGCTCGTCGCGCCCATCGTGGAAGCGCCGAATTCCGTCACACCCGCGAACAACGTTTCCATCGCGACCAGTCTGGGAGACTTCACACTGGTCGTGAAGGGAACGAGGCCGCCACCTCCCGGCATGCTTACTATAGGCGGACTTCCCGGAACGCGCGCATATCTGTCGTTCAACATCCCGCCCGCGATCACAGATTCATCGCTGGTCGTTGCGGCGACGCTTGTCCTGACGCAGCAGGCAAATACATCGCCAGACGCGACAGACTCGATGTCGATCCAGCCGTATCTCGTGCTTGCAGGTCCAGGAGTGATCGATCCATCGAAGGCTGCGCAGATCGTCGCGCCGCAGACGGTGCTTGCGCTCTCACCGTTCCGCACGCCGCCAGCGAGCGCAGGGACGAGAGAATTTCAGATAGGACCCGTATTCAAGTACTGGGAAGCGCAGAATGCATCCTTGCTTCCACGAGCGGTCGTGCTGCAGGCCACTCAGGAGGACTTCTCAGCTCAACAGGCTGTCTTCTATTCCTCGTCGGCAGCGCCTGACCTGAGGCCGAAGCTCCGCATCAGCTACACACCACGTGCAAAGGTCGGACTTCCATGAGGAACAGTTTTCTGCTGAGCGCCGCGCTGTTCGCGGTCATCAGTCCGTCGATAATCCACGCGCAGGGCTCGCTCGCTAACCAGGGTCTTGGCTATCCCTCCGGCGAGCTAAGCACGCGCGCGCTTGGCACAGGAGGAGCGCTCGCTGACGCCGACCCACGGTCACCGATCAATCCGGCTGCTATCGCCAGCAGGTCGGCGGCGCAGATCTACGCGCAGTATGACCCGGAGTTCCGCACCGTAACGGCCGACGGAAAGACATCGTCGACGACGACCGCGCGAATGCCGAACATCGGCGGCATCCTGCCGGTCAACCGGCATCTTGTCCTTGGACTCTCGGCGTCATCGTTCCTCGATCGTACATGGGAAACGAGTCGCGCTCGCTCGCAGAACTTCGGCACTCCCGGTGATCCCAGCGATTCAGTGCAGTTCAACGAGAGTCTCAAAAGCGAGGGAGCGATCACCGATGTCAGGTTCTCTGCTGCCTATGCCGTCAACTCGCGACTCGTGTTCGGGGTCGGCTTTCACACGTTTCCCGGCTCTGAGCGTGTCACCTCCAACGAGCTTTTCAGTGACACCACCAAGTACCAGAACATCACTCAGGTAACCATCGTCAGCTACTCGGGCACAGCTGTGTCCGCCGGAATGATCGCGGATGTGTTGCCGAGTCTCAGCATCGCCCTGAGCGGACGCAGGGGAGGTGGCGCGAAGTTGTTTGCGAACGACTCTCTGCTCACCACCGGATCGATACCGGATCAGTACTCGGGTTCGATTTCGTTCACCGGGATTCCTGGTACCACGGTCGCGTTTCGCGCTTCGCACGAGGACTGGAGCCAGATCGGATCGCTCTCCACGCTGCACACCATTGCTGTCGACGCCAACGACTTCAGCTTCGGTGTGGAATCCGCCGGACCGCGGCTGGGTGGTGGATATCCAGTGCTGCTCCGACTCGGAATTCGGCAGCGCACGCTTCCGTTCGACGTTGGTACGGATATGGTGAAGGAGACGTCGATCGGCGGCGGCATCGGGATTCCGATCTCCTTTGACCGAGTGTCGCTCGACATGTCTCTTCTGCGCGCCAACCGTACCGGCGTCGCGAACGTGACCGAACACGCTTACAACCTCAGCTTCGGGCTGCAGGTGCATCCGTAGCGATCGCATGGAGACCGAGCAGGAGCCGCCGCTGATTCTCGTCGCCGACGACGTACCGGCGAACGTGGAGCTGCTGTTCGATCAACTCCAAACGCTTGGCTTCCGTACAATCGCGGCGGTCGATGGACCCACGGCGATCGCGGCATGCGTCGAGCATCACCCCGATCTCTGCATCCTCGACGTTGCGATGCCGGCCGGCGATCTCGGCGTGGATCACCGCTCGACCGGGTTTCGAAGTTTGCCGCAGGATCAAGCGCGACCCGCGCACGGAGCGGATTCCCGTGATCTTCGTGACGGCGCTCAACGACACGACTGATCGCGTCAAGGCGATCGAGGCCGGCGGCGACGACTTCCTCACCAAGCCGCACAACCGCCTGGTGCTGGGCGCGCGCGTGCGAAGTCTGCTCAAGCTCAAGGCTGCGACCGACGCGCTCGAGGAGAGCTACAGAAAGCTGCGCGAGCTCGAGAAGGTGCGTGACGATCTCATGAAGATGATCGTGCACGATCTCAAGACTCCGCTCACCTCCGTGCTGGCGACGCTCGAGATGGTGGTCGACGGCGATTTCGGCGAGGTGTCACTGCGATCAGCGGCGCGCGCTGAGCGATGCGGAGGCGAAGGCGGAGGATCTGCTGGGTCTCATTGGTGATCTGCTGGAGGTGCGCGAATCGAGGAGACCGGGATGGTGCTCGACGCGCAGCCGATCGCGCCCGGCGCGTTCATTGCCGAAGTCGTCCACGAGTGGCACGTGCGCTTCAAGCAGGAGGGCGCGTCGGTGTCGACCGCCGTCGCGGAGGACGCGCGACGTTCGAGGCGGACAAGCCGCTGCTCAAGCGCGTGCTTCGCCAACCTTCTGCAGAACGCGCTCACGCATTCGGCGCACGCCATCAAGCTCACGATCTCGGCGCGCGGAGACGGACAGATGGCGTGTTGTTCACCGTGCAGACAACGGCCCCGGCATTCCGACAGAGTATCACGATCTGATCTTCCGCAAGTTCGGGCGCGTGAAGTACCGGAAGTGCCGCGCGTGCGCAGCTCGGGGCTGGGCCTCGCGTTCTGCAAGCTCGTCGTCGAGGCGCACGGCGGCCGCATCTGGGTTCGAAGCACGTCAGGGGAGGGAAGCACGTTCTACGTGCACTCCCGACGCATGTCGCCACCAACTCGCGTTAACCACATGCCGCGTCCCACCGTCTACATCGAGACGTACGGCTGCCAGATGAACGTGAGCGACTCCGAGCTGATGCTCGGCAAGCTCGACGGCGTCCGGCTACGACGCCGTCGACGCGCCCGACGGCGCCGACGTGATTCTCGTCAATACCTGCGCGATCCGCGACCACGCCGAGACAGCGCGTGATCGGGCGCCTGGGAGAGCTCAAGCGCCACATGAAGCCGAGTGCAGTCATGGGCGTCACCGGATGCATGGCGCAGCGGCTCGGGCCGGTGCTGCTCGAGCGCACGCCAGCACGTCAGCATCGTCATCGGGCCCGACGGATACCGCGCGCTGCCGACGCTCATCGACAGCGCGCGCGCTGGGTGTCAGGTCGTCCGCCGTCGACTTCGACCTGGAAGAGCACTACGAGGATTTCAAGCCGCGGCGGTTCGACAAGGTCAAGGCGTGGATTCCCGGTGCAGCGCGGCTGCGATTATCGCTGCACGTACTGCATCGTGCCCTACACACGCGGGGCCCGAGCGCAGCCGCGCGCTCGCCGACGTGGTGCGCGAGACCGGGAGCCGTCGTCGCCGAAGGGATGTCGGAAGTCGTCTTGCTCGGCCAGACGGTGAACTCGCTACAACGACGGCACCTACGACTTCGCCGATCTGCTGCGCGCCGTTGGCGGCGTCGACGGCGTTCGCCGCGTTCGCTTCACCAGTCCGCATCCCAACGACTTTCAGTGAGCGCGTGATCGATGCGATGGCGACGACGCCGACGGTGTGCGAGCACGTACATCTGCCGATGCAGTCCGGCTCGATCGCGCACCCTCAAGCGCATGCTTGCGCCGGTATACGCGCGAGCAATATTTCGAGTGCGCGGCGCGGCTGCGCGCGGCGATTCCGGGGCTCGCCCTCACGACGGACATCATCGTCGGATTTCCCGGCGAGACCGACGAAGAATTTCGCGGAGACGCTTGAGTGCAGTGCGCGAGGTCGGTTTCGACGACGCTTACACGTTCAAGTTCTCGCATGCGCGACGGCACCCCCGCCACGCGGCTGCCGGCCGACATGGCGGTGTCCGACGAGGTCGCGAGCGAGCGGCTGGCGCGACTGATCGCGACGGTGCGCGCAAGGCTCGCGCGCGACGAAACATGTCGCGGCTGGGCGAGCGGCACGAGGTGCTCGTCGAGAAGGAGGCGCGGCGCGGCGGATTGCTGCAGGCGCGGACGCGTGATTTCAAGACGGTGATCGTCCCCGGCACGCCAGACATGATCGGCGAGTATCTCAACGTCGAGCTCACCGGCACGACCGGCTCGACGTTCACCGGCACGATCGTGCGCTCCCGCGAGCCGTTACCGACGCGCTGAATTGGTGCGCCGTGCGTGCGTTCGCTTGAACGCACGCACGAAGTTCGTAATAGCGTGTGCGAATCTCCAGCCACGCCGCTCATGCCGATGATAATGTGGGTGCTCGCCTCCTTGCTCAGCGGGCTCATCACGGGTTACACGGTGCCGTGGCAGCTCGGGGTCGGAATGTGCGGAGCGCTCGCGTGGCTCGCGGCCGTAGACGGGATTCCGGGATCCTGTGTTCTCTACTTTGCCGCAGCGTGCGCGATTGCGGCGTCCGGTCCGAGACCTCAGACGGGTCCCAGTCGCCGAGTCCAGGCGGACTCCACGCAGCTTGGCGAGCGGATGCGAATGAGTGCAAGCCGCGCAATCGACTCCGTGTTCGCGCTCGACGCACCGATCGCCAAGGCCCTGCTCGTCGCCGACCAGAGCGAGATTCCGCGAGACGTCAAGCGCGCCTACGCCGATGCGGGGATCGTCCACATGCTGGCGATTTCGGGCCTTCACGTCTCGATCGTCGCAGCGTCGTTGATGGTTTTGCTCAACCTTCTGCGCGTGCCAGTACGCCTCAGCTCGTTCCTGACGGCGACAACCATAATCGGCTATGTCTTCATGCTCGGCTTTCCCGCGCCCGCGCTTCGCTCGGCGGTCATGGTCTGCGTCGCCACGGCGTCGCACGCCTGTCAGCGACACTCATCCAGGTGGAGTATCCTGGCGCTCGGCGGTATAGTTCCACTCGTGAAGCCGGATACTGCCCTCAACGTCGGCTATCAGTTGAGTATGGCTGGAATGGCTGCGGTAATAGCCGCCGGGGCCGTGACCAGGCGTGGAGCTGTAGCACGCCTCCGAGGTTGGAAAAAGCGCATCGTCCAGTCATTGGTCGTAAGCGGGATCGCAACCCTCGTCACCGCGCCGCTCGTCGCGTGCTGGTTTGGGCGCCTTAGCCTGGTCGGACCACTCACAAATCTCGTCGCGGATCCTGTGATCGCGGTGGTTCAGCCAATGCTCTTTCTGGCACTCGTCCTGTCACCGTGGCCAGCTGCTGCAAAGTTCGTAGCGATGGCCGCGCACCCGTTGCTCGTCGCTTTCCAGGCGATTGCCCAGTTCGCTGCTGCGCTTCCGTTTGCCGCGATCGCGGTGAGCGTGACACCGCTTGGAGTTCTGCTTTCGTTCGTGACAGCCGTTGCGGTCGTCATCGCATGCACGAGTCGGTTTCCGGGCCGATCGATGGCCGTCGCCATGGGAGCTGCGTGTCTCAGCGTATGGCTGGCCTGAAGGAATATCTTAGTTCAACAGTCGACCGAGTCGTCCGTGAAACTGTCGGCAAGGAGTTTGCGCTCACCCAGGACTTGATCCTGGCATTTCCCGAACTGGCGACTGTCGTCTGGCGGCGCGGCGGCTTTCCGCTTCGCGTTGGAGGATGGGTGCTGGGCAGGGGTTCTGTTGCTGCCATCACTCTCGGCAGCACGGTATTTCTGTCGCCCGCGCAAAGGCCGTCACTACGTCTATTGCTTCACGAGCTGGGCCATGTCAGGCAGTTCCGGCGGGACAAAGCATTTGCCATACGTTACCTTTGGGAGTCCGCGCGCCACGGGTATTCCCGGAACCGTTTCGAACTAGAGGCCGATCAGTTCGCCGAGGAGGTGTTATGGTCAAGCACACAGCGACATCAGTCGTAACGATCGAGCGGTACATCATCGAGCAGGAGCATCTGTACCCTGAGGCTACGGGTGAGCTGTCCGGGCTGTTGTACGACATCGCGCTCGCTGCGAAGATGATCGCGAACAAGGTTCGGATGGCCGGCCTTGCCGACATCCTCGGCGCGACGGAAAACGAGAACGTTCAGGGCGAAATCCAGCAGAAGCTCGACGTCCTCGCCAACGACATGATCATCAAGGCGATGGACCACGGCGGCCGGCTGTGCGCGATGGCGTCCGAAGAGGAGCCCGACATCATCCAGATTCCCGACAACTTCCGGTGCGGGAAGTACTGCCTGCTTTTCGACCCGCTCGACGGCTCGTCCAACATCGACGTAAACGTTCCGGTCGGCACGATCTTCTCCGTCGTGCGCAAGATCACACGCGGCAGCGCGGTGAGATGGAGGACATGCTGCAGCCCGGACGGCGCCAGGTCGCCGCGGGCTACGTCATCTACGGCTCGAGCACGATGATGGTCTACACGACCGGTCAGGGCGTGCACGGCTTCACGCTCGATCCGCCGATCGGCGAGTTCCTGCTATCGCACCCGAACATCCGGATTCCCGACCGCGGACGGTATCTCTCGGTCAACGATTCGTACGAGCAGCTGTGGGAGGAGGACGTCCGCGCCCTGATGCGCCGCTACCGCGGCCTCGACGGCGCGCGCGACCCGATGAGCGTTCGCTACGTCGGCTCGCTCGTCGCCGACTTCCATCGCAACCTGCTGGGCGGCGGCCTTTTCGCCTATCCGGCGAACGAGAAGAATCCGCGCGGCAAGCTGCGTCTGCTTTACGAAGCCAATCCGCTCGCCTTCATCGTCGAGCAGGCGGGCGGTCTCGCGAGCAACGGTGCGACGCGCATTCTCGACGTCGAGCCGACGGAGCTGCACCAGCGCACGCCGCTGTTCATCGGGAGCAAGAGCGACGTGATGATGGCCGATCGAATGCTGTCGCGGCCAGTGCTGGCCGAGCAGGCGTAAGATCGGTCTTCGCAGCGGTGCGACGTTCGTGAGTCCTGCAGCATGAACGGCAGCGACGCGCGATCGACGCGCGAGACTTCGTCCGGCATTCCTGTAGAAGCAGTCTACCGGCCGCAGGATGCGGCAACTGATTACGACCGCGACCTGGGTGATCCCGGCGAATTCCCGTTCACGCGCGGCGTGCAGCCCACCATGTACCGCGGCCGTCTGTGGACGATGCGGCAGTACGCGGGCTTCGGCACCGCCGAAGAAACCAACAGGCGCTTTCGCCTGCTGCTCGAGCGGGGTCAGACGGGACTCTCCGTCGCGTTCGACCTCCCGACGCAGATGGGAATCGATTCCGATTCCCCGCGCGCGCTCGGCGAAGTCGGTCGCGCCGGCGTTGCGATCGACACGGTCGAGGACATGCACGCCCTGCTGGCCGATCTGCCGCTCGACACCGTGTCGACGTCGATGACGATCAACGCGACGGCGTCGACGCTGCTCGCGATGTACATCGTCGTCGCCGAGGAGCGGGGGATCGCGCGCTCCGCGCTGAGCGGAACGATTCAGAACGACCTTCTCAAGGAATACATCGCGCGCGGGACGTACATCTATCCGCCCGCGCCGAGCCTCGATCTCATCGCAGAGATCTTCCGCTTCTGCGCCGCGGAGGTGCCGCGCTGGAATCCGATCTCGATCTCCGGCTACCACATCCGCGAGGCTGGCGCGACGGCTGTACAGGAGCTCGCGTTCACGTTTGCGAACGCGATTGAGTACGTGAAGCGAGCGACTGCCGCAGGCCTCGAAGTCGACGACTTCGCGCCGCGCCTGTCGTTCTTCTTCGCCGCGCACAACGATCTGTTCGAGGAGGTAGCGAAGTTTCGCGCCGCGCGGCGGATGTACGCGCGGATCATGCGCGAGCGGTTCGGGGCGAGCGACGCGAGCTGCCGCATGCGATTTCACACCCAGACCGGCGGCGTCACGCTCATGGCGCAGCAGCCGCTCAACAACGTCGTGCGTGTGACGGTTCAGGCGCTCGCCGCGGCCCTCGGCGGGACGCAGTCGCTCCACACCAACGGCTACGACGAAGCGCTCGCGCTTCCCACCGCCGAAGCAGCGACGCTCGCTCTTCGCACGCAGCAGATCATCGGTTATGAGTCCGGCATCGCGAACACGGCCGATCCGCTTGCCGGCAGCTACTACGTCGAGGCGTTGACGGATGAGCTGGAGTCGCGCGCAATGGAGCTGATAGCTCGAATCGATGACATCGGCGGGGCCGAGCGTGCCGTTGCGGCCGGCTTCTTCCAGGAAGAGATCGCGCGCAGCGCCTATGAGTTCCAGCTGCGCGTCGAGGCCGGCGAGACGACAATTGTCGGCGTCAACAAGTTCGCCGACGACGCGGAACCGCCGGCAATCCCATCACCGGACTATTCGGCGCTGGAAAAGGAGCAGGTTCTCAAGCTTGCGTCCGTAAAGCGTGGTCGCGACGGCGGCCGCGTCGACGCGGCCCTGGCCTCGCTGCGTGAAGCGGCGTCGCGCCCGTCATCTGGAGGAGCCGCGCATCTTATGCCGCTCGTCATCGACGCTGTTCGGGCTCGGGCAAGTGTTGGAGAGATTTCGGATACGCTCGCATCGTGCTGGGGAGTGTACAACCCAGCGATGTGAGCACCTGTGGCGCCGTTGAGCTACGACGCGCGTTTTCGTAAATTGAACGACCGCACCAACCCCTTGCCCAAAGTGCCTACGTACGAGTTTACGTGTCCGGACGGACACGATTTCGAGAAATTCTTCCGGTCCATGGCGTCCGCTCCAACGGTCGTACCATGCCCCATTTGCGGTAAGCCGGCCGACCGTCAGATGTCCGCTGGCGCGGGCCTCGTGTTTCACGGATCGGGCTTTTACATCACGGACTACGGCAAGGACGGGAAGAAGGATCAGAAGGCCGCTGCCCGTAAGGCGTCCGAATCGACCAGGGACTCCAGCTCGGACCCCAAGCCTGAGGCGAGCTCGGGTGAGTCCAAGTCGTCGGAGCCGAAATCCGATTCGGGAGCGTCCACTTCGGCTGTGAGTGAATCGAAGCCGGCCGATACCTCGTCCACGGCGTCGACCTCCGTGCCCAAGCCGCCGGCTCCCAAGGCAGCGGAGTGAATTTCCCCGACCGCATTCGCGCGGCACTCAGACAGGCTGCGCTCAGCATCGGTGCGCCGGACGACATCGAGCCACTGCTCGAGCGTCCGCGCGATCCGCAGCTGGCGACTGGGCGAGCAATATCGCGATGGTCCTCGCACGCCCGCTCCGCCGGAAGCCAGCGGACATTGCGACGGCGATCCGCGAAAAGATCAATCTCGCCGACGCTGGAGTCGACCGCGTCGAGATCGCGGGGCCGGGATTTCTCAACTTTCGGCTGGATCCCGCTGCGGTAGCCGAGTCAGTGCGCGAGATCGTCGCGGCGAATGAGACTTTCGGGCGGGGTAACGATGGGGCGAGCTGCCCCGTGGTTGTCGAATTCGTGTCGGCGAACCCTACGGGTCCACTTCACGTCGGTCACGGCCGTCAGGCGGCGCTGGGCGACGCGATATCGTCGTTGCTCGAGTGGTCCGGCTGGCGTGTGTCGCGCGAGTTCTACTACAACGACGCCGGCGTTCAGATCGACAACCTCGAGCTGAGCGTGCGCGCGCACATCGATGCGCCCGATGGCGGCGCTTCGATTCCCGAGGGCGGCTATCACGGCGACTACGTCCGCGAAATAGCTGTGCGCTACGACGACGCCACAGGCGAAGGCCTGCGGGAGTTCGCGGTACGTGCACTGCGCGCTGAGCAGGATCTCGACATGCAGGCGTTCGGCGTGAAGTTCGACACGTATTACCTGGAGTCGAGCCTCTATACCGACGGAAAGGTTCAGGAGACGGTCGAGCGTCTCATCGCAAACGGCCAGACGTACGAGAGCGAGGGCGCGCTGTGGCTGCGCACGACGCAATACGGCGACGACAAGGACCGCGTCATGCGCAAGCGCGACGGAACATACACCTACTTCGTTCCGGACGTCGCGTACCACCTCGCCAAGTGGCAACGCGGATTCACGCGCGCAATCAACGTGCAGGGCGCCGATCACCACGGCACCACGACGCGCGTGCGCGCCGGCCTTCGCGCGCTCGACCTCGGGATTCCCGACGGCTATCCGGAGTATGTGCTGCACCAGATGGTCACGGTCGTGAAGGAAGGCGATGAGGTCAAGATCTCCAAGCGCGCCGGAAGCTACGTCACCGTGCGGGATCTTATCGACTGGGTCGGCAGAGACGCTGTCCGATTCTTCTTCACGATGCGAAAGGGCGATAGCCCCCTCATCTTCGACGTCGATCTCGCGCAGCGCCAGTCGGACGAGAACCCGGTGTACTACCTGCAGATGGCGCACGCGCGCATGAGTGGGATATTCCGCGTTGGCGAGATCGACGCGTCACGCATGGACATCTCATCGGTTGATCTTTCAGCGCTCGTTGAACCGGAAGAGCAGGCGCTCATCAAGCAGCTCATCGATTTCCCCTCGGAGGTCAGCGGCGCCGCGGCAGCGCTCGAGCCGCATCGCATAACCTCGTACGGTCTCGAGACTGCACGACTCGCACACCTCTGGTACCACAAGCACCATGTGCTTGGCGAGCCTGACCCAGTCATGTCGGCGCGCCTCGCACTTGCGCGTGCAGCACAGATCGTGATTCGCAACACCCTGCATCTGCTCGGCATCTCCGCGCCAGAGCGCATGTGAGCGCCCGCTCGTTTTCCCACACCCTCAAACAACTCTGATGTCCGTCCTCGTCGTCGGTTCGGTCGCGCTGGACTCTGTCGAAACTCCGTTCGGCAAGGCCGACGACGTGCTCGGCGGGTCGGCAACTTTCTTCGCCGCGTCCGCGAGTCATCTCACGCAGGTGCAGGTCGTGGGAGTCGTGGGGAACGACTACCCGATGGACAAACTGCGCGAGCTCGAGCGGCGAGGCGTCGATCTTGGCGGAATCGAACAGGTCGACGGCAGCTCTTTCCGCTGGCGTGGACGCTACCGGCACGATCTGAATTCGGCCGAGACGCTCGAGACGCACCTCGGAGTGTTCTCGCACTTCGAGCCAAAGATACCGGCGCGTTTCGCCAGTCCTGATTTTCTTTTTCTCGCCAACATCGATCCGCGCTTGCAGCTTGCCGTTCTGCAGCAGGTCGAGCGCCCGAAGCTCGTCGCGTCCGACACGATGAACTTCTGGATCGAGAGCCGACGCCCCGAGCTGATGCAACTTCTGAGTCACGTCGACCTCATCACGCTCAACGACGCCGAAGCACGGCAGCTCACGGAACAGGCCAATCTCGTGAAAGCAGCTCGCTGGATCATGGATCACGGACCGAAACACGTGATCATCAAGAAGGGCGAGCACGGCGCGTTCCTGTTTCACGGCGACAACATCTTCTTCGCCCCAGCATATCCTCTCGAATCGGTCTTCGATCCAACGGGCGCGGGCGATTCGTTCGCGGGCGGCTTCATCGGCTATCTGGCGAGCACCGGCGACCTCAGTGAAGCGAACATGCGCCGCGCAGTGATCTACGGATCAGCGATGGGCTCGTTTGCGGTCGAGAAATTCTCGATCGAACGGCTTATGACTGTAAGCAGCTCCGAGATCAACAAGCGCGTACACGCATTCAAGGAGCTGGTCGCATTCGAGGAGCACGTATCTGGATGACGGGCGACGCCAATCACGCAGCGCCGCTCGACCGCGCTCCGATCGACTACCGGACGTCGGGCGTCGACATCGATGCGAGCGACGAGGCGAAGCGCAGGATCCGTAAACTCGTCGAATCCACGTACACCGCCGGCGTCCGCGGTGCATTCGGCGCATTCGGCGGAATGTTCAAGATTCCATCAGATATTGCGAAGCCGCTGCTCGTGGCATCTGCGGACGGAGTCGGCACAAAGACAAAGGTCGCGATAGCGGCAAACCGACACGATACGGTTGGTCACGATCTCGTCAATCATTGCGTGAACGACATCCTGGTACAGGGTGCCAGGCCGCTTTTCTTCCTTGATTACGTTGCGTTCGGAAAACTGGAACCGGCAATCGTCGAAGCAGTCGTCGCGGGCGTTGCTGCCGGTTGCACCGAAAACGGTTGCGCGCTGCTCGGTGGCGAAACGGCGGAAATGCCCGGCGTGTACACGCCCCCCGACTACGACCTCGCCGGTTTCATCGTCGGCTGCGTTAGCGAGGACCGCGTTATCGGCCCCGACCGCGTGCAGCGCGAGGACATTCTGATCGGCCTTGCAAGCAACGGACTGCACACGAATGGCTATTCGCTTGCACGCCGCATCGTACACGAACGGATGAAGCTCGGTCCTGCCGACACCTTTCCCGGAACCGATGCGACTGTGGCCGAGGCGCTTCTGGCGGTGCACGTGTCGTATCTCGCTGCCGTCGAGCCGTCGCTCGGAGTCATACACGCGATGGCACATATAACCGGTGGCGGCATCCCGGGTAACCTCGATCGCGCTCTGCCCCCGACGCTCGATGCGGTGGTCCGCATCAACAGCTGGGATGTCCCGGTTCTCTTCCGCGAGTTGGAGCGCGCCGGCGAGGTCCCGTCCGACGACATGTTCAGGTCCTTCAACATGGGCGTTGGTATGGTAGTCATCTGTGACCAGTCGCATGCCGGTGAAGTCATTCAGCATGCATCGCGCGCGGGAATTGCTGGCTGGAGGCTCGGAGAGATTCGCCCGGGATCCGGACGCGTCGTTTTCGAGTAGATCACGCCAGGAGACATTATGAAGATTCAATCGTGGGTCGCAGCATCGATACTGATTTTAGCCGGGGCGGCGCCTCTCGCAGCACAGCGCGCTGTGGATGCGCAGTGCGCTCGTAGCCTCGTCACCGAAGACGCCTGCCAGAAGGCGATCGATGTATTTCAATATCTGGCCCCTCAGCTTGGCGTCGTCGTAGCAGGCGGCAACGCTACGCTCGGAGTCGGAGGTACACTCGGCGGCCTGGGCCAGATATACATAAGCGGGCGGGCAAACGTCGTGAGCTCGAACATCCCGCGAGTGGATCAGGTAACTCCGTCCACGACCGGTGCGCGCGCCGATGTGTATCCCACACAATCGCAAGTCGCAGGGATTCCGCAGGCCGACGTGGCCGTCGGGCTGTTTCGCGGCTTTCCTGTTGGTGTGACGAACGTGGGCGGGATCGATCTGTTGGGAAGTATGAGCTATATGCCGTCGATTGACGCGTCCGGCGTGCACATAACCACTCCGAACGGCTCCCTCAAGTTCGGTGGTGGCGTGCGTGTCGGATTGATCCAGGAAAGCATCCTGTTTCCGGGAATCTCGGTCACGTATCTGCATCGCGGTCTGCCCACAGTCGATCTCGCGTCGAACGACGGCAGCGGCGACTCGCTATCCATCAAGAGCATCAATCTCAGCACAGATTCATATCGCATCGTGGCCAGCAAGAGTCTACTGCTGTTGGGCATCGCTGCGGGAATCGGTCAGGATCACTACAGTACGAGCGCGACAGGCACGGCTTTCGTAGCCGCGCACACCGTCGCCGGCCTCGGCACGCCCGCCGAATCCGTCGGGCCGATCGCGCTGAGCCAGAAGCTCACACGCACCACGTATTTTATCGACGGAACGCTCAATTTCCCGATCATCAAGATCATCGGCGAGATTGGCCGCACGAACGCCGTGAACGTGCCTACATACAATTCCTTCGCAGGCTCGAGCGCCGGCGCCGCACAGACATTCGGCGCGCTTGGCGTTCGATTCGGTCTCTGACGGCGTGACGGACGCGCGCGACGAACAATTCATGCGTCGCGCGCTCGCACTTGCGGAGCGCGGCTGGGGACAGACCGCTCCCAACCCGATGGTCGGCGCGGTGGTCGTCCGCGACGGAGCGGTTGTGGGCGAGGGATGGCACGAGAAGTACGGCGAAGCGCACGCAGAGACCAATGCGCTGGCGCGCGCTGCCGATGCCGCAAAGGGTGCGACGCTGTACGTGACACTGGAACCCTGCAATCACGTCGGCAAGACTCCGCCATGCGCAAACGCTGTCATCGCAGCCGGCATCGCTCGTGTGGTCGCGGCCACCCGTGATCCCGGCACCGCATCGGGTGGTGGGGCGGAAACACTGCGCGCCGCCGGAATCGACGTGGAAATTGGATTGCTGGCAGCCGAAGCGCGCGAGCTCAACGCGCCGTTTTTTCACGCATTCGCTTCCGATCGCCCGTGGGTCACCCTCAAGCTGGCGCTGTCGATCGACGGCGCTATTGCAGACTCCGAGCGCGGTCGCGCATGGCTCACAAACGAGCAATCCCGCGCCGAAGTGCACCGGCTCCGGGCCAATGCGGACGCGATTGCAGTGGGCGCCACTACTTATGCCACGGACCGGCCGGAGTTGACCGTTCGCGGTCCGGTTCAACCTCGCGTCGCGCCCGTAAAGGTAGTATTCGACCCGGACGGCCGTCTCAGTGCGGGTCGAACGTCTGTTCTAGAGGAATATGACGGGGTTACTTTCGTTCGCGTCGCCGATCTTGCGGCGTCCCTCCGGGCGCTCCGCGCCAGGGGGATTCGCTCGCTGCTTGTCGAGGGCGGCGCGACGCTCGCGTCAGCGCTGCTGGACGAGGAGCTTGTGGACCGGCTTGTTATCTTTCAGGCACCAATAGTATTGGGAGGCGGTGCGCTCGCGGCGTTCGGGGCGACGCTGCCGCGGCGCGCGGCGAACGTCCGACGCCTTCCGATTCTTCGTCGTCAGACGTTCGACGACGACCTGATGACCATCTACGCTCTTCACGCTGTTTGAATGTTCACTGGACTGATCGACGAGGTCGGAGTCATCGACCGGGTCGCCAACACTGATGCTGGCCGTGAATTCCAGATCCGTTGCGCCTACAAGTCGCTTTCGTCGGGCGAGAGCATTGCGGTCAATGGCGCCTGCCTCACGGTCCGGGAATCCGGCGACGGCTGGTTCACCGCCGCCGCCGTCATCACGACGCTCGGCAGAACTACAATAGGGGCATGGTCCACTGGCACCCGCGTGAACCTCGAGCGCGCGATGAAGCTTGGCGATCGGCTCGGGGGGCACCTCGTCCAGGGACACGTCGACGAGGTTGGAATCGTCCGCGACGTTCGTCATGAAAGCGACGCAGTCGTCATCGACATCGAAGTATCCGCCACAGCGTATTCCACGCTCGTCCCGCTGGGATCGGTAGCTGTCGACGGGGTCAGCCTCACGGTGAATGCGCTTCCGGAAGATCGCATTCTCCAGATATCACTCATCGAATTCACACTTCGGCACACGACGCTTGGAGAATTGCGCGCCGGCGCCGGTGTACACATAGAGAACGACATGATCGGCAAATACGTTCGACGGCTGCTCACGCCCTATACCGAGACCGTCGATGTCTGACACGAGATTCGGGACCATCGAGCAGGCGCTGCGCGACATCTCGGCTGGCAAGATGGTACTTGTAGCCGACGACGACGACCGCGAGAACGAGGGCGATCTCATCTGCGCCGCCGAGCACATTACCGCGCAGGGCGTGAACTTCATGATCCGCAAGGCCGGCGGCCTCATCTGCCTTGCGCTGACCGGCGAGCGCGCAGATCACCTCGATCTGCCGCAGATGAGCGAGTTCAACACGGAGGAGCAGAGAACCGCATTCACCGTGAGCATCGACGCCGCGCCGCGCTTTGGTGTGACCACGGGAATCAGTGCGCACGACCGCGCAACGACGATCCGCGTCGCCGTTGATCCAAATACGAATCGCGGAGATCTGCGTCGCCCTGGACACGTATTTCCGCTGCGTGCACGCGAGGGTGGAGTGTTGCAGCGCGTGGGCCACACCGAAGCCGCCATCGATCTCGCGCGCCTCGCCGGCATGCGACCCGCCGGCGTCATTTGCGAAGTGCTGAATGAAGACGGGAGCGCAGCGCGGCGCCCTGAACTGGAGGCCTTCGCGCGCGAGCATGGCTTGACCTTCGTCACTGTCGCGCAGCTGGTTGCGTACAGGCTTCGCACGGAGCGACTGGTTCACCGTATCGCCGATGCTCGACTGCCGACGAGTCACGGCGAGTGGCGGATAATCGGCTACCACAACGACGTCGATCAGCACGAGCACGTTGCACTCGTGCACGGCGATGTTCAGGGCGAGACTGGCGTGCTCGTCCGCATGCACTCGAAGTGCCTGACGGGTGATGTATTTCATTCGCAGCGATGCGACTGCGGCTGGCAGCTCGACACCGCCATGGAGATGATCCAGGCCGAGGGGCGCGGGGTGATCGTATATCTCGATCAGGAAGGCCGCGGAATTGGATTGCTCAACAAGCTCAAGGCGTACCAGCTTCAGGACGAAGGCAAGGACACCGTCGAGGCGAACGAGGCGCTTGGCTTCGGCCCTGACCTCCGCAACTATGGGATTGGTGCGCAGATTCTGCTCGATCTGGGTCTTCGCTCGATGCGCGTGCTGACCAATAACCCGCGCAAGCTCGTCGGTCTCGAAGGCTACGGACTGATCGTCGATGACCGTGTTCCAATCGTGCCGCCATCTACAAGCGAAAACTCGCAATACCTGAAAACCAAACAGGCGAAGCTCGGACACCTGCTCGCATCGTAGCTGCAAGATCTTGTGACTGCACAGCCTTGTAACGTACCCAACCGAAATTAATGGCAGAGTTCAACGGAACACCGCGCGGCGCGGCGCGGCGTGTAGTCGTGGTCGCAAGCCGCTTCAACGAGACTGTTACACGCCCGCTGGTCGACGGCGCTCTGGAGGCGCTTGTCGCGCACGGTGTGGCGTTCGAGGATATCGATGTCCTGTGGGTTCCCGGAGCATGGGAGCTCCCACTGGTCGCACGTCGCGCACTCTCGACCGGTCGATACGACGCGCTGGTAGCACTCGGCGCCGTGATTCGCGGCGACACGCCGCATTTTGATTTCGTGGCCGCCGAGGCTTCGCGCGGTCTCGCGAATGTCTGTGCGGACGCTGAGATCCCAGTTGGCTTCGGCCTCCTCACGTGCGACACGATGGATCAGGCGCTCGCACGCGCAGGCGGCGTGCATGGCAACAAGGGGTGGGACGCAGCTGTCGCCGCGCTCGAGACCACGGACGTTCTGGACCAGATAGAGCCAGTCGATGAGGGTTGAGTCACGCGCTCGGTCGCGCGCGTTGCAGGCGCTGTACGCCTGGGACATGCGTGACGACGTCGCGCTCGATCGCGTCGCGCAGCAAGTGTGGGACGATCTCGCAGTCCCGAAAGAGGAGAGGGAATTCGCGGGATTCCTTGTGCGGATCCTTATCGCGCGCGGCGAGGAGATCGATTCGTCGCTGACCGCAGTGACCACCAACTGGCGGCTCAGCCGCATCGGCGCAATCGAGCGATCGGTGCTGCGGCTGGCAATTGCGGAGCTGCTGCAGGGCACCACTCCGCCGCGAGTCGTGATCAAGGAATCGGTTCGCCTTGCGGAGCGGTACGGGAGCGAGCAGAGCGCTCGCTTCGTCAACGGGGTGCTCGACGCGTACGCGCGCCAGCAGGGCATGCTCTGACACTTGCGCATCCTCGTCGTCAACTGGCAGGACCGAAAGAATCCGCACGGCGGCGGCGCCGAGCTGCATCTTCACGAAGTGTTTGGCCGCATCGTGCGCATGGGTCACGATGTTGACTTACTGTGCAGCGGATACCCGGGCTGCGCGGCCCGGGAGACTGTCGACGGGATGCGAGTGGTTCGCGTCGGGTCGCGTTTTTCCTTCCCGCTCCATGCGCATCGCGCGTACCGCGCGCTCGCGCACGACCGCGAGTACGATCTCGTCGTCGAAGACCTGAACAAGATTCCGCTCTACACGCCGCGGTGGAAGCCGCGGAAGCTCGTCGCGCTCATGCATCATCTGTTCGGCACAACCGCGTTTCGCGAAGAGTCGTTTCCCGTCGCGGCGGCTACGTGGCTGGCCGAACGTCCGCTCGGCCGCGGCTATCGAGGGGTCGAGTTCCAGGCCGTGAGTATGAGTACGCGCGACGACCTCGTGAATCGCGGAATTCCTGCAGAGTGCATCGAGGTGATCTACAACGGCGTGGACGTGGACTCGCTCACACCCTCGCCGAACGTACGTTCGGAAGTACCTTTGTTTTCTTATCTGGGTCGTTTGAAGCGCTACAAGCGGGTAGATATCGTAATCAGGGCCTTTGCGTTGCTCGATGCACGTGATGCTCGCCTGGAGATTGCAGGAAAGGGCGATGATCGTGACAGGCTCGAGGGCCTCGTGGCAAAGCTCAACATCGAGGACCGGGTTCGATTCCTGGGGTATATCACGGAACAGGAGAAACGTGAACTTTTGCGGCGCTCATGGGCAACCGTGCTCGCCTCTCCCAAGGAAGGATGGGGGATCAGCAATCTGGAGTCGGCTGCATGTGGCACTCCGGTCATCGCAGCGGACTCACCTGGCATCAGGGAATCAGTGATTGATGGAGACACCGGTTTTCTCGTCCCCGGATCGGACATTGCCGCGTATGCGGCAGCGATGCGGGGGTTGCTCGATTCGCCGGAGCTCGTCACGACATTAGGCGCTAGCGCTCGTCGGTTCGCCGAAACCTTTACATGGGAACGCGCGGCGGCAGAGACGTTAGCACACCTCCAACATGTAGCCACAGGAGCGTAGCATGGAGATCCAATTCCACGGCCATCAGACCGAAATCACCGACGGCCTCCGGACACGAGCTGCCGAGGGCGCGCAGAAATTAGCAGAGCATTTGGGCAGACCGGTGGATGCCGATGTCTGGTTTGATGGGGACGGAGTATTGAAAACCGTGGAACTGGTGCTGCACGCACCGCACTACAAGAAGCTTGTCGCAAAGGGCGAGGGCAAGTATCACGAGCCTGCGCTCACCGACGCGATCGCCAAGCTTGACGCGCAAATTCGCAGGCTCAAGAGCGCGAAGAAAAAGCAGGTTCACGAGGCCGAGCTGCGCGCGTGACGAGGCATCCAACGGTCGGCGAGCTGTACGAGCGGCTCGCCGAGCCGCTGCGCCTCGATGATCTTGGAAACGGAGTGGGTCTGGAGCGTCCGCTTCCGGGCCCTGACATTTCCAGCCCTGGTCTCGCACTTGCCGGGTACGTCGGACGATTCGTCTCCGACCGACTGCAGGTGCTTGGCGAGACCGAAGTCAGCTATCTCAACTCGCTCGACAAACAGCGGCGCGAGGAAATCACAGAGCTTTTTCTGTCGTTTCATCTGCCGGCGGTGTTCATCACGAAAGGGCAGGAGCCCCCGGACGGTCTGCGCGACCTCGCGCGCGCGACCTCGACGGCACTCATCCGGACAGCACTCAGCACCGCGGATTTCTATCGAGGCGTGAAGCCGGCGCTGGAAGAGTTGTTCGCTCCCACGACCACGCTTCACGGATCACTTGCGGACGTGTACGGTGTGGGTCTCTTCTTCACGGGCGCAAGTGGAATTGGAAAATCTGAATGTGTGCTGGATCTCGTCGAGCGCGGACATCGCCTGGTTGCTGATGACCTGGTAATCGTCTCACGGCGCGGGCACGATCTGTTGATCGGCCGGGCACACGAGATGGCTGCGCACCACATGGAGATTCGCGGCGTTGGCCTCATCAACATTCCGTCCATTTTTGGGATACGGTCCGTACGACAGCAGAAGCGCATCGAAGTCGTAGTGCATCTCGAGACGTGGGACCGTAACGCGCCGGTCGAGCGCACGGGTCTGGACACTTCCAAGGCGAGCATCCTTGGCGTGGAGATCCCCAAGATCACGGTCCCGCTGAATCCGGGCAAGAACATCACCGTCATAGCGGAGGTGATCGCGATGAATCATCTTCTGCATTATTCCGGAATCAATCCAGCGGAACAGTTCAACGAACGGCTGATTCAGCGCATGCAGAAAGCTTCTGCGATCCGTCGATACCTGCAGGAGGACGTGGAGTAGATGGATCCAGACATTGCGCCGCGAGCTATTGTTGCGGGTCACGGTGCGCTGCCCGACGGCCTCGTTTCTGCCGTAGAGCAGATTACCGGCCGTGGCAACGCGTTGATCCCGTTCTCCAACGCCGGTCTGGGTCGCGAGGAAATTGAAACAGGACTGCGCGATCTTCTCGCACTGCACAACGTCAGCGTCGTGTTCACCGATCTTCCTGGCGGCAGCGCCACGCTTGCTGCGCGTCGAGTCCTGCACGACACACCCGATCTCACGATCGTAACGGGCGCCAATCTCGCGGCTTTGATCGACTTCGTTTTCTGCGGCGCCGATATGACCTCGCGCGACGCGGCGTCGCGGTCTGTCGAAAAGGGACGCGGCGCTATTGTATCCTTAGCTGGCTGAATGCCCATAGCACTTTACAGAATTGACGACCGTCTTATTCACGGGCAGGTCGTGGTAGGATGGGGTCAGCCTCTCGATCTCGGCTTCATCGTTCTTGTCGACGATATCGTTGCCGAATCCGATTGGGAGCAGGAGCTCTATCGGCTCGGTGTGCCGACAAGCATGGAGGTGTATTTCGTCTCTATCCAGGACGCTGCACGGGAGCTCGAGAATTACTCGCGCGACCGGCGTACCGGCATGGTGCTGACCGGAACCGTGCACGCGATGCTCGATCTCGTCCGTAACTCGCCGCTCAAGATTCCAGCAGTGAACATCGGCGGTGTCCACCACCGCGAGGACCGAACACAAAAGATGCGCTACGTTTTCCTCAATGCAGCCGAAGAGCAGGAGCTACGTGAGATCGCCGCACGGGGTGTCACCGTGACGGCCCAGGACGTGCCATCTGCGTCGAGCCGTTCGCTCGATGAGCTGTTGCGTGGATGCGATTCATGACAGCTGAGTCACTTCTGTTCGGTCTCGTTCCGGTGTCGCTGCTCGGCGCTGTGACGGGACTCGACATGGTGAGCTTCCCGCAGATCATGCTGTCGCGGCCACTTGTTTCAGCAACGCTCGCTGGCGCGTTCGTCGGGCGGCCCGCCGCCGGCTTGCTCATTGGCGCCGTGCTCGAGCTCATTGCGCTCGAAACATTGCCATTCGGCGCGTCTCGCTACGCAGAGTGGGGGACCGCCGGCGTGGTTGGGGGCGTGGTAATGGCTGGACAGCCGCAAGGATCGGCGGGTGCACTTCCGGTCGCGATGTTCGTCGCTCTTGCAACGGCGATCTTCAGCAGCCGGAGCATGGTGTGGGTCCGCACATGGAACGCGCGCGAGGCGAGGCGCTTGCGCACAGCGATCGATGCTGGTTCGGCTGAGGCGATCGATTCGCTTCAGGTGCGCGGGTTGACGATGGACCTGCTGCGCGGCTTCTTCGTCACTTGTGTCGCGCTCGCTGTACTTTTTCCATTGTCGCAGAAGATCGTTGCGGTATGGAGCGTCAACGCGATCTACTCGCGCGCGGTTGTCACAGCGCTCGCTGCGACCGTAGCCGCCGGCGCGATCTGGACGTTGACCCATCGTGCTGCGCGCGCGGGATGGCTTTTTGTGCTCGGACTCTTTGCGGGCACCGCGCTGCTGTTGCTCCAGTGACGCAATCCGGACCGATGGACGGCGCAGCGCCGCGATCCAACGCTGGAACTCCAGCTCCGGTCGGCGGCCGCGCAATCGCCTCATCCTTCATGCGTTTATTCGCCGTGCAGGGATCGTGGAATTACGAGACCATGGTCGGCAATGGAATTGCGTTCTGCATGGAGCCGCTGCTTCGCGAACTGCCTGAGGAGCGATACCACGCGGCGCTCGCGCGGCACGCTCGCTACTTCAACGCTCACCCGTATCTGGCGAGTGTCGCTGTCGGGGCGCTGGCTCGTGGCGAGCTCGACGGCGAGAATCCAGATCGGATCGAGCGGTTCAGAACGGCGCTCTGTGGACCGCTGGGCAGTGTGGGCGACCAGCTGGTGTGGGCTGGCTGGCTTCCGCTAAGCTCCCTCATTGCACTGGGTGCGTTCGCGTTGGGCGCGGGGCCTCTGGCCGTGGTATGTATCTTTCTTGGCGTCTACAACGTCGGCCACGTAGCGCTTCGGGCATGGGGACTCCAAGTAGGGCTGCGGCGCGGGTTGCGGGTCGCACCGGCGCTGGCGAGCCCGGTTTTTCGAGAATGGCCGGCCGCTCTTGCACGGATATCGGCGGTGCTCGCTGGCCTGATCCTCCCGCTCGCTCTCCAACGGATTATCGGACCGGGACGCGTGCTTGCCGGTGGTGTCGCAGTTGTCGCAGTAGTCGGCGCGGTAATTCTTGCTCGTTTTGGCGCGCGTGCGACTGGTTGGCGCGCAGCACTGGCGGTCCTTGCCATTTTTGTCCTCTACTCGGTGGCTCGTTGATGGCCGAACGAACTGTTACGATCGTGAACAAGAATGGAGTCCACGCGCGACCAGCCGCCGAGATGGTGAAGACGGCGGGAAAGTTCGCGAGCAATATCACGATCGTGCGGGATGACCTCGAGGTGAACGGCAAGAGCATCATGGGTGTGATGATGCTTGCTGCGGAGTGCGGCTCGGAGATAACGCTGCGCGCCACGGGCCCCGACGCGGACGCAGCAGTCGACGCGCTGGCGCAGCTCGTAGCGGCAAAATTCGGGGAGCGCTAGATGCCTCGTCCGATTGTCGGTCTGCCCGCGTCGCCCGGTATCGTCGTGGGTCCTGTGCATCTGCTACGCTGGGAGGTGCCTCAGGTTCGGCAACGTATTATCAGCGATGATCAGGTCGGTGCCGAGATCGCGCGCTTCGAGGCGGTCATCGCGCGCGCGCGGAGCAGACTGCAGCAGGTGCGCGACCGGGTAAGCACACACGCCGGTGAGGAGGAGGCGGCGATCTTCGATGTGCAGATCGCGATGCTCGATGACGCCGAACTGCTCGACAACGTACGCGCCCTCATACATCAGAATCTCGGAGCGGAGAAGGCGTTCGATCTCGTGATGGCGGACTGGCGACAGAGCTTCGCGCGACACTCGCACCAGATGCTGCGCGAGCGCGTCGCCGATCTCACCGACGTTCACATTCGTGTGCTATCGATGTTGCTCGACCTCGAAGACCACGATCCGGTGGATCTGCCGAAGGGATCCAACGCGATCCTCGTTACACACGATCTCACGCCCAGTCTCACGGTGCAACTGGACCGCGGCGCGATATCGGCGATTGCGACGGATGCCGGAACGCGTACGTCGCACGTGGCTATTCTCGCACGCTCACTCGGTCTGCCTGCGGTCGTCGGGCTGCGCGATGCAACAGCGCAGCTTCATGCCGGTGACCGCGTGATTCTGGACGGATCGCTCGGCGTACTGATTCCGAATCCCACTGAGGCGCAGATTGCCGCGTACGCTGAGCGCGCGGTGCGTGACGCATCCGATGACGCCGCGATGCGCGTGATAGCGACCGCGGAGCCGGTGACGCTCGACGGCGTGCGAATCACACTGCGCGCGAACGTCGATCTTCCGGACGAGGCTGACGCGGCGGCGAGGAGCGGTGCCGAAGGTGTCGGCTTGATGCGCACGGAGTTCCTCGCCGTTGGGCGCGCAACGATGCCTGATGAGGAAGAGCAGTTCCGGGCCTACCATCGCGTGGTGAGCGCATTCGCAGGGAAGCCGGTAGTAATCCGCACGTTCGACGTCGGAGGCGATAAGCTGCCTATCGGCGTTTACACGACGGAGGCTAATCCATTTCTCGGATGGCGGGCCATTCGCGTGTGCCTGGACGAGCCGGAGCTTTTCAAGACGCAGCTTCGCGCGCTGCTTCGCGCTGCAGCGTTCGGCGACGTGCGGATCATGTTGCCGTTGATAGTCACGCTCGACGAAGTTCGTGCCGCGCGCCGCTTGCTGAAAGAAGCGGCCGCAGAGCTCGCGGCGCGCGGAGTGGAGCATCGCAGCGACGTGCAGCTCGGCGTGATGGTGGAGACTCCAGCTGCAGCGATAGGTGCCGACATCCTCGCGCCAGAGGTGGCGTTTTTCAGCATCGGTACCAACGACCTCGTGCAGTACACGCTAGCGGTGGATCGCGGAAACGTGAACCTCGCGGAGCGCTTCACTCCGCTGCACCCCTCGGTCCTGCGTCTGATTCGCAGGACTGTGCAGGCGGGGACGGCTGCCGGATTGGACGTCGCGGTTTGCGGTGAGATGGCGTCGCAGCCGCTAATGGCCTTCGCGTTGATCGGTCTGGGAGTGCGGCAGCTTAGCGTTGCGGCGCAATCTGTCGCGCTCGTGAAGCGGGTAATCCGCGGTATCAGCGTCGACGTGGCCCGGGCGGCGGCAGAATCTGCGATGCTGGCCGGGACGGCGGAGGAGGTGGAGCAGGTGCTCCGGGCCGCCGTGCGATCGGCCTTCGGGGACGCGCCGTTTCTCCGGTATGGATTGCCCGTCAAGGGCGATCTGGATATGTTTGGGGACGCCGGCGCTTAATCCGTTCATCCGGCTTGACGGAAATAGTGTAGTACCGCCGCGCCCTTCGGGCGCCCGGTCCGGCCCGTCTCGCCCCCAACATCGATATTGTGTCCGAACGCCATCTTTTTACTTCCGAATCCGTAACTGAAGGTCATCCAGACAAGGTTGCGGACCAGATCTCCGACGCTATTCTCGACGCCATCCTAAGCGACGATCCCGCGGCGCGCGTGGCGTGCGAAACGCTCGTGACGACAGGTCTCGCGGTCGTGGCCGGTGAGATCACGACCGACACATATGTGCCAGTTCCGGATATCGTCCGCGAAACGATTCGGCGCATCGGGTATACCGACGCGTCCTACGGATTCGATTCCAAGACTTGCGCAGTGATGAGCACGATCGACCGTCAGTCGCCTGACATCGCGCAGGGTGTCGACACGGGCGGCGCGGGCGATCAGGGCATGATGTTCGGCTACGCAAGCGACGAGACGCCGGAGCTGATGCCGCTTCCGATACAGCTTGCGCATCGCATAACGCATGCGCTCGCAGAGTTCCGCCGCGCCGGCGGAAAGAAGTGGCTCCGACCGGATGGAAAGTCGCAGGTGACAGTGGTGTACGAGGACGACATTCCCGTTGCAGTCGACACGGTAGTGGTCTCCACCCAGCACAGCGACGACATCTCGACGCGGCGTTTGCGCCAGGCGATAATCTCCGAAGTAATCGAGCCCAATATTCCCCCCGAGATGCGCGGGCGCGGTATCAAGTATCACATCAACCCGACGGGGAGATTCGTGATCGGTGGCCCGCAGGGCGACGCAGGCCTCACCGGTCGGAAGATCATCGTCGATACCTACGGCGGAATGGGCAGGCACGGCGGTGGCGCGTTCTCCGGCAAGGACCCGTCGAAGGTGGATCGCTCGGCGTGCTACGCGGCCCGATGGGTCGCGAAGAACGTCGTTGCCGCGAAGCTAGCGCACCGTTGCGAGGTGCAACTCGCCTACGCAATCGGGGTTGCACGTCCGGTGTCGGTCATGGTCGACACCTTCGGAACGGGCTCCGTTCCTGACTCCGCGATCACGCGTGCAGTGAACGAAGTGTTCGACCTCACGCCGCGCGGAATCATCACGGCGTTGGATCTGCGCAAGCCGATCTATGGACCAACTGCTGCGTATGGTCATTTCGGGCGGACGCCGGAGAAGATCGGTCGCGGTCGAAACGGGGCGACGCTCTTTACCTGGGAGCGGACCGACCGCGCTGCGGCGCTCAAGCGGGCTGTGTAGCTCGGCGCAGCTGTGCCGGTCGGTGGCGTATCGTAGGGCGCGGATTTATCCGCGCCGCCCTACCCAAATGCACATCGACGATCATTAGAAACGCCGACGAGGCCGATCACACCAACCGCGTCGAACCGTCGGACGTACATCATAAATCGACAGGAAACGCCGCTACGTCGCGCCCTGCGTGGGGCGGGGATTTATCCCCGCCTCTCTCAAATCAGCGACGACGGCTATTGGAAACGCCGGGACCTTTACGCCGGCCTCATAAATCCTGGTGATAACGCCGGGATTGTCGTTCATCCGTGCGACGCGCCCATCCCGACGGTCATTATCTTACATCGATGGCGCTGCTCGAAGTCGAAGTTGTTAGGCTCGGACTGGATCGCGGATCGAATGCCTACGTCGTAATCCTCAAGGAAAAGGGTGGTGAGCGGCTGCTCCCCATCTGGATCGGGCAGCCAGAGGCCGAATCGATCGTGATCGAGATGCACCAGATTCATCGCGAGCGGCCGCTCACCCATGATCTCTGCCGCAACATCATCACGCAGCTTGGGGCGACAGTGCTGCGCGTGCATATCACCCGCATGGTGTCGCGTACGTACTACGCCGAGCTGCATCTCGCGAGCCGCGACGGACGCGTCCTCATCGATGCGCGGCCTTCGGACAGCATAGCGCTCGCACTCCGCTTCAACGCACCTATATTCGCGAGCGATGATCTGCTTTCAGAGGTTATCCTTGAAGACGCGGAAGTAGTTTCGGAGCCGGACGCCGACGCCGAATTCAGGCCTATGTCGGCGGAAGAACTCAAGGCGTATCTGGAAAATCTGAGACCGGAAGACTTTGGCAAGTTCCGGCTTTAAGTCACTCTGCGCGATCGTTGCGCTTCTAATGGCTGGTGTCGCCTCCGCTCAGGATGTGTCGAGCGTCGAGGGGCGCGTGGTGAAGCCGGGCGGTGATTCAGTTGTCGCGGTGGGCGGCACGTGGGTAACCCTGCACCGCGTCGGCACCGATCATGCCGGTCCTGTCGATTCTACTCACACGAATGGCGCGGGCCGCTACTCGTTCACGTATCATCGCACCGGCGCCAGCGACGCGATCTATTTCGTTTCGTCGTCGCACGACGGTGTCGCTTACTTCTCACATCCGCTCACCGCAGGAGAAGAGAAGGGTGACGATGGCGAGATCGTCGTATTCGATACGACGTCGCGTCCGGTGCCGTACACGATTCGCGGCAGACATCTGGTGGTCAGCCGCGCTGCGCCCGACGGGCTGCGAACGGTGACGGAAGTTTTCGAAGTATCGAACGATACGTCCGTCACGCGCGTGGCGCCCGATGATTCGCCGCAATCCGCCGTGTGGTCATCGATGATTCCGCCAGGCGCAACGTCGCCCGTTGTTGCTGACGGAGATATTCCCGCGGCTGCGGTGCGCTTTGCAGATTCGCGGGTGCTGGTGTATGCGCCATTCGCGCCTGGAATGAAGCAGCTCGCATTTCACTACGACCTTCCCGCGAGCGCATTCCCGCTCAAGGTACCGATCGAGCGCGGCGCTGTTGTGCTCGAAGTGCTCGTCGAAGATCCGACTGGGTCCGCCTCTGGCGGACGCCTCAAGGCGGTCGCGCCCGTCGCGATCGAAGGACATCAGTTCCGTCGGTATCTTGCCGGCGACGTTCCCGCGAACGCGGTTGTGGAAGTGAGTGTGCCCGAGCCGAAGCAACCGCCGGCGCTGCTGTTCGTAGCGGGGCTGACGTTGATAATCGGTGGTGCGATGACTGTCACACTTGCGCGCGCGTTGAGGCGCCGGTAGCTTCACGATATAATTGATTTTCGCGGTCGGGGGACACGGAAGCCGGTGAAATGCCGGCGCGGCCCCGCCACTGTAACGGGCAGTAAGCGTATCTGCGGTCCCACTGGCTGATCGAGCCGGGAAGGGAGATGCGACGGCCCGGAGCCAGGAGACGACTCTCGTCCGCGCCACATCTCACAGACCCTCGGGGGAGGGCTGGTGGCGTTGTACGTCATCGTCAACGATAGCGTGCATACGTTGCGGGCTTCCTCCGGATGAGGATGCCCGTTTTGCGTTTCAGGCAGACAGTTGCTTCCGGATTGCGTTTCGCGTCGCACGGGCGGATCGCGCGCATCACGCACGTTGCGTGCATCGCGCTTACCGCGAGTGCGATTGCGTGCACGCGAGATACACCACGCAATGCGACGATCGCAGCGGACACAGCATCGGCGGTGCGCATCGACGATCACACCGCATGACGATTTCGGTCGCCCGATTCCGTTCTCGTTGCATCCCAGACGCGTGGTATCACTCAATCCCACGACGACCGAAACGATCTTCACAATTGGTGCGGGCTCACTCCTGGTCGGGCGCTCCCACTGGGACGAATGGCCGGCCGCTGCAAAAGCGGTTCCTGACATGGGAAACGGAATAAGCCCCAACGTCGAGGTGATCATTGCAGCGCACCCGGACCTCGTGGTGCTCTACGCGAGCGAGGACAATCGCGCCGCGGCTGATCGGCTGGAGAGCGCCGGCATTCACACGCTTTCGCTCCGAATCGATCGCATCGGTGATTTCGACCGAGCGACACTGTTGCTGGGCCGAGTGCTGGGAGACAGCGCGAACGCCGTGTTGGTGGAGGATACGGTCGACGCATCGCTGCAGCGCGTTCGGCGAGCTACGGACTCGCTGCCGCATCCGACCGTCGTCTGGCCGTTCATGGATACGTCACCGATGGTGGTGGGCGGCGGCAGCTTCATGAACGAGCTGATCGAGGTTGCGGGCGCACGCAACATCTACGCTGATCTGCCACAGCCATCACCAGTCGTGTCGATCGAGGACGTCGCAGCGAGAAACCCGCAGTTCGTGATCCGGGGTGGCGAGGGCGGAAGCACGACGCCCCTCGGCGGAGTCTGGAGCGCCGTTCCCGCTGTTGCGCAAGGCCACATCATCCGCGTTCCGCCTACGGTAGTGCTGCGGCCGTCCGTGCAGATGGGGATGGCCGCATCCGTACTTGCGCGAGCGTTGCATCCCGGGATCAATCTTCCGTGATCGTGCATCGCGCGTGGCACTGGTGGGCCGGCGCGTTATTGCTCGTCGCCGTGTGCGTGCTCGCAGTTGCGATCGGAACTGTACGACTCTCGGTCGCGCAGGTCGTCGCAGCCTTCACCGGCCACGCCGGCCCCGCGGTACACGCAATAGTCGTCACGCTTCGCTTGCCGCGCGTCGTGCTTGCCGCTCTGGTTGGACTCGCACTGGGCGCGAGTGGAACGACCCTGCAGGCAACGTTGCGCAACCCGCTCGCCGAGCCCTATCTGCTCGGAGTGTCAGGCGGTGCAGCAGTGGGGGCAGTCGCCGCGATGATGTTCGGCGCGTCGGCGTCATGGTGGCCCGTTCTCGCATTCGGCGGCGCCGCCGTTGCTGTTGCACTCGCTATCGGCGTGGCGCGCGGATCCGGACGATCGGGTCACACGGACGTACGTGTGCTGCTGATGGCAGGCGTCGTCGTCGGCGCGTTTGCAAACGCCATCATCATGATCCTGCTTGCGAACGTGCCCGCAAACACCGTGCGCGGTGCACTCTGGTGGATGATGGGATCGGTGGCGGACGCGACATGGTACACCGTAGCGTGGCTTGCTGTGTACGTCGCGTGCGGCATGGCATATCTCATCACCTACGCGCCGGAGATCGACGTTCTAACGCTGGGCGAGGACTCTGCCGCCGGGCTCGGTGTCGATGTGCAGCGCGCGACGCGGCGTGCCTTTCTCGCAAGTGCGCTCATTGCGGCGGCTACGGTAGCGGCGGCCGGCCTCATAGGGTTCGTGGGACTGATAGTGCCGCACATGACGCGTGCGCTCGGGCTGTCCCGTCAGCGATCGATGCTCGCCGGCTGTGCGATTATCGGCGCGATTCTCGTCGTCGCTTCCGATCTGCTGGCGCGTATTGTCATTCCGCCATCGGAGCTCCCGCTCGGAGCAGTCACCGCAGTACTGGGCGTCCCGTTTTTCCTGGTACAGCTTCGGAGGATGCGATGATCGTGTACGATGACGTCACCATCGCATACGATCCGCGCGCAGAGCCGGTCGTCAAGGCCGTTTCGTTCAGCGCCGGGCGCGGCGCGGTTACAGCTATCGTCGGACCCAACGGAAGCGGTAAGAGCACGCTGGTGCGTGCGCTTCTCGGACGGGTGCCGCTGCGCGGAGGTCGAATACTCGTCGATGGCGCCGATGTGACCGGAATCGCGAGGCGCGATCTGGCGCGCCGGTGCGCGGTGGTAACTCAGCGTGAAGACACGACGTTCGCGCGAAACGTAGCCGAATACATCGCGCTCGGGCGGTATCCCCATGCGGGCCAGTGGAGCGGCACGGGCGCTGGCGACTCGGCCGCGGTCGAATCTGCAGCACGCCGCGCGGGCGTCGTCCCGCTGCTCGGCCGCGTCACGGACGAGCTGTCGGGCGGCGAGTGGCAGAGAGTGCGGGTCGCGCGCGCGCTCGCCCAGGGCGGCGACGCGCTCGTGCTGGATGAGCCGACCTCGTTCCTCGATGTCGCTCACGAGATGCAGATCTTCCAGCTCACGGCCGCGCTCGCCGAAGCGGGGGCGGCTGTGCTTCTCGTGAGCCATCAGCTCAATCTCGTCGCGCGCTTCGCGACGACAATGGTCATGCTACACAAGGGCTCGGTCGTCGCAAGCGGTGCACCGGACACCGTCATGCGCGGCGAGCTCCTCGAGCGCGTCTACGAGTGGCCACTCGTAGTCACGCGCGATCCGGCGGTAAATGCGCCGATGCTGGTCCCACTCCGTCGTTCGACCTGAACATTCATCCTGCACAATTCATGAACAGAACATTGGCCCTTCTGGTGGCGTTGCTTCCGGCCGCAGCTCATGCGCAGCGCACAGATACGACTACCACCACACTACAACCGGTCGTCGTTACGGCGACCACGATACCCACACCGTCGAGTCACGTCAGTCAGCCCGTAACCGTGCTGAATGGCGCCGAGCTGCGCGCCCGCGGCGTACTGACAGTTGCGGACGCGCTACGCGAAGCACCGGGCGCCGCCGTGGTCCAGTCCGGCTCATACGGCGGAGTGACATCTCTCTTTCTGCGCGGCGGCGAGAGTCGCTACACCAAGGTGCTGATAGACGGCACCCCCATCAACTCGGTTGGCGGCAGCCAGTTCTTCGAGAACCTCTCGCTGGACAACGTCGACCGCATCGAGGTCGTTTACGGACCCGCAAGTGCGCTGTACGGCGCGGACGCGGTTGCGGGCGTGGTGCAGATCTTCACGAGGAGAGGCAGCGGACCTCCGACGCTCGACGTCGACGCGCGAGGCGGCACGTACGGTACTCGCGACGGCACGGCGACTGTCCGCGGCGGCACGACGCTGGTGGGGTATTCGGTGGGCGGCGGATGGCACAGCTCCGACGGCACGGCGCCGTTCAACAATTCATACTCCAATGGCGATCTGAGTGGCTCGCTGCAGTTGCGTCCGGACAGCCAGTCCGAGGTATCGCTCACATCGCGATATACTGGCTCGCTCTATCATTTCCCAACCGATTTTACGGGAGCGATCGTCGACACCAACTCGTACACGCGCGAGCACAGATTGGTAGTTGGACTCGATGCTTCGCGGGCGATAATTGCAGGAGTGCGGCTTCGGGTGCTCGGCGGCGACAACGAGCTGCACGGCCTTTCCGAAGATACGAAAGCATCTGGAATCGAGGCGACGCCGCTCACCCGGACATCCGATCCGACCGACGGCTACCGGAGGTTTGCGGAGATGCGTGTCGAAGCTGACGCGGGCGTGCTGGGCACTGCCACGCTGGGTGCTCAGTATCAGATGGAGGAGGAGCGCTCGACGAACATCGCAGTGAGCTACGCCGGAACACCGGCGTCGGGCATGACCACCGTGACGCCGGGCTCCGACAATCACCGAATCACGCGCGGCGCCTATCTCGCCCTTCAAGGATCGCCGCTTCCACGCCTGTCATACGATCTCAGCGCGCGCTACGACACGCACTCCGACTTCCACAGTATCGCCACGTATCATGCTGGCGCTTCGCTCGCGCTTTGGACCAACGCGCGGCTGCGCGCGGCGTATGGTACCGGCTTCAATGCGCCGGCGTTCTACGAGACTCAGGGCTCCGCATACAACATCGGCAATCCGCTGCTGCAACCGGAAGAGTCGCATTCGCTAGACGTCGGGGTCGAGCAGTCCCTGCTTGACGGCAGAGTGCGCGCGAGTTTCGGCGGCTTCGATCAGCGATTCAGCAATCAGATACAATTTGTTTCCGGACAGTTTGGCGGGCCGCCTGATTATACGCAGCTTACTCCATCGTTCTACAGCAATCTCACGCAGGCGCGGTCCAAGGGATACCAGGCCGACGTAAGCGCCGCACTGCCGTTCGGTTTGAATGGATCTGCGAACTACACGCAGACGATCGCGCAGGTATACTCGGTGCCGCCTGGTTACACCGCCGCGCGGCCCGGCGACGCGCTGTTGAGACGGCCGAGCCATTCGGGGTCGGCGACGCTGTTCTATTCCCGATCCGACGCGTGGAACGTCAGCGGTGCGGCGGATTATGTAGGCAAGCGTCCCGATACTGATTTCTCGCAGTTCCCATCGCCAACCGTGACGCTTGCCTCGTATGTCAGGATCGGCCTTTCCGGGAGCGTGCGCGTGTTCAGGACCGACCGGTCCACGGTGTCACTCACTGCGCGCGTCGATAACGCACTGAACAAGCAGTACGAGGACGTCTTCAATTTTCCCGCTGCGGGTCGCGCGATATTGATGGGCGTCCGGATATCCGCCGTTCGCTGACGCAGGCGACGAGCCGCGCCGGTTAGATTTCGCCGATGCCGCTCGTCATCACGCAGGCGATCGTACTTCATGCGTTCGACTATCTGGAAACATCGCGCGTATTGCGACTGATCACGCGCGAGGCTGGAGTGCAATCCGTTATCGCAAAGGGAGCGCGCCGCACACGGGGCCGCGTGGGCAGCGGCGTGGATCTGTTCGCCGAGGGCGAGGCGCAGATTTACATCAAGCCCACGCGTGAACTTCACACGCTCGGTGCATTCGACGTTGCGAGATCGCGGTCCGCGCTTGCGATGGAGATGTCTCGCTTCACAGCGGCGTCGGCGATCGCGGAGCTGACGCTGCGGGTTGCGGCGGACGAGCAGAACGCGGAGATCTTCGATGGTATTTCGGCGACGCTCGATGCGATCGCAGTTGCGAGCGGTGGTGAAGTCGCCGAGCGCGCGCTGGCCGGTGCGTGGCAGCTCGTTACGGACGCCGGCTTCACGCCGGCACTCGACGATTGCGCAATGTGTCATGCTTCTCTTGGCCGCGCCGCTGATGTTGCGTTCTCGCACCCGGCGGGAGGTGCACTCTGCGAGCGCTGTGCGCGTGGAGCGGTGGTCGCGCGGCGTCTGCCTGCCAGCGCGCGGGATGTTCTGCGGCTGTGGCAGGAAGGGGGAGAGAATAAAGATCTGCACCTATCCGCGCTCGACGTCCGGGCCCATCAGCGGCTGCTTCGCGAGTTCGTGCGGGAGCACGTAGTGTCCGGCGATCGGCCGATGCGGGCATTCGCAGCATGGGAGACCAATTTCGGCTCGGCGACGGGGCACGTTTAGCTGGGCGAGGCGCGCACCACCGCCCCGGGCCGCAGTGCTGGCGCGAGTACTGCATCACATCTGTGTGCCCGGGAAAGCGAAACTTCGGGCGACACCAGCGCGTCTCAGTAAGGTGAAAGCGTAGACTTGGCGGTCTTTATAGAGGCGTGCCGGAGGAACTTCGGCCTGTGCCAGGGTTTGTAATGACTCGGACACTTGTCGGCCTCTGCAGGCGCAGTAACAACAACGTTCGTTTAGTCTCGCCCTAGCGCTTCGCCGGACCGCGCTTTATCTTCGCGCGTGGAACAGTTAGTTTATGGTCGAACAATCGTTCAGGAGCCAGTTCAAGACACTTTCCTAGTCAGCCTGGAGTTGAAAAATGAAGTTGCGTTGGGCAGCACTCATGTCAGTGCTTGCACTCAGCGCGCTCGCGCCGCGAACCGCGGCCGCCCAGGTGAATCTGCCAGGGGGCGGGGTGGTTCGAGGTTCTGGTTCGGAGCTGGGACAGAACAGTCCCAATCCTTTCGTATCAGAGACACGGCTTCCGTTTACGGTGGGGGATTATCCACTGTGTTCGGATCCGGGCCGCGTTTACCGGGTCTCCTTGCGTGTGTACAACATTCTGTCTCAGCTGGTCGCAGTACCGGTGTTGCAAGGCGGCACGGGGAGCGTCGCGGGTGGGGCGCCGTTGGAGAGTCTGGAGTTGACGTGCGGCCAGTACACAGGGTACTGGGACGCGAAGAATTCAAGGACGGGGCAGGACGCGCCGCCCGGCATCTATCTCTACAGACTGGAGATCGACGGTCGGCCGGTGACGAAGAAGATGATTCATGGAAGATAGGGGCGCGGATGATGTCATCGGCTGCCCCTATTTTTCGTCCATGCGAGCAACATACGTGAATCGGGACGTCCCGATGCCAGCGCCGACTATCTGCTCGTCTTCGAATACGATCGCGATTGCGCGTTCGGCGTAACGCCGGCGGCGCCTTCCCTCGTCGCGAAGGAGCGGCCGCACAGCCTCGTCAAGACCATGCGCGAGGGCGACGCGCCGTTCCATCGACTCGGCCGTCATGCCGGCACCACGAATCAGGATTTCGAACCGTCCGTGTTCGGCTCTGCACCCAGGCGCCCGATCCAGATTGAAGACCGACTGCAGCTCTCGCGAGATCGAGGCGAACGGCAGGAAAATGCCGAGGATGGTCTCGACGATGCCGCCCGACGGATCGCGGCGCTGGACGCGACCATCTCTCCTAGACAATGCCGCGCGGTCCTGAGGGCTCAACGCGATAGACGCGTCCGTCGGGCAATCGCGCTATGCTGCCGAGCGTCGCCAGGTCGGCAGCCCACTCGAGCGCGACGCCGGCATGGATGCGTGCGAGCGCCATCGCGCCGTCGAGATAATGAGCGCGGCCGATCTCCTCGTCGCCGCAGAGAGCCCGCCACTGCGGGATCGCGGCCTGGTCGCGGGACGTTTCCATGAGAGTGAAGATACGGAACAGATTGTAAGGCGCGAGGGCAAACGCCAGCGGGGTTGAGCATGAGGTGGCTCGCTGTGTGCATATTCGTACTGGCGGAAAAATGAGTACAGTGCAACCGTATAGCATGGCCAGCGACGGCAGCGACGTCAAAGCCCTGGTCTTCACCCTGCGTCGCCACTTCGAGCACGATGCGACGCGCGATGAAGTGCGCTCCTGCGTCCAGCAGGTCTGCATCGCGATGCACGCCGACGGCGTGCCTCCTCAGACGATGCTCGTCGCGCTGAAGGGAGCGGTACAGTCGGCTGCTCTGGACTCCCGGACGGCCGTCGGCCGGGATGTTTTCCGCAAGGTGACGGCGGAGCTTACTCCGTGGATGATCGAAGTTTGCTTCCGGCCCACGGACCGCTGGCGGGCGTAGGGGCTCGGAACGGCTGGGATCAGGCAACGCCGGGCTCGTAGAGAGTTGTCATCCTCGCCGAAGGCGGGGATCCACGGACCGTTGATCTGTTCAACACCGTGACGTTGCAGGCGGATCGTAGGTGGCAAATCGTAGGGCGCGGATTTATCCGCGCCGCCCAACCCAAAATGCGCATCGACGATCCATGGAAACGCCGTGGACGCCGGCCCGGTTGAACACGCCGACCACACCGACCACACCGATCACGCCGGACGCCAATCATCGATCAATAGGAAACGCCGTTACGATGCGCCCTGCGTGGGGCGGGGATTTATCCCCGCCCAATCTCAAATGGGCGACCGACGGCCATTGGAAACGGGTTAATCGGGCAACAATGTGCACGGCACGATGTGCACGGAACGATGCGTACGGAATGATGTGCACGGAACAATGTGCACGGCACGATATGCACGGCATTACCAATGGCCCTCATCGCATATATGGGATTGGCGGCGGGGATAAATCCCCGCCCCACGCAGGGCGCTACCTGACGGCGTTTCCAAGGGTCGGGTGAACCGGCGTTCGACGGTTCGATGATTCGACGGTTCAGCCACCGTTCGACGAATGGGGCGCTTCGAGGGATGGCGTGCGGCGTTACCGGCGCGGTCAACGACGATGGTTCACCATGGCCGGGGTGCCAAGGGTGGTATCCAACATGGCCGGCGTTTCCAAGGAATCGGGTCCAACGTTATCGGCGTTACCAAGGATTGGGTCAACGTTATCGGCGTTTCCAATGATCGTCGATGTGTATTTCGGGTTGGGCGGCGCGGATAAATCCGCGCCCTACGATTTGCCACCTACGATCCGCCTGCAACGCGACGGTGCAAGCGTATCAACGGTCCGTGGTTCCCAGCCTTCGGCGGGATGACGACGTTCGGACGCGTGCCTAATCCCCATGGCTGGCTTTCGGCGGGGTGATGACTCCCCCGGAAGCCATGCTACTCCCAGGGGGCAAGATAGCCCGTCACCCATCCGACACCTGCCCGCATAGCGTGCCATATTGGCAGAGACCTGAGGCACCGCGATTGCACATTATTGGGGCATGATTAACCAAGACAAACTCACCGTGAAATCCGGCGAGGCGCTGAACGATGCGGTAACGCGCGCGCGTCAGGCCGGAAATCCGCTCGTTTATGATCTTCATCTGCTGCTCGCCCTGCTGGATCAGGACGAGAGCATCGTCGTGCCCGTTCTTCAAAAGGTCGGTGTCAGCGTTGCGGCGCTGCAGGCAGGCGGCGACGCGGCGAGGCCGAGCGCTATCCGAGACAGAGCGACGCGCAGCCGACGCTGTCGCGGGAGCTGAATCAGGTCCTTGACCGCGCCGAGGCGATCGCGAAGGAGCTGGGCGACGAGTATGTGTCTACGGAGCACATGCTGCTCGCCCTCGCCGATGTGAAGGGCACAGAGAGCCGCAGTCTGTTGCAGACCGCGGGCGCAAGCTACGCGACGCTGCTCGACGCGCTCGCCGCTATTCGCGGAACGCATCGTGTCACGGATCAGACGCCCGAGAACCAGTATCAGGCGCTTCAGAAGTACACACGCGATCTCACCGAAGCGGCACGAAAGGGCAAGCTAGATCCCGTCATCGGCCGCGACGAGGAAATCCGGCGCGTGGTGCAGGTGCTGTCGCGCCGCACGAAAAACAATCCGGTGCTCATCGGCGAGCCCGGTGTCGGCAAGACTGCGATCGCAGAGGGACTCGCGACACGCATCATCAATGGCGACGTGCCCGAAAGTCTGCGCGACAAGCGGCTCATCGCGCTGGATCTCGGCGCACTCATCGCAGGTGCCAAGTATCGGGGCGAGTTCGAGGAGCGCCTCAAGGCGGTGCTCAAGGAGATCATCGAAAGCGAGGGGCTGTTTGTCGTATTCATCGACGAGCTGCACACACTCGTCGGCGCGGGCAAGGCCGAGGGATCGATGGATGCTGGCAACATGCTCAAGCCGATGCTTGCGCGCGGCGAGCTGCGCGTCGTCGGTGCGACGACGCTCGACGAGTACCGCAAGTACATCGAGAAGGACGCCGCGCTCGAGCGCCGCTTCCAGCCGGTGTTCGTCGGCGAGCCAAGTGTCGAGAGCACGATCGCGATTCTGCGTGGCCTCAAGGAGCGCTACGAGTCGCACCACGGAGTGCGCATCACCGACGGCGCTGTGGTTGCTGCAGCGACGCTCTCCAACCGCTACATCGGCGACCGCTTTCTGCCGGACAAGGCGATCGATCTCATCGACGAGGCGGCATCGCGTCTTCGCATCGAGATCGACTCGATGCCGCAGGAGATCGACGAAGTCGAGCGGCGCATCACGCAGCTCGAGATCGAGCGGCAGGCGCTGCAGAAGGAAAAGGATCGCGGATCGCGTCGAACGACTTCACACGATCGAGAAGGATCTGTCCGAGCTGCGCGAGCGCTCGGGCGCGATGAAAGCTCAGTGGCAGCAGGAAAAGGAGTCACTCGGCGCAGTCGGCAGAATCAAGCAGCAGATCGAGCAGGCGCGCACGGAAGCCGAGCAGGCGACGCGTGCGGGCGATCTTGGAAAGGCCGCCGAAATAACGTACGGACGCATTCCACAGCTCGAGCGTCAGATGCGCGGACGCGGAGAAATCGCTGTCGAGCAACAGCGGCGGCGGGGCGCGGTTCCTCAAGGAAGAAGTCGGCGCTGACGACGTTGCGGAAGTCGTCGCCAAGTGGACGGGCATCCCCGTGACGCGCATGATGGAGGGCGAGCGCGAGCGGTTGACGAAACTGGAATCGGTGCTCGCGAGCAGAGTGATCGGGCAGGCGGAAGCCGTCGAGGCGGTGGCGAATGCGGTTCGGCGGTCGCGCGCGGGACTGCAGGATCCCAATCGGCCGATCGGCTCGTTCATCTTCCTCGGACCGACGGGCGTCGGGAAGACCGAGACAGCGCGAGCGCTCGCCGAGTTTCTGTTCGACGACGAGCAGGCGATGGTGCGGATCGACATGTCGGAGTACATGGAGAAGCATGCGGTCGCACGGTTGATCGGCGCGCCACCGGGCTACGTCGGATTCGAGGAGGGTGGGCAGCTCACCGAAGCGATTCGACGGCGCCCGTATTCCGTGATTCTGTTCGACGAGATCGAGAAGGCGCATCCCGATGTGTTCAACATCCTCCTGCAGATTCTCGACGACGGACGTCTCACCGATTCACAGGGCCGCACGGTCGACTTCAAGAACAGCGTTATCATCATGACGTCGAACGTTGGAAGTCAGTACATCCTGGAGAATACGGGCGGCGATTTGGACCGCGTGGAAGAGCAGGTGATCGCGGTGCTACGGCAGCAATTCCGGCCGGAGTTCCTGAATCGCGTGGACGATATCATCGTCTTTCGTCCGTTGGGCGAGGAGCAGATCACGCACATCGTCGATCTGCAGCTGAATCGACTGGACAAGCTGCTTGCGGATCGCAAGTTGACGATCGATCTCACGCCGGAAGCGAAGCACTTTCTGGCTCGCGAAGGCTACGATGCGGCGTTTGGTGCGCGACCGTTGAAGCGCACGATTCAGCGCTACCTGCAGAATCCGCTCGCGATGGCCGTGCTGGAAGGGCGCTTCGTGGATGGCGACAGGATCCGTGTCGGCGTCGACGGTGCGAACAAGCTCACGTTCACGTCCGAGCGCGAAGCTGCCGCACAGTAGCGAAGCGGACATCGGATATCTGCGTCAAGCGTTGCTGTTGGCGCGAGAGGCCGCGTCGGCTGGAGAGGTTCCGGTCGGCGCGGTCGTCGTGCATGCGGGCACGATCGTCGGCGGTGGCGCCAATCGGACGCTGCGCGACAACGACGCGACCGCGCACGCGGAGATGATTGCGATACGCGCGGCATCGGAGTCGCTCGGACGCTGGCGGCTGGATGGTTGCACGTTGTATGTAACGCTGGAGCCATGCGCGATGTGCGCGGGCGCGATGGTGCTGGCGCGCGTGGAGCGTGTAGTCTTTGGCGCGTGGGACGCGAAGGCTGGGATGAGCGGGTCGGTGGAAGACCTGCTACGTCATCCCCGATTGAATCATCGACCGGAAGTCAGCGGTGGCGCGATGGAGGAAGAGTGCGGCGCCGTATTGCGAGAGTTTTTTGGTGACCGGCGCTAGGAAGAACGGCGATATGACCGTTCCTGGAAGAAGTCGTAAACCTGTAGACAGTTCAACAGGCCGAAGAGCGCCGTCCCGAGCCACGCATACGTGTCGCCGAACCGCAATGCTCCCCACAAGAAGAAGAAATTCATACCTATAGCCCCGACGCGCACCGTCCACAGCAAAGGCCTGCCCATCATGGCATTGCTCCGCGCGACCGCTTCCCCGCGCCGCAGGCGCGGCATGTCTGACGCCCTGATGCCGGCATCGCCAAGACTTCGAGTGAGAAAGTAAACCCACGCGATCTGGCCGAGGATCAGCGGAATAATTAGTCGCAGCATCAGCGTAGGACCCCTGACTCCAGCGCCGACGATCAATGCGAAGCTCGTGATTTGCATCCACTTGACACCCCGCTTTGCGCGCGCCACTTCGGCATCGTCGCGAAGAAGGTACACTGGCCCAAACCACCGAAATGGGACGATGACTCGGCGGCCCGTGGCGTCGGTGCGTACAGGGTTCGCGCAGGCTTCGAAGTATCCCATGGCTTCAACCTGCAGCAACAATGGCCATCGCGCCAGCGCGAGAAATCGCTTGCCGGACGGTCCATCGCCGACCGCGGTCGGCTGACTGCAACGTTCGTTGACTGGCCCCACTCCCCTGGCTAACTTCCAAGGCTGTGGAATTGGCGGCTCGCTACGCCGATCCTGGACAGGTGGCAGAGTGGTTGAATGCACCAGTCTCGAAAACTGGCGTACCCGCAAGGGTATCGAGAGTTCGAATCTCTCCCTGTCCGCTTTTTCGAGCCGCCGTCACACAATGACGGCGGCTCAGCTTTTACGAGGTGTTGCTGATCGGGCTCGAGTGTTGGACAGGTGGCCGAGCGGTTGAAGGCGCACGCCTGGAAAGCGTGTATACGTGAAAGCGTATCGAGGGTTCGAATCCCTCTCTGTCCGTTTGTTCGCACAAGATTCCCGCTCGCACCGAAAGTGCCAGCGGGATTTTGTGCTTCAGTCGCGGCACGCGTCGGCTATGCGTCAACGAACCTGAATACGGTTCGTACATCGAGTGACCGAGCTCGATGCCGCAAACCCGCTCGCTCGTGGCGAAGTGCCTTTACTCGAACCACCATCCGATGTCGAAAATCACTGAAACCGATTGGATCTGGCACGACGGGGAATTCATTCCATGGGCCAGCGCAACCGTCCACCTTCTGTGTCACTCGTTGCAATTCGGCTCCGCCGCGTTCGAAGGAATACGCTGTTATTCCACGCCGCAGGGACCGGCGATCTTTCGGCTGCAGGACCATCTCGCGCGGCTGCGCAATTCATGCAGGATCTACCGCATGGAGCTTGACTATTCGGATGACGATCTCGTGCGCGCGTGCTGCGAGCTCGTCGTGCGCAACGGACTTGACGCGTGTTACATCCGACCGATGGTTCTCCGCGGCTATGGCGCAGCGGGAATGGTGCCGTTCGATAGTCCGGTCGAGGTCTATCTGCCCTGCTGGCCATGGGGCGCTTACCTGGGCGAAGGTGCGCTGGAGAACGGCGTCGATGTCGGCGTTTCGAGCTGGCACCGGATGGCACCCAACACCATTCCGGCCGTCGCGAAGGTTGCGGGCAACTACCTTGGCGGCCAGCTGATCAAGATGGAAGCGCTGGCGAACGGCTTCGACGAGGGAATCGCGCTCGGCCCCGATGGGACGTTGAGCGAAGGGTCGGGACAAAACGTGTTCTGTGTCTCGAAAGGCGTGTTGCGCACGCCGCCGGTCGACGGCACGCTGCTGCCCGGGATCACTCGCGACAGTGTCATCACGCTCGCGCAAGAAGCGGGCATACAGGTCGTCGAGACGGCGATGCCACGCGAAGCGCTCTACACCGCAGACGAAGTGTTTCTCACCGGCACGGCGTCCGAGCTGACGCCGGTGCGCAGCGTCGACAGGATCACCGTCGGTGCGGGCAAGCCGGGCCCCGTTACTCGGCGGCTCCAGAAGCAGTTCCTCGACATTGCAAACGGTAGAGCGTCCGACAAGCATGGCTGGCTGACTGCGGTTGCCAAGCACGGAGCCCGTACCCAGTAGCGAATTCGGAGACACGCCGCCCGCCGGCGGCTCGGCGCAGCGCCCATTCGGCGGCGCCGTTTCGTTCGTGATGTACGGATTCAACGGCGAGGTCCCGGACCCGTTGATCCGCGTCCCGCAGAATGCTACTATCATCGTACGGTTCCACGATCGCATAGATCTGCCGAGCAGCGTGCACTGGCGCGGCGTGCGGCTCGACGACAAGTATCGCGGCGTGCCTGACATAACTCAGCACGCTGTGCCAGTGGGCGGAAGCTTCGTGTATCGGGTGCGCTTTCCCCACGCCGGCTTGTACTGATATCATCTGCATGTAAGTGAGGACTTCGAGCAGTCGATGCCGCTGTACGGCAACATGATCGTCGATTCGCCGGACCGCAGCTATTACTGATGGTGAACCAGGAGCAGGCGTTGATTCTGGACGACATACTCGTCAACGGGGACACGCTCGTTCCATTTGGCGGGGAGGCACCGGATTTGGCGCTGATGGGTCGCGTGCGGAACGTGCTGCTTGTGAACGGCGAAACCAGTTACTCACTGAGTGCGCACACGCGCGCACGTCGTGCGGTTTTTCCTCGCGGCTGCCGCGAGCTCGCGTACGAACAGCGTTTCGTTCCGGGGCGCATCGCGGCGCGTGATTGCGCGCATCAGTCCGCGGCATTACGCACGAACTCTACGGTCTCACGCGAGATCAACGGTTATCCCCGGTACTTCGCCAAACCGCCGGGCGAGGAGTCTCACGCTCACTGGGCAGACGAGCGAGCTTCCACTCGGCAGGTGCTGGATCCGGGATGATGGCCGTGCTGCGCGTCGACCGGCGATGGCGCGCGTTGGCCGCCAAGTGCGGGTGTGCTGGGTGCGGCCGGAGTTCCGATGCGTGGTATGCGCCGCCACAGATTGGATCGGAGCTTGCGTCCACCATCGGACGATGACCATGACGCGCTCCTTCCTATTAATTGTACGTAACGGTCATTTACTGAATAAGGGAGCGGGCTCCAGCGTTTGCCGGGCGATCTGCCTCGGGCGAGTGGCCAGGAGCGTGCGGTCGTGAAAGCCGGCCCCGATCAACCTGCCAAGCCTGGCTCGCTGCCCGATCTCGGCCCAAAGCCGCCAAAGGCGCCGACTCGGCCCGACGATCTGCATCGACTCCTCATAGAGCGGGTCGAGGAGTATGCCATTTTTGCGCTGGATCCGCAGGGGTACATCCTGAGCTGGAACGCCGGTGCCGAGCGGCTCAAGGGTTACAAGGCTTCGGAGATAATCGGTAGACACTTTTCCATCTTCTACCCGGCAGAGGACATAGCGCGCGACAAGCCTGGCCGCGAGCTGCAACTGGCGGTGGCGACGGGCCGTGCGGAGGATGAGGGCTGGCGACTTCGAAAGGACGGGACGCGCTTCTGGGCCAGCGTGCTCATTACGGTGTTGCGCGACGAGAGCGGCACCGTCGTCGGCTTTGGGAAGGTGACGCGCGACCTGACCGAGCGGATGCAGGCGCAGCGGCGCAGCATCGAGTCGGCGCGCGAGATCGCAGCCGAGCAGGCGGCCCGCGAGGCTGCCGAAGAGCGGAGCCAGGAGATGCAAGCGCTGGCGAGGCAGCTCACGGAGCAAACGGAGCAGTTGGCACAGCAGAGCATTGCTGCGGGCGCCGCCAGTCGCGCGAAGAGCGAGTTTCTCGCTGCGATGTCGCACGAGCTGCGCACGCCGCTCAACGCGATCGGCGGCTATGTGCAGCTGCTGCAGATGGGAATCGCCGGCCAGGTCACCGCTGGCCAGCAGGAACATCTCGAGCGGATCCAGCGAAGCCAGCAGCACCTGCTCGCCGTGATCAACGACATCCTGAATTTCAGCCGGATCGAAGCTGGCCAGATCGATTACAAGCTCGAGCGCGTTGCAATCTGCGACGCGGTCGAATCAGTTGTCAGCATGATCGCTCCGCAGGCGCAGAAGAAGCACATCCATCTGAGCGTGACACCCCCTGAGCGGTCGCTGACGGTAGTCGCCGATCTGCAGAAAGTCCGGCAGATAGTTCTCAACCTGCTTTCGAATGCGGTCAAGTTCACAGCGGCCGACGGAACAATCGCTCTGTCATGTAGTGAGGAGCCCGGCTCGGTGGCCGTGCGCGTGAGCGATACCGGCATCGGCATACCGCCGTCCCAGCTCGACGAGATCTTCGCGCCCTTCATGCAGGTTGGTCGCAGCCTCGCCACTCCGAAGGAAGGCACAGGCCTCGGCCTCGCGATCAGCCGCGACCTGGCGCACGGAATGAACGGAACCCTCACAGTAGAGAGCCGCCTCGGCGAAGGATCGACATTCACACTAAGGCTGCCGCGCGCGATCTGAGCAAGGTCGCGCGCACCGGCATCAAGGCCCGCGCTCAGGACGCCGTATTCGCCCGGAAATCGCCCGTGCGGCGAAGTTGGATGACGTCCCTGGCTGTGTAGTCGCTTCCGGTCGCTTCGCGCTGGAAATCGGGCACCAGGGCCACCAGCATCTCCCGCAGTTCGTGGTCATCGGCCGTGTCGGTTGCGGCGACGAGCCTGTCGATGCGGCGCATGAGGCCGTCAGGAATGCCAGCCTTCTTGGCGCGGAGCAGCTTGGGGTGGTTGGTGGGGAGCGCGTTCTCCTCGTGGAAGAACATTTCCTCGTAGAGCTTCTCGCCGGGCCGGATGCCCGTGAACTGGACGTCGATGTCCTTGCCGGGCTCGAAGCCGCAGAGGCGGATGAGATCGGTGGCCAGGTCGACGATCTTGACCGGCTCGCCCATGTCGAGGACAAAGACCTCGCCGCCGAGGCCAAGGGTGCCGGCCTGGAGGACTAGCTGGACGGATTCCGGGATGGTCATGAAGTAGCGACGCATCTCGGGGTGGGTGACCAGAACAGGGCCGCCGGCTCTGATCTGCCGGAAGAATGTTGGTACCACGGACCCGCGGCTGCCGAGGACGTTGCCGAAGCGGACCGAGACGAAGTTGCGCCCGTGTGCGACGGCGGCGTGCTGGACAACGCGCTCCGCGAGACGCTTGGTGGCGCCCATGATGCTCGTCGGGCGGACCGCCTTGTCGGTGGAGATGAGGACGAAGTGCTCGACGCCGGCGTCGATCGCGGCGTTGACGACGTTGGTGGTGCCGTGGATGTTGTTGGTGATCGCTTCGACGACGTTCTCTTCCATGAGCGGCACGTGCTTGTGCGCTGCGGCGTGGAAGACCGCGTAGGGCCGGCAGTCGTCGAAGATGGAGTGCATCCGCTGGAGGTCGCGGATGTCGGCGATCATCGGGGTGACGTGCAGCTTGGGATGCGTGCCGCGAAGCTCGGCCTGGATGTCGAAGATCGAGTTCTCGCCGTGGCCGAGTATGATCAGCCGGGCGGGCTCGAGCTGGGCGAGCTGGCGGCAGAGCTCGCTGCCGATCGAGCCGCCGGCGCCGGTGACGAGGACGGTGCGACCCTTGGCGAGGTTGCGGACTGCGGCGAGGTCGGTCTGGACGGGATCGCGCCGGAGGAGATCCTCGATCTGGACGTCGCGGAGGGAAGACGGGAGATGCGCGACCGGACAGCACATCGGAGAGCGGCGGCAGGGTGCGGGTCTTGAGTCCTGCGTCTGCGGCGGCCTGGACGATGCGACGGATCACGGAGCCAGGCGCGGACGGCATCGCGATGACGATCGCGCCGACATCGTGCTCATGGGCCACCTTGCCGATGTCGGCGATCTTGCCGACGACGGGGATCTCGTGGAGGCGGAGTTTGTTCTTGCGCTCGTCGTCGTCGACGAAGGCGACGGGGTACATGCCGAGCTCCTGATTGGTCAGGAGCTCCTTGGCGATCATGTGGCCGGCGGCGCCAGCGCCAACGATGATTGCGCGCATGTCATCGTCGCGGCGGCGGCGACGTCCGTGCCAGGTCCGGACGCGGAAGAAGAGGCGTGGGGCAATGATCAGCGCAGCGCCCAGGAGAGCGTCGAGCGCGACGACAGAAATCGGAACTCGAACGGGAGTGAGCCCGCTGAGGGGGAGTAGAAGGAGGCCGATCAGCGCGGAGCACACGGTCGCGATCGACACTCCTACCGCGATGCGCTCGACTTCAGCTACGCTGGCGTAGCTCCAGATGCGGCGGTAGAGACCGGTGGCAAGGAAAACGGCCAAGGCAGCAATGGTGGCGCTAACAGCAAAAGCGACCGCCGTCGTTCGATCTGCAGGGCTTACCGGGAAGCCATCGAACCGCAGCACGTAGGCGAGACCGGCCGCGATGAGCAGGGAAGCCGCATCCAGCAAGAGAAGGTAGCGGCTGCGAATCTCGGGGACTCGCGCGTGTTTTTTTGCTGTCACGATATCAACTGGCTTGCTCTTATCTCGAACGCCTTACGGCGCATGTAAGGGACTATAGGACGGCAACTGTAGTGCAGACTCGGAGCCAAGCGGTCGACTACGAACTCGGCATCAGACGTCGATTGCCCGGTGGACGAATCATAACCCCCTGTCGAAACGTGTCAAACTGCCCGAACGACTGGCGCAGGGGCGCCGCGAGGCATTCTGCATTCCGGCCTGAGCGCCGGCGGCGCCGGGTTGGCAGCTCAGGGGTCATTGAGCGGGGACCACATCTGCTTTCGCCGCTCGACGGCTGCGTACGCGGCACAAACGCCGACGATACCCACCAGCAGTAGAGGCCACAAGAGCCTCTGATCGAGGTACGCGATGATCGCGAATCCGGCGAGGACGAGATTCACTGCTGCCACCGTCCGCGTGACACGCGCGTGGGTAAGCCCCGATTGGACAAGGCGCTGATACGCATGCAGGCGGTGCGCTGTGTGCCATGGATCTCCGTGCGCGATACGGCGAAAGAGCGTGAGCGTTGCGTCGCCTATGAAGACGAGTAGCAGAATTACCCATAAAGCAGCGGGAACGCCGGCGGTCACGTGGGCCGCGATGGCAATCGAGGCAAAGACGAACCCGAGAAACCCGCTTCCGACATCGCCCATGAAAATACGTGCAGGCATGCGGTTCCAGATCAGGAACCCAGCACCTGCTCCCGCGAGCGACGCTGAAAGCAGCGCCAATCCGCCGGCGTGGCCGAGCGAGAGGATGATCGCCCCCGCGGCGCCGACGAATATCGCCTCGACCGCGGCGAGGCCATCAATGCCGTCCATGAAATTGTACAGGTTCGTCACCCAGGCGATCGCCAGAATAGCTATAGCATCTACCGCATATCCCGGCAGAGGCTCAACGCCTCCTAACTGCACACGGCTCGCCCCGCCGAGGCTTAGCATGAGCCAGGCCGCGGCCGAAAGATGCGCGAGTGCACGCCAGCTCGGCCGCTACATGGCGGCGGTCGTCAAGCCAGCCTATGAAGGCGACAAGCGCGCCGCCGCCGCCGACTCCGGTCGCGACGCGATACGACAATGCGCCGATCTCATATGCAATTATTACACAGAGCAAGGTCGTAAGTACGATCGCGGCCCCGCCGCCTCGCGGCGTCGGCACGCTGTGTGAACTGCGCTGATTCGGCGTGTCGAACATTGCCTTTCGGATTGCGTGCACTCGAACGAGTGCTGTTGCGGCCCACGTGAGGAAGGCAGCGCCAATGCAACCGCCAAAAGTATCAGCGCGAACAAATCAGCGCGCGGTCACATGCGGCTCTATCATGGATGATCTCAACAAGTTGGACATCATACTCATGCTACGTCAGGAAGCGTTGGCGAGGTACCAGTTCACTTCGTCGGCGAGTCCCTGGTATAGCCCGACGCACGGGCAAAAGCCGTATGCCGATTCCAGTGCCGCGCCAGAGTAGGATTCGTCGCTCAACAATCGCTCGATGGAGGTGGCGAGGCCTGATCCTCCTCGTGGCAGCATACGCAGACCAGCTGTTGCCGCCTTAGCGATCACCGACGGAATTCTCAGTGGCAGCACAGGAACATCCAGCAAGCTCGAAAGCGTGGAAACTATCTCCCGCAGCGAGAACTGTCCGGAGACGACGTTGAAGCATTTAGTGCCGGGAGAAGAATCGTCGATCGCAGCGAGACACGCACGGGCGGCATCGCTCCGGTGTACCAGGCTCTTGAGTGTACGCCCGCTTCCGATCTGAATGAAATGGCGCCGATGTATTGCGCGGATCAAACGAACGAAGTTGCCAGGATCGCCCGCGCCAAAGACCGTCGCGAGTCTGAGAATGCGCAAACCGATACCTGAGTCCTTTGCCTCAGCGCTCGCCGCGCGCTCGCCCAGCAGTTTGCTTTCGCCGTAGGGGGTGGTGGGAATGGTCGGAGCACTCTCGTCAACAGTTTCGCCGGGGCGGGTGCCGCCGTAGACCGAGATGGAGCTGAGTATTACGACTTGGCTGACGCCGGACTCCTTCGCTATTCGCATCACGCGGCCGGCGGCCTCGCCGTTTACGCTGGCTAATTCTGCTGCGCTCGCGCCACGGTGCTGATGCGCGAGACCGGCTGCGTGAATCACGGCGTCTGCCCCGCGAAAGGCGTCCGCAAGACCACTGCCGGTCGTCACATCTCCGCGAAAAACAGTGGCGTTTGTCGCGGGATCGGAAGCGCGCCGCACAACTATGTGTACTCGATTGTCCCGGCCCAACGCTTGGCGCACGATTTCTCGCCCGATGAACCCTGTAGCACCGGTAACGGCGACTACCACGCTAGTGACTGCATTCCAGAGAGGAGATCAATTCGTCATAGGATTGCATAATTATCTCTTCGGAGTATCTCTCCTCAGCAACACGACGGGCCGTTCGTCCACGCTCAAGCACGAGCTCAGGAGATTGCGCTGCTTCACTCAACGCACTTACAAGTCCTTCGAGATCGTCCGGCGCGACGACCCAGCCGATTGTTTCTTCCGTAACGACGAGTGCCAGTTCCGAGTCGTCGTCGCAGACAGCAATAATGGGACGACCGGCGGCAAGGACATTGTACATTCTGCTGGGGACCGAGACGCCACTCATACCTCGCACGAAGGAAATCGCTGCAACATCGCAATCTCCCAGGGAATTGGATAATTCACTGCGCGGTCTGTAGCCCATGACGCGTACGTTCGCGAGCGAATTTCGGGCTGCCTCCCGTTCGATCCAGCCGCGCTTGGCACCGTCGCCGACGAAAGTGAAGCGTACATTGGAAAGGCGCTTCGCCGCTCGCGCGAGTATCTCGATGTTGTGACCCCTTCCCATGTTTCCGGCGTGTTGAACGACGAACGGCATGTTCTCTTGACGAGGGCGAGGAGCAGTTGCATGCACTTCATCCAGGCTGGCCCAGTTGGGTATTATCGCAACGCGCCAGGCATCGCCGGGTGGCAGCTTCGCTGCGACCAGCTTTTGCATATCCCGGCCTAGGACGATTACACGATCCGCCGTGTGGTACAGCCATCGGCTCGCACGCTCCAGGGTTCGCACCAACAGGCCCGTCGGCTTCGCCATTCCGCCTGCAAGAATCACTTCAGGATACATGTCGTGGACAAGCACAACGAACCGAGCGCGACGCAAACGCGCGATGAACGCGGCGACGTAGGGGAGGGGAGGCGGATTGGTAACCGATAAGATGATGTCGCCGCTTGAAACGCCGCGAAAGAGGCCCCACGCACACTGTAGTGTAAACGCCACCAGATTCGCCAACTTTCCGCCAAGGCTGTCCTTCGCGAGCGCCGGCGACCAGTAACGCCGAACGTGAACTCCGTTGGCGATTTCATCGTCTGCCGCTCGAACGCCTCGTGCGGAGTAGGTCGGCTGGCTCGCCAGTGCGGCCACGCGCCGAGAAGGATCGTGAGCGAGATGCTCTGCGATCCGGGTGATAAAGTAGCCGGTTGAAGTAAGCTCCGGTGCGTACAGTTCGGAAACGACCCAGAGGGTGGGTCGGGCGTAAGCTGCCACGCTGCCGGATCCTATCCGTCAGCGAGTTGAGGCGCTGACGGCCGGATTGGCCGTCACCTCGCATGCGGGCCGCGTCACCCGACTAGCTGCAATCGAACCCACTTACTGATTAGCCTCAACCCCGGGGGATAACGTCTGTTCGAAATGGCTACCCGTACGGTAGCCGGCGGCTAGGGAGCGCTGAAACAGCCAGGAAATATAAAGCCAACGGACTCCGTTGACCTATCATTGGCGCGCGATGATATTCCCGACGACATGAAAACCGCTCTTATTACTGGCGTCACAGGCCAAGACGGCGCTTACCTGGCTCGACTGCTACTCGCCAAGGGATATACCGTCCATGGTATCAAGCGTCGTGCATCACTCTTCAATACCCAACGGATCGACGGCATTTACACGGATCCGCACGAGGTGCATTCACGGTTCCACCTGCACTATGGCGATTTGACTGATGCAACCAATTTGATCAGAATCGTGCAGGAGACGCAGCCGGACGAAATATACAACCTCGCCGCCCAGAGTCACGTGCAGGTCTCGTTCGAGAGTCCTGAGTATACGGCTAATTCCGATGCAATGGGAACTCTGCGGCTACTCGAAGCGATTCGCATTCTGGGAATGACTGATGACGTGCGTTTCTACCAAGCATCTACGTCTGAGCTGTACGGGAAAGTTCAAACAATCCCACAAGACGAAACCACCCCGTTCTATCCACGGTCCCCGTACGGAGTTGCAAAACTTTACGCCTACTGGATCACGATCAATTACCGCGAAGCGTACGGAATACACGCATCGAACGGCGTGCTGTTCAACCACGAATCGCCCATTCGCGGAGAGACTTTTGTCACGCGGAAGATAACGATGGCGGCGGCGAGAATCGCCGCCGGAGTCCAGGACAAGCTCTATCTCGGAAATCTATCGGCGCAGCGCGATTGGGGATTTGCCGGCGATTACGTCGAGGGCATGTGGCGAATCGTGCAGGCAGATGTGCCCGGTGACTACGTCCTTGCGACGGGGGAGATTCACACTGTGCGTGAGTTCTGCAAGTGTGCGTTCGACCGTGCAGGGGTCACTATCGATTTTCGCGGGGAAGGCGTCGACGAGATTGGCGTCGACGTTGCGACCGGCCGCGGAGTAATTGCCGTTGACCCGCGATACTTCCGTCCCACGGAGGTCGATCTGCTAATTGGAGATGCGACTAAGGCGCGTTCTTGTTTGGGATGGTCACCTAAGGTCGGCTTCACCGAGTTAGTCAATATGATGCTTGACGCCGATGTCGCTGCGCTGCGAGCAAACGAGCCGTTTGCCTGGGACACTTCACTGACTGCGCTCGCGTCCCTTCTTGTATAATGCGATGATTGGCGGCCCTGTATTTGTTGCCGGCCATCGTGGACTGGTCGGATCCGCGGTTATGCGTGCACTTGCCCAGGCCGGGTGTCCGGAGCCTCTCACGAGGAGTCGACGCGAGCTCGACCTCCGGGATCAAGCAGCGGTCGCTCGGTTTTTCCGCGAATACCGTCCGAGGGCGGTGTTTTTGGCGGCGGCGAGAGTCGGCGGCATACTCGCAAACAATACGTTTCGTTGGGACTTCCTTTACGAAAATCTGCAGATCGAAACGAACGTCATTGGGTCCGCGCTCGACTCCGCAGTGGAGCGACTCGTATTTTTCGGGAGCTCGTGCATTTATCCCAAATTGGCGCCGCAGCCAATCCATGAAGAGTATTTGCTGACCGGACCGTTAGAGCCGACGAATGAGCCGTATGCCGTTGCTAAAATAGCTGGGCTCAAGCTCGTAGAAGCGGCGAACGCTCAATACGGAACTCGCTGGGTCTCCTTGATGCCTACCAACTTGTACGGTCCCGGCGACAATTTTGACCTTGCAAGCAGCCACGTACTGCCGGCCATGATTCGCAAGTTTCACGAGGCAAAGCGCAACGCCAGCCGGAGCGGGAATTCGCGTGTCGAGCTATGGGGAAGTGGGAAAGTACGCCGTGAGTTCCTGCACGTTGATGACTTGGCGCGCGCGGCCTTGTTTGTTGCCAACTCATCCATGGAAGGACTGATCAACGTCGGGTACGGTACCGATCTCACTGTTGCGGACCTCGCTGATGTTGTCGCAGATGTGGTCGGATTCCGCGGCCTTGTCGATTGGGACATCTCCAGACCAGACGGGACCCCACAGAAACTGCTCGACAGTACGAGGCTTCGAAAGGCCGGCTGGCGTCCCGAAATTGAACTGCGTGCTGGTATTGAGCTCACCTATTCCTGGTATCTCGAATCCTTAAAGGAGAACGCGGCGGCGTCTGGTCGGTCTCCCTCTAAGCAGCAGTGAGAATTGGACTCAATCTGCTGTATCTGCTTCCACAAGTCGTCGGGGGTACCGAGACCTATGCGACGTCGCTCATCGGTGCGCTCGGCGAAGCGGATTCTGCGAACGAATATGTAATTTTCTTGAATCGCGAGTCTGCGAACCTCGCACTGCCAGAGTTCCCTAATTTTCATCGAGTCATCTGCCCTGTGAGCGCAAAGCGGCGAAGCGTTCGCTATGCGTGGGAGCAGGTGATGCTGCCACGCTATGTCGTCCGAGAGCGCATAGAAATCCTGCACTCGCTAGGTTATGTTGGTCCGCTTTGGCCTCGATGCACGCATGTTGTGACGATCCACGATCTTAATTTTCTCAACGCGGATGTCGCGATGACCGCTCATAAGCGCCTTGTTTTGGGCAGGCTCGTGCAGAGCGTAGCCCGACGCGCGGACGCGGTGATTACAGTATCTCACTTTAGCAAGCGCGAGATCGCAGCGCATTTGAGGCTGTCCGACGACAAGATTTCGGTAACGCCTCTTGCGCCGGCAAATGCGACCTCTAGTGTTGGGGTAACTCGTTGTGCCGGCCGACACGCACCGTACATAATTGCGTTCGCAAGTCAGTGCCCGCACAAGAACATTCCAGCGCTCATACGTTCGTTTAGCGCGGTCGCGCCGTCAATTCCGCACCAACTTGTCATCGTGGGCCATCTACCACGCAACTCATCAGTTAATCGCGCGATAGCTCAGTCTCCAGTTGCATCACGGATTAGAGCAACGGGCTTCGTCACGGACCAACGTCTTCGAGAATTGCTGGCCGGCGCGGACTTTCTGGCATTCCCTTCACTATACGAAGGTTTCGGGCTTCCAGTTCTTGACGCGCAAGCTGCAGGCGTAGCAGTCATTGCGGCGACCTCCGGCGCGCTTCCCGAGATTGCTGGCGAAGGTGTACTTCTCTTCAACCCCCGCTCGGACGACGATATTGGTCGGGCCATCTTAACATGTGCTTTGGATCCGGCACTTCGTCACCGATTGGCGGCACTCGGAACCGAAAATGTCACGCGCTTCTCCTGGACCTGTACGGCGGCTGCGACGGTCCGGGTCTATAAATCTCTGTACGCGGGACGCTTTCGTTGATTACGACGTCGCTTCTCGTTTGCGCAGTCTTGATTCCGGGGCTGGTGCTGCTTCGTCGCTGCATATACCGGGATGGTGTGCACATCGACCACGTGGTGCTGTTTAGCCTGGGCTTTCTATTTTACTCCGTTTTCCCGTTTATCGTCGCGCGGGTTAGACCGCTAGCAAACGATCCAGCGCTGAGTGCGTGGTATCGCTTCGTCGATTTGTCCGTAACGGGCGCCCAGGTGCGACTCTACTTAGCCTTTTCCTTATTAATGTTCCTGGCTTTCATCCTGGGCTCGCTCGCCGGAAGTCGCATTTGGGTCGGGCGTCCCTCAAATTTGGGGCGCGAACTGTCGCTCGATCCATTCGCGTTTGATCTACTGTGGGCACCGGTAGCGGCCGGCGCGCTAATCTATGTGTGGCGCGTTCGCGATGGGCTGTTCAGAGGCTACGCGAGCTACGCAACGGTTTACCAGAATGCCGGAACATTGTCGGCGTTCTCGCTGATTCTGCTTAGTCTCAGCCTGCTTCGGTTTGCATATCGGGGCCGGATCGGTGGGACGCCACTCGCGCGGCTTGCGCCTGCCGCGTATATCTGTGTGTACGCGAGTGTTGCGGTGGCGCTGCTTTCTCTGGGCGGCCGACTGTACGTAGCGTCGGCCATCCTGATGGCCCTAGTGTACGCCTCGGCTTATGGGCGGCGGATAAAATATTCCGCTTTAGGTGCTGTCCTTATAGGCGGACTTTCGCTCGCCGGAGTCTTGGGCACGGTTCGCATAGGAGGGGCTCTTTCACCCGAAGCAGTGGTCGCGAATTTGTCAAGCGAAAGTCTTTTTACTTCGTTCTCGTTAGTTCGGTTTGTCGGTGCCGGCCGCCTAGAGCTGATCAATTTTCCGCGTTACCTCATGGCAGATCTAGTGAATCTTGTTCCGTCTGCCATACTTCCGCTTAAAACGGCCGTGTTCCTTCACGGCCCCGCGCAAGATGGATACGTAGTGTTTGCTCCGCTGGGCGCTCTCCATATGTTCCTGTCGTTCATGGTAAACTTCGGGCTGATTGGTTCATTACTAGTCCTTTTCGCATTAGGCGGCTCACTGTCGCTGTTACATAAACAGAGAACGCCGCCGGCAAGAGTGTCGTACGCGATGCTCGCTGGGTGCATGGCCTTCACGTTATTTCGCGACCCCTTTTCCGTTTCGCTCGTGAAGAACATGTTCGAATTCTCGCTCCTTGTGCCTTGGCTGTTTGTGTTGGTTGCCCATATGGCGACCATTGTTGGAGTTGGTCGGGAATCCACCGTCCAACACGGCGCGCCAGGTTATTGGCGTCGACAGGAGCTTCGGTGATGTCTTCGGTGCCTGAGACCCAAACGCCAGTTCGCGAGGTCGGCGTCGGCCACGGCGCCCCCCAGTCGCGCAGAATCTCGCTTGTTGCGCTGGCAAATGTTTTTCTTAGGCGTCGTGCCGGCATCGCTGTGACGACTGCGCTTTTCGCGTTGGGCGCTTCTGTGCCTACTCTCTTTGCTAAGCGCACGTACACGGCAACGGCTAGTTTCGTAGTTCAGGATCGGCGCGTCTCGGGCGTAGCGCAGGGCTTGGCAGCGCAGTTAGGCTTACTTAACGGAAGCAGCGATGCTGCGAACTCTCCGGCGTTCTACCTTGAACTACTTAAGTCTCCGGAGATTTTGGGGGCCATTGCTGAAAGCAGTGTCCGCACCACGGGGTCTACACGGGACTCCACATTAATAGAGCGATACGGTGGAGATGATCCGAGCTTTGGCGTGCGGCGAAAGCACGCCATTGAACACCTAAGTGACATTATTAAGGCTCAAGTCTCCCCTACGACGAGCATCATCACGGTGAGTGTGACTGCCCGGTCACCAGGGCTGGCAGCGTGGATTCTTCAGAGCCTTCTGTCGAGACTGAACGAGTTCAATCTAGCCCGCAGGCAGTCGCAAGCCGCCGCTGAAAAGGATTTTGCCGAGGCCAGGCTCACTGAGGCCAACAACGACCTTCGTGCCGCCGAGGACAGGTTGCAGGCCTTCTTGGAATTCAACAAGGTGCGCACGGCGCCAGAGCTTACCTTGCAAGAAGATAGACTGCGTCGAGCCATAGAGATGAGGCAGCAGCTCTATACATCGCTAGCCGAATCGTATCAGAGCGCAAAGCTTGAGCAGGCCAGAGACATTCCGCTAATCAGCATAATTGACCCTGTAGGTATCCCTCCAGCGCCGGATCCTCGCGGATTCACCAAGCGCTTTCTGCTTGGGTTCTTCGGCGGCCTTGTCGTCGCGCTCTTTTTCGTCTTCGTGAAGGAATATTTGAGTGCCGCCTCGATAGATGACGTAGCCGCACGTGACGAGTTTCACTACTTACTGGCCGACACGAAGGCGAGTCTACGCGTTTGGCCGCTGCGGCGTTTCAGTCAACGAAATTGAGCCGCAGCTCTCGTACTGAGCCGAGCCTAACGCCCGGACAACCACGTGTCACCTTGGCGTTCGTCGGGGTCATGAACCGGGACGGTGAGTGCGATGTCACGCCAGCATTTAAGTCAGGCCGGCCAGCTTTTCCAGAGCCGGCTTCTAGACTCAATCGCGGATGCAGGTCTCGACGTCAGCGCCGTGTTTCTTCAGAGGCCGGTGCCCTCATTCCCTCGGTATCGGAGGTTCTTGTTTGGCCGAGAACCGGGCTATGTCAATGGCAAGTTTCACGCAGAAATGCTTCCTTTTGTGAATTGGGGGCCGTTGAAGACGGCGACGATCAGCGTGGCGCTCTTTCTGAATCTTCTCCGGTGGGCGATGCGGCATCGAGCCGCTGCCAATCGTGTGATACTGCTCTACAATCTCGCTGCGCCGCCTGCAGTAGTAAGCCTCCTAGCCGCCAAGCTTGCGCGCGCTCAGGTCTACGCAATCGTAGCAGACGTACAGGTGCCGGGGAATGGTCTAGTCCGGTGGTCCGTTCTGAGATGGGTAGAGTTCAAGTTACAGATCTGGGCGATGCCAATGTGCACAGGGCTGATCGTTCTTACAAAGCGGATTGCGAATGATTTCGCACCGAATACCGCAAGCATTCTGATGGAGGGGGCGGTGCCCGAAGATGAGCGGGGAGGTTCATACGACTACCCGGAGTCGGCCGCGCCGGTTAGCGACGACGTCATTGTGCTAATGTACGCCGGCGGTCTTTCCGCCCTTAAGGGAGTCCCTCTATTACTCGACGCAATGGCACTCCTGCCGCAATCTCGATTCCGGCTTTGGGTGACTGGAGAAGGGCCCCTGCGCGGCGCGGTGGAGCAGGCGGCTGCCCTTGATGATCGAATTGTTTACTTGGGGTATCTTCCCCATTCGGAGGTCGTCGCCCGCATGCACCGGGCTTCAATTCTGGTGAACCCACACGCGACCGATCTCGCCTCGGCACGCTACGTGTTCCCTTCAAAATTGCTCGAGTATATTGCTACAGGCACACCCGTAATCACAACATGCAGTACGCCTGAAATCGCGCGCGATTATGGTGATGTCTGCTTCCTCTCCCCTCTTGCCACACCTGAGGCATTCGCCGCCACAATTGAGCGCGTTGCGAAGCTGGGCCGGGATGAAAGACGCAGGATTGGCGAGCACGCGCGCTGTTACGTCCTTTCCAATAAGTCCTGGAAAGTCCAGGGCGGAAGGATTGCTTCATTTATTCGCGAGTCGGCGGGCACTCGCGGTGCGGTTGCTCGCTCGCAGCGCGCGTTACAATGACCGAAGCGAGGGGCGTGGCACCTTTGACGCTCAGGGTCATCGATTACGTCGGAAACGGGGGCGGGGGCTTGCGGTTTACCGTAGAGACGCTGAAAGGTCTCGCAGGCATCAACGCACCGTTTAACTGCCAGCTGGTTTCTCACGGTGCCGCGTTGCAGGCGTATCGGGAACTTCTGAACCGAGAGCACGTAGCGTGCGAATTCCTGGATATTGCGCCTGACGTAGGGCCACATGCGTGGCATTTTACTATTAGAGAGACCGCGGTCGAGGGGGCCGACGTAATTTGGCTGCCGTGGGTTCACCGACACAGGATGTCGGCGCAATTCACCCGAACGACTGTCGGCTCGTTTCATGATGCAATCATTCTGACAGAGCCCTCCCTCCAGAGGCCTTTTAAGCATGTGATTCCAGACGAGTGGGAGACCACGCGCCGATGGCTGTCTTCGTCAGCCCGTCTTGTTGTGAGTTCTCGTGCAACTGTCTCAACGATGGTGTCCGCCGCGTCCGCCGCGCCAGATCGCTTCGTTGTTGTTCCTACTTCCGGTGCCCATATCGACGGAAGCGCTGATCCGTGTCTTCCCTCTGAGTGGGAGTGGGCTAGGGGCGAGTACATGCTATACCCAGCCAATATCACTGAGCACAAGAACCACGAGTTACTTTTCGCTGCGTATAGTTTGTGGGGCCAGAAAAAAAAGCTCGTGCTCACAGGGAGTGCAGCCGATTTACCGGTGTCAAATAACCGGTTCAAGCGTCTGGCGCGGAGCTGGCTTGAGCCACTGGGTTTGGTTGAGCCAAACCGAAGCACATCTCTCAGACGCTTCGCGGCACGTCAAGGCCTGAGACTCGGCGACTCGTTGGTACCCGTGGGCTACGTCCCCGACCGTACTTATTATGCCTTGCTACATCAAGCGTGGGCATTGGTAATGCCGACGCTCGCAGAGGGCGGCGGAAGCTTCCCCGCTGAGGAAGCAGTGCGTGCAGGAATCCCCGTCATTTCGTCTGATATACCGGTTATGCGCGAACATATGGCCCGAATCGGCGCCAGCGTTCTGTGGTTCGATCCCAAGTCGCCGCAGTCGCTCGTGGATGCGTTGGACGAGCTGGAGAGGGATTACGCGAGACTGTCTCAACACGCTATGGCGCAAGTTGCAGACCTTGACCGCCGCACCTGGATGGATGTTGCGAGGGAGTACCTAGTGTTATTCACCGAAGCGGTGAGTGCAGGTAGAGACAATCGCTCATTTCCTGAGGAGAACTGTGGCAACCATAAGTGATTTCATTCCGGTTTACCGGCCGTCATTGCATGGCAATGAACGGCGTTACGTCGACGACTGCTTGGATTCGACGTGGATTTCGTCCAAAGGCAAATACCTCGGATTATTCGAGAGCAGCTTTGCGCAGTACATCGGCGCGAGCTACGCGACCGCTGTCTGCAACGGTACGGTCGCGATTCATCTTGCTCTTGAGGCTCTAGGTATCGGCCCTGGGGATGAGGTGATCGTCCCAACCCTTACGTACGTCGCGTCCGTCAATCCCATCGCTCAGGTCGGGGCCACGCCAGTGTTCGTAGATTCCGTCCGGGAGTCCTGGCAACTCGATCCCGCAGACGTGCGGGCGACGATAACTCCTCGGACGCGCGCTATAATCGTTGTTCATCTGTACGGACATCCTGCGGCCATGGACGAGATCATGGCGATCGCGCGAGAATTTTCGCTTTTCGTCGTGGAAGACTGTGCAGAGGCATTCGGCTCACGGATCAACGGTCAGCATGTAGGCACTTTCGGTGACATAGCGACATTTAGCTTCTTCGGTAACAAGACTGTGACCACCGGCGAGGGAGGAATGGTTGTCACGAGAGACGCCACTCTTCACGATCGGGCTGTTCATTTCAAGGGCCAGGGCCTTGCGAAACACCGGACGTACTGGCACGATGTCGCCGGGTACAACTATCGCATGACGAATATTTGCGCAGCGATTGGTCTAGCCCAGATGGAACGCGCGGACGAACTCGTTGCGCGAAAACGCCAACTCGCTGGTTGGTACGACTCGCTACTAACGGGCTTACCCGTCGAAACTCATCGGGTCACGTCGCCTTCCGATCAGCACAGCTATTGGATGTATTCGGTGCTACTTCCCATAGACAAACGCGATGCGATTGCAGCGTCATTGCTCGAGTCTGGCATTGAAACGCGACCAGTGTTTTACCCAGTCCACACGATGCCGATGTACGCATCTCGATATGAAAGGCATCCGGTAGCAGAGGAAATCGGGTGGCGTGGAATAAACCTCCCCTCGTGGCCCGATCTCGCCAAGAACCAGGTCGAACGAATCGTTGGAGCTCTTGCTGAGGCCCTTGAGCAAAACGGCACCCGTTGCGAACGTTGATTCGAGCTTTCACTCGCACAATTCCGGAGGTTGTCTGAACCGCTTATTTGTGCTAGGCACGTCCGGTCTCGCGCGCGAAGTCGCTATGGTCGCATGCGTGCTGAACCGAGCGGGCAGCCTCTGGGACTCGGTGGCGTTTATTGGTCGATCAGATGGCGACGTCGGCATGGATCTGGGATACGGACGCGTCGTGGGCGACGATGCGTGGCTGCTAGCACAGAGCGACAGCGCAGACATTGTTGTCGGGATTGGTCAGCCTAGACCACGCGCGGCTGCGCTCGCTAACTACATTGCGAACCCGGCAAAGTTTAGGTTCCCGAACTTGATCCATCCATCCGTTTGCATGGACGAGCGTCGAATCAAATTGGGTTACGGTAATGTGATGGCCGCGGGCTGTTGCCTTACATGTGACATCACGATTGGGAACTTCAATCTGTTCAATCTAAATACTACAGTCGGACATGATGCGGAGGTCGGGAATTTCAACGTTATAAATCCGTCGGTTAACATCTCTGGGAACGTGACATTGGGAGATGGCGTGCTTGTAGGTACAGGGGCTGAACTGCTCGAGCGAATTCGTGTCGGGAGCTACGCAACCGTGGGGCCGGAGCAGTTGTACGCGTGCCTGTTGATGAAGGCACAACGGTTGTCGGCGTACCCGCCAAACCGTTACACCGCTGACAAGCGCGCGAGAACGCGTGCGTGGGCCTTGTGAACCGCTGTGACCGGCCACGCGATGAAAATGATGCTACGGAAGAGTGTATCGGGGATTACTCAACGGCTTCGCGCCACGCCTCTCGGTATTGATAATCCGAGCGCTTGGCGCCGTGGGCTTACAAGCATCGCACGATGGGCACGAGATAGACGTGGCCGCGAGGCCCGCTTTCGAACTCGGCAATTGCCGGAACATTCTCGTTGTAGCCCTCGGGGAAATCGGAGATATGATATTGCTTTCTCCCTTTTTTCAGGCGTTGCGCGCAAGTATTCCCAATGCGCACATTACACTTGTTGCGCAGGCCGCCCCGTCGCAATTGATGAAGGGTAGTGGTGTCATCGATGAAGTTATTGAATATGATGGTCGAGCGACGCCTATTCTTCGACCTATTGTACTGCCGGTTCGAGCGCTACTTTTCTCATCCGACGTCTGCGAAGCCGTCGGTATGATCTAGTCCTCGTTCCGCGCTGGGACACCGATGACCGCTTCGCCACAGCGATCGCGTACTTCAGTGGTGCGCCACAACGAGTTGCCTATTCCTGAACTGGTGAATCCACGAAAAAAGAAGCAGAACGCTGGATTCGATCGATTTGTTATCAATGACCTGCTACTCGGCGCACCTTTACTTCATGAGGCAGATCGCGGCTTAGAAATGCTGCGACTCCTCGGTGGCAAGGTGGGGCCGGACCGCCTTCGCGTCTGGATTACTGCAGAGGATAGGGCGAACGGGAGTAAACACCTCGATTCGGAAGTCACTGAAACGGGTGGATTCGTAGGCCTTGGAATTGGTGCGAGCAACCGCCGCCGCTGCTGGCCCATCGAGCGGTTCATTGACCTCGAGCGAGTCTTAGCTGCGCAGTTTGGCATGCGCGCGATATTGATCGGCGGACGGATCGATACCGTGCCTCAGGTTGCGGCTCTAGCTGTAGCGGACGGCCGGCCGCTGGGCCTAGCCGGACAACTTACTCTTCGAGAGACCGCTGCGATTCTCTCTCGGTGCCGTCTGTTTGTTGGCAACGACTCCGGACCGCTCCATCTAGCAGCGGCGGTAGACACGCCATGCGTAGAGATATCTTGTCATCCGCTCGGTGCCGATCCTGACCATGAAAACGCACCGGAACGTTTTTGGCCCGTGGTGGAACGCACCGATCGTCTGCGCGCCCCGTCACGACGAGCTTGGAATGCACTAATGGTTGCATTTACGACGCTGCACACTGCATCCGGGAGGTCACCGTTGAGGAAGTTCTAAGCGCCTGCGAAAAGCTGCTCCGCATCGGACGTTAACACATTCACATCGGGTTTCAACGAGGCTTTGTGAATCGCATTCCGATCACCCCCCATCCCGGCAGGTCGCGACTGACGCGAAATAGCGGTACTGTCGCGCCATCATAACCGGCTGCATCCATGTTGGGTAAAGCGGATCAGCAACTTTCCGCTGTCGATCCCGCGCAAATAGTCCCGGATGTTTCTCTCCATAAATGACTGAATGTGTAGGGCGCCCAGTAATAGAAAATAGTCGGCTTGCCAAAGTCTCATCATCATAGAACCGTTGACCAAAAACGTGTCCTTGGGCGTCGCTTTGCAATAAGCCGTATTCGTTGATATCAATCAACTCCTCAAATGCCTGCGAAGCCGCGGGGACAGTGATGATGAGTGTCCCCCCGGGTTTAAGGCTCCCACATACGCGAGATGGCCGCCGTGTCGTCCGGAATATGTTCGACGACTGAAATACTTGTAATTACGTCAACGGAAGCAGCAGAAACACCGGCGCCTTCGATTAGTGCGCAGTCGGTGACGCACCTTTGATCAAGCTTCGCGTCACGCAGCAGCTGCCGCGTTACTTGCATGTCCGCGGAGTCAGGGTTGATCAGCGTGGCGCGCAGCGCCGGGTTTCGCGCCAGCATGATGATTGGGAACAGGCGCGGCGACGAAACGTCGAGATATACGTCACTGC